>JAVJOD010000004.1:0-625452 GCA_040216915.1 Cyclobacteriaceae bacterium
GTGCAGTTCTCAACATAAGTGGATTGAGTACCATTGCGACTATGGATGCGAGCACGAATCCCAACACGGTTAACTACACAGGAGCAGGCCAAACGGTCAACAGCAATGACTTTGATAACTTGATCTTGTCGGGTAGTGGCACAGTGACGCTTCAGGGTGGCACGGCCAACATAGGAGGGAATTTTACCATTGGAGGCAGTGTATCTACCAGTGCGGTTACGGATTTGAGTATCGTGGGCAACATGTCAATTGGCGTAGGTACTTCGTTTACATCGGGATCGTTCACGCATACTATAGCTGGCGACTGGACCAATGGCGGTACCTTTGATGGGACAGGCAGCACGATAAACTTTAATGGTTCGGGCCAGAACATTACGGGAGGCGCTACGACATTTAACGAATTGATATTGAGTGGCACTGGCACAAAAACATTAGGACTAAGTGCCGCGATCACAGGGACTTTATCTATAGAAACTGGAGCAATAGCCGGGCTAGACAATGCCAATACATACACTTCGAATCTACTGGCGCTGGCCGGTCCGATTCAGGCCGCAGGCACGTGGGGAAGTACCTCGAGTGCACCACCGGCAGCCAATCAGAATGATACCTTTTTTAGTGGTACAGGACTTATTACCGTAGCCTCGACCGCGAATAATTTCTTTTCCATAGCTAGCGGATCGTGGAGTTTGAATACTAACTGGTCTAATGCTGGTTTTGGCGGGGCGCCTGCTGCTAGTACCCCTGGGCCAGGTGACTACGTATTCATTGGGTCTAATTCCGGGGCGAGGCTGGTCTCAATAAACTCAGCGATATCATGTGAGGCCATAACCTTTGATGAAGGGCAAGACGCAGATAACACGTTGGTTCTTATTCCGGGTGGGGACCTGACGGTGGCAGGAGCTGTGACGATCCCAAGAAAATCTTTTGCATCCAGGACCAATAGACTTGTGGTGGGATCTCACACTGTGACTGCAGGAAGTTTGGACTTTGCGGGAGCTGGTAGTGGAAACCAAGAGATCGATATATCGACAGGTGTAGTGACAATAAGTGGGAACATTACTGGGGTTGGCGCAAGCAGCACGGTGATATTTTCAGGGGCAGGCTTGTTGCAAGTGGGAGGTACTTTTTTTGCAGGATCTTCAGGAACTTTGACAGCAGGTACTGGCACGGTAGAATACAATGGAGCAGCCCAGACGATAGAGGTATTTTCCTACAATAACCTCACCTTGTCAGGCAGCGGAACAAAAACACCAGCCGGAAACCTGACCGTTGGAGCCGCACTGAATGTGGGCGGAGGAACTACATTGGATGTGAGTGGGGTAACGTTTGCAGTGACTGGTACCACTACAATTGATGGCGCGTTCACAATAACTAATAACCCCGGTACGAAGACTTTCGGAGGGCTCATTACAGTTAACGGCTCGTGGAACAATACCAATGAAAATGTGACTGTCCAGGGTGGTGGAATCACCAACAACGGAACATTCAATGCCGGAACGGGAACCTATATATTTAATTCTACATCGCAGGATTTGAACGGTACATTTACAATGAATAATGTGACCGTCAACGGTGGTGCTAACGTATTAACCAACAACGGAAGCCTGACGGTGAACAATGCGCTTTCCGGTTCCGGCACTCTGGCTCAGGGAGCTGGCGCGGTACTCAGCTTGGGAGGTGCCAGTGCCATTACCAACTTATCGGCCAATGTAGCAAACAATACAGTCAACTTCACTGGATCGGCACAAACAATAAACAATAATAATTACTTCAACCTGACCTTGTCTGGCACTGGAGCAAAAACCCTACAGACAGGCACAACAGCTATAGGAGGAGATTTGACGCTGAGTGGTACGGCTTCGGCCACTGCCGTGATAGGATTGTCTATTGGTGGTGGGATTAATATAGGTGCAGGATCAACGCTAACGGCAGGTCTGTTCGATCATTCTATTGGTGGTAATTGGATTAATGATGGAACCTTCACTAATAGCAATGGCCGAATAACCTTTTCGGGATCGACTACGCAAAGTATTCAAGGTACATCCCCAACCACTTTCTTCAATCTGCACGTAGGACAAGGAGCGGCCTCACCGGACGTTCAATTGGATCAAACGGCTGGCGTAAACTTGGTGGGCGAATTGACACTCGATAATGATGCGCTCTTTGATGCAGACGGCCCAGGCAACAACCAGGTCTTTACAGTGATTTCAACAGTCAGCGGAGACGGCCGCATTGGTTCGTTGGGTGGATCCGCAGATGTGACCGGTAACGTTACTGTGCAGCGCTATATGGATGCCGAAGGTTTAGTTTACCGCTACATTTCCACACCGGTTGATAATCCTACAGCCGAAGACCTGCAGGGAGAAATTCCAATAACCGGTCCATTCACTGGCAGCAGCTTCCCACCTCAAACAGGATGTACCAATTGTGCCCCTTGCACCGGTTGCGTTTTAAACAATACTTCCATGTATTTATACGATGAGACCATCGTGGCGCCATTGAATAATCGATACGCTCCGTTCCCGAGTGCTGGAGGGGTAAATACCGAGACCATGATCCCTGGAAGGGGCTACGCTGTCTATGTGAGAAATGATGTTTCTCCAACAACCTGGAATCTACGAGCACCTATTAATACTGGTGAAGTTGATCTGAACCCCTCAATCACCGGCTCCAACGATGGCTTCAACCTGGTGGGTAATCCCTATCCTTCTCCAATTGATTGGGAGTCGGGTGCATGGACGCGCAATGGTGGAATTGATCCTACCATATACTGGTGGGATAACGCAATCAATAACTATGCGTCCTATACATTGGGGGGCGGAAGTACGAATGGAGGGTCGAGATATATAGCCCATGGCCAAGCATTTTGGGTATTGGCTTCTGGCACTCCGGATCTGCGTGCCCAGGAAGGAGTGAAGGCTAATCTTGCAAGCATCTCACAGGCGACTTTCTTCCGCACTGCACAGCCGGATCAGGTACGCATAAGAATATTAGCTAAAAATTCATCAGACGAGTTGCTGGTTAAGGCGAATCAGAAGGGTACCACGATAGGATACGATGCCAGGATTGATGCCTTCGAATTTCCCTCTGATACCTTGCTGAGCTTGCATGCCATTACTGAGGATAGGAAAAGACTGGCTGTAAATCAAGTTGGGGTCGTTCCTGAATCTGGAGTCGAAATTAATGTTGGGCTTTCTGGAACAACGCCCGGTAGTTATATTCTCGATTTCATAGAGTTTGAAAACTTTACCACACCAACTTCGGTGTACCTTTATGACCGCTTTGAAGACATCCTTCGAGAAATTCTTCCAGGCGAAAAAGAATATTCGTTTTTAGTAACCAACGATCCGCTTTCCGGTGGAGAAAGATTTGTATTGTACCTAAACCCTGCAGGAAAAGAACCAGGGTTGGAGAAATTTGAGGAGGATATGGTGTCTGTGTACCCCAATCCAACTTCGGATAGAGTTTTCGTTCGCGTCCATTCCACAGCAGCGGTCTCCGCCAGCCTGTATAGTTCAATAGGCACACAAATTTTTGATAAAGAGGAGCTCGAAATGTCAGGCGCACAACGGATTGGGCAATTTGACCTATCTTCGTTGCCAGCCGGAGTATATATCATTCAGATCCAAAGCGAAAACGGTTTGTTGAACAAAAGAATTATTAAGCAATGAGGCTTGCTAATGTGAAGCGTACCCTGGTTTTCTTATTACTCATTGTGGCCATCATAGTTTTGGTTGGTTCAGTGCAACCAGTTATGGCACAACCGCCTGGGGGTGGTGGAAATCCCTGTCCCTTTCCTCCGTGTAATCCGGATGTCCCCATCTCTGGTATTGAATTTCTGATTGCCGGAGGTGCCATGTATGGCATGAGGAGAATAATGAGTACGTGGAAAAAGGATAAATAGCGTGCTGGTTAAGTTTCTAAAGAACCTCAGAATCCTTCCCCGATGGGTCATCATAGTGATTGACCTTTTTTTTATTTCCTTCAGTGCCGGCATAGCCTACCTGTTACGTTTCAACTTCAACGCTTCAGAAATTGGTGCCAATGACCCGTGGGCGGGCATCGCGGTCTATACGGGATACGGTTTGTTGGCCATCCTTATCACCAACAGCTACAAGGGGATCATACGTTACACTGGCGTGGAAGATGGCACACGGATTTTCTACATGGTCATCATCAATATGGCATTTGTGTCAGTGACCAACCTGGCTGTATTTTACAACCTGAAGCAAAACCTTATCCCTTATTCGGTAATCCTAATAACGCTTCTCTCCAGTTTCCTGTTCCTCTTCAATTACCGACTGCTGGTGAAGTATATCTTCTCTTACTACAAGCAAGCAATTTTGAAAAATTTCAGGGTTCTGATCTTTGGCGCAGGCCAGACGGGCATTGTCACCCGCCACGTCATTAATTCCACACCACGCATGCAGGTGGTGGGTTTTTTGGAGGATGATCCTTTCAAAATGGGTAAGGCGCTTGATGGTATAAAAATTTACAAAGCGGACACCGAGGAACTTGATAAGCTCATTGACGGACTTGGGGTGGACGAACTTGTGATCACCGCACGTGATCTTTCTTTAAGCCGGAAAAATGAACTGGTGGATGTGTGTATCAAACACAAGGTCAAAGTTCGAACAGTGCCGCCCGTGGATAAGTGGGTAAGGGGTGAGCTCAGTTTCAGCCAGATTAAAGAAATTAATATTGAAGAGCTGCTGGGACGTGAGTCCATTAGACTTAACAATAAGAACGTCAAGGCTGATTTAGTGGGCAAGTGCGTGCTAATTACGGGAGCGGCTGGTTCCATTGGCGCAGAGATTGCCAGACAGGTAGTAAGGTTTGAGCCGAAGATCATTCTACTGGTAGATCAGGCAGAGTCGCCACTGTATGAAATAGAAAGGGAACTCAAATCAATAAATGGTGAGGTGAAAGTAATTCCTTACCTGGCTGATATTACCATAAGTCAGCGGATGGATTTTATTTTTCAAGAATTCGCACCAGAGGTTATCTATCACGCGGCTGCGTATAAGCATGTGCCAATGATGGAGGGTAATCCCTCAGAGGCGGTTTCGTGCAATATTTTGGGTACCAAGTGCCTTGCTGATCTGGCAGTGAAGCATGGAGTGAAAAAATTTGTAATGGTATCAACGGACAAGGCGGTCAATCCCACCAACGTAATGGGTTGTTCGAAGCGGATTGCAGAGATCTATGTGCAAGCGCTGAATAATCACCTGGTGAGCACAAAGTCTGGGGTGACGGCATTTGTCACCACTCGCTTTGGTAACGTGCTAGGTTCCAATGGCTCGGTAATTCCTTTGTTCAAAAAGCAAATCAGGGAGGGCGGTCCAGTTACAGTGACGCATCCAGATATAACGCGGTTCTTCATGACAATTCCTGAAGCTTGTGAACTTGTTTTGGAGGCGGGCACCATGGGAAGAGGAGGAGAAGTGTTTGTCTTTGACATGGGTAAGTCTATTAAAATATTGGACTTGGCCACGAAAATGATAAAATTGTCTGGATTGGAGCCTGAGCGTGATATTAAGATTGTATTTACTGGTATCAGAGAAGGAGAGAAGTTGTATGAAGAGCTGCTGACCAATAGCGAGAATACACTTCCCACGCATCACCCCAAGATCTTGATTGGCAAGGTAAGGGAGTATGCATACGAGGAAATCAATAACTTTGTGGAATTATTTCCAGATCTGGTTTACGATGAGAATGAACTGAAGATGGTAGCGCTTATGAAGGAACTTGTGCCAGAGTACCGTAGCAACTACTCCCGATACGAAGTCTTAGATAAGTAAGCTACTAGCGTTTTAAACCTCCACGCTTGTTATAGCGGTAGAAGGACTTGCGTTTCTTGTTCACAAGTTTTTTGTTGGAGCTCGACTTTGCCTGGAACGGCAGATAGTACTCTACCTTTACTGTAAGGAGCAGATACGAATCATCTTTGTCTGGATTACCTCGGATATATCCGTCCGCTGCTAAAGGCAAACCGATTTCCGGTCTTCTGTCCGAGAGTGCATGGGCTAGCGGGTCAGAAAACTTGGATGCATCGTTATGCACCGTACTCACATCATCCATGTAGTCTGTGAAGGTTTTTCTAAGCCCTCCCTCAATCGCAACGCTAAAGAAGGGACCTGCCTTAAATCGTGCACCCAGGCCATACGGAATGACTGGTGTTACCCGACTATACTTTGTAAGCTCAGTTTGTAAGGGTTGTAAGGCGATTTTTTGACCTTGGTATTCTGTCTTAGGATTAAAATAGGTAAGACCAATTCCAGCAAAACCATACAGGTTGAACCCTGGCCGTTGATAAAACCTTCTTCCATGGGGAAAAAAATTGACGATACCTGTTACATTAACCTCGTAATTACTTGAAGTGAAGGAGAGGTTTCTGGGAGCTCTTCCCGATTCCGGATCTGCTTTTGCATCATCTCCCTTTAGGGTATACCAGGTAATTTCAGATCGCAACGCAATTCTATTCGTAAGATAATATTGCAAACCAATATTAATTGTAGGTTTTGCATCAATGTAGTCCCCTTCATTGGAAAGCTCCCCAAGATAAGTAGAAGTGCCTATCCCTCCTACCGCGATCAGCGACCTCTCCCTCCGAATCGAATAGAAACTCTGCGCATCGGCCAGCGAGATGACCATGGTGAATATGAATCCTATAACGACTGCCTTCCTCATAGATGTGGCTTAAACCTCCAATTTATGCAATAAATAGCAATAAGGAAACCCTCATCTAGCCCAAAACTTCAGTGATCTTCGATGCGGCATCCTTCAGCAGGATCGCTGAGAACACCTTCAGGCCGCTTTCCTTGATGATTTTAGCTCCTTCTTCGGCATTTGTACCCTGCAAGCGCACAATAATGGGCACGGGAATGTTACCTACTTTCTTGTAAGCCTCCACCACACCGCTGGCCACACGGTCACAGCGGACGATACCTCCGAAGATGTTAATCAATATCGCCTTCACGTTGGGATCCTTCAAAATGATCCTGAAACCGGCCTCCACGGTCTCCGCATTGGCTCCACCCCCTACATCCAGGAAGTTGGCGGGTTCGCCACCAGATAACTTAATGATATCCATGGTGGCCATAGCCAAACCGGCTCCATTGACCATACAACCCACATTTCCGTCTAATTTCACATAATTGAGACCAGATTTTCCAGCTTCCACCTCTAAAGGGTCTTCTTCCTCGATATCCCTCAACTCCTGAAGGTCTTTATGCCTGAATAGCGCATTATCGTCCAAATTCACCTTGGAATCGACCGCCAGAATCTTGTTGTCTGAGGTCTTCAATACAGGGTTGATTTCGAACATGGAGGCATCCAAACCTACATAGGCAGCATATAGGGAGTTAATAAACTTCACCATCTCTTTAAATGCAGTGCCCTCCAAACCAAGCGCAAAAGCCACCTTGCGGGCCTGAAACGGCTGTAAACCCATCATGGGGTCGATCCACTCCTTAATAATCTTTTCTGGGGTTTCGGCCGCCACATCTTCTATGTTCATACCCCCTTCCGTAGAGGCCATAATCACAGGTTTGCTCGTTGCCCTGTCAAGCAGAATACTCATATAGTATTCCTTGGGCTCCGACTCGCCTGGATAATAAACATCCTCAGCAATCAATACTTTGTTTACTTTCTTTCCGTCTGGGCCCGTCTGGTGCGTCACCAACGTACCGCCCAGAATGGCCTTTGATTTATCCATGACCTCATCAATACTCTTGGCCAGCACCACCCCGTTTGATCCTGTCTCTTTAATCTTTCCTTTACCCCGCCCACCGGCATGTATCTGAGATTTCACCACAAACCACTTCGTTCCCGTTTCGGCACTTAACTCCTTTGCGGCCGCAACGGCTTTGTCGGGGGTGTCCGCAACAATACCTCGCTGGATAGCCACACCATATTTTCTAAGAATCTCTTTGCCCTGATATTCGTGAATGTTCATGGATATATAATTTTGGAAGCAAGCTACTTTTTTTAAACCTTTAATTCAACATTAAAAGACGGACAATGCTGAAGGCAGTGGGAGTGCAAAAATCTTACGGATCTCTGAAGGTTTTGAAGGGCGTAGATATTCAAATAGAAAAGGGCGAGGTGGTGGCCATAGTAGGCGCGTCAGGGGCAGGAAAGAGTACCCTCTTACATATTTTGGGGACTTTAGATTCACCGGACCGGGGAGAGGTACTGATCGAGGGCAAAAACTTATTTGACAATTCTGCTCCAGATCTGGCGCGGTTTAGAAACAAAAACATTGGCTTTGTTTTCCAGTTTCACAACCTATTGCCAGAGTTTACCGCGTTAGAAAATATAATGATGCCCGGCCTGATCGGAGGAGGCGATGAGAAACAATTGAGAAAAAAGGCTTTGGAGCTTTTATCACTTTTGGGCCTGAGTGAAAGAGCAAATCACAAACCCTCCGAAATGTCAGGAGGAGAACAGCAACGCACTGCCGTGGCAAGGGCGCTGATCAATTCTCCGTCATTGGTTTTTGCGGATGAACCCAGTGGAAACCTGGATTCAGAAAATGCCGCAGACCTGCATCAACTGTTCTTCAAACTCAAGAATGAACTGGGACATACTTTTGTGATTGTCACCCACAACCAGGAGTTTGCCAATATGGCGGATCGAAAACTGGAAATGAAAGACGGGGTGATTGTCTAAAAATCTAATGACTGCAGACTAATGGCTCATCGCCTCAATTTCAACATCCTCAACTTCCGCTAATCCATTCTCGTTGATTGCTACAAGTTTAACTTTCTTGGTACTGCCCACAAGAATCGGATCGTACTTGGCTTTCACGCGAATGTAGTTCTCAGTAAAGCCTTCCATAGTCCCGTTCTCGATGTCATTCTCAAATAGCACGGTAAATTGTCTACCCACGTGTGCCTCATAGAAAGCCCGCCTCTTTTTATCCGAAAGAATGTGCAGCATCTTGGAACGCTTTGCCCTGTCCTTGCCGGAAACGACTCCACTCATAGAGGCAGCGAGCGTATTGTCCCTTTCAGAGTAGGTAAAAACGTGCAGGTAGGAGATAGGCAATTCATTTAGAAACCTGTAGGTCTCAAGAAAATCAACTTCGGTCTCTCCGGGAAAACCAACGATTACATCTACACCTATGCAGCAATGAGGCATCAATGATTTAATAGTACCAACACGTTCTGCATAAAGTTCTCGCTGATAACGCCTTTTCATAAAACCTAAAATCTTATTCGACCCGGATTGAAGGGGAATATGAAAATGAGGAACGAACTTCTGGGATTGGCCAACGAATTCAATGATTTCGTTGGTCAATAGGTTTGGCTCGATCGAGGAAATTCTAATTCTTTCTATCCCCTCCACTTTGTCCAAGGCTCTGATCAAATCAATAAAACGCTCCACGCGCCTTCCACCTTGAAGGCCAAAGTCACCTGTGTTGACACCGGTCAGCACAATTTCTTTCACATCCTGCGCTGCTATGTCCGTGGCGGCCTTTATGATATTCTCAATACTGTCACTGCGACTGCTCCCCCTTGCCAAGGGGATCGTACAAAAGGTGCAGGAATAGTCACATCCATCTTGCACCTTAAGGAAAGTACGAGTGCGATCTTGCGCGGAGTATGCAGTGTTAAATTGCTTGACTTCCTCAATAGTTGACTCGTAGATGGCTGTGTTAGCAGGCCTCTCAAAACCATCCAGTAGTTCCACTAACCTGAATTTCTCAGCGGCTCCCAGCACTGCGTCTACTCCAGGTATTTCCGATATTTCCTTTGGCTTTAGTTGTGCATAGCAGCCTATAATGGCTACATACGCGTTCGGTGAGATGGAGCGAGCTTCACGCACCAATTTATGGCACTTCTTGTCTGCGTTCTCCGTCACAGAACAGGTGTTGATGATGAAGATGTCTGGTGTGTCGGTGAAATCCACTTTCTTATAGCCTTTCTCCTCAAATCCACGCGCAATGGTGGAAGTCTCTGAATAATTCAGCTTGCAGCCCAAGGTATAAAATGCGACTTTCTTCATATGAGGAACAAAAATACTTCAAATCAATCTAGATCAAAACTGACTACTAGTCAGTCATTAATCTTCGATGGTAGTTGATTTGACCACGGTGATAGGTAAGGTGAGCCAACAGGTGAATCAAAAAGTATTCTGTCGTCATAGGCTCTCCAAACACCTGAACAGGATATTCCTTCTTTAGGTCCTCCTCCGTGAGGCCTTCCAGAGTCTTTGCAACCCCAGCTTTTGTTGCCTTAATTTCAGCTAGGAGTTTCGTTCGTGGGACGTCCTTGTCATTGAACTCTGCATCTCGGTTTCTTACATAATCAGTCTTTCCCAAAATCGTTCCTACAAAGTGCTGGAGGTTTCCACAAAGATGCAGGCAGAGATTGCCCCCTGAGTTTTTGACATCGCCTTTAATCACCCAAAGCAATTCCTCCGAGTTGTAAGATTCAATTTCTTTAGCCAGCACATCTAGGTCCCTGGCAAATAGTTTCTTTAGTGATTCAATGGTTGTCATGTGATAAGTTGTTTTTTGATGCTTTCAATTCTAAAGTCAAGCTCCCGATTTTTTAACTCATACTCATCAGGGCTGCTTAGTTTATCTGAGACACTAATGTAAAACTTTATTTTAGGCTCCGTCCCGGAAGGCCTCACCGAAATCTTGGTGCCTTTTTCGGTATAGAACTGGAGTACATCTGATGCGGGCAGAATGATTTCTTTTTGTGTGCCAGAAATCAGATCTTTTTCTATTTGCGCTTGATAGTCCAATGCACGCACCACTTTTTCGTTATTAAAAGAAACGGGAGGGCTTGTACGAAATTGAGTCATAAGTTCTTTTATTTCCCTTGCGCCATCCGCACCCTTCCTCACCACATTAACGAGTCCCTCTTTATAAAAGCCATGCTCTTGATATATTTCTACGAGCCAATCGAACAAAGTCTTTTTCTCATCTTTGGCTGCAGCAGCCATGGCCGCAAAGAAGGCGCAGGCAGACACCGCGTCTTTATCCCGCACAAAGTCACCGACCATATAGCCATAACTTTCTTCGCCTGCAGCAATAAATGTTTTGGTGTCCTCAAGTTCATTGATTAGCGCTGCGATGTATTTGAAACCAGTGAGGGTATTGTAGCAGGTTACTCCAAAATATTTGGCCATTTCGTCAACCAACTCCGTGGTCACAATGGTCTTGGCAATGTAGTGCCGATCGTTTCGCTCGAGGTTTCTTAGAATAAACCAAATCATGAGGCTGAATGCCTGATTACCATTGAGAAGGAAAAAATCACCCTTGCTATCTTTGATGCCAATGCCGACCCGATCTGCATCGGGGTCCGTGGCCATGACCAGCTCTGCATTTTTTTCTTTGGCTAGCTGCAACGCCATTTGCATGGCAGACTGCTCTTCAGGATTTGGTGAGGCAACAGTAGGGAAGCTCCCATCTGGTTGCGCCTGCTCAGCAACAGTGATGCAGTTCGTAAAACCAAGTCTACTCAAGCACTCAGGCACCATGGTGCTGCCTGTGCCGTGCAAACCAGAAAAGACAATAGGGATGTCGTTGTGCTTGCGGATGATTTCAAGGGAAGGCACAGCTGCTGCCACTTGTTTGTAATAAGCATCTTCCAGCTCGCTTGAGATCGTAAATATCTTATCTTCGTCAGCCTTGAATTTGATCATGTCAAAGCTGGTAATGGCATTTACTTCGTTGATCACGGCTTCGTCATGTGGAGGAATAAGCTGTGCGCCATCGGTCCAGTATGCTTTGTATCCATTATATTCTTTTGGATTGTGTGAAGCGGTAATCACCACACCGGATTGACATCCCAGGTAACGAATGGCAAAAGATAAAAGGGGAGTAGGCCTAAGCGCTTCAAAGATGTGGACCTCAATACCATTGGCGGAAAATACAGAAGCGGTGACATGTGCCAATTCCTTGCTTCGATTCCGTGAGTCAAAGGCGATCGCCACCTTGACGGGCGCTGCAGGAAATGAACGCTTCAAATAATTGGCAAGTCCTTGGGTCGCTTTGCCAATAGTGTATCTATTAACGCAATTGGACCCAGCGCCCATGATACCTCTCAAGCCGCCTGTGCCAAATTCCAGATCCTTGTAGAAGGAGTCTACCAAAAGTTTGGAGTCGGTGTGATGTAGCATGTCGGATACTTCCGACTTCGTGCTTGCGTCAATTACAGGATCATTCAGCCAGGCATTCGCAGAAGCCCTGGATTTCTCTACTATGTCCATCAATTTGATTAAATATCTACCTCTTCAGAAATAAAGAATACATTACGAAACCAAACTATTACAAATTGCCACGCAGTGCTTGCTCACGCTCAATGGATTCAAAAAGTGCTTTGAAATTTCCTTTGCCAAATGACTTGGCACCATTGCGTTCGATAATCTCGAAAAACAAAGTAGGCCTGTCTTGCACAGGCTTCGTAAATATTTGCAGCAGGTAGCCCTCATCATCACGGTCGATCAGAATATTCTGCTTCTTCAAAGACTGGAGGTCTTCATTGATTTTCCCTACTCTGTCCAGCACATCATCATAATACACTTCCGGCACATAGAGAAATTCTACACCACGCTCTCTTAGTTCTGAAACCGTCTTGATAATATCATCGGTGGCAATAGCGATATGCTGCACACCTGCACCATGGTAGAAGTCAAGGTATTCTTCTATTTGTGACTTCCTCTTTCCTTTAGCGGGCTCATTAATGGGAAATTTAATGTACCCGTTTCCATTGGAGACTACCTTGGACATTAGGGCACTGTATTCAGTGGAGATGTCACTGTCATCGAATGTAACCAGCAACTTAAAGCCCATTACGGTTTCATAAAACTCCACCCACTTGTTCATCTGACCCAGTTCTACATTGCCCACACAATGATCAATGTATTTCAGTCCGATGGGTTTTACCTTCAGCGTACTTTTGGTAGGCTTGAATCCCGGAAGAAACACGCCTGTGTAGTTTTTTCTCTCCACGAAAGTGTGAATCGTTTCACCGTAGGTTTTGATGGAAGCGACCACCACTTCACCATGCTCATCCATCAAAGTCTGTGGTTCGCTGACCGCCTCTGCACCACGCGAGGTGGTCTCCTTGAAAGATTTTACGGTATCATCCACCCACAGTGCCAATACCTTCACACCGTCACCGTGCTTTTTGACGTGTTCAGATATAATTGAATTAGGTTCCAGGGATGAAGTGAGCACCAACCTGATCTTATCTTGTTTTAGCACATAGGAGGCTCTCCCTTTCACGCCAGTCTCCGGACCCGCATAGGCGATCAACTCATAGCCAAAACAGTGCTGGTAGTAGAGTGATGCCTGCTTGGCATTACCCACATAAAATTCTATATAGTCGGTGCCGTTGAGAGGTAGAAAATCTTGCTCCATGAGTCAATCGTTTATTGATTGCTAAAATTACGCATAATCCACGTTTTGTTTTAATTTGCGGATCAATTCTAGAACTAAAAAACATACAGACTAAAGATGGATTTAGATATGGATATTAAGGCTCTGGACAAGGCATTGCAGGAAATCGTGAAGAAACGAAATGAATTGCATGCCCTCAAGTACAATGACCCGAAGTATGACGACCTGGAGGAGGAACTTCATGATTTAGAGGATGATTTTCAAGGTGAATATGGTGAATACATGGAAGAGATTCTGCAGGACGTTCACGATGAAATCTGCCCGGATACAGAAGTACTTTATCCGATAGCTTATATAGCTAAGTCGTATGCCGTACAAGGGGATGAATATAAGGTAGAACTAACGGACGGTGTCTATGTGGAAGTGGACAAGTATCCGGGAAAGGAAACGAAATTGGCCTTGATACCGAATCCCATAAGGGTGTTGCTCAACGTTGGGAAAGAAAAACAAGAGGTGGTCTGGTCGGCTAAGTAAGACTTACCTATATCCTAATTTCTTACGGACGCGGTTCAGTACCTCATTGGCTACAACGCGCGCCTTTGCTTCGCCCTGAATTAGTTTGCTTTCTAGCTCCTCAGGATTTTCCATGTAGAAGTTGAAGGTTGATCGCTCTTTTTTGTACTTCTCAGTGATTAGTTCAAAGAGTGCTTGCTTGGCATGACCATATCCAAAATTGCCAGCCAGGTATTTTTCTCGAAGTGCCTCCGTCTGCGCTGGCGTACCCAATAGTTTATAAAGCGCAAATACATTATCGGTATCCGGGTTTTTGGGTTCCTCAAGTGGCGTGCTGTCCGTTACGATACCTTGAATCTGTTTCTTGAGCGCCTTGTCTGGGAGAAAAATGTCGATGATGTTGCCATAGGATTTGCTCATCTTTTGCCCATCTGTGCCGGGGATAGTCATCAGATTACTGTCAATCTTGGCTTCAGGAACTACAAAGGTGTCACCGTATTTTGAGTTGAATGAACTGGCAATATCTCGTGCAATTTCCAGATGCTGCTGTTGATCTTTGCCCACTGGTACAAACTCTGCATCATACATGATAATGTCAGAGGTCATCAGCACAGGGTAGGTAAATAATCCTGCATTGACATCCGAAAGTCGGTCTGACTTGTCCTTGAAGGAGTGGGAATTCGCCAGCATCGGGTAGGGCGTGAAGCAGCTCAAATACCAGGTCATCTCACAAACCTCAGGAATGCGGGATTGTCGGTAGAAGCAATTCTTATCAACATCAAATCCAAACGCGAGCCAGGCTGCCGCTACCGCATTGACATTTTCAATGCGCTCCTGCGCATCTTTGATGGTAGTCAGCGAGTGGAGATCTGCAATGAAGAGAAACGAATCATTGCCAGGCTTTTTGGAAAGTTCAATAGCGGGGATGATTGCACCAAGAAGATTTCCCAGGTGAGGTTTGCCGCTGCTTTGTATGCCTGTTAATATTCTGGCCATAGTTCTTGCAAAGAAAGTAAGCTCCCGCTAATTCTAAATGCTTTTTGTTGATTTAAATGGAATTAAGTCGGGCAGCGATCTTGGAAGCGGCATGACCATCACCATAGAGGGGAGAAGTGGTGAGCTTCTCAGCCTTAATAAGCCTATCAAAGGTAGATGTAATCAAACTTGTCTTCGCCCCCGTCAAAAAATTCGCTTTTGCTTCGACCAACTCAACCCATTCAGTCTGGTCGCGAAGAGTAATGCAATACTTTGAGAAGAAGTAAGCTTCCTTTTGTAGTCCACCGCTATCGGTCATCACCAGTTCGCATCGGGAGAGCAGCGCAAGCATATCAAAGTATCCCACGGGCTCGATGATGGACACATTCAATTTGATATCGTGTTTATCCAGAAGTGATTTTGTGCGTGGATGCATAGGGAGAATGACTTTAACCTGAGAGTCGATCTGATTAAGGGCATCGCAGATCGCTTTCAGTCGGTCAGGGTTGTCTGTATTTTCTGCACGGTGGACGGTGGCAAGCACAAATGGCTTGTCCTCAATTCCAACATCATCCAGAATAGTGGACTTCTCAGTAATCTTATCCTTGTAATGCAACACCGCATCGTACATCACATCTCCGCATTGGATTATCTCGCAACCAAAATTACTAAAGCCCTCCCTTTCTAAATTAGCAACCGCGGTAGAGGTGGGGCAGAACAGATAGCTACTTATCCTGTCGGTGAGTATCCGGTTCACTTCCTCAGGCATCTTCATTTCGAAACTGCGCAGACCTGCCTCCACATGCGCAATGGGAATATGAAGTTTGGCTGCAGCCAGCGCCCCTGCAAGGGTAGAGTTTGTATCCCCATAGACCAGCACACAGTCAGGCATTTCTTGGAGAATTACATTTTCCGCTTGCTCCAGCATGCGGCCGGTCATCGCGCCATGAGGTAGCCCGCTTATTTCCAGGTTGTAGTGCGGCTGAGGAATGTCCATCTCCTGGAAGAACACCGCAGACATGTTTCTATCAAAGTGTTGACCGGTATGAATGATCACTTCGGTGATGCCAATCTTCGCAAAGGCGCGAGAAACTGTGGCAGCCTTGATAAATTGTGGACGTGCACCTAAGATGGTTAGTACTTTCATCGCTGTCGATTCAGTATCGACTAGACGAAGGCCGGAATACCGGTAATCTCATTACCCAGAATCAGTAGATGTATGTCATGTGTTCCTTCGTAAGTCACCACCGACTCCAGGTTCATCATGTGGCGCATCATCGGATACTCGCCTGTAATGCCCATGCCTCCGTGAATCTGCCTTGCTTCCCTTGCAATCTTGAGCGCCATTTCCACACCATTACGTTTGGCCATGGAAATAAGGGGAGTGGTTGCCTTTCCTTCATTCATTAAAACCCCGAGTCTCCAGTTGAGCAGCTGCGCTTTGGTGATTTCGGTCAGCATTTCTGACAGCTTCTTTTGCACGAGTTGGAAAGAGCCAATAGGCTTACCAAACTGGATTCGTTCTTTCGAGTAGCGTTTGGCAGAATCGTAGCAATCCATGGCAGCACCGATGGCACCCCACGCAATTCCAAATCGGGCCGAATCCAGGCACATCATAGGCGCTCCTAACCCACTCTTACCGGGCAGTAGGTTTTCCTTAGGAACCTTTACGTTGTTGAACACCAGTTCGCCTGTGGTACTTGCTCTCAAAGACCATTTGCCATGGGTCTCTGGAGTAGTAAAACCTTCCATGCCCCGCTCTACAATAAGTCCATGAATTCTTCCTGCTTCATTTTTCGCCCATACCACGGCTACATCAGATTTAGGGGAGTTCGATATCCACATTTTTGCTCCGTTGAGCAAATAATGATCACCCATGTCCTTGAAGTTAGTAACCATGCCGCTGGGATTGGAGCCGTGATCGGGTTCGGTCAACCCAAAACATCCAAGCCATTCCCCGGAGGCCAACTTAGGCAGGTATTTCTTCCTTTGCTCCTCGCTTCCAAACTTATAGATAGGATACATCACCAAGGATCCCTGTACCGATGCGGTAGAGCGCATGCCGGAATCACCGCGCTCAATCTCCTGCATAATCAAACCGTATGACACATAGTCGAGTCCACCGCCACCATATTCAACTGGGATGGTGGGACCGAATGCGCCTATATCACCAAACTTCTTTACAATTTCATAAGGGAAATGTGCGCGCTCTGCCCAGTCTTCGATGTATGGAGAGATTTCCTTTTTCACGAAATCCCTGATAGAGCTTCTGATAAGTATTTGCTCCTCTGTAAGTAGGCTATCTAGTTGATAAAAATCAGGATGCTCAAATAGATCCTGTTTCATTGATTTCTTTGCTTTGGTTTCTTGCGCTGTTGCAGATGTAGACATGGCTGAATTTGTTATTGAATATGGAGATTGGTCAAGTGCTAAGTTGCCAAAGGTCTCGATTGTTAATTTTGGAGCAAATTTAACCCAAAATTGTCAATGCGATAGCAATTTTGCTCGTGTGCTTATGAATCTTCAAATTTAGTTTTGACAATCTCCCCGCGTTGCCCATATGATAAAAAGACCTCCTTGTTTTAGGGCGCTTAAGCAGTGATTTGTTTACTGATGCGAGGTCGCAATACCATAAACCTGCGACAGAATTCTTTCATTTAGAGGAGTTTGCGAAACCTCGATTGCGAGGTACGTCTACTGCCAGGATTTAAGAAGATCAAGTCTGACCCTTAGGTGGGTTGTGGCCTAGTTAGGACAGGGACGTGGTAACTCGATTAAGAGGCAACCCAGTAGAAAATGCTCGATTTTCTCACTAAATTTGATCTCAATCCATTGAAAGTGAATAAGTTCGCTCTCCTGCTATTTTGTAAAATGCTGTTGCTTAGCCTGCCAGGCATTGGGCAGGGAGTGACCCGCTATTCCTATCATGACCAGGCAAAAAAGAACCTGAAGGAGATCTATCAGGTGAAGGATACTGTTTCCAACATCGCCCACGGAAGATATATCTCTTATTACCTCAATGGGAATATTGAATCAAAGGGTCATTTTGTAAATAATGAAACTACCGGTGTATGGGAATTCTTCTACGAAACTGGAAACCTTAAGATGAAAGGCGTGCTGCGCCAAAATTCTAATTACGGATTGTGGGAGTATTATTACGAGAATGGACAGCGAAGCATGGAGGGCACAATCAATGACAAAAAGAAAGAAGGGGTTTGGAAAATCTACTATGAAAGTGGGGAGTTAAAGGAGACCGGTGAGTTCAAGGATAACCTACGCTCGGGGCTGTGGAAGACTTACTTTGAAGATGGCACTTTGAGAGGTGAAATAGAATACGACAATGACAATGGAAGATATACTGAGTACTATCATTCCGGCAAAGTCCTGGCTGAGGGCCCTCGCGCTGGCACCAAAAATGTCGGACACTGGAGGTACTTCGGTGAAGATGGGATGATTAGCGGGGAAGGTGAATATATGAATGGGCGAAAGAACGGGGAGTGGAAATACTATTACTCTTCAGGTAGCGTATCCTCGCAAGGAAAATACGAGAATGATCTGCCTGTAGGAACCTGGACCTACTTTTATGAAGATGGAAAGGTAAGTTCAAAGGGTGAGTATGTGGCAGGAAAGCGCAATGGCTACTGGAGTACCCTTGGGCCAGGTGGTGTGGTGATCAGTGAGATTACTTACAAGAATGGATCCGGTGAGTACAGGGAATATTATGAGAACGGAAACTTAAAAGTGAAGGGCGAAATCGTAGATGAAAAAAGCCAGGGCAAGTGGAGCTACTTTTTTGAAGATGGAATTCTTGAAGGTGAATGTGAATTTGATAAAGGTAGGGGCATGTATTCTGGATATTACCCTAGCGGCACCTTGCAGACCAAAGGTGTGATAGAGGATGGATTGCGCGTAGGTACTTGGGAGCTTTACGAGGAAGATGGCGCATTATCTGGCTACTACAAGCCATTTTATGAAGATAAGGAGTTGGCAAAAGACATCAATTCACTGCTCAACAGGCCACAGCCTACTCGTGTGACAGTTTCGAAATCTGCAAAGAAGGGGTTTTATTACTTCACGCCCCGATTTCCAGAATACAATGGAGTCATCGTGCAGGGAAATCCTTTCTCTACATTCATAGGTTCCTTTCCTATAGGCATAGAGTTTTACAATCAGGAGCGACTGGGTCATGAGTTTGAGTTTGAAGGCATTCGCACTCCCTTCTTTACTGCCGATAGTGAAGTAGCGGAGAATAAGATTTACGAAAGAGGATATTCGATATCAGTGAAGCAAAAATTCTATAACCCAATGAAAATGGGCATGTGGTACTTTGCCCATGAAATAAGATTTACCAACGTGGGTCACTTCTCTAACGTGTCGCTCACAAGCGGGAGCATCGCCACTCCGGTTCAAATCACGGCAAGCGCGTCCGAGCAGCGAGCGGAATATGGTATTCTGCTTGGAAGTAGATTAATGCAGAGAAACGATGGAAACGGCTTTACGTTGGACGCATACATTGGCTATGGCTTGGGGTACAGAAATTTCAGCGTGGAACCGATTTTTGAAGAGGTTTTTTCTAATCTTTCCACCGACAAATTTTCGCAGACATTCAGATTTGGATTTAATTTTGGATACTCATTTTCTTTCGATGGAAGGTAAATGAGATCTTAGCGGGGATTAAAGGATAAATACCTTTCATTTTGAATAAGACAATTGAATTAGAGCTTTTGCCTGAAGAGGCTTATAGCGAAGCACTCCTGTCACAGGTTATCTATGATAAGCTCTCTCTGGCGCCTACCGGAGACAAGATCGTAGTGCCACTGCGCAGATCTGTGGATGCGCGAGGCAGGTCTGTAGTGGTGCGGTTGCTCGTGGACGTAGTTCCAAAATCAGAATTTGTCAGTGGTGTCAGTATCAAATCAACTTACAGGGAAGTTAGCAAATCCGAACGTGTAGTCATCATCGGTGCGGGACCAGCTGGCTTGTTCGCTGCCCTCAGACTCATTGAGCTTGGCGTCAAACCCATCGTGGTGGAGCGAGGGAAGGATGTTAGGGAAAGGAGGCGCGACATTGCCGCAATCAATAAAGAGCACATTGTTAACCCTGAATCAAATTATTGTTTTGGGGAAGGTGGTGCAGGCACGTACTCCGATGGTAAGCTTTATACCAGGTCCAAGAAGAGGGGTGACGTAAAGAAGATTCTAAACGTTCTGGTTGAACACGGAGCCAGAGAAGAGATTCTTTTTGATGCACATCCCCATATTGGCACTAACAAACTTCCGGGGATTGTGACCGCACTGCGTGAAAGCGTCCTGGCAGCGGGTGGAGAGATTCATTTCAATACGAAGGTTGTAGATATTTTGTTGGATGACGGTCAGGTTAGGGGAGTGGTAACTAATGATGGTCAGAAAATGGAGGGCAAGTCCGTAATTCTCGCGACAGGTCATTCTGCAAGGGACATCTACGAATTGCTGGATAAGAAGGGTGTGCTGCTGCAGGCCAAGCCGTTCGCACTAGGAGTTCGGGTAGAACATCAGCAAAGTCTGATTGACAAAATTCAGTATCACTGCGAAGTTCGCGATCCATTTCTTCCCGCCTCTTCCTATGCATTGGTCAATCAATCAGTAGTCAACGGAAACCAATACGGGGTGTTTTCTTTTTGCATGTGCCCAGGTGGCTTTATTGTACCTGCAGCAACTGCCCCCGGTGAAATTGTGGTGAATGGAATGAGTCCTTCACGCAGGGACTCCAGGTTTGCCAATTCAGGAATTGTGGTGGCTGTGCAGGAGTCGGATTATAAGGAATATCAGCGCTTTGGGAAATTGGCTGGCATGCACTTTCAGGCAGACATTGAAAAAAAAGCATTCGAGCTTGGCGGCCGTACGCAAACGGCCCCTTCGCAACTACTTGCTGATTTTGTGGAAGGCAGAGCGGGTGACAGGAAGCTGAATACTTCCTATCAGCCGGGATTAAATCCAATCGATATGACCGAACTTCTCCCGTCATTTATTACCAAGAGTTTAATATTGGCCTTCAAGAGCTTCGGAAAAAAAATGAGAGGCTACCTTACGAACGAAGCGCAAATTGTGGGTGTTGAAAGTAGGACCTCATCGCCAGTTCGAATTCCAAGAGACAAGAATTCCTTCGAACACTTGCAGGTAAAGCGACTATTTCCCTGTGGTGAAGGCGCAGGGTATGCCGGAGGAATAGTTTCAGCAGCGATGGATGGCGAAAGATGTGCAGAGGCAGCCGTAAAATTATATTTGACAAAGAAATGAAGAAGACAGTCATAGTAGGAGCATCGACAAATCCCTCAAGGTACGCTTATTTGGCAGCAGACATGTTGACCGAATACAATCATCCTATCGTTCCAATTGGGATAAAGAAGGGTGAAGTGTCAGGGGTGCAAATACTGGATATCAGGCAAAAACCTGAAATCGCAGATGTAGACACTATCACCTTGTATATCGGTCCGCCACATCAACCAGAATGGTACGAATATTTACTCTCCCTTCGCCCCAGAAGAATGATATTTAATCCAGGAACAGAGAATCCCGCTTTCGAAAAGATGGCTGAAACACGAGGAATCGAGGTATTGGAGGCATGTACGCTGGTATTGCTGCGCACCAATCAGTATTAGCCACAAAACTGATGTAAATCATATTGTTGAATCGATTTTCATCGTAGATTACATTTGTACCAACCCTATGTGTCATGCTTTCAGATGAAAAAATAATCCAAATCAATGCGCTTCAAGTAAAACCTGGTAGTAAGCTCAAGCTCAAGAATCACAGCACAAAATATGTTGGAAAAACCTTAAACAAAAGGGATGCGGAATCTATGCTTGAGATGGGCCGAAAGCACCTGGCAGAGATTCAGGATAAACTTTATGCGCATAACGAACACAGCGTTCTGATTATCTTTCAGGCAATGGATGCGGCAGGAAAAGATGGGGCGGTTAAACATATTATGTCCGGCTTTAATCCTCTGGGTGTAAAAGTGTACAGTTTTAAGGCACCCAATTCTCATGAATTAGATCATGACTATTTTTGGAGACATAGTGTGGCCCTGCCGGCACGGGGAGAGATCGCAATACACAATCGCTCTCATTACGAAAATGTGTTGGTGACCAAAGTACATCCGGAGTATATTCTCAAAGAGAACATACCAGGGGTTGATTCCTTAAAGGATATTGATAAATACTTTTGGGATGTCCGCTATAAGCAAATCAGGAGGTTCGAGAAAAATCGTGCACAAAATGGAACGCTAATTCTGAAATTCTTTCTCAACGTGTCCAAGAAGGAGCAGAAGAAAAGGTTTATGGAGCGCATTGATGACCCAAGCAAGAACTGGAAGTTCTCCAGCGCTGACATGAAAGAGCGTGGATACTGGGATCAGTACCAGAAGGCCTATGAAGATGCAATCACGGCTACCTCCACCAAGTATGCACCTTGGTATATCATTCCGGCTGACAATAAGTGGTTTGCCAGATTGGCCATCGCCAGCATCATTTATCGAGCATTTGACAAATTGAAAATGCACTACCCTATTGTGTCTGAGGCGCAAAAGGCAGATCTGCAAAAGGCGAAAGCCATCTTGCTTTCTGAGAAAGACAACGATAAAGAAAAGAATAAGCCAAAGGCGGTAAAGAAAGTGAAGGCCAAAAGCAAGAAGGTAAGGAAGGCTAAAGAGAAGGCTAGAAAGAAGGTGGCCTAGAGGAAACAGCCCAAAGGTTAGGCTGGCTACACAACCTAAGGGCCAACCATATCGCCAGCCAGGCTATTATTGATGCTATAGTGCAATCGTTTTGATTCTTATGTGAGTGTCATGTCGCCACGTGACTTGCCTCATCCCTGTCAACTTGCGCGGCTACACCTTCAAGTGATTTGTACAGTTAGGAAGGTGGGGAAAAGACCACAGGTGTCAGAAACAGGAGACAGAAGAGATTCTTATGAACTTTCCGAATAGGTGCTCCCAACCATGAGGTGATTTCACCAATAGGGGGTGTGTGAAATGCCGTCAAAAACGAAGCCTTAGAGACCAAAAAAGCAGCTCACTTGTGCTGCAAAATTTGACCGTTTTCGAGCAGGTTTAAGCTCAAAAAAACGCCCCAAAATAATACGGGAATAAGCCCGCGAAAATGCGGTAAAAGTGCGCAAAAACGTTATTTTTGCCGTCTTGTAAAACCCCAAAAATGAGCGAAGAAAAAGTAGTTAAGAAAGGCGATTATTCAGCTAGTAATATCCAGGTTCTCGAGGGGCTGGAAGCCGTGAGAAAGCGGCCTGCCATGTATATCGGAGATGTGGGTGTGCGAGGTCTTCATCACTTGATTTGGGAAGTGGTGGATAACTCGATAGATGAGGCCTTGGCCGGGTATTGTGATGACGTGCATGTGAAGATCAATCCGGACAATTCCATCACAGTAGAAGATAACGGACGAGGTATTCCCACCGACATCCATACCAAGGAGAAAAGATCTGCCTTGGAGGTGGTCATGACGGTGCTGCACGCTGGTGGTAAATTTGATAAAGATACCTATAAGGTCTCTGGGGGATTGCATGGTGTTGGAGTTTCCTGCGTCAATGCGCTGTCGGACGTGCTTAAGGCTACCGTATACCGCGAGGGGAAAATATTCGAGCAAGAATATCACAAGGGCATTCCCCAATATCCCGTTAGAGAAATTGGGACGACAGATAAGAGAGGTACTACCATAGACTTTAAGCCCGATGGATCAATCTTTTCTGTGCTTGAGTACAATTACGAGACCGTAGCTTCACGACTACGCGAACTTTCCTTCCTAAATCCGGGGATCAAACTGCATTTGATTGATTTGCGGGAGAAGGATGAGTCAGGTAATCACCGGACCGATGAGTTTTTCTCTGAAGGTGGATTGAGGGAGTTTGTGGAATATGTCGATGCCACCAAGGAGAAACTAATACCAGCGCCCATCTACATTGAAAGTGACAAGGGCAACATCCCGGTGCAGGTAGCCATGTCCTACAACACGTCCTTCAATGAGAATTTGATTTCGTACGTCAATAATATCAATACCCATGAAGGAGGTACCCACGTTGCGGGTTTCAGAAGGGCGTTGACAAGGACACTAAAGAGTTATGCGGATAAGTCTGGCCTGCTGGAAAAAGCCAAGGTGGAAATTAGTGGAGACGACTTTAGAGAAGGTTTGACTGCAGTGATTTCGGTGAAGGTGCAGGAACCTCAATTTGAAGGTCAGACAAAGACTAAGTTGGGAAATTCTGATGTGATGGGTGCTGTTGATCAGGCGGTAGGAGAGATGCTGCAGATCTTTTTGGAAGAAAACCCAAAGGAGGCAAAACAAATCGTGAACAAGGTCATACTGGCTGCCCAGGCCCGAATTGCGGCTCGCAAGGCCCGCGAGATGGTGCAGCGCAAGAATGTGCTATCCGGAACAGGATTACCTGGAAAGCTTGCTGACTGCGCTAATTCCGATCCGGCAGTCTGTGAAATTTACCTTGTGGAGGGTGACTCGGCAGGTGGGTCTGCCAAGCAGGGCAGAGATCGTAATTTCCAGGCCATTCTACCACTAAGAGGTAAAATCCTCAACGTGGAGAAGGCGCAAGAGCATAAAATCTATGAGAACGAGGAGATAAAAAATATGATCACCGCCCTAGGTGTGACTTTCGGAACGGAAGAGGACCAGAAGGCGCTCAACATGAAGAAGCTCCGCTATCACAAGGTCATTATCATGACCGATGCGGATGTGGATGGTAGTCATATTCGCACGTTAATTCTCACCTTCTTCTTTAGGTACATGCGTGAACTTATTGAGCAAGGATATGTCTACATCGCACTTCCGCCTTTGTATTTGCTAAAGAGAGGAAAAGACGAAAGGTATTGTTGGACGGAAGAGGAGCGGGTAGCACTGATAAAGGAAATGAGCGCAGACGGTAAAGAGGATAGTGTGGGAATCCAACGATATAAAGGTCTTGGTGAAATGAACCCTGAGCAACTTTGGTCTACTACTATGGATCCTGCGAGACGCTCGCTCAAGCAGGTGAATGTGGAATCAGCAGCGGAGGCCGATCACCTTTTCTCGATGCTGATGGGAGATGAGGTAGCGCCTCGAAGAGAGTTTATTGAGAAGAATGCCAAGTACGCCAGAGTGGATATCTAAGTTAGAACTATGAGTGCAACAGAAGTAAAGGAGTGGAGTGGACCGGAGGAAAAGATTGCACGTCAGATCCTGGATAGCAACTATATAAGCCGCGATCTGAGTTGGCTGCAATTTAACTACCGTGTGCTGGATCAAGCCAAGCACATCGATCGAAGTATTTTTGACCGACTCAAATTTTTGTCTATCACTGCCAATAACCTGGATGAGTTTTGCACGATCCGCTTGGGTAGCTTGTATAACTATATTGATTTTGGCAAGAGCAGGGTGGACTACTGCGGCTTGCGCGAAACGCCTTTCCGCACCTTATTGCTCGATGAGGTGAGAAAGTTCGTGGAAAGCCAACATGATTACTTCAGCAAAAAGCTCAGACCACTTTTTGAAAAGAATAATTTCCAGATCGCTGGGTACGATCTACTCACCACGGAAGAGTCGCAGCGGGTTGATAAGTATTTTTCCAACACGATCTACCCGATGCTTACCCCAATGGCATTTGACAGCTATCATACCTTTCCCATTTTGAAGAATCACCGTTTGTTGTTTGGGGTGGTGACAAGGATAAATAATGACCTCACCAACAATAAGCGCGTTTCCTTTATTCAGGTGCCCACCAACATTCCACGGTTTTATGAGATCGCCAGACCCGATGGGATGATCTTATTTGTGCCGATTGAATCTATTATCAAAAGGAATATACAAGAACTCTTTAGGAATGTGACTATAGAAAGCGTGAACCTATTTCGGATCAACAGAAATGGGGATTTCACACTGGAAGAAAGTGAAGACATCGAGTCCAATTTCCTGGAGGAACTAAAACGAAAGATACAGACGCGGAGAAAAGGTAGAGTGGTACGATTGGATATCATGGAAAACCCTGACCCGTGGATGCTAAGACTACTTAAGATTCAGTGGGATATTGATGATCAAAACATCATCGTGATTCCGGAGGGTGGCCTGATGGATTATACCGGATTGGGTCAAATAATAGGTCATAGTGAATTCAAAGAGCACAGGGCAAAGATCCCTCCCGCAGTTAACCCAATCTCCTTTCCAGACCTGGGAGAGAGGAGCTTATTCGATGTTTTAAAAGAGCAAGACATCCTGATCCAGCATCCATACAACTCTATGGAGCCAGTGTTGGAGCTCTTGGAGAAGGCAGCAGAAGACCCTGACGTGCTTTCAATCAAGATTACGATATACCGCGTAGCAAAGGACTCAAGAGTGACCGCAGCCTTGCTTCGTGCTGCCGAAAATGGAAAGCACGTGTCGGTGCTATTCGAAGTTAAAGCAAGATTTGACGAGGAAAATAATTTGCGTGAAGGGCAGCGGTTGCAGAAGGCAGGGTGCTTTGTGATTTACGGAATTGGTAATTTAAAAACGCATACCAAATTGCTGCTCATCGTGAGACAGGAGAGCGATGATCAGGTTTGTCGATATGTACACCTGTCTAGCGGTAACTATAATGAAACTACTTCAAGATTGTATACCGACATTGGATTGCTAAGCACAAACGAGACCTATGCCAATGATGTGTCTGAATTCTTTAATGTAATTACAGGACATTCACAGCCTTCTGCGTATTTAAATCTTATTACTTCGCCAAGAGACATGCGCATCCAGCTATGCAACTTAATTGACAGGGAAGCGGATAATGCGAGAAACGGGATTGTATCTGGAATCATATTTAAATTCAACTCGCTTCAGGACAAGGAATTGATTGACGCCTTGTACAATGCCTCGCAAGCAGGTGTGCAGATCAAAATTGTAGTCAGGGGAATCTGTTGCTTAAGGCCAGGCAGGGTAGGCCTTAGCGAGAATATTGAAGTGATATCCATTGTAGGTGAGTATCTCGAACATTCCAGGGTCTACTATTTCCACAATGCTGGCGATCCGAAGGTTTACATTGGATCTGCTGATGCGATGGTGAGAAGCTTTGACAGGAGAATAGAATCACTCTTTCATTTGGAGCAAGATATGCTGAAAAAGCAAGTGATGAATATTCTTCACTATAACCTCAAAGACAATGTGAACGCCTACACCATGAGCGAGGATGGTAGTTATAAAATCAAGGAGCTAAATGGTGAGCCACCGTTTAATGTGCACAAGGAGTTCTACAATGTCACCAAAGAAATCATCGAGCAGGTACGGTTGTTCTAGAATTTTGCCGTAAACTCAAATTTCTTCTGCATTCTGTTTTTTTCGAGCATATGCAGGAGCATACCATCCTTGAGACCAACATCGGGCACCAATATACTTTTCGCATTAGCCCACTCCATTACCTTGGTGTAAATATCACTGGCAGGGATAATCACATCAGCTCTATCGGGATTCATTTGTAGTTCGTAAATACGTTGTTCCATGGTGAAACTTTCAACGTGTTTCTTCACTTCCTTCACTTTTGCAATGGTAATGGTCTTACCTGGCTTTTTCCCCGCCAACTCAAATATCTTGCTGATGTTACCGCCAGTTCCCACTGCGATGACGTGCCCAAACTCTTTTTTCACATTTTGTTTTACCCACTTCTTCATATCTTCCCACATCACAGGCTGATCATTGTGTTCAAGCACTCGCACAGATCCAATTTTGAACGATCTCGATTTTATTTTTTTGCCGTGGACATAGACGTTAAGTTCCGTGCTTCCGCCACCCACGTCAATATGGAGGTAAGTGTGATCAGCCAGATACTGGCCGATGCAACGGTTGATTAGGTCCGCTTCCTCGCGACCGGTGATGATATTTATCTTTAAGCCCAACTCATCCAATACCCGCTTGACAACTGCTTTTCCATTGGCAGACTCCCGCATCGCTGATGTGGCACAAAACATATAATCATCAGCTTCATAAAGTTCAATCATGAGCTTGTAGGCCTTCATGAGCTTCATGAATTTCTCAATACTTTGGGCGCTGATACGGCCGGTGCTAAATACATCGTGACCAAGCCGTAGGGGAAAACGAATATACTCGAGCTTTTTGAAGAGGACGGAAGTGCCGCGGTCAAGAACCGATGAGATTTGAAAGCGAATGGCGTTGGAGCCAATGTCGATTGCCGCGAGTTTCAAACGAGATACAATGGTGAGTAGTTAATTTAAGAAACAAAATAAGCATAATGCCCCTTCATTTTTAGCAACTTATTGCATTTCTTTGCAATGCTTATCCAGAAAGACGGAGGGAACGGGCCCTATGATGTCTTAGCAACTTGTGCTGACGGCTATACGTCAGTATGTTGTGCTAACTCCCATTCGAAGCAATGACTTCGGAGAAGATGAGCGGCCAGTCACAAAGGCTCTTTCTGGATCAGTAGATATTAAACTGTAGAAAGAGTGAAAATTCAGGAACTACTGCGAGAAAGAATCCTCGTCCTTGACGGAGCGATGGGTACAATGATTCAGCGGCATAAGCTGGAGGAGGAGGACTTTAGAGGAACCCGTTTTAAGGATCATAAACACCCTCTTAAGGGTAACAACGATCTGCTATCCATTGTCAGACCCGACATCATAAAAGATATTCATCTTCAGTACTTCGAAGCCGGTGCAGATATCGTGGAGACCAACACATTCAGTGGTACTTCGATAGCCCAGGCCGATTATCACCTGGAAGAGATTGTTTACGAGTTGAACTTTGAGGCTGCAAGGATAGCCAAGCAGGCCGCTGAAGAGATGACAAAGAGAGACCCTGCGAAGCCCAGATTTGTGGCTGGTGCCATGGGGCCAACAAACAGGACAGCTTCAATTTCTCCTGATGTAAATAACCCCGGCTACCGTGCCGTGACTTTCGATCAACTAAAAGAGGCATACAAGCTACAGGCAAAAGGGTTGATTGACGGTGGTGCAGATGTCTTGCTGGTGGAGACAATATTTGATACACTCAATGCCAAAGCTGCGCTTTTTGGCTTGCAAGAACTGTTCGATGAAATAGAAAACACACTTCCCATTATGGTGTCTGGAACAATAACAGATGCCAGCGGAAGGACACTTTCAGGTCAGACCACAGAGGCTTTTCTGATCTCCGTATCACATGTTCCACTATTAAGCGTGGGACTCAACTGTGCCTTGGGTGCATCCCAACTTAGGCCTTATCTACAAGTGCTGAGTGAAAAATCTTCATTCTTCGTCAGTGCTTATCCTAATGCAGGGCTGCCCAACGAGTTTGGTGAATATGACCAGGGTCCAGCGGAGATGGGGGCTCAGATTGAAGAATTCCTGAAGGAGGGGCTCATCAATGTAATCGGTGGATGTTGTGGCACCACACCTGAGCATGTGAAGGTCATTGCCGACTTAGCAGCCAAGTACAGTCCTAGAAAATCTGGAGTACTGGTATGAACGAGATCTTAAAGCTCAGCGGCCTGGAGGCTGCGGTGATTACAAGAGAATCCAACTTTGTAAATATTGGGGAACGCACCAACGTGACTGGGTCAGCGAAATTTCTTCGCTTGATCAAAGAAGGTGACTATGAGAGGGCGCTTGAAGTTGCACTCGATCAGGTAAGAGGTGGTGCTCAGGTTATCGACATCAATATGGATGAGGGCATGCTGGACAGCAAAGCGGCCATGGTAAAGTTTATCAACCTGATGGCGGCTGAACCTGAGATTGCCAGGGTTCCGTTCATGATAGACTCTTCAAAATGGGAAGTGATCGAAGCAGGTCTGAAGTGCCTTCAAGGCAAAGGCATCGTTAACTCGATAAGTCTAAAGGAAGGGGAGAAAGAGTTCATAAGACAGGCAAGACTAGTGCGAAGGTATGGGGCTGCTACCGTGGTAATGGCATTTGATGAGAGTGGGCAGGCTGATACCTATGAGCGAAGAATATCAATTTGCAAGCGCGCCTACGACATTCTTGTGGATCAGATTGGTTTCCCTCCACACGACATCATTTTCGACCCCAACATTTTTCCTGTGGCCACAGGAATCGATGAGCACAAGAACTATGCACTTGACTTTTTTAGAGCTACAAAGTGGATTAAGCAAAACTTACCCGGTGCACACGTAAGCGGTGGTGTGAGCAATGTGTCTTTTAGCTTTAGGGGCAACCAGCCAGTCAGGGAGGCAATGCACTCCTCGTTTCTGTATCATGCCATTCAAAATGGAATGGACATGGGTATCGTAAATCCAACCATGCTTGAGGTTTACGATGAGATACCAAAGGACTTGCTTGAAAGAGTAGAGGATGTGCTGCTCAACAGGAGAGAGTATGCCACGGAGCGCCTGCTGGAATTCGCAGAGACCGTGAAGGGTGGCGGTAAGAAAAAGGAAGTGGACAATTCCTGGCGGGGGGGCTCGATTCAAGAAAGAATCACGCACGCCCTGGTTAAAGGAATCATCGAGTATATCGAGGAGGACACCGAGGAAGCACGAAAGCAATTTGATAAACCGCTGGAGGTCATTGAAGGACCCTTGATGGAGGGCATGAGCGTGGTTGGTGATTTATTTGGAGCGGGTAAGATGTTTTTACCGCAGGTGGTGAAGAGCGCCCGCGTGATGAAAAAGGCCGTAGCTTACCTGACACCCTATTTGGAAGAGGAAAAGATCCGGAGTGGCAACGCAGGCCAACAAGCTGCCAAAATTTTATTGGCCACAGTGAAGGGTGACGTCCACGATATTGGGAAAAACATCGTTGGCGTGGTGTTGGCATGCAACAATTACAATGTGATCGATTTGGGTGTGATGGTCCCGTCTGCGAAAATATTGGAGGTAGCCATCAGAGAAAAGGTTGATGTGATCGGACTCAGTGGACTAATTACCCCCTCGCTGGATGAAATGGTTCACGTAGCTAAAGAAATGCAACATGCAGGAATGGACTTGCCGCTGCTGATCGGTGGCGCCACCACTTCCCGTATACATACTGCCGTTAAGATTGATCCGGTCTATGATGGACCTGTGACTTATGTGTTAGATGCCTCCCGCAGTGTGCCTGTGGCCAGTGAGCTTATCAGTAAAACTACGCGGGAGCAAGTCAAACTCAAAACTAAGGCTGAGTATGCTTCATTGCGGGTCGAACATGAGGCACGGCAGGAGGCGAAGGAATACATATCTCTTGCGGAAGCTCGAAAGAACAGGGTGAACCTTCAGCGGGATAAAGAAGAAGAAGCGACCATTCCAGCTTTTCTGGGAAGGAAAGAGTTACTTGATTATCCACTGGAGGAGATTAGAAGATACATTGACTGGACGCCATTTTTCCAGACTTGGATGCTTGCCGGCAGATACCCTGCAATCCTCAAAGACAAGGTAGTGGGGGCGGAAGCCGCGAAACTTTTTGACGATGCCCAAACGATGTTGGATGAGATCATTCGTGAGAAATCGTTGCAAGCAAACGGAGTGGTTGCCTTTTATGAAGCCATAAATGAAGGAGATGATGTCTCCTTGCCTACAGAGAATACGAAGCTTTATTTTTTGCGCCAGCAAAACAAGAAAGCCAAGGGGTTGCCAAATTTTTGTCTTGCGGATTTCATTGCTCAGGAGCGAAAGGATTACATCGGCCTATTTGCAGTCACTGCGGGATTGGGTATTGAGAAATTGGTAGAGAAATTTGAGAAGAGCCATGATGACTATTCTTCGATTATGGTCAAGGCGCTGGCCGATCGCCTGGCGGAAGCTTTCGCAGAATTACTTCATGAAAGGGTGAGAAAAGAATTTTGGGGTTATGCTAAAGATGAGAATCTTGGTGAGGAAGAATTGATCAAAGAGAAATACCAGGGGATCAGACCTGCGCCTGGCTACCCGGCTTGTCCGGAGCACACCGAGAAGGAAACTATCTTCAATCTGTTGAACGCAGATCGTGTGGGGATTACGCTGACCGAATCTTTCGCCATGTACCCCACTGCCGCGGTAAGTGGATACTACTTTTCGCATCCTCAATCCAAATATTTTGGTCTTGGAAAAATCACAAGAGATCAGGTGGCGGATTACGCAAAGCGAAAGGGCAAGACGATTGAGGAGATGGAAAGATGGCTTTCCCCCAATCTCGCATATTAGTAGAATAATGAAATTAGTAAATATCTAAATGAAAGTAACCGAACATCTACAGAAAGCAAATGGCCAAACGCTCTTTAGCTTTGAAGTGCTGCCGCCATTGAAGGGCGAGAATATCAGGACTTTATTTGATCACATGGATCCCTTGATGGAGTTCAAGCCTCCTTTTGTGGATGTGACTTATCACAGGGAGGAGTATGTCTATAAGAAGAAGGAAAATGGTTTGCTTGAAAAAAGCTCAACAAGAAAACGTCCAGGTACGGTTGGCATTTGTGCTGCCATTCAGAACAATTACAAAGTAGATACAGTACCTCACATCATTTGTGGTGGTTTCTCAAGAGAAGAGACAGAAAATGCCTTAATCGATCTCCAATTTTTGGGTATAGACAATGTACTGGCATTGCAAGGAGATGCTATAAAGACGGAAGCTCGTTTTATTCCAGAGCCCGATGGACACCAATACGCTTCTGAATTGCTCCAGCAGGTGGTTGGTATGAACAAAGGTATTTATCTGGATGACGAATTGCAAAATACTGCTCCTACAAATTTCTGTGTAGGTGTGGCTGGCTACCCCGAGAAGCACTTTTGGGCTCCCAATTTGAAGACCGACCTAAAGTACTTGAAACACAAAGTTGACTTGGGAGCGGAGTACATTGTTACACAGATGTTCTTTGACAACAAGAAGTATTTCGACTTTGTAGATCGCTGCCGGGCAGAGGGTATCAATGTTCCAATCATCCCTGGTCTTAAACCGATCACTACAAAAGCGCAATCCAATGTGCTACCTACAATTTTTCATATCGATTTGCCGGAAGACCTGGTTGATGAAGTGGAGAAATGTGCTGACAATAAGCAGGTAAAGGAAGTAGGGGTGAAGTGGGCAATAGCTCAATCCAAGGAGTTGATTGCTTACGGAGTCCCCACTTTGCATTTCTATTCCATGGGGAAGTCAGATCCTATTTATCGTATCGCAAAGGAATTGTTTTAAAATAAGAAAGGGCCAAGTGGCCCTTTCTTATTTTGTAATTCAAGCAATCTTCTATGGATTAACAGGAAGGGAGACTCCCGGGTAATCTGCCAAGCTGGCCTTTGGCACCTTTGCACCGAAAGCAGCGTTTATTGCATCAATAAATATGTTTGCAAGATAAGCATAACCTCTGCTGTTGGGATGCACACCATCTTCGGAGAAACCTCCGGTGGGAGGAGTGAAGCTTGGGGTGAGCGTTACGCCATTGGAAACGATGGCTTGCGCCGCCACGAAATCGGCAAAAGCTTTATTGACATCTGCCACTGCGATCCTTCCACCACTTGAATTGGCAGCTGACTTAATGATGTTATTAAAAGCATTAGTTCTTGCTTTAATTTCCGCAGTCTCCGAGGGGAGAAGCACATAACGATCCTCCAAGGCAATTGATGTGCCTATGATCAATTGTGGGTTATCCCCAGGAGGGTTCAAGCAAGTTCCTAGCACACCTCCAGCAGAAAGTGTGATCAGATCATTGGCGGTGGCTTGTCTTACTCTTCTATACGGCTCAAGTCCTGCGCGTTGTTCGGGCGTGATCGCTGTTCCAACCATCGCATCGAAGGTAGGCCCTAAGTCCGGAAAATCTGCCGTCTTTTCAGCAATAAGTATTCTGTTGCCAGCTCCAGCGGTGTATGTCACTTTGCGCGCATCTAAATTGGCAGCGGTAGATCCGGAGAGTGCCAGCAGTCCGGGATTTCCTTTGATTCCATCCAGCACGCTGTTGTATCCGCCAAAACCTGTATTCAAAGCTGCTGCTTGCTCTGCCGTTAGGGTAACCGCATTGTATTTCACTGTAAAAAAGAATGGTATAGTAGTCACATCAGGGATGGTTCCAACCACACCTTTTGAAGTGGGATTGGCCCCTAGCAATGCGCCAATCGCTGCATTATACTGTCCTTGGAATGCTCCTTCGGATGTAAGAGGGATAGCACCGGAACCACCCGTAGTGGCGTAGCCTAGCACATCATTATTTCCCAGAAAGAAGAGAAAGAAAGATCCGTTGGCAGCAATGGCGTCATCCATAATGGTCTTCACGCCAGGCTCGCTTGCGAAGCGCGCCCAAAGGGGATTAAAAGCTGGGTTGCCTGTTGGAGGTCCACCAGTTAATGGGGTAAGCGCCTGACCAAGAAGGATACCTGGGACACCAAAGTTGTTTAGGGCTGCCTTATTACCTGTAAATGGTGCTGGGAGCTCTCCTGAGCCTCCGGGAACGGCAGGTGTCTCCACCGTACTTGGACATGTGACCGTCCTGGCCGGGGTGCCAATGGCTGCTGGTCCGGCTGACCGTGGACCAGATCCATCAGGATCAAATAACACAAGTCGACCTAAGATGGGCCCGCCAGTAAACGGTGGATTAGTGGTTGTGGTGTTAAACCCATTTACCGATCCAATATCGGGCTGGTTAAAGGCGCCACCACCCACGGTTGAAAACTGCTTTGCAAGTATGGCTCCAAGAGAGTTTTCTTGTCCTGCTGTGAACAGAGCTCCGGACTGATAGCCAGCAGTTAGGGAATTACCAATAGCCACAAATTTTGTGAAATTGGCAGATCCCGCGTCTGGTGTTTCAACCTCAGGGGGCACCACCACGGGCGGCTCCGCCACGATCACTTCCTGCTCGCAGGATACTGAGACCAGCAGCGCCAGGAAGAAAATTGAGATGAATTTAAAATTTTTCATATCGTCTAATTTTTTAATCTGAATTAATTGAAGAACTCATCAAATGTGATAGAGAAGTAGTACTGCTGACCCACGAATGGAGCACCTAAGTTGGTTCTGTAATCTCCACCTCCAATGTTAGTGCCACCAATCTTGAATACTGATTTGATTGCAGGCACTCTATAGTTGATTTGTGCATCGATCACGCCAAATTCTGGAACAAGCCACTCTCCATAAGAGGACTGCCACAAGAATTCATGCTGCCACCTGTAATTGATATTGAAGCCAAGGTTCTTTGCAATCTTACGATTACCAACACCTACACTCACCTTGTTTCTAGGCGTGTTGAATCCTGCTCTGAAGTCAGGTGATTCGTTCGCTTCAAAGTAGGCCCAGCTCCAGTTACCATTTAGTGTGAAATTTCTTGGAAGGCTGTAAGTAGCACCTAAGCCCACTCCGTATGACTTCACCGTTTCTGTTGAGTTCACGTAAGGAGAAAAACGCGTACCAGCTCCGATCGCATTACCCTGATGAGTGGTCGCATTTTGACTTACAATAATTTGACCCGCGATGAAATCATTATATTCAGTATAGTATCCATTTAGATCAATTAACAGTCTGCCGTCAATCACCCCTTTATATCCAAGCTCAAATGCCTTTAATCTTTCTGGCTTCACATAACCTATATCAGCTGTCTGAAGTAAGGCAGGATTTCCACCGGTAGGAGTTCCTGTAGTAGGATCAATAAATCCTCCTGATGCCCTGTAGGCAGTGGCAGAAGCGTCAGTGTAGGCACCTCCGTTATGCACCCCGTATCGAGCAGCATTTGCTTCCGTGCTTCCGAGCAATATTCCACCGGAAGACGGGAAGTAAATAAACTGCGCCTGGGTATCAGGGTTTCTAAATCCTGTTTGGAACGAACCGCGAATGTTGTGGTTTTTAGCCACGCTGTACACGGCTGATACTCGCGGGGTTACCCTGCCATCAAAGTTTTCGTTCTTGTCGTACCTGATCGAAGCAGCAAGCTTGAGCTTTTCGCCAAGATCTTTACTTACTTGAGTGTAAACACCGTACTCATTGATCGGAATTCGCTCAAAATTCACCCCATCTTCAGGAGCTTCATTGAAGATCGTTCCGTCCGTAAACAGGTTGTATTGTCTGAAATTTCCACCTACTTGCACTTCCGCAAAGCTGATTTTGTCAGCAAAATTGTAGTTGAATTCAGCATGGTACAATCTCGAGTCATCGATAAAGGACGCTCCAGGAGGGTTCTTTTGGAAGAAATTATTCTGTACTGTCCTGATCAGATCTTTGTATGCCTGGGTTCCCTCAGCCGGCCTGTTGGCATCGGCTACATTGCGCCCTGCGGCATGAGCTGCTGCAATGTTTCCCGCTGGAACTCCTGGTACATAACCCTGAAGTGCTAGCACATAGGTTTGGGCATAGGTTGGAGCCCACTGTGCTGCAGTGGGACTGTAACTTTCGTTGGCGAATGCTCCCAGGGCTGAGAGGTTGTAGGAATCACCAGCATCAGTTGCGGTCATATAACCTCTTACAAACCAATTATCTGATTTGAATTCTAACTTATGAAATTGCTGTGAGAAATTTCTGAGTGCATATTTCTCAGTACCCTGATAGATTGAGTTTCCGCCTCCATACCTGTAGTTGTACAAGGCTTCAATCTTGTCATTGATTCTGTAATGAAGGGCGATGTCACCCTTTATGCTTCTAGCATCTTTGTTTTCTAAGAAGTCTTCTTCCTTGAAGCCGGTTCTTCTCAAATCTAGCGTACCAAAAGTACCGCCAATTGGAACTGGGATAATGGCCTCATCACCATAGGTGTTAAGTCCATCGAAGTTTGGATTACCGCTGAGGTCCACCGTAGAGGAAGGCTGCGTTCTGTCCGTCTTGTAATCATTACTTACCCAGTCCGTGGCCTGGAATAGAGAAAAATTAACCTTGAAGGCAAATTTGTTGTTAAATGCCTTTGCATAACGCAGGCTGTAGGAAGTCATGGGATTTGAACCGCCTGCATCTGAATTCGTGACACCCGCTTTCAGCTGGGCACTCAGCCCTTGGTATTCAAAGGGACTCTTACTCTTCATGATCAGAATACCGTTAAATGCATTAGGACCATACAAAGCAGAAGCGGCACCTGGTACAAGTTCTACACTCTCCGCATCCAACTCACCAATTCCAACAATGTTACCCGTAGGGAAGTTAAGAAGAGGAGCTTGTGTATCCATACCATCCACCAGTTGCACGAAGCGAACGTTGGCGATAGTGGCGAAGCCACGCGTATTAACTGCCGTAAAGTTCATGCTACCAGAGTTGGTTTGCACACCTTTTACATTGGCCAGTCCGTCATAGAAATCAGGAGTTGCTGTCTGCCGTATGGCGGTAATATCCATTTTCTCGATGGTTACTGGAGATTCCAGAATACTCTCCTCCACACGAGAAGCTGAAACAACAACCTCTTGACCCAGCATGAGTTGCTCTTCCATGCTTATTTCGATTCCAGTGGTATTTGCATCAGTGATTTGTAGTTCCTGAGTGGCAAAACCAATAAATGAGAAACTAAGGGTGAAAGGTGGGTTTTGTGAAAGGTCCAAGTTGAATTGGCCGTTCTGGTCAGATATTGTACCAACGACCAACCCCTTCACCACGATGTTGACACCGGCCAGGGGTTCATTGTTGCTGGCGTCCTTAATTGTTCCAGAAACTGTGCTCTGTGCCATAGCTCCAAAAGCGCAGATAAGAACAACAAAAAACGTGAGCACGTATTTTGCGTATAGTTTATCCATAAGTTAAGTGATTATTGTTTCTCTTAAATCTACAAGAAATTCATCAATTACAAACGCTAGATAAATAGCTTTTTTATCAATGGGAAGGAGAGGGCACTCGTTTTGTTTAACCTTTATTCGATCTCACGTGGGCGACCAACTTTTCGCAAAGGTCGTTCATTTCCTTGGCCATATATTCGTCTCCTGTAGCAGAAAGGGCACTTTGGGCAAGGCCACCAATACAGTCTATATAGAATCTCTTCATCTCGTCCACCGGCATATCGTTGGTCCAAAGGTCAATTCGCAAGGTGTTTTTCTGATTGTGATCCCACAAAGCCAGGCTAATTGATTTCGTTTCAGACAGTTCATCCGGCTTATCTGAGGCGTCCCAAACAATTTTTTGCGGCACGTTTTTGTCATCTAAGTCTACTTTGAACTGGATTATAGATTCTTTCATTACTTGTTCTTAAGGTTTTGATTGTAAAATTCAACATAGTATTTCATGGAATCGGGATTTCGCAATGACCCCTTGTTCACCACTTTTTCAGGTTCTCTTCCCATGAATATCTTTTTTATCGGTGCTTCAGTTTTCTTTCCACTAATGGTATAAGGAATGTCCGGGGTAGCAATGATTTCATCGGGTACATGTCGGGGGCTGTAGGCTTCCCTTATGACTTTTTTGATTTTTGTCTTCAGTTCTTCGGACAGTTCCTCATTTTCATTCATCATCACAAATAGCGGCATGTAGAATTCTCCCTTGTCCTTCTCCAGGCAAATAATCACGCTATCCTTTATCTCTTTTATTTGATCAACTGCTCGATAAATTTCACTTGTCCCAATTCGTACCCCTCCACGATTTAAGGTGGCATCTGATCTGCCATAAATAATCACGCCATCATGATCAGTGATTTCTATCCAATCCCCATGTCTCCAAATGCCGGGATACATCTCAAAATAGCTTTCGGTATAACGCTCAAAGTTTTCGTCATTCCAGAGAAACACAGGCATAGAAGGCATGGGCTTTGTGATCACCATCTCACCTACAGTTTCGTACACTTCATTGCCCTCCTCATCGTAGGCATAAAGAGAGCATCCCAGCGTGCGGCACTGAATTTCACCCTCATAGACTGGGCGCAAGGCATTTCCTCCCACAAATCCGCTGCATACATCGGTGCCGCCACTCATGGAGGTGAGCCAAACGTCATCTTTTACATTTTCATACACCCACTTAAAACCTTCCGGGGGTAGCGTGCTCCCCGTAGATCCAATTGCCCGCAGCGCACTGAGGTCAAAAGTTTTTCCTGGGGTGATGCCTGCCTTGAGGTTTGCCAGCAGAAACCCAGCGCTGGTGCCAAAGTGGTTCATCTTACTGTCCTGCGCCAATTTCCACAGCACATTTAAGTCCGGAAAAGCAGGACTGCCATCATACAAGATCATGACGCCACCGCAAAGCAGAGTAGCCTGAATATGGTTCCACATCATCCAACCGGTGGTGGTGTACCAAAAGCAACTTTCTCCGGGTTGCAGATCTTTGTGAAAGGTCAGGTATTTCAATTGCTCCAGTAGAATACCTCCGTGCGAATGAGTGATTGCTTTTGGCAAGCCGGTGGTGCCACTGCTATAAAGAACCCAGATCGGATGGTTAAATTCCACCCTGGTAAAAGTGAGCGTAGCGCTGGTGCTCTTGATGGTATCTTCCCAGGGAATATATTGTTCGTTGTGCGGCTTGCCTTCACAGATCAAGACAACCTTTTCGATAGAAGGGATGGCCTTGACCACCGCATCGACCACATCTTTTTTGTCGAAAGTTTTACCCCCGTAGGAATATTTGTCAACTGTCACCAATACCTTAGGTTCAATCTGTGCGAAGCGATCGATGACTGATTGAGTACCAAAGTCGGGCGAGGTACTGGACCAAATGGCGCCTAAGCTGTTCACCGCAAGAAAAGCTACTGTAGCTTCAGGGATGCACGGCAGGTACGCTACTACGCGATCACCTTCTTTGACTCCTACTGATTTAAGGTAGGATTGAAAAGAGGCTGCATTGCTTGTGAGCTCATCCCAACTGATTTCTTGCATTGGCATTTGTTCATTGCTATACAAGATGGCTTTTTCTCCTGCTTTAAAATTTCGAAACACATGCTCGGCATAGTTGAGTTTGGTGCCCTCAAACCATCTGGTTCCCGGCATCGGCTGAGGGGACCTTACTGATGAGAAATTTCCCTCGTGTATTATTGAAAAGTATTCCCAGAGGCTTTCCCAAAATTCATCAATATGATCTACCGACCATTTCCAGAGCGCTTCATAGTTGTTGAAGTGCAGATTGCGCTTGTCCTTTAGCCATCCTTGGTACCTAAGCAGATTTGAGTTTTCTATCGACTCTTTTGTGGGTTCCCATAGTATTGGTCTCATATCGCCTTATGTGATTTAAGTAGTTTTAATGATGACACCTTGTCGGTCACAAGCTGCTTCTTCAATGCCTCCAGATCTTTAAAGCGAGAATCTTTTCTGATGGCTGCAATTAAATTGATCGTGATGGTCTCCCCATATATCTCCTGATTGAAATCGAAGATGTTCACCTCGATGGATTGGCTGCTTCCGTCAAGGGTGGGGCGGTTTCCGATGTACAGCATGCCGCCATACAACTTGTTATGATGCGCGATGGTGACCGCATAGATACCTTCCCCAGGAATTAACTTGTAGTGAGAGTCCACGTCAATGTTTGCGGTAGGGAACCCTAAAACCCGTCCCAGTTTTTCTCCTTTGATCACCCGTCCGGTTAGTGAATATGGTTTTCCTAAAAAGTGGGTCGCGGTCTCAATATCTCCAACGAGCAATGCTTTCCTTATTTTCGTTGAACTGACGCCAATAGAATCTACGTCTTGTCTTGAAATCTCCTCCACCTCAAATCCATATTGCGGAGCATTTAATTTCAATTGATCAAAACTACCTTCTCTGTTTTTGCCAAATCGATGGTCGTATCCAATGACTAGTTTCTTGGTTCCAATGGCTTTGACCAGAATGTTTTCAATAAACTCTTGCGAGGATAACTCTGAGAATGCCTTGGTGAAAGGTATTCTCAACAGATGATGAATGCCTTGCTCTTTTAGGAGCGAAGCTTTTTCTTCGAAGGTGTTTAATACTTTTAAGCTGTTGTCATCCGGATAAAGTACCAACCGTGGATGAGGCCAGAAGGTAATCACCACGGTTTCGCCATTGTTCTTGGCAGCCATCTCCTTGACTCTGTCCAAAATCCGCTGGTGACCCACGTGAACACCGTCAAAGGTGCCGCTGGTCACAACTGCAAATTCTAGTTTTGCGAAATCATCGATGGAGTGGTAAATATTCATTTTTCCAATTGCTCTGGCGACAGTGCGTTGGTTAGTTCAAAGGAGCCAATTCGTGTCCTGCAAAGTTCACTCAAATAAGCTCCAACACCAAGAATTTCGCCAAGGTCATGGGCCAGGCTACGGATGTAGGTACCCTTGGAGCAGGTCACCTCAAAGCTGATTTCGGGTAGGGAGACATTGGTGATCTCAAACTTGCTTACTATGACCTCTCTTGCTTTTAACTTGGTATCACTTCCCGCCCTGGCCAATTTGTAAGCACGCTTTCCATCCACCTTAATGGCCGAGTGGAGCGGTGGGACTTGTTGAATATTTCCTGTCAGTTGGCGCGCAGCGTTCTTAATTTGAGATTCGCTGATATGGGCAATGGGCACCGGTTGTGATACGGGAGTCTCCAGGTCGTAGGAGGGAGTGGTTTGCCCAATTATCATTTTCCCTTTATACTCTTTCTCCATGCCCTGAAACTCTTCAATGCGCTTAGTCATTTTGCCGGTGCACAATATCAGCAGGCCCGTGGCCAGCGGATCCAAGGTTCCGGCATGGCCAATCTTTTTGATCCCAAGCTTTGCTCTTACTTTTTTGACCACATCAAATGAGGTCCACTCCAACGGCTTATCGATGAGTATTACGCGATTCTCGTTGGCTTGATCGGGCCCTGTCATAAAACAGAAAGTTCAACACCAAAATAGTAGAGTACCAAAATAATTGTACCGACAGCAATCCTATAGTATCCGAAGACTTTGAATCCGTTCCTGGTAAGGAAGGAGATAAAGGACTTGATCGCCAGTAGCGCTACTACGAATGCTACGATGTTCCCGATGATAAGTAATGATATCTCGTGAGATCCAATTTGGTTTCCATCCAGATAAAATTTCAAGAGCTTGTATCCCGTAGCGGCTAACATGGTGGGTACTGCCAGGAAGAACGAAAACTCAGCTGCAGATTTCTTATTTAAGTGCTGCGTGAGTCCTCCAATGATGGTGGCCGCTGATCTGGACACCCCTGGGATCATGGCTATCGTTTGAAACAATCCAATCACGAAGGCATTTTTATAGGTGGGTTCACGGTCATTTGAATTCTCATTTTGAGCAAATAGCTTATCCACCAGTAGAAAGACGATGCCCCCAAGTATCAAGGTGATGGCCACTACCTCTACGCGCTCAAGCAGCGCATCAATGACATCATTGAACAGCAGTCCAATGACGGCTGCGGGGATGAAGGCCACAAAGAGCTTCCAGTAAAAGGAGAACGAAATAAAAAATCGTTTCCAATAGAGTACCACCACAGAGAGGATGGCGCCAAGTTGTATGGCGATCGTAAAAGTTTTGGTGAAGGGATCCTCTGCAATTCCCATGATAGAGGAGGTAATGATCATGTGCCCTGTAGAAGAGATGGGCAAAAACTCGGTGATACCCTCAACGATAGCAAGGACAATGGATTCAAAAACGGACATGCTATAAGGCTATTTTTTCTCTTTGGGAGAATAGAGGATGGCCACAATTTCAATGATAAATCCTGTTACTACAACGATAGGGCTGAGGGTAATTCCTAAGAATCCGAAACCGTATGGCTCTGTGTCTAAGGCCATCAGTGTGAAGCCCGAGGCAACTACCAGCAGTCCGATAATCATCAGTTGGTAGTTCTTTCGTGTGAAAGGGAGTTTATTCATCAGTTAATAAAGTTCGTCAAGTGATAATTTTAAATACTTGTTTACAGCGCGAAACGTACTAAGAAAAGCAACCAGCACGCCCACTACAAGCAGGGCAAGAAGTAGTGCGAAAAGCCGCTCATTGTTTTGGATAAGTTGCAGGTCGTCAATGCGTCTGTTGCCTAGTGAAATCAAGCCAATAAGCAGGAGGGAGGCGATACCGCCTGCAAGCAGGCCGTGTCCCATCGCTCGATATAGAAAAGGTTTTTGAATGAACCATCGCTTTGCGCCTACCAATTGCATGCTCCGTATCAGGAAGCGCTGCGAAAAGAGCGCAAGCCGGACGGTGTTGTTGATCAATAAGACCACCGTGAGTAGCAGAAGAAGGGCAACTCCCAAGAGCGCCAGGCTTATTTTTGTAATATTTTTATTAATAGACTCAATGACGTTTTCCACATAGTAAACCTGAAACACCCCCGTGATTTTCTCTACCTCAGACTTAATCTTTTTAAGGCTGTCAGCCTCATGGTAGTCGTCCGCAATCTTCACCAGGAAGGCGTTGCGTAGTGGATTCTCTCCCAGAAATTTTTGAAAATCTTCGCCAGTCTCCTTTATAAATTCTTTGGCTGCCTCTTCCTTGGAAACAAATTTGACGGCCTCTGCCTGATCTTTGGGTGTAAAGTACTTTGAGGTTAGCGTCTTTTGGATTTGAAGCCGTTGAGCCTCCGTCACATTGCTCTGCAGAAACACCTGAATTTTTACACTTTCGCGCACGATGCGCTCAAGTTCTTTTGAATAAATAATCAGTGAGCCGAAAACGCCAATGACAAATAAGGCTAGTGTAATACTGAAGACCACACTGAGGTATGGATAACTGCCCAGTTTCTTTTTCTTAACCTTGAATTTAGGTTGTTCAACAGCCATAATTGGCCACAAAGTTAGCAGAAATGGCGGATTTTGGCCTATCAATTAGCCTGCTGAAAGCCGAATTTACTTTGGATTATCCCTGAATTGGTCAAGCCTGGACAGCAATTCAGCATCCCGAATTTGAATCAGCGGCACGATCTTAGACTCTCTTTGATCAAGGTGGTAGTAAGCTTCTTTGTAGTAAAGGAAAATCGTGTGGCTTCCACCATTAATTTCGATAATCTCATAGAGACCTGCGTCAAACGGCCCGAACAAGTGCAGTTTGCCTTTGGCGTATTGATAGTGAAATGGATAGTCTTTGTTGCCAGATTGAGTCTCTACCTCAATGGAAGAGGCAGAAATTTCTGATCTGGTATTTACTTCGTTGGCTATCGCTTCCTCAGTCTTACTGGTTAGCTCTTCTGTGGGGTCCATCACGCTGACATTGGGAGTTGAACGCTCCTTGGGCGCGGGATTATTTTTAGCAGTTGTAGGTATGTTGGATGTCGCTTCTGCTTCTGTACTGGTCACCTCTGGTTCCGGATTGGATTCTTCAACTGGTGCAATCTCGGTGATCTCGGCAGGAACACTTTGTTCAACTTTTATATCTTGAGTAACCTCCTGCGGTTCCACGTTTTCAGTCCTCATAGTGAAGTATAATGCCGCACCTATGATTCCAACGGTCAAGGTTGCCAGGGCGATTTTACCCGTGGCTAGAGAGTAGCCTCCTGAAATAGGCACGTTGTTAAGCATCGCTTTTAGTTCTGCAACTCTGGCTTGCTTGACGCCTTCGATTATATCTTGCTGCAACTTCACCTCTGATCGAAGCTGTGCATCACCCTTCATCTCCTGCTCGAATGATAACCGTTCTGCCTCGTTGAGGTTGTTGGTTACATATTTCTCTATTAAATCGAATTGGCTCATTATTTCAATCTAAAAAGTCCTTCTCAGAATACTGAGATTTTACTAACTCATCCAATTTCTGTTTGCACTTATACTTTTTGGTTTTTGCCGTATCTGTGTTTGCAAACCCCAATTTATCTGCTATTTCCTGCATCGACATTTCGTCAAAGTAATAATACATCAAAACCTTCCTACAAGTTTCACCAAGCTGGTTTAAGCACTTGGCCATGATCTTTTCCCTTTCAGGCGTATCCATGTCTATGGACTCAGAAGAGTCCTTAGCTTCATGGGAGAGCCTTTTCTTACGATCCAGCTCTTTCCTCCAAAGATTCTGACAGATGCTGTACACATATGTACTAATCTTGGACGTCAGGATCAAATTGCCCGACCTGGCCTTCTGCCAGAATACCACCAGGGCATCTTGATATACATCTCTCGCCTCATCCTCCGTACCGCTGTTGGTCATCACCAACTTGGTCATCATCCTGTAGTATTTCTTATAAATGAACTCCAGAGCCTTTTCATCACCCTTTTTGATGCGCTCAAAGATCTCTTTCTCGTCCATTTTAGAACCTGTATTAAATACCCTTAGTGCCACTTTTGGTAACCTAGCTTAATGATAAATGGAAGTATTGCTGGTTTAAAGATCGTTAAATTCCGTCAAACGGTATCACGGGTACCGCTCCCATGTCTGAGTACGAAAAAATGGACCCCAGTAACCTCTGACTTTTAGCTGCTGACCCTCCGGCCAGATTCGACATTTGTAAATCTTGCCGACTTTCGGATCAAGAATCTCACCACCTGCGTATTCGCCTTCATCTGGTCTCATATCGCTCAAGATTTCCATACCGATGACTTTCTTTTTGTACCTGGGATCATCGGTAGGACACTCGTCACAAATTGGATCCTGGTCTTCATCGGCTGTACGGAACAGTTTCAAGATCTTGCCATAGACTTTGCCGCCTCGCTCAGTGATTTCCACCACCGAATTGGCATCGCCAGTTTCATCATCGATGGTTTTCCATTGGCCCAATACACTTTGCGAAAAGATCTCTGTGGAGAAACCGATGGTGATCAAGATGGTAAATACAAACTTTAACATATGCTTAAAAATAAAAAAGGTCGTGCAACTACACGACCTTTCTTCAACAATTTAAATGTACTTATTGAACCGTAATAGGAGATACTGCTTCCTCTACGACAACTACTTTTTCGACTCTTTGAGTAGTATCTATCTTGGCACTCGTATCTTCAGACTTCACCAGCAATGGTGCAATCACTAGCGCAACCACGGACATCAACTTCAACAAGATGTTAAGGGAAGGACCGGAGGTATCTTTAAATGGATCACCTACTGTGTCACCAACTACTGCAGCCTTATGAGGCTCAGACTTTTTGTAAAACATCTCTCCGTTGATTTCAACACCTTCTTCAAAACTCTTCTTGGCGTTATCCCATGCCCCACCAGCGTTAGACTGGAAGATAGCCATCAAAACACCGCAGACAGTAACTCCGGCAAGCATTCCACCGAGTGATTCCACACCAAAACCGGGCATGAATGCGATCACTACTGGAATCACCACGGCCATCAGACCTGGTAAAACCATTTCTCTGATTGCTGCCTTTGTGGAGATCTCCACGCACTTTCCATATTCCGCTTTTCCATCGGCCTCTTGGAAGGTGGTCTGATCTTCTTGTGACCAGTCCTTCATCTCTTTGTCACCGTTCTTTCTCATTACTTCCAGTGCGGCTTTGAGCTGAGGGATGTTTGCAAATTGCCTTCTTACCTCTTCAATCATTGCCATGGCCGCACGACCTACAGCACCCATAGAAAGCGCAGAGAAAACAAATGGAAGCATTCCTCCGATAAAGAGACCTGCCATTACGTTTGCTTTTGAAACATCAATTTGGCTAAGATGAGCTGTGGTCATGAACGCTCCGAATAGTGCGAGTGCAGTAAGTGCAGCCGAGCCTATGGCAAAACCTTTACCAATTGCTGCAGTAGTGTTTCCAACGGCATCCAATTTATCTGTTCTCTGGCGTACTTCTGACGGTAATTCAGACATTTCAGCAATACCTCCTGCATTGTCAGAGATAGGACCGTACGCATCCACAGCAAGTTGAATACCCAAGTTGGATAGCATACCCACTGCCGCAATTGCAATACCGTACAAACCTCCAAAATTAAATGCTCCAATGATTGCCAATGCGATAATCAAAATAGGTATTGCCGTAGACATCATACCTACACCTAATCCTGCAATAATATTTGTAGCCGCTCCAGTACCTGATTGACGTACAATAGAAAGCACAGGTTTCTTACCCATACCTGTGTAGTACTCAGTGACCAACCCAATTAATAATCCTGAAATAAGGCCGATCACAGTGGCTATAAATATTCCTGTAGCGCTGTAGAAATTTCCCTTTTCCGGATCAGCCCAGGCGTACAATGGATCTTTGAACCACCATCCGTCTGCGGGAAGCATCCAGTTGATGATAAACCAGGAGGCAATGATCATAATTACCGCAGAAATTATTTCTCCGGTGTTAAGGGCTTTTTGTGGATCACCACCTTCTTTTACCTTCACGAAGAAAGTTCCAATGAAGGACATCAAGATTCCCACGCCTGCAAGTACAAGGGGAAGCAGCACCGCTGAGAGTCCACCGAAGTTATCGGAAAAGCCAGGGACCATAAAAGCTGCTCCCAACACCATCGTTCCTATGATTGATCCCACGTATGACTCGAATAAGTCAGCACCCATACCGGCCACATCACCCACATTGTCACCTACGTTGTCGGCAATTGTGGCGGGGTTCAGAGGATGATCCTCAGGAATTCCTGCTTCTACCTTACCCACTAAGTCAGCACCCACATCGGCCGCTTTAGTATAGATACCTCCACCCACACGAGCGAATAAGGCGATTGAGGAGGCGCCAAAAGAGAATCCTGTTAAGACTGTGATTACCTGCGTGAGATTAGCCTGGGTATCTACGCCATACAAACTGGCGTATATGATGAAAAGTACGCTCAAACCCAGCACACCTATTCCCACAACTCCCATACCCATCACGGAGCCCCCGGTGAAGGCTACCTCCAGTGCGCGACCAAGACTTGTTCTTGCAGCATTGGTTGTTCTTACGTTTGCCTTTGTGGCTACCCGCATTCCAATGAAACCTGCCAGGGCAGAGCTAAACGCACCCAATACGAAGGATACTCCCACAAGAGGGGAGCTTGTCTCGCTACTGGCAGTGAATGCCAGAAGTAAAGCTACACATGCTACAAATACGGCAAGTACTTTGTACTCGGCCTTCAAAAAGGCCATTGCTCCTTCGGCAATATGGCCTGCAATTTTTTTCATTTTATCCGTTCCGGCATCTTGCTTAGATACCCAGGCGCTCTTCCAAACGACATATAACAACCCCATAATTCCGAAGAGGGGCAAAACATACAATACAGTCTGCATACAGGTTAGATTAATTAAAATTCAAATGCCTGGTTAAATGCCAGGCATGGCTCCGAAAAGCACCGCAAAGATAGAATAAGGATCAAAAAATTAAAATATAAGGTCCGATCTGACGCTATATTGTGAATAGCTGTTTTAAGCACTGCCAAAGCTTCTTTTTCAGCCCGTCATCATTCATCAAATCAGACAATGAATCTGCCAGTACAAGCTGGGTTTCGGGAGTTGTGATTACTTCATATTTGGCGACACCTGAAATAGCTAATCCAAAGGCTATAAGGCGCTTTGGCTTCTCTACCCACTCTGAAAGCTGCAGATCTTCGACAAAAATCACCTGCACCGCGGCAAGGTCTAGCCTAACGGCCCCCATTATTTTTGAAAGCAGTTCCCGTTCTTCAATCGAAACCGCACTCCACCTGCAGCTAATCGCGATCGCATTCTTGCCGGGTATTTTGTACAAATCCTCGGTGTAGGTCGTGTTGAATGCAGTCAGGTCCTTCATCAATGGTGCGGTATGTCAAATATTGATTTTAACTCATTGGCATCCTTGGGGTTCATCCTGCCCGAAAGGATTAACCTCAGCTGTCTTCTCCGCAGGGCACCATCGTAATGAATTTTTTCATCCTCCGTTTCAGGAACCACTTCCGGGACAGCTGCTGGTTTACCGTTTTGGTCCAAAGCCACGAAGGTGAAGTACGCGGAGTGGCTATTAAATCGCTTGTCACCCGGGATGTCCTCCGCCTCGACTTCGATTCGAACCTCCATTGAAGTATTAAAAGCACGAGTCACCTTTGCCCTCAGCGTAACCACATTTCCTAACTGTATGGGTATTTGGAATGAAATGTTGTCGACCGATGCAGTGACCACCACGCAGTTGGAATGCTTTTGTGCTGAGATCGCTGAAACAATATCCATCCAATGCATAAGCCGGCCACCCATGAGGTTGTTGAAGGTATTGGTATCGTTTGGCAGCACGAGTTCGGTCATGCTGACAAATGAGTCCTTGGGATTTTTCTTTTTATGAATCATGTCAATTCCATATCAATATTTTTATTTCCACCCTTGTTCCCCAAGAAGGGGAACGAACGCAAAGTAGTCGAATTCTTCTTGAATCAATTCGCCAGCTTTCTTAGTGATACGAATCATCTTTTGCCGCTCGCGATCACCTACCGGAATAATAAGTATACCATTTTCAGCTAACTGATTGGTCAATGCTTCTGGTACAAAAGGGGCCCCGGCTGTGACCAGAATTTTGTCAAAAGGTGCTTTACTAGGAATGCCTTTGGATCCGTCACCGTAAAAAAAGAAGGGTTTATATCCTAACCCGGGTAAAGTTTTCTTTGTCTGCTCGTAAAGCGCCTTATTATACTCGATGGTATAGACTTTGGCGCCAAGCTCCAGGAGCACACAAGCTTGATAACCAGACCCAGTGCCTATCTCCAGTACCTTATCTCCCGGCTCAATATTGAGCATTTCTGTTTGAAAGGCCACTGTATAAGGCTGTGAGATGGTTTGGCCCTGCCCGATGGGGAAGGCCTTGTCCTCGTAGGCATGGTGAAGGAGGGCATCGTCAAAAAAAACATGCCTGGGAACCCTATTTAAGGCCTCCAGAACGGACTCGCTTTTTATGCCTTTTAATCTAAGCTTTTTTACCAGCTTATTGCGAAGTCCACGTTGTTTATAATTGTCCTGCACCATGAAAATTTGTCGCAAAAAAGGCCAATTTTTCAGGTATAGCAAAGTTTTGGGAAAATTGTAGGAAAATTGAAACCGAAGCACCTATTTTAGGGTTCTCTTTTGACACAGTCTAATTGCTTTTTTGCCATAGCGTAAACTGTGTTATCCTGTCCAATTACAGTAGGAGTGGTTTCCACCCTCTACTGCTGGGCAGGAGAAAAATAGATTAAAAACCCTGAAATCTGCTTGATTTTGGGGTTTTTTAGTTTTGTGCTTAGTATCCGAGAATGACAAAGGGTGCCCAGTAATAAGGAGCGGCATAGGTTTTCTCCTCGATCATCTTCAGCTTGGATGACCTCAAAGCAGCGCTAAAATCTTGTTGATTTTTACTCAGCAAATTGTCGTAAAAATCCGTCATTAATTGCGAAGTGGAGGCGTCCAAAACGTTCCAGAAGGATACGATAATACTTCGTGCCCCAGCATACACGAGAGCTCGGGATAATCCGATTACTCCTTCACCTTTGGAGATCTTTCCTAAACCCGTTTCGCAGGCGCTTAATGCCACCAAATCCGCATCCAGCTCCAGGTTATAAATCTCACCCGAAAACAGGTTGCCATCTTCACTTTCCCCCTGGTTCAAAAAGATTCTAGAAAGTTCCGGGTTCTCCTCATCTACGATTCCGTGCGTGGCAAAGTGAAGATATTTGTAATCCTTAATGCTGGATGACTTGATTTGATCTTCATCCGCCTGCGCTTTCACAAGCACATGATTTTTCAAATTCTTCGAAGTGAACAGGGCGGCAATTTCATTCACCTCTATTTCAGTTCCTGGCAAGGTGTTCAGGTTTCTGTTGCTTGTAAATTCTACAGGTGCACAGAGCAGTATCGAGGGATTTGTGGAAAGTGGCACTTTTGATTTTGCCTTTTGAAGAATTAGCCCTGCCGAAAATTCATAATTGATATTGTAGTCTCTGAGGAGATATGGAAAATCTTCATAGTTAGTTAAGTTCTTTGTCGAGCCAGTAAGGAGTGTTTCAAAGGGAATTACACCCATCCTACCCGTAGGTATGATGATAAGGTGTGTGACTCCTTTTGGCACTTTAGGAATGAGTAAGCGGGAGAGGGTCTGGGCACTTTGCTTGTACACGCCCATATCATTATAAAACAGACTGTTTCTCAGGCCGGTGATTTGCTTATCCAAGTCGGCAGGAACGATATTGTCGTCAATTTTATATTTCGTTTTTGTGATGACGAACGTGTAGAGCGTAAGATTCTTTTCATCCAAAAAGTAGCTGATAATCGCACTGTCATCAGACAACTCACCTTGAATTTCACTGATGGTTGGTGCTGCTGAATTAAACTTAAGATTGTAATACTCTGGAAATTTTACCTCAAGGTTCTTGATGTATGTTTCATAATCCCGATTTACTTTGAAGAGTATATCTCTAAATGATTGCTCTTCCTCCGGAGAGGGCTTTTGCGCCAACTGCTGAGTGTAGTAGGCAGCCAGAGCCTTGAGATACTTCTCTTCCTCTAATAATTCATTTGGGATCCCAGCAAATGATTTTGCATTGGTATCCGATATGGCGTCTTGGAGCACCGCAGACTTACTCTTTTCCGCAAAATAGAATGCCAGTTCTCGATAGGGTTGCTTTTTCCAGGCGTTCTGAGCCAGTTCGTAGGCAATTCTCACCCCATCGCTGTAGACTTCGCTGGTAATTACCCCCAGCGCAAACTTGTCGCTTTCATTGTTGATTTGATTTCTCAGCGTTTCGGTAAGCTCGTCACATCGTTTAATGGCTTCCATGGCGAGGGTCAGATCTTCAAACTTCAAACTCTTGCCAAGGTACCTTGCCTCAAAGGCCTCGGCCTTGTATAGAAGCGAATACAGCAACACATTGCCGTTGTAAAATCCTTCATCCATGGTTGGATTGATGGTGATGTCGTTGTTGCTAAAGGAACTTACGTTTGCATGAAGTGCTTGCTGGTAAAGGCTGATTGCTTTATCGTACTTCTGTTGGGAGAGCTTAATATTTCCAATCGCGTTCAGAGTCGATGCAATATCTGGATGTTTGTCCCCATAGCTTTGTTTATACATGGTAAGGGCCCGGTCGTAATAACCCTCTGCCGCGGTGATATCGCCCATTCGCTGATAGGTTTGAGCTAAGGTATATAGCACAAAGGCCTTGGAGGGATGAGCACTGGCGTAAACGGCATCCCATATAGAAAGTGCTGTTTCCAAACTATTCACTGCATCACCATAAAACTCCAATTCCCTGTAGATGACGCCAAGATTGGTGTTGGCAATGGCGATTTTAGGATGCGTGGCACCATGCAATTTCTGGTACACCTCAAGGGCTTTTTCATAATAATCTAAGGCCTTGTCGGGATCGGTACTGGTATAGACCAATCCTAAGTCATTATAGGATGCAGCAATTAGTTCGTGCGTCTCTTTCAGTTGTTCATTCCGAAGAGATAGTGCCTTTAGTAGTTGTTCTTCCGCTTGCTGGGTCTTGCCAGTTACATTGTATACGATGCCAAGTGTAGCAATCGCGTCAGCGGCTTCCAGGCTTGAGCCTTTTCCTGCTCGCTCAAATGACTCCATCGCACTTTGCAGCGCTTCGAGGGCCAGGTCATTTCGCCCTTCGTTAAGATACAGTGATCCTTTATTAGAATTTACTATTGCTGTAGCAAAATCCTTATCAGTCTTGAGTGCATTTGCGGTCTGTTCCAAAGCTTCAATCATCGCTTTGGCTTCGTCCATCATCCCGGAACGGATAAATGCTTGCGTCCGCCTACAGTTCAATTGTAGTGCCTCAAAGGATTTTTCTTCTGCGTACTTTTCGGTGAGGCGAATAACTTCATTATAGGAGGCATCTAATAGCAGTGAGTCCAGATCGGCAACGGTCTGTCCCCATAGGAGGGAAGCGAACAACACAAAAGTCAAAACTAGTCCTATCTTCTTCATTATTTCAGAATCGATAGTAATAACTAAATGTGGATACCATTTCCCGCGTGAGGCCGTCAGGGTTTACATCGCGGTCTGTGATTTTAAGGCCCAATAGCAGTCTAACTCCAGACCGAACGCTGAAACTATATCCCGCAGTTCCTATCGCAGAGAGGGCCATTCCTGTGGTGCCATCCAGCTTGGTGCGCAGGCCGGTGACGGGGTCTTCGATTTCGTCTTTGGTAATTCGCCAAATGGGTAACGCGCCCAATGAAAAGTTAAATTGAGAAAATCTAAAATTCCTTTCTGCTCGAATCATTACATCGGTACCTCTCTTAAGTCTCAGCGATTGATCATAAGTCTGCACGTATTGGAAGTCGGGATAAACTGGCTCGCGCCACTCCTCCCATACGAACGTATTTCCATTTTGATTGAAGGCATGCTGAACACCTGTCGCAAAAAGCCACTTTCGGGTGATCATGGAGACTCCAGCAATAAAGTCATAAGTACCCAGACTGGTCTGGTAATACATAGGGAAGTCGATATCGTTTCTTGTAGGATCAGAGAGGTCTGAGTCGTTTGAAGGTATTTTTCCTCCAACCGTAAGATTGATGTCATAGTTATTGGTCGACTTCAAGGTTCGTGTCAAGCTCAAGGAGATGTCACTGAGTCCACTGGTATTGCCAAAGTTCCCGCTCACTGCTTGATAAGGGAGTTTTACCTGAAAGAAGGTTTTTCTTGAGAGGCTAAAGTTAAGATCGGCAGTTGCCACGTAAACCACGGGAGAGGTGGTGGTGGTGCCGCGATAAAAGCTAACCTCCATCGATCTCAGCTTGAACTCTACCTTCTTATTAAAGGGTTGATCAGGTTTCATGGCACCCATGGTACAAAATCCTGCATCGCTGCACCCTTGGCTCTTGGCGATCAGACTGCCTAATGTCAACAAGAATCCTACAAGAGCAATTCTAATCATGCTGTAAATTCAAAATTTACGGATCAAAATTCAAGACTAGTCTATACTATATTCTAATAGTCAAGCCACGCGACAAATTACATTCCCAGCGACTGGTTTTCTACCGATGCAAGTTCCACAATCTTCTCATACTCCGCTGGATTGAGATCATTGAAGAAGTAGTGCACAGGGTTTACGTGTCGGTTGTTAATGAATACCTCATAATGAAGGTGAGGAGCGGTGGAAAGTCCGGTGTTACCTACATAGCCGATAAGCTCGCCACGTTTGATCTTCTGACCCTTTGACACGGCAAACCCATGCATGTGCGCATACCTGGTTCGATATCCGAAGCCATGATCTATTTCTACCGTCTTGCCGTAACCGCTGAAGCTTACATTTACCCTATCTATAGTACCATCGGCAGTCGCATAGATGGGAGTGCCAATGGCAGCGGAGAAGTCAATGCCGGTGTGCATCTTCTTTACTTTGTAGATCGGGTGGATTCTTCTGCCGTAGCCCGATGCCAACGCATAGAGCTGCTTATTTGAAATCGGTTGGATGGCAGGAATGGCAGCAAAAAGTTTCTCCTTCTGCTCGGCTAAGGTTACCACTTCATCCAACGACTTTGATTCGATGTATACTTTGCGCCTTAGCTTATCCACATTTTCGCTCATCCGCACAATCAGGTCCTCATGAATGATGTTGAGGTCTTTGATGTCTTGATATCTGTCTACTCCACCAATTCCTGCATCTCGAATGGAACTCTCGATAGGCTCGGCACCTAGTACAGCGCGATATATGTTGTCATCCCGGTGCTCCATCTCGGAGAGTATTTCATCCAGCTTTTGTACCTCTTTGCTAAGGTTTGCATAGTAGTATTCAAGCTCCTTTACCTCATTTTTGAGGAGCAACTCCTTTGGAGATTCAAAATAGCTGCTGTACACAAGAAGTAACCCCACCGCCATGGCCAGTGTTAAGGAGATGATTCCCAACGAATTTAGGATGATATCTCCGGTAGTGGTCTTGACTCGCTCGTACTTGCAGGTCTCCGTATCGTAGTAGTACTTTATCCTTGCCATAGTCGTTTATACTTTTACGGGTCTGAAAGGTTTCATTATTGTCTCATCGCATTCCAGAAAGGGTCCCTCCAATAAGTCGATGCAATAAGGTATCGCAGGGAACACTGCATCAAGGCATTGCCTGATGGCCTTGGGCTTGCCTGGCAAATTCACAATCAATGTTTTACCTCGGATGCCGGCAGTTTGTCTTGAAAGAATGGCGGTAGGCACATATTGTAAACTTACACTTCTCATTAGTTCTCCGAAACCAGGCATCATCTTCTCGCATACAGCCTCAGTGGCTTCCGGTGTTACATCCCTCAGTGCGGGACCTGTGCCACCGGATGTGACAATCAGACAACAGCCACTCTCAGACATTTCAATCATCGCTTTTTCAATGAGGTCTAGCTCGTCAGGAATGATCGCATAGACCTTCTCCCATTTACTTACCAGATATTCGTTCAGAGTTTCTACGATGGCCTTACCGGGAAGGTCTTCGTAAATGCCTTTGCTCGCACGATCAGATACATTGATGATACCAATCTTGATCATTTCTATTTGTTACTCTTATAGGCTAGTTTCTCTGATCTGCCCTTCTTAAATACTTGCCGCCCTTTGTTAATACCGCTTCGAAGCGCTTTTTGTTTCTCCTCTGGTAAAGCGATGATCTCACTACATTCGTTTGAGCAGCAACCATTGAACTTCGCCTTGCACTCCGCGCATTGAATGAACAGAAGATGACAACCATCATTCTTGCAATTGGTATGGGTGTCACATGCATTTCCACACTGATGACAAACGCTGATGATATCTTCAGATATACGCTCGCCTAATCGTTCATCGAACACGAAATTCTTTCCTATAAATTTATTGTCCAAGCCCCTCTCATTCACCTGCCTTGCGTATTCAATTATACCCCCGTTCAATTGAAAGACGTTTTTGAAACCCTTGTGCTTAAACCAGGCACTTGCTTTCTCGCATCGTATGCCGCCTGTGCAATACATCACGATGTTATTTTCCTCTTTGCCCTGCAAGATCTCCTCAACAATTGGCAACGCATCTCTAAAGGTATCAGCATCAGGTAGAATGGCATTCTTAAAGTGACCCACTTCGCTCTCATAATGATTTCGCATGTCGACCACCACCGTATTTGGATCAGAAGTCAATGCATTAAAAGCTGGTGCATCCAGGTGCTCTCCGGAATTGGTGACATCAAATGTCCTGTCATCAAGGCCATCTGCTACAATCTTTTTTCGTACCAATATCTTCAGTTTAAAGAAAGACTTACCATCGTCATCTATCGCATCATTTAGTCTGACACCATCCAGAAAAGAAATGCTGTACAGGGCATTCTTGAAATCATTGTAGCGATGAACAGGTAGGCTAAGCTGCCCATTGATGCCCTCGGAGGCCAAGTAGATTCTACCCCATACCTCCATTTTGTCCAACATCTTGTAGAGCTCATCACGGAAGGAAATGGGATCCGCTATTTGATGGTACTTATAAAACGAAAGGGTTCTTCGTTGATAAGGTATATGCTGTAATCGCTCCTTTAGTATTCGCTTGTCTACACGATTGTATAAGGCCATCCTTGTCTAAAATTGATGCTGCAAATTTACGAAAAATTCTGATTCTATCCTGTGGTAACTTCTTAGCGATCAGCAACTTGCTAATCAATCGTTTGCGACCGAAGGTTCAAGTTGTCCTCGCAATAGCTTATTGTAGTCTTCGCAAGAGAGAAAACCATGCTTGCTGCAGTAGGGGCAAGTCCGATAAGTTTCCCCAGTATATCCTCTTTTGATGATCACGGTAGATCCTTGACATACGGGGCACGTGACTTTGCCAGCGGGACCGCAGTCTATAAAGTAGTCTTGAGAAAGCACTTGTGCGGCCTGCTGAGATTGCACTCGCTTTTCTTTCATTATTTCTACTTCCGCCTTTTGCTTCCATTCAATTGCAGCTTCAGAGAACTGCCCGGTGGTACCTTTAAGCTGAATATACTTGTTCAGCCAATCCACACTTTGTTTGTACTTTCCAATGTGATAGGAGTTTTGGCCAAAGTAGTAAACCATGTCACTAGGGACACTCTTCATGATTTTAAGCAGACTTTTGAATTTTTCGTCAGCCAAAATGTACTGACCATTCTCTGTGAGATAGATCGCAGAATCAAGCTGCGCGGTAATCTGCCGCTGATCTGCCGCCTGTCGTTGCATTTCAAACTCTTTGACTTTTTCCTCTTGAGATTGGCCTAATGCGCACCCGAATTGGAATAGTAAGATGACTAGTAGTACGCTCCTCATAGGACTAAATGAACTGTGATTTCGGAAGATCTAACCATTCTAATGTAGACTTTGAAAAAATATTTTCTTTATCCTCAGCACTAATGTCCATCTCTTCAATAAACTTGCCAATCTCAAGGTCACCCAATGGAAACGGGTAATCAGAGCCTAATGTTATCTTTTTGGTTCCCTGAAGCTTTATGACGTACTCCAGCATCAAGGCATCATGCGTAATACAGTCAACCCAAAACTTTCCCAAATAATTTCGAGGGTTTACATTGTTATCAATGGCAACAAGGTCAGGTCTGCAATTAAATCCATGTTCTATCCTGCCAATGGTAGGCAAAAATGATCCACCCGCATGAGCAAAGTTTACCCTCAGCTTTGGCAGTTTTTCGAAGATGCCACTGAAGATCATAGAGCACATTGCCCTGGAGGTCTCCGCAGGCATGCCCACCAGCCATGGCAGCCAGTAGCGCTGCATGTGTTTGGTGCCCATCATGTTCCAAGGATGTACTAGAATTGCCAATCCTAGACTCTCACAGGCTTCAAAAATTGGGAAAAACCTCTCTTCGCTGAGGTTTTCATCGTTAATGTTGGAGCCTATTTGAATGCCTTTGATGCCAATTTTCTTGCAGCGTTCCAGCTCTCGGATGGCGAGCTCTGCATCTTGCATAGGCACAGTGGCAAGTCCCACATAATTCTTGGGATACTGCTTCACTAACTCTGCAATGTGATCATTGAGAAAGACTGATAATGCCAGGCAGTCCATGGGCTTAGCCCAATATGAAAACATTACCGGAATGGTACACACAACTTGCACTTGCGTATTGTATTCCTTGTACTCTTCAATGCGTAGCTCTTCGTTCCAGCAGTTCTCTTTGATTTCTCTAAAAAATTGATTGCCACGCATCATGTTGGCATACCCTTCCTTGTGATGATGCAGATAGATGAAGTCACCATATCCAAACTTCTCACTCCAGTTGGGCAAGTGTTTGGGAATGATGTGCGTATGGCTGTCTATCTTGAGCATTTGTGAATTGGGCAATCCACAAAGGTAATCATAATGAAGGCTACAATGATAACAAAAGCGCTAATTATCGGTATGTGTCGCGTTCCTTTTAGGAACGGGATCGTAGCCGCTGGTGCCCCAGGGATGGCAGCGACCAATTCGTTTCAGGCCTAGCCAGAGTCCTTTGAACGGACCCCATTCCTGAATGGCTTCAATGGTGTAATGCGAACAGGTGGGTGTGTGCCTACAGTGTGATCCTAGCAGGGGGGAGATGCTGACCTGATAAAATCGGATAGGGAGAATAAATATTTTTCTTAACAAGGTTCTTGATTAAGCCGCCTGACCGAACAGCTTTTTCCACCAGGGCATCTTTAGATGAGCGATTTCTTCTTGAACCTGATTGCGCGTGATCATTACCAGCTCCCAAGCCGCATCCGCTTGGCGTTTAGATTCAAGCGCAGTTTGCTCTGCGGCCAAGGCAATTTTTCTAGTCTCGGTGACCAACGTCTTGGTCCCCCTCAACTCTTCAGAGAGTATTTTCAGTAGATCATTATCCATCACTATCAATTTAGCATAGCTAAGATATGATTATTCAATTACATAGTCAATGGCGCCATCCTTACCATCTTTGAGTTGCACGCCCATTGCTTTCAGGTCGTCTCGTATCTTATCTGACAAAGCAAAATCCTTATCGTTGCGTGCTTTCTTCCGGATTTCGATAACCATTTTTATAATATCATCTACAAGATCGTTGTCCTGCGTGTGATCTTCTCGCAGGCCTAAGACATCGTGGATGAATGCCACATATGTGTTTTTAAATGAGGTAAAAGCTTCCTCGCTAACCTCGCTAACGGATTTGTTGCCAGACTTGAAGTCGTTGATGCGAGAAGCCATTTCAAACAGCACCGCCAAAGCTTTTGCCGTGTTGAAATCATCACTCATGTTCTTGTAGCAATCCTCGACTAGCTTTTGCAGTTCTTTATCCAGTGCTTCATTAATTTGACCTTCCTGATAGGAGGGCAGCTCATTTAATGCATCGAGCGCATTCATCAGTTTTTTGTAGCCCTTCTCTGCGGCCTGCAGTGCTTCATTGCTAAAGTCAAGGGTACTTGAGTAGTGCGACTGCAGCATGAAGAATCTTACTGCCATAGGTGCAAATGCTTTCGAGAGGAGCGGATGAGATCCGGTAAAGAGTTCTCGGGGTAAAAAGGAGTTGCCTTTTGATTTGCTCATCTTTTCCCCATTCACCGTAAGCATATTGGAGTGCATCCAGTACTTCACGGGTTCAATACCATAAGCTCCTACGCTTTGTGCAATCTCACATTCATGGTGAGGAAATTTTAGATCCATACCACCACCATGTATGTCAAATTGTTTTCCCAGATATTTTGTACCCATTACTGAACATTCCAAATGCCAACCGGGAATTCCCTCACCCCAGGGGGACGGCCAACGTTGAATGTGATTTGGAGAGACACCTTTCCAAATGGCAAAGTCTATTGAATTTCGTTTTTCATCTTGTCTGTCGAGTTCGCGCGTACCTTCTAATAGTTCGTCAATGTTGCGTCCGCTCAATTCACCATACTTGTGTTTTTCTGTAAATTTTTTTACATCAAAATAGACCGATCCATTGACCTCATAGGCATAACCATTTTCAATGATTTTTTTCACCATCTCAATTTGTTCTACAATGTGGCCGGTAGCGGTGGGTTCGATAGTAGGAGGTAGGATGTTAAAGATTCGGCATACTTCATGAAAACTGAAGGTATACTTCTGCACGATCTCCATTGGCTCAAGCTGTTCCAGCTTCGCTCTTTCTTCGATTCGATCGACACCCTCGCCTGCGTCATTGGTAAGATGGCCCGCATCGGTGATGTTGCGTGCGTACCGCACATTGTACCCGAGATGAGATAAATAGCGAAAGACCACATCAAACACGGTAAAGGTGCGCAGGTTCCCAAGGTGCACCTCATTATAGACTGTGGGACCGCAAGAATAGAGGCCCACAAATGGAGGTTTGATCGGCTTGAAGACTTCTTTTTTTCCGCTCAGTGAGTTAGAAATTGATACTGGGTATTTTTCGTAGAGTTCCATGAATTCAGTTACACAATCAGAGGCGAAGATACTACTAATCTATTCTTTAAGGGTACTAAACGGTGCCTTTTGGCGAAGGTTGGCTTACTTGGAATAGGTGCAAGTCATTGTCCAAATCAAGAGTTGTTTGACTGAGATCAGTTTAGTTAACCAGAAATATCTCGTACCGGTTACAGGGATTGATTAGTCGGAAGACCGCGGCTCCGGGGACTTCCTCGTCAAATGCATACATTTCTCCTCCTGCAAATATTTCGTCCGTGATATCCTTCAAATCCTGTTCAGTGCCTGCGGGTGGCGTGGCAGAGTAATAGTAGCTGTCCAGTAGTGTGATGGTCACACGATTAACCTGGGTGATAGTGGGTTGATATTCTCTTACATATATTTCCCCGTCTTCCATGATCAAACCTGCAGAATAGATGGGAATGTTTGGATCATTGAGCTGCACACCGTAGAACATTACGAAGCCAGAGGCAGTGGGAAACTTGTCGTTTATACTTCCTGTCTGCGCGAGCGCGTTGCCCTGGTCATCAAAGAGGAAATCCACATTGACAGAATATACCGAAGAGGTGAAGTTGGCACCTCGTGAGCTAAGGTAGCTGTTAAGCATCGTTAGATTTCCAAGTGTATTTGTAAAGCCGCGGTATCTTGGAAGCGTGGTGGAGGGATCGGTCATACAAAGGCTCGGACCCAACTGATCAAAATCATCTAATCTTAGTTCACTGATCGTGCGCTGTATTCCTCCTGCGGCAATAGTAAATGGTTCGTCCAGCACAATCTTTCCATCGAGAAGCGCATAACCCGTGGTGTGTCCAATGTTAGATATGGTGTTGCTGAGCACTTCAGTGACCGTTAAGCCCACACCAGCAAATTCTGCGCGAATATTTCTCTTGTTGATATCGATAGTCCAAAAGATGGATACATTGCCATCGGTAAGTTGCACTTGCTGACCCGGTAGAATGCCTCCAAATATTTGACCCGTAAGGGTGTCAAATTTATTTAGGTTGGCTGAAAGGTCTCTGGAGAAGAGTCCATCATCAGACGGTTCGGCCGGAGTGAGGGTGATCACCGTAGGGTCTGAGATGTCTGATATGCTTGTAAAAACCAAATCGACACCTTCTCTTTTATCAAAGGCCCACTCAAACTCAGCACCGAAGGTGGCTTGATCTAATTCAAACAAGAAGTGAAATACGCCAAAGGTTTCAAAGATTAACTCGAGGCCCTGGCCGCTGTCGATTCGGTAGGTAATGGTTTCATCGAAGTAGGAGCCGCCCTCATTGGCCACGTCTGAACGGATGTTCACGTTGCCACTTTCATCAAAGGTAAGTAGCATCAAAAATGCGCCAGCATCTGGCGTTGGCCTATAGTTCAATCGCCAACCGTTGGCGGGTGAAACGAGGTCTGCCTTGAGCGCACTTATCGCGGAAGATACTCTGTCCTCAACCGCAGGGATGTCTTCATTCTCATTATCACATGAGAAAACCACAAGGGTCAGCAGGAGCAGGGCAATTGGTTTCAACAGTATTTTCATAATCGTGCCTGAACAGCCGTTCGTACTTCTTCAAGGTCGATGCCTACCACTTTCTTATAATGTTCACTGACTGAAACTAATTTTTTCCGAATAGATTCCTTGCCAAGGTTCTCGGCTTCGCATTCTGGCGTAGTACAATTAGGTATCTCATCGAGGTACTTTTGAGCAAAGTCAGTATCATAGAGGTACACCGCTACCGTTTCTGCAAAATCTTCGTTAGGAGAACTCGTGGCATAGGGCGTCACAAATCCTCTTGTCAAAGCTTCGACATCGGTCAGGTTGAACCATGATCCGGCACTTGTATACCCTGACGGGGTGATTTCTTCAAATGCGGTGGGTAGTTTATTTCTTTGATGTACGATGTGGGCAAACTCATGGTATACAGTTTGTAATTGCAAACTTACCCAGCCCGGATCATTAAGGTCAATTTGATTGACGTTGGTGAAAGTAATTTGGGCACCTGCATCCGCAGTCCCCAGGGTCACCGTTCCGTCTGCATTATAGATCAGGCCGCCCAGTAGCACTACTTCTGCAGGCACGTAGCCCCTGAAGTACACCTCACCGTTTTCAACCTCAAGGAAAGGGTCAACCCAGAAGTTTTGAATAAAATCAAGCATGGGGCGGACCAGTTCTACCTTGGGAGGAGTTACTCGTTGAGTGGGTCTAACAAAACGATCGTCATATCTGTAACGTATGGCCATCCCAAATTCCTTTCTAAAATTTTCCTCGATATAAATATCCAGATCGGTTTCAAGGTTTACGGGTGGCTGATTTGTGGGCACATCCAACGTCTCGTCTGGATAGCAGGCATTCATTAGCAGGAATAATCCTGTCATAGAAATGAACTTCGTAAAATTGAAAGCAGATCTTTTTTCCATATCTACCTTGGATTTGGTTTTAAGCCTCCAACCTCTATTGCAGAGGTTGGTATTTGTAAGACTTTTCTGGGATCGTCAGCAGTTAACTCAATTGCGGTGACATCATCTCCCAGGATGTGGGTCACCGGAATATCAAACCTTTTAATATCGAACCATCGAAGGCCCTGTGTAATAAATTCCTTTCTTCGTTCAAACAAGATGTACTCGGTTACAATAGTTCTGTCGCTGACGAAGGGATTGCCAGCAACACCATAGAATGATCGAAGTCCACTTATGGTCACCGTATGTGTTCCCTGGTATCTTCTATCCACCAGCGCCTGGAGATCAGCAATGGCACCATTTAAGTTGTTGGTTCTGGCTAGCGCTTCTGCACGATTAAGAAGAACCTCCTCGCCACGGAAAAGGGCAATGTGGTACGGCAACCCCACGTTACTATTGAGACTACTACGCTCAAAAAGACTTTCGTACCAGGCAGGGAAAAGGCCGTTCTCACCCTTTACGAAAGAAGGGTTTTCTCTCGTGTCGGTTGCGTTAAAAGGGTTTGGATCAAAAACTGCATCGTAAACTTCATTTGTTGGTCCATGCGCAAAATCGGTTCGCTGTACCAAAGAAATCTTCCTGATCAGCATGAGGTTGCTTCTCTGATTTGGAGAGGAGTACAGTTGCGGATATTCAAATACAGAAGAGCTGGCGTTCTGAAACTCATCGGAAGTAAGGTCTCTCACAAAGGAGCCAGGGTCACTACCGAGCAATAGGTTACTGTATTCAATACACTTTGCTAAATCTCCTTTCCACAAGTAGAATCTCGAGGCGAAGGCGATTGCTGCGTTTCTGTTAAAATGATATTTTCCTGAGTTGGCAAAAAAACTATCATCAACCATCTCAAGCCCCTTGAGTAGATCCTCTTCCACTTTGTCGTATGTACTTTGAACAGAATTCCTTTTATAGGTTTTGATAAATACTGTCTCTGGGGTCTCCACATAAGGAACACCCAAATCTGAACTGGCGGTTTGGCTGTCATACACTTTTCCAAATAAGTTTACCAGCATAAAATGTGCGTAGGCCCTTGTCAATCTTGCTTCCGACTCTACTGCTCTTTTCCGCCTTTGATCTTCTTCGCTAGTTACTGGCAGGTCATCGATGATCGCCAGCACTTCGTTGGCATGGGCGATGGCATTGTATGATTGAAACCAGTAAAATGAAGGAGAGTCGGTTTCATTAGGATCGTCTACGAATTCGTCCCACTCGTAGGCACGCTGATGTACCTGTCTGATGTTGACGCCTTTGGTGAAGGCGCTATTGTCAGTCATCCAATCCGTGAAGGCAAAGCTTGAAACTGAATAGGCATTAGTAAGCAATTGGGCTGCCTTTTCAAGATCAGTCAAGGCGACCCTATTGTCGGGCACTTCGTTTAGGAAATCGTTACACGCGCTCAGGCTCGACAAGACGACAAAGGCCGTAACCTTTAGAGTAGCATTTGAAAACTTATTTGTCCAATCTCTTTTTCTCATAGCCCGATGTTTAAAGCAAGGGAAATGATTTGTGGTTGGGGTAGCGCAACACCTCCGGTATTGAAGAATTCTGGATCTTGTCCGTTCAACGCGCTATCCGAATACAGCAGCCAAAGATTTTGGCCTTCTAACGCAAAGTTTGCATTGGACAAACCAATCTTATTGGCCCATGCGCCTGGCAATTGATATGAAAGCCGAACGGATCTTAACCTGATGTAGTCCCCGTCAGCTACCCGAAGGCTGCTCTTGTTGTATAGCTCATAGGCCAGCACTTTGTCATTCTCAACCTGAGCCACTCCTTGATCAAGTATTACTGGTATGTTGGTAAGCATTTCATCGCCCGGTACAGCCCATCGATTGATAAGATCTCCCGGGAGCGCATCGAAATCCGTGTAGGAACCAAAAAACGCATCATTCAAACGAATTTTGTAATCATACTTAAAGGAGAGCAGGAAGCTAAATGTCCAATTTTTATAGTTAAATGTATTGGTGAGCCCACCGGCACCTCTTGGTTCTGCGGAGCCTTCAAACGTCAATAGTTCATTCAGGTCAGATCGGTCTTGAAGGTCGTATTGGAAGACTACTTCATCCTGTGCATTTAGGAAGGTGGGAATCCCCTCGTTCGTCAAACCCGCAAATTTTGTGGAGTAGATGCCGCGCCTTGGGCCACCGAGCACTGCTGCACCATTTTGGCTAATGGCATCCACAATTCGGGGACCAAAGTCCAATCTGGTGATTTCATCTCTGGTGTATCCAAAATTAAAATCAGTCTTCCAGGAAAAGTTACCTCTTTTGATGTTCATGCTTGAAAAAGTGAATTCCACACCCTTGGCCTCCATGTCAGCAAAGTTTCCACTCTTCAGACCTTGTCCACCGATTCCGCTCGTTTGCACCGTTCCAATCAAATCAAATCCCGTTCTAATGTAGAAGTCCATGGCCACACTCAGTGGAGTTTTCTTCAGTCCAAAATCTAAACCCACGTTGAACTCTCTTAGTTTTTCCCACGTAAGCTCAGAGTTGGTGAGATCTACTATTGACAATACCGGCTCCACGTCAGTGGGTCGAACGGTGGCGTCAGCCTGAAGATTTAAGAGTGCGCTTGCGTTGGGAGGGAGGTTACCCGAGATACCGTAAGTTCCTCTAAGTTTCATATATTCAAAAGCGTTAAATACCGGGATGCTGGTAAAGAACGGTTCATTTTGAATATTCCAGGCGCCACTCACATTCCAGGTGGGGAGATACCTTACGGCATTGCTTTGACCCAATTGGTTTGACCCGTCATATCGCATGGTGAAGTTTGCCACATACCTTGACTTGTATGCGTACCCGCCATTCAAGAATAGTCCGACAAATCGATCTCTTTCTTGATTCCGCGTATAGTAATCTATGTTTTGAAGGTTAAAGAACTCTATAATTTTTGGATCGGTGATTACAATGCCTCCGCTCTCATAGACTACTCCGAGGCCGGTGGAACTGGTTGCTGATCGGTCTGTATATCGGATTTCTCCACCTGATAGCACATTGACCTCATGAATGTCGTTGAATGTCTTGGACCAATTGGCACTTACTCTCGAGAAAAAGTTTAGTAGGTCGCTTTGATCGAGATAATTAAATCCTCCCTGGGGCAGCACCACTTCTGGATTGAGTCCAGGGTTATTTGGATCGCGAAACAGGAGGTTGTTGGCGTCTTGAATAAACTGCGTTTGATTTGCACGATAGGCCTCTGCTTGATTTGATCTTTCGTGTACGGTGTGATCGCGCTTTGTATTTGCGAACCTTCCTTGAATAACCCCTTTTAGGGATAGGTTCTTAATCGGTCTCAGTTCAAAATCGGTTTGTGCTGAAAAGTCAGATACATTAATATCCATCTTATTTAACTCAAGCTCATCGAGTATATTGAATGGCGCAAAATTTCTTCTAAAGTATTCCCGGTTACCATTCTCATCAAATGGGCGAATTGAGCGTGACGTGTTTAGCGCATAGCTAAATGGGTTGATGTCAAAACCCCTGCTGTACCGTCCGGTGATGGGGTCGAATTCCCTGTTTCTTGCTCCTGGGGCTTGCTGGTCACGATAGCTGGCTGTTAACTTTAAGCCGAAGGTAAATTTATCGGAGAGGAAGTACGTGTTGCGTGCGGTTCCGGTGAAACGTTGCACTTTGTCTGCAATGGTCTGACCCTGATCATTGAGGTAACTTATAGAATAGTAGCTGTTTGACTTCTCATTTCCGCTCGTAAAACTTAGGGAATGCTGTTGTTGTAAACCGATGTCACGAAACAGTTCGTCAAACCAATCGGTATTAGCATTCTCATATTGATTTAGAAATTCTTCGTTTAATGTTCCTCCCGGCCCCCAATCCAGTTCATGAACAGCAATTTGACTAAACATCTTTCCTATTGCGCCAAAGGTTTGTCCTCGCACAGCTGTACTTAAACTTATGATTCCCTTGTCGTGTAATTCTCGGTAGACAGACATCTCCTGACCAGAATTCAGCAGGTCAAACTGATTGTAGGTAGGCCTGAGTTTTGCGGAAAAATTACCCGAGTAGTTTACCTTCAAGGCTCCGCTCTTTCCTCTTTTGGTGGTGATGACAATCACACCGTTGGCTGCACGGGCGCCATAGATCGCTGTGGCCGAAGCATCTTTTAACACCTGAAAGGACTCGATATCTTCTGGGTTGATGTTCGCCACTGAGCTACTAATAAGTGTATTGGAATTTCCAGAGATAAAGTCATCTGTGCTCACATTAGAAAGATCTTCAAGGATCACACCATCCACTACATAGAGGGGTTGGTTGTTGCCATTGATGGACGCGTTGCCGCGAATTCTGATTTTAGGTGAGGTGCCAAAAGTGCCAGAGACATTATCTACACTTACGCCAGCCACTCTTCCTTCAAGCGCTCTGCTGGCGTCTGCCAAGCCAGCAATCTTGATGTCCTCCATTTTTACACTTTCGGACGCACCGGTGAAGAGCTTGCGATCCACTTCCTGAAATCCAGTAACTACTACTTCGTCAAGAAACGCGGTGGCCTCTTGCAGTTGCACATTGATCAGTCTTTGATTGTTGACGGGCACACGTGAGGTCTCCATACCCACCATCTGAAAAAGAAGGACTTGATTACTGTTTACCTCAATATTGAAATCACCGTTGAAGTCGGATACCGTTCCACTGGAGGTATTTTCAATAATGATGTTGACGCCAGGGAGGCCCGCACCCGCGTTGTCTGTGACTTTGCCACTCACCGTAATTGAGGTTTGCCCAAATCCGGCCAGTGATAGCCCGAGAAGTATCAAGCAAAAAAAAATTCCACCGAGTCTATTCAACCCCCTTTTGCCAACGAACATTGAGTGTGTCTAAAATTCTTGCTTTAGTTTATTCTATCATTTCCTACCTGATCTCGAAGAAGAAATCCACACCAAATGGAGGGTTTACATCATCTTCCGGGAAAAAGATAGTGATTAGCCCCTGATCGCCTGCACTATTTTTGATGGTATTGGCTAGGACTGGATTGAACCCCGAGAATCCAGCCATGGGGACAAAATCAGTTTCGTCTTCAGGTGTTGCCGGATCATCCTCATCAAAATCGAAGATTGTAAAAGCCCATTCGTCATTTGTTAATACAATTTGTGCCTGGTCTGGAAGGGACACAGAAAAGGCGGGAATGTCCACATTTTCAAATGGTCCATCAATCAATATCTCATCCTCTTCAAAATCTCTATCTGGTATAAATTGCACAATGATGTCAGGAAAGAAGTCAGCTGGATCAGCTGCACCCGCATCCCAGTCATCTCCATTTTCATCCTTGGTAGGATAAATGGTAATTGAATAGCCTGTCAAGTATCGCTGCTTTACAGAAATTGTTTTGACCACACTGTCCACCTGATTGTCTTTGGTGAAAGCCTTTAGAACCACATCAATGGATCCAGGTGAAGAAAAGGTTATCGTGGGAGATATATCTGTAGAGGTTTGAGTACCGAACCTCCACTCATACCTATCGGCATTCAACGACAAGTTGTCAAACATCACCGGAAGACCAACTTCCACTACGGCAGGATCTGTTTTGAAATCCACCGTGGCCAAAGGCAATGGATCATCCTCCGCGCAAGCAAGTACTAATACCGCCAAAACAACAATCCAAATCGATCTCAATGATGGGTTCATATGGTTTCTCTCTATGTAATTATTCAATTTTATTCGGACTTATCCCCTAAGGTAAGCACCCCACATAAAGTTAGAATTTCTAACTCTAATTTTAGTGCAGTTTATAAAATATACCCCACAATGGAAGAGTAATTTGAGCGAAAATCAGCCCTTTAAGGATTCAAGGTGGACTATCGGGATGGGATATTTTTGGTTTTTTTTGTGTTAAGGCGCACCCAGCCAAGGCCTCCACTGAACCGCGTAGATGTTTCTCCATAACTATGGCAGCGTTTCCTCAAATGCCTGGATCAACTTGTCTATTTCTTCTGCAGTGTTGTAATGTGCCACACTCACTCGCACCACGCCTTCATGATCGATCAATCCAAAGTCTGTTGCAAGCCTTTTCGCATAGAAGTCACCGTGTCTGATTCCTATTTTGTACGGGTCGATCTTTTTCACGATCTCCGGACTCTTTGTGTCTTTGTAAACAAATGAAATTGTAGGCACCCTCTTTTGCTTATCTGCGGTAGGCACACCTATTAACTTAACTTTTGGATTGGTCCCTAAATATTCCAGTAGTTGCTTTGCGAGGGATTCTTCATGCGCTGCGATCAGTTCAAAAACTGCTTCATACTTGTGACGTGATTGCAACCCCGTATTTTTACCATAATGTTTATCATGCACTCCTTCCAGATAGTCATTGACACCTTGTAATCCATAGGTGAGCTCGTAATTAAAATTACCCGGCTGGAACTTGTAAGGAATATCATTGCTTTTGAGGAAGTAATGATTTATACCATCCATTTCTTCAAGAAGACTATACTTGCCATACATCAGTCCGACATGAGGCCCGAAAACTTTGTAACAACTATACACATAGAAGTCGGCTTCAAAATCTTGTACGTCAATTAATCTGTGCGGGGCAAACGCAACACCGTCCACGCACAAAAGGGCCCCACCTTCATGTACAACTTTGGCAATTTGCTTGACGGGGTTTATGGTGCCGAGCAGATTAGAAACATGTGTTATGGTAACGAGTTTCGTCCTATTAGTAATAAGTTTCTGGAGATCATCAAGATCTAAATCTAAGGTGTCATGATTTGCTTTCCACGTCTTCACGATGATACCTCTCGCCTCCAAGTCTGTCCAGCAGGTGAGGTTGGCTTCGTGATCAGTGTTGGTGACAATCACCTCATCTCCCTCCCTCCATTTCTTACTTATACAAAGGCTTAAGATGCGCAGTAGCATGGTGGTAGAGGAGCCCACAATCACCTCCTGCGGTTTTTCAGCGTTAACATAGGTTGCCAGATTTGCGGTTACTTCAGTAAGTAAATCCTTGGCTTTGGCCGAAACTTCATAGGATGCCCCGAGTTGTACACTGTAGTTGGTCAAGTACTCACTGACCCTATCAGCAACTACTTGTGGTACAAGTGAACCTCCTGCGTTGTCCAAATAGACGAAGCCATTTTGTAGCGCTGGAAATTGCTTTCTAACATAATCCAAGTTGAGTGGCTGAGCGGAGGTGCTTTTCATTTCCTGATTCTTTTGAGCAAGTAAGTATTTTTTGACGCAAAAGCAATTCTTGGGACTGTGCAAACGTCTAACCTTCGATCATCAATCGAAGACGCTAGTTTAGAATAGTAAGAATGGTGAAAAGCTAGTTGGCCGCTTTGTATATTATCCCTCCCTTCATTACAAAATCAACCTTTTCAAATTGGGTAAGGTCTCCAAGTTTGTCGCCCATAACTGCAATAATGTCGGCATATTTTCCAGCAGAGATCGATCCCACCAAGTCTTGCCATTTTAGCAACCGGGCTGCCTCAATGGTCGCGGATTGAATGGATTGCATTGGTGTCATGCCATACTTTATCATGTAGGGGAGTTGCTTGGCGTTCCATCCATGGGGATAAACACCACTGTCAGTCCCGTACGCGATCTTCACACCTGAGGTCACAGCCTTGCGAAAGCCCTGCCGCTGTGCATCTGCTGTCTCCTCATTTTTGCGCAGGTATTCCGTTGGCCAGCCTTCGCGCTTACCAACCTCGGAAATGTAGTCGCCATTGTATATGTCCGCTACAAGGTAGGTGCCTTGTCGTTTCATCAGCGCGATCCCTTCATCATCAATAAGAGATCCATGCTCGATGGATTGTACGCCCGCGCGAATGGCATTCTTGATTCCTTCAGCACCGTGTGCATGCGATGTCACTTGTGCGCTGCGTTTGGAGGCCTCTTGCACTGCGGCCCGCAGTTCTTCTTCGGAGTATTCTTGAACTCCTGGCTTTGTACCGCTTGTGAGCACTGCACCCGTGGCCATTATTTTTATGAAGTCTGCACCACCATTCAACAGGGCCCGCACCTTTTGTCTTACCTCATCGGCCGAGTTGGCTTCTCCAAATCGCATCGTAGGCGGAAGAATTATGTCATGTGCAATGCCTGTGATATCTCCGCTACCACTTTGAGTGGTGACGTAAGTTCCCGCCACCTGCATGCGTGGCCCTTCCACAAGTCCCTCATTGATTGCATCGCGTAAGGCAGCATCGGTAAATACGCGCCATGTCCCTACATCTCTTACAGTGGTGAAACCTGCAAGCAGGGTTTTCTTTGCATTGCGCACGCCTTCAAATGCGTATTGTGCTTCGGATTTTTCCAATGGTCCCGCAGGGCTGGCAGATTGGTTGTCAACCAAATGTGTATGACAATCAATGAGTCCAGGCGAAACCAGGTATTCGCTTAGGTCAATGACATTTGCTGAAGGTGGGATAGCAGTGCCACCTGACTTGACTGACTCAATCCGTTCTCCTCGGACAAAAATCAATTGATTGCTAAGTACGGTTCCATTCTCCACATCAATTAATCTCCCGGCTTTAATGACGGTGAGCTTTTCAGTGGGTTGTCCGTAAGTCAGAAATGCAAAGGACAAAAGTATGGCGCTAAGGTGTTTGGCGATGGTCGGCATATTGGCAAGAAATGGAATTTGAAATTAATCAAATCGCCCATGTATCATTACTTTTCTAAGCAATCTATTTTTGGTACTTTGAGCCACCTTAATAAAAAAACAGACACATGAAATACCTCTATCAGCTTGCCTTTGTGGTGGCGACTTTCCTTCTACTACCTTTTGCGCTTCTCGCTCAAGAAAAATCAGATACCATCCCAAAGGGGGAGGTTTCCACAACAAGTCATTCAATCAAGATCGATGGCAAGCTCATAAACTATAAGGCTATGGCTGGGACCATGCTGCTCAGAAATGACGATGACGAGGCGATCGCGCTGCACGGGTTTACCGCCTATATCAAAGATGGAGTTACTGATCCTAAAACAAGGCCTATCACTTTCGTATTTAATGGTGGCCCTGGCTCTTCTTCTATTTGGCTGCACATGGGTGTGATTGGTCCCAAGCGTGCGGTGGTAACAGATCCGGGATTCACACCAGCGGCACCATATACGCTGGAAGATAATAACTCATCAATTCTTGATGTGTCTGATATCGTGATGATGGATCCCATAGGTACAGGACTTAGTCATGCGGTTGGTAAATCGCAAAACAAAGACTTCTGGGGTGTGGATCAGGACATTAAAATGATCAGCCAATTTATCAAGCAATTCATCACGGAACACGATCGTTGGAATTCGCCTAAATTTTTGCTTGGAGAAAGCTATGGCACCTTTCGCAACGCGGGTGTCGTGAATTATTTACAGGAGAATGTAGGTATGGCCATGAATGGAGTAGTGATGGTTTCTGCAGTATTCGATTTGCGCACGTTGGTGTTTGCGCAAGGGGATGACATTTCCTATGTGATGAACTTGCCCACCTACTCGGCAACGGCATGGTATCACAATAAAGTGCCTAACAAACCTGCTAGCCTTGAGGCGTACCTAAAGGAATCTCGGGAGTTTGCAAAAGGAGCTTACACAACGGCTCTTATGGAGGGAGATGGTTTGCAAGGGGAGGCCAGGCAAAAAATCATTGATCGACTTGTCTATTTTACCGGCTTAAGTAAGGAATACTTGGAAAAAGCTGATCTCCGCGTTAGTGAACCGGAGTTTACCGAAGAGTTGCTTCGAGATGAGCGAAAATCAGTAGGCCGGCTTGATTCAAGATTTACGGGTATTAATCAGGATCCTTTAAGTCAGTATTCTCCATATGACCCTCAGAGTTCGGCTATAAGCCCTGGATACACTGCCTTGTTTATGGATTACTTTTATAATACGTTGAAAGTGAACAAGGCACACACCTACTACACCTCGGCCTACGCGAGAAAAGGGTTTGATTGGGACTGGAAGCATGCCATGAATGGGGGAGGGTTCCCGACACCTCCAAACACGGGTCCGGACATGGCGCAGGCGATGTCACGCAATCCTCATCTAAAGATTTTGATTCTTAATGGCCTATATGACCTTGCCACACCGTTCTATGGTGTGGAGTATTCAATTGATCATCTTGGATTGGAAAAGAATATAAAGGACAACATCATCATGAAATATTACGAGGCAGGTCATATGATGTACACGCACCGACCGTCATTAGAAAAATTCAAGAAAGAGACCGCAGAGTTTATTCTACAGATGAGCAAGCATTAGCAGGTAATTGAAGGAGGAGTGAATTGTGAAGACTCATTCCTCCTTCAAACTGTCTACCGGATTGGCTGTAGCTGCTTTGATAGCTTGGTAGCTTACTGTAATTGCGGTGATGGCAAGAATGATAAATCCAGCGGCAACAAAAGTACTTAAGGTTAAGGATGTGCGATAGGCGAATGATTGCAACCAATTGTTCATGAGGTAATATGCGACTGGACTTCCGACCAAAAGCGAAATGCCAACAAGCTTTACAAAATCAGCGGAGAGAAGTTTAATAATATTGGAAATTGAAGCGCCTAGAATTTTTCGCACACCAATTTCTTTGGTGCGCTGATTGGTCATGTAGGCTGCCAGGCCAAATAGTCCAACGCAGGCGATTAGGATAGCTACCATAGTAAATAGTGCCAAGATTTTCGCTGTCGCCATCTCTGAGGTGTATTGTCCATCAAGGTTAGAATCGAGGAAGCTGTAAATGAATGGTTCATCAGGTAATACTTGCTTCCATTTAGATTCGATGGCGGCTATAGAGGATGAAATGTCGTTGCTATCCAGTCTAATGGAGATCACGCCATAGAAATTATACTGACCTTCTGTGCTGAAGAGCGCTAGCGGGTCGACCGTTTTGCGAAGGGATTCAAAATTAAAATCTTCGACCACTCCTACTACTGTGTAGGTTGTTGGCGGACTGGCAGGGTTTGCTGAATTTGTAAGCATGGCCCCTACAGGATCAGTTAATCCTATTGCCCTGACTGCCGATTCATTGAGAATAATCGATAGGGAATCGTTGAACGAGGGACTGAACATTCTACCTTGAGAAAGTCTCATTCCGAGCGCATTTCCGAAGTGGTCACTTATGGTTGTTCCTCGTACCATCTTCACATCCGTTTCTCCTGGCTTTTGAAAAGCAATCCCAAAATAGTATCCTCCAGGATTGGCATTGCCATAGCCAACTTGCATCACTCCGGGCGTTGTTCTGAGTTCGCTAGCCAGGGTTTCTATATCTTGTTGGCCTTGCCCGTTGTGGTTAATTACGATAATATTTTCTTTTTCAAATCCCAGGTCTTTTTGTTGCACATAGCGCATTTGACGGAACACCACTAAAGTAGCCGTGATGAGTATCACGGAAATGCAAAATTGAAATATCATCAATCCTTCTCGTAAATGGTTTCCTTCAGAAGAGGATTTGAATTTTCCTTTTAGTACTTGCACTGGCTTTAAGGAAGAGATGTAAAATGCTGGATATAGCCCAGCTACGAGCCCAAGACTTAATACGATTAGTATCGCGAAGATTACGACAATTCCATTGGTAAGGCTGAATTCCAGCGGTTCAGGCAATAATGAATTAAAGACTCCAAGTGTTATTTGGATAAAAGCGATAGCCAATGTCATACTAATGACACTTAGCAAGAGTGATTCTGAAAGAAATTGGTATATCAGCTGTTTTTTTTCGGACCCTAGTACTTTCCGAATACCGACTTCTTTGGCCCGTTCCGCACTGCGGGCTGTGGCAAGATTTACAAAGTTGATTCCAGCAATAATCAGTATCAAAAAGCCAACAAATACGAGCATCTTGACATAGGTAATGTTCCCATTAGGTTTAATCTCATTTTGTGAATTGGAGTACAGATGGATATCTTCAATCGGCTGCAGGTAGTATCGATATCCATTGCCAGCCCGCGTGTAGTCCTGCTAAGAGATCCCGAGATCTCTTTCGATTTCGCCTGCCGCATATTTTTCTACCAGCGAGGGGATTTTTAACTCAGCGGATTTTGGACTAGAATCTTTAACCAGCTTTATATAAGTATAGGAAGAGGAAATATAATAACTAGGGTTTACCATGAACTCAACATTTGCATATGAGGACAAGAAATCAATTTTGAAATGTGAGTTAGATGGAATGTCTTGCATTACTCCAACCACTTCATTGTGCGTGGAGTCTACCTTGATTTGTTTGCCAATAGGATCTTCATCGCCAAAGTACTTGGTTGCCATTGATTCTGTAAGAATCAATGTATTCGGATGAATAAGCACCGTAGCGGGATCGCCTTTCAGTAACTTGAAATCAAGCACATCGAAAAAATTTGAATCAGCAAAAAATATGTAACGCTCCTGGAAGGAGAGGTCTTTATACTGAAACACGGATGCGAAATCCGGAAAACCAGCGATACGCACAGACTTTTCAATTTCTGGAATTTCTTCGACAAATACCTGCGACCAGCCACCGGGAATCATCGCAAAATTAGCAAGGCGATCTGGGTATTGCCTGTCCACCGCTACACGGTACAATCGATCAGTATCTGTGTAAAATTCGTCATAGCTTAGTTCTCGCTGCACGTAGAGGAAGATGAGAAGGGTGGAAGCTGCGCCAATAGAAAGACCCACGATGTTAATCAAGGAGTAGACCTTTTTCTTGATTAGACTGCGGTAGGCTATTTTGAATAGGTTCTTAAGCATTTGTGGGGTTTTGGTCTAACCTGTCAACTTTAGTACCAAAGCTATAAATCACCGCTTATCGTGAAAACGCTGTTCGCTGTGCGACAGCAGGTGTGCGAAATCGGGATTATTTGATAAGGTATTTTTCAGGGATCGGATTGCTTTTCCTTTCGCTGTCGTAGACCCAATTAAGTATCCACCACCGCTCTCCATCATTGTATAGTTGGATACTGTTGATGCCTCGCCCTTGTACTTCCCCATTAGGTGTGTTGCGATGTTCGTAGGTGCTCCAAACGTGAGCAATTGTTCCAAAAGTTTCAGTGACACGGTGGACTTCCGTTTCATAAAACGCATCGGGTGGCATACTGGTGTGAAACTCCTTCAGGGTCATCGCACGGAGATATGGCTCTCCCGACCGCGTAACTCCGGAAACCATAACATTGGCTGTAGGGTGATGAAGAGACTTGTCCCGTTCCGTTTGCTTGGGTCCTTTCGGACCAGATACCACTTCGTAGTAGGCTTTGATGATACCGTCTATTGAAGAAACGTCATCATGCAGAGGGTAGGGCATCTGAGCGCGCAGGGTGATGCTGCTCAGCAGAAATGCAATTGTAAGTACCTTGGAATTCATCTTATTAACCTAATTGTTATTTCACATTTGGATTTATCCACAGATAACTGTGCCAGTGCCATCGACCCAGGGTATCTGGAGCTGTCAACGTATATAACGTTCTTCTTCTGTTATGGATTGGATCTGTAGCTTGAATTGTTATTGTTATTTCTTCCGAAGATCGTTCGTTAATATTTAAGGTACAATTGTTCCCTTGCACAAAGCATTGCAATTGATCCATTTTGATTCCTCTTGTTTTTAAGGTCAAATTGAGCGCGGGCTTCATTGCTCCCTTGACCATAAGTCCAGGAGTTGGCGGTTGATTGGTAATGTTGAATGAGCCCATCAATGCTTTTTCGGGAAATCCACTCGCATAGGCATCCGACATGGGGAAGCGTGGAATTTGGAAGGAATCGGTTTCTGAAGTTAAGATGCCTGAGTTTTGTGCCGCTGCTCCCGTGAAGCCTTTGGCCTTAAGAATGGCCCTCATCTTTTCATCGAATTCTCCATACGGATAGGCAAAGGAGCTTGGCACAATCCCGAGGTTTTGTTCAATAAGCTTCTGACTAATTTCAATTTCGTTAGCAAAATTCGCGTAGCGATCACTTGCAGGTTGATTGAGAAAGTAATCATGCGTGTGCGTATGATTTCCAATTTCTATTCCACCTTCTGCAGCTGCGGCTAATTGTTCCCAATTCATGTAATCACCGGCTCCCACAGTCTCGGTATTGATATAAAGTGTGCCAGACATCTTGTACTTTTTGAGTAGCGGCAATCCATTTTCAAAAAAGCTTTTGTAACCGTCATCAATGGTTATCACCGCTGTTCTTCTGGCCAATTCTGTTGATCCAAGATATTCAATTGCTTGACTAATCGTGAGTACCTGAAACTCGTTATCCTGCAACCATTGAAGCTGGGATTCAAAATCACTTACTGAAATGTTAGTAGAGGGATACCGACTATCTCCAAACCGATGATACACAAAACACACCACTTCTTTTTCCAGCGGTGACGCTTTGGGAGGGTTTAGATCTCGATCCTGAATATCGCTTGCTTTCTTCTTCTCTTCTGGTACTGTGCGACAGGAGAGGGCAGAGAGTAGCACGAGAAAATAAAGGAATAGACTTCTCATTCAGCGATGATAAATTTTGGATCTATCACGTAGTTATCATACTTCGTAAGATTATTCTGGTCGATGACTTGGCGTAGCTGATCGACATAAGCCATGCGTCTCTCACTATAATATTTGAGATGGGGCAGAAGCAGGTAAGGATCATTCGTTGCGCTTAGTTCACTCCTCAATTTCTGGTACGCTCGGGCCTTTCCTAGCGTTTCAAAGTAGTCCTCGATGGATTGCGAGATATTTTCGTAGGCCCTCACGTAAACAGGATTTTCACTTCGAAGCACGGAAGCCTGTATTCTGGGCTCATCCCTGTTATAAGACCAAATTCCAAATACATTATTTCCTTCTGTAAAAAATCTGGACTGCCCCCAACCACTTTCGACTGCTGCTTGCGCAAGGATGATGCTATTTGGAAGGGTCTGCATGCGTCTGAGCACCGTGGTAATGTCACGGGCTTTGTATTTTTCCTTTAGGTGCAAATAGAAAGTGCTGTCGTCTTGGCTCCAATTTTTTTGATCCCGGAGTTCCTGCAGCGCTTCCCGAGTTGTCTTCAGTCTAAACTTTGCAATCAAAATCGAAGGAAGAATGATTGAGATAAATAGTTGTTTTGCCTGAGGGATGGGCTGCTCTTCCAGTCCTCGGACTTTTGTATATGCGATCGGTTGAACCAGGGAATCATGTAGCAGTACCACCTGACTGAGGGAATCTACCGTGATAATTTCCAGATCAATCTTGTAGCGGTTGCTGCTGCAACCAATAAAGAGCACGCAAAGTAATAGAATGCGCATAGGAGAAGGTAGCATCGCAAAGTAATTTTCCAAGCTCGGGGAGCCAGTTGACGGGATTCTAAATATCAGAACGCATCGTGCCAGTGCCCATGCTCGTAGGACCATACTTTTCCGGGAGGCGCCTCACCTTCAGGGGCTGGCGCAGGTGCAAATCCACCTTGAGCGGCAGGAGTGTTGTTCGAATTGGTATAAAAACCAATCGCCCCAACGGCCAGCAGAGCAAGTAGAATTCCGATCAGGATAAATGCCTTATTCATCCCTCGACCGGAAGTCTCATTATTCATGTGGCAATTCTTATACTTCTTACCACTTCCACAATGACACAAGTCGTTTCTCCCAATTTTCTCCATGCAAGGCTACTTAATTCAATTTGAAGTTAAAAAAATATGAGGACAATGGTGATCCGTTCACCACATTTTTGATTGAGTATCTACAGCATTCACCTTTGGCCACCTTTACATTTTAAGTAATTTTCATGGTTCCATCAAAAACCTTAAATAGAATGATATCCAAATTATCCTTTGCTACAGTTGCCTTATGTTTGGTTACCCTGCTTATGGGTTGCACGCCTCCGACAGATACGGCCAATTCCTTTTTACATAATATTGAAGGGGGTGCAACTCCCTGGGCCTATGCGCCCGAAGGCAGGAATAGCAGTCAGTTTAGCTTTGCTTTGATCGGTGATTTGCACAGTGGCGAAAGAGAAGGCGTATTTAATGTGGCCATCAATCAACTAAACCTTTTGCGACCAGACTTTATTCTTAGTGTTGGCGACCTGATTGACGGGGGAACTGAAAACTTAGATACGCTCGGCAAACAATACGACTTTTTTGACCAGCGCGCAGCGCGGGCCACTGCGCCTCTCTTTCATGTGGGTGGCAATCATGATCTTACCAACGTGGTCATGCGCAAGTTCTGGGAGGAGCGCTATGGGAGACGCTACTATCACTTCATTTACAAAGATGTGTTGTTTTTAATTTTGGACTCTGAGGATTACCAAGAGGAGCGAATGCATGAAATCTATCTGGCAAGGGCAGCCTACATTGAAGCAGCAGACGGACCCAATCCTGACCTTGCAAAAGATATGGAATATATGAAGATGCCGGAGCGAAGGACCGGAGAGATAAGCGGGGAGCAGTCCGAATACTTTGAGAAAGTGATTGCGGATCATCCCGAAGTGCGATGGACGATGTTGTTTATGCATAAGCCGGTATGGCAGAGGGAGGGGGAGAATGGACTCTCTAGAATTGAGACTGCTCTAGGTTCACGAGACTACACTGTGATTAATGGTCATTTGCACACTTACTCACACACCATCCGGAACAACAAGGACTATATTACTTTGGCCACAACGAGTGGTGGACAAAATCCCGATTCGGATATGGCTTTCGATCATATCACTGTGGTTTCTTTCATGGAGAAGGAACCTATTATTGCCACGCTGCGGATGGATGGCATACTGGATAAATCGGCTCGTATTCCAGGAGCCACAGATGACATGTGCTTTCAAGCATCGAAGTGTAAATAGCTGTTACAAAAGGAATGATCAGTCCACCCAGAATTGTGGTTGAAAGACCTGAGCGCCATCAAAATCAAGACAGCTACCAGTGTGCTGCTGCGCAACTGGTACTGACATAAATTGCCTTACGTCCTCACGCGTGAGGAATACTATTTTGCGAGCAACCGAAGAAGCGTAGAAGATGCCTTGAACATTATCTTCTCCTCTTGTTCCAAAAATATTGGTTCGTGGAATCCCAAGTGGGGGCTGGAAAAGACTTCCTACACCCTCGCGCTGATCTTGGACGGTCTTCCAAAAATTATATGCATCTCTTGACAAGCTCATCTGCTCCACTTCGATCATGTATTTCACTTGAAAACTTCTTTCGGTGATAGGTACATATCCCACTTCTACCTTTCGGAATACGCCATCGGATAAAAATTGCCCCTTGCTAACCTTAGGTTTGTCCTCAGCTTGCACCACCCAGCAGGAGGAGCAACATGAAAGTGGGGCGGGAATTGGTGCGGTGGCAGGGCCTATTGTATTTAGTTCAGGGAAAGCCGTAATCTTGTAGGTGCCAGTAAATCTCCATCGCAGAAAATTCTCCTCCTGGTTGGCGCCCCTGGAGTCCATATAAATTCTAAAACCGCTTTCAGTTGGTCCCGAGAGAGGTTTAAACGATTCAAATTCGTAGTAAACGGTGTCTATCGTGCCGGAAGGTTGAATAGTCTCAGGAGAGGATTCATAAATGCGGCCATCTCTCGCTTCAATTCGTAAAATGTATGTCCTTCCTACCTCTCCGCGATAAGTGCCGTTTGTGAAATAGTTTCCAAGACCGAACTCCCTTAGTATTTCTCTGTTTCCAAGATCATCGCTGATAGACACTTCTTTTGCACTAAATGGTTCTGGGTTAGAAAGGATGTCGTAGGTGCCAGAGCTTCGAAAAAGCTTAACTCTGTGGAATTTTGGTTCATTTGAAATAAAACCATCAACGACTATCTGCATACCATCCGCTTCGGATTTTCCGATATCTATTCTATCAATGCATGCAGATAGAATAAGTAGGAGAAGGAGAGGTTGGCGCCTGTTCATTTTAAATGCACGATGCATAAAATTAGCATTTTTCTTAAATGCGCGACCCCCCAGCTTACGTTAAAGAACCAACTGGCTTTTATAGAGCAATATGGATCATCCCATTTTGCTGATTTCTAAATGGGCTAGAAGTACTTCACCTCCTTCAATTCCAACTTGAACCATTTGTAATCTCCCTCCTTTAGTTTCCAGGTAATCTCTGCTTTCATCGGCACCGCCACTCCGTTGAAACTCTTGTAGCTATTTTCATTCAACGTAATAAGCCAGGGCTCTGGAGTAGACCCTTCCTTCCGATAGTAATACCGTTGCGCTTCTATTTTAACAGGCAAGCCCATGCGATTAAAAGTGAAAGTGGCGCTGCCGGTCTGCTCACCATACCTTACCGTTGCGCGAACTTGTAAATTGTTGAGCTGCTCCCATTGGATGTGTGGACTTATGGCAAATGAGGGCACCCAAACAATCTCAGCCAAATAACGGAGCAATGCGCCTTGATCAATGTCGGGACCCGAGACGTCTCCTACACTTATAGTGGACAGCAGGTTCACTGCCATGTTTGCCTTTCCTTTGACGTACTTGTCGCGGACCGCAATGTCGACCCCGGGGAATATGTTCATCTGTGCCGCCCATAGAAAACCAGGAGCTCCAGAGATGCACCAGTGCGTAGCAGTAAAAGGGTACCAATTGCCATCCGGTGTCGTTTTCATTTCTCCTACTTGAGAAACGGTCGCATAGGAGGGCCTGATATTTTGCAGTGCGCCTGAGTTGTATAGCCAGAGTGAGATGAGCGAAGGCAGGTCCTTTAGTGCTTCTTCGCTTATTGTTTGTGAAGCAGCGCTCTCCGACAGCAACTCACTTAGTTCAGCCATCTTTTTTTTCTGTAGATTCCATGTTCCGAAGCCCAGTGCCACACACACCAACACGATTAGGTTGGCAATTGTGCCGAACTTGGCATCCTGCCAAAACATGAAGATCAATGTTTGCGAAAGTATAATTGCCAATATTGCTGGAGCCCACCAAAGGTTAAGCTTGAGCGCATACATTGCAGCTCCCGAAATGAAAAGGGCGCTCGATGCCAACCAAAGGAGACCCAGCGGCCTGCTGATGGGTTGGGTCAACTGAGTGATTGATGCAAGTTGAAAGGCCTTCGCGAATCCCAGCAGATGGATAAGTCCATGAAGTGCAAATAGAATTGTTAGAAATGTTCTCATAGTTGGTAATTCATTATCGCAAATTAACTATGGGAGGATAAATAGTTCATGACAAACATCATTGGAACAACATGACGAACTTCTCTCTGGCTACGCCTTATAAGGCAGCGGTGGCTTCCACTTCAATGAGGCATCCATAATGCAATTCTGTTGTAGGGACTACGCACCTTGTAGGTTTGTGGGTATCAAAGAATTGAGCATATACTTTGTTGACCGCTTCCCACAAGTGTACATCGGGTATGTATATTCGCATTTGGAGGATCTTCTCTTTGCTGCTTCCGGCTTCATTTAATATCAATTCCACATTCCGCAAAACCTGGAGTGTCTGTGCTTCGATATCGTCACTCTTCTCACGAGTCTGAGGATGAAACGGTAGCTGTCCGGAGAGGTATAACATACCATTATGTTCGATACATTGCGAGTAATGGCCGTTGGCTTTGGGCATATTTTCAGTAGATATGATCTTCATTTTTTCTTTTTTGGACTGACTTGTTTTTTCTTAACTATTGACTTGGGTTTGGTTGTGGCTTTCGGTTTTAAGGTTTTAGCATACTCCAAACTCATCTTTAGGTACTTGCTAAGTTCTTTTGTGTTCTTGAGTAGGGAAGATGGTACGGTGACATATTCTCCCATCACGGCACCGTAGGTGTGAAGTAATCTAGTTTTATACTTTTTAAGAAAGACCTCCCGGTCTGGCTTGTCTAATCGAATTCCTACTTCAACTTCTTTGGACAGAATTGAAAACATGTTTCTGTTGAGTGAGGTATAAGGCAGCTTCGCGCCTTTCCGCTCAATTTCGGGAATAGTTTTTATCAGCGCATCGTAGTGCTTTTCTGCAGCGGCCTTCTCACTTGTTGCCATATCTTTACCATTTCAATTGTCAATTAAAGATAAGAATACTTTTAGGTCCATGTTGTGCGGCATATCTTCGCGAGATCGTAAAATTTCTAATGTTTATAGAAAATGAGTTCAAAATATCTTGTTGTAATCAGCTTGTTTGGCCTATCTGCAGCGGTTCCGTTGTTTGCCCAAACGGATTCGCTGGTTTTTACTAATGGAGAATATGCTACTGGAGAGATAAAAAAAATGGAAAGGGGGGTGCTCACTATGGAAACCGATTACAGTGATTCGGATTTTAGAATTGAATGGGAGAAGGTGGCGCAAATATATTCTGATCAGAGATTTATTGTTTCATTGACAGATCACTCATTGATAAACTCTGCATTCCAATTTGATGTAGATGATAATATGGTAGTGGTCACACAGGACGCTGAGAAGAGAGCAGTCAACGTTTATGACATTGTTTATTTTAAGTCGGTGAGTGAAACCTTTGGTGACAGGCTTTCGGCCAATATTGATATAGGCCTAAATCTAACTAAGGCAAACAACTTAAGGCAACTTAATACAAGGATGCTCTTGGGGTATCTGACACAGAAGTGGGAGTTGAGTGGGTCATATAATACTGTATTTAGCCGGCAAGATAGCATTGCACAGACGGCTCGTACTGATGCCAATGTTTCCGTGAAACGATTTATGGCTCACGACTTTTACTTCGGGTTTTCTAATGATTTTCTAAGCAATGATGAGCAAAAACTGAAACTTCGAAGTAACATAAAAGGTGGAGTGGGAAATTATTTGGTTCGTACCAATTCACTTTACTGGGGTGTCTTTGTCGGATTAGCGTACAACAACGAAACTTTTACTGATGAGGCCAGCCCTGACCGTAAAACGGTAGAAGCGATGCTCGGCACAGAGGTAAATTTGTTTAATACGGGAGATTTTGGGTTGAGTACCAACGTTACTGTTTATCCAAACCTTACGACAAGCGGAAGGATTCGTTCAGATATTAAATTTGATATGGTGTACGATTTGCCGCTCGATTTTTATGTAAAAGTTGGAACAACTATTAACTACGATAATCAGCCAGCTGCCTCGGGAGCAAAGTTGGACTACGTCATTCAATCTGGGTTCGGGTGGAAATGGTAAATGTTAGTTACCTGTAAGAATAAACGCTCCCCAGTAGTAAGGGCTAGCGTAGGTTTTTCTAAGCGCTCTTTGGGCCTGTCGAAACGCTCCGCGCATGTCTCCAGTTGCGGTCCACTGTTTGTAGAAATGCACCATTAATTCTTGGGTTGCTGTATCATCTACTTTCCACAGGCTCATAACAAGGTGATTTGCTCCTGCAACCCGAAAAGCCCTTTGCAAACCATACACACCCTCGCCTTGATTAATTACCCCTTTGCCTGTTTCGCATGCCGAAAGTACGACAAGCTCAGTGGCATCAAGGTCGAGCGCGATTACCTCGTAGGCGGTAAGTATTCCGTCTTCGTCCTGCATGGCTGGATCGTTTGCGCCAGCCATAGCAATTCCTGACCTGATCATCGTCTCGGCAAGGGAGTATGAATTTGCTGATTGAGGTTCGGAGAAGTACCCGTGACTCGCGAGGTGCACTACCCTTGGATCTTTCAAAGTCTTAAGGCTTTTCTCCGAGGCGTCAAGGCCTGTAAACACATCAGTTTTCCATTGAGAAGATGATAAAGTTTCCTTTATAAGCAATACTTCCTTTCCCGTCCCAGGCAAGTCAACAAAATTTCCACTTTCCTTTGGGGAAACTGAGTAGGCAGGTCTGCCAAAAAGTGCTGCATATGATTTTTGGGTGCCGATAGGAGCCTTTTTCGATGTCAGTACTTCTTTGGTGTTAGTGAGTACAACTATGTCCGTGAGATCCAGCATGTAATTTCCCTGCAAGTCGATCAGGGTGTTAATGTTGATGAGATTATAAACCCCATCATTAGAAAGGTAAATGCGCTGTGGCAATTTTTTTGCAGGCATGTGGCTTTGAATGGAATCCATAATGGGTTGCCAGTAAGTTTGGTACGAAAGCGAATCTTCTTGCCCTTTCAGTATGCTATTGTAGTAATTCTTGTAGAACTGTTGTTCTAAATGTTTTGACTTTGTACTCATTACTAGTGAGAATATGGGCTGACGTTGCGTTTCTGGAGTGAGAATGAGCGCACCGTATAGCAATCCATCGATCAGTCTTATGATTTCAACCGCAGCTTCACCTGGCTTCAGAGATTTTTGAATGTCTTGCCAACGTACTTGCTCTACTTCGAATCCACTGCGAAAACTGGAGGAGTTGTTGATAAGCCATTTTTCATTTTCCTCAATCTCGTTTTTCAATCTTGCCAGATCCACGCCACCTAAATTTGCATTTACCAGCGCCTGGGCCAGGAGGTTCTTTTGCTCCTCCCAGAGGGTATAGGTTTCAATCAGTCTGCTGTTACCGCTATTGAGAATGCTTGCTTTCATTCTCTTGCTGGAATTAAGAATTATGGCCTTGGTGGAGAGTTGGAGATCATACAAGTTCCCTGCAAACTGCGGATTGAGATAGGGTTCATCGGTATCCTGGAATGGCAGTACACCGGATACAGTAAACTGAAACGAAGCGTATTCGCTAATAATACCCAATTGATTCTTGTAAAATGACATCTTTTCATTATCGCTGAGATAGGTAAAGTTGTGTGTAATCTCATCGAGAAGTTCATCAATCAGCGTGGCGTAGATTGAATCGGCTATGGCATAAGCTTCTGCCGAACGATAACTCTCCGCAAGATTAAATAGCGTAATCTGGTACAGGTTGGGTTGAAGCGCTTCTTTTTCGCTTTGAATTACATAAGATTTTTTGAGATAGAAGATGGCGGAATCATACATTTCATTTTGAAGCATGAGCGTTCCCATATTGTTAAGGATGGCGGTGTGGACATAGGAGTTAGTTTCTGGGGTGCCTTCAATTGTTGACAACGCCCTGTGCCAATAGTACAATGCCGAATCATATGCTTCGAGATTATTATATACACTGCCTAGGTTTTGAAGTGCGTGCACACGTTCTGCTGTACCCTTGCCCTTGGTTAGTGAATAATAATGGAAGGCGTACGCTTTGGCAGATTCTAGATTCATCGCCTCGTTATTGTAGGTGAAAAGATTATTGATGGTGGTGTGATAGTCCCTTTGAGATTGATAAGTATCCGGATAGAGTTCAATGAAGATTGGAATCTGAGACTCCAACAATTGGATGGCCTCATCTATTTGGCCAAGGCGATGATGAACTGCTGCGTCTTCACTGTTTACAATTAGATAGGAGGCCTCAATCGAATAGAAGCTGGTGTCATAATGCGGTTTGTTCTGTTGGGGGATCGCCAGGTACACAGATTTTGCCACGTTGATGTAGTGTTGCGAACTATCATACACACCTAATCGGGTGAAGGTTTTGGCGAGTTCTCCCAATGCCTGTATCTGGCTCTCATGCGGCAGTTCATAAACATCAAAACAAATGGTAGCTGCATCTTTATAATGTTGAAGTGCACTTAGGTAATCACCTAACGCTGTTTCGGAATAGGCTTTGTTGGTTAGACTAGATGCAAATTCAATACTGTTAGCACCATATTCAATTAGCGCAGCTTCCAGCGCTTCGTTTGCAAGCTGCACTGATTTCTCGTACTCACCCGCGCGGTAGGCGGCAATGCTTTCTTGGTTAAATGCTTTCCAGTTTTGGCCAGATGCAGCGAAAGAAATTACAAGAAAGAAGACAATCTGAATACGGACCATTATTCATAAAACTAATGAAATCTTCAAATACCATTCTGCACTATTTGACTCCAGAAATGGATATTCTATTTTCTAGACAGTTCGTCTACCCTGAACTTTACAATCCTCGAGATCAGTGCCAGGGGCATCGGCTGATCCAGCGGAAATTGTACCGATCCTTTTCCTTGCTTGTATTTAGAAAGCTCACTTGAGAAAGCTTTATGCCCGGTTGGGGTGGCGTAGAAACCTATATGATTTTTGAAAGCAGCGAAGTGTACGAGGTTTCCATTTTGTGCGAAGGTGGGAATGCCGTAACTAATTTTTTCTTCCGCTTTGGGAGCAGCTTTACGGATGGTTTCACGTATTTGACTCAGTATTGTCTGGATGTCTTTTGGGAAGCCTGCGATGTAGTGATCGATATTTTTTGATTTTTGCGGATGCATTTTGAACGTACTTTTCGCTCATTAAAAGTAGCAAATGCGTCTGATAGTAAGCCAATTCCTGTACGAATCTGAGGTATTAAAAACACATATGGTAATTGCGATTGTAGGATGAATCTAAATTTGAGTTTTTCTGAGGCACTAGGTGTTCCGAAAGTGAGGCACCTGGTGTGTTCTGGCATAGGGGAGCTTGTGCGCTTTTGATATCTGATAATAGGTATTAAGGCCGGACACACCGGTGCTTCCTGCTTCTTCCAGGTCAAGTTGTCCTTCATCATCCATGATTCCATCAGGAATTGTCAGGTGCATAATCTCTCCTATAATCAGCATGGTGTTGTTCAGCTTTATGGGAATCTCCTCAACAAATCTCATCCCTAGCTTCACCCTGCTCTCTTTTACAAAAGGCGCTTCAAAACCAAATAAATATTCCTCACTAAGTCCGCAAGAGGTAAACTCCGAAACGTCTGATTCAAATTTTGCTGAAGTGTAGTGAGCTTGTATGCTGAATGATTTATGTACATGATTAATGGTGTAATATCCTGAGCTGATTATGTTTTCATAAGTGTGTCGGGGAACTTCATCTTTTGGTCTCAACACGATACCGAGAAGGGGAGGGCTGCTGCCAATATGGGTGACGGAATTGAAGATCGCCAGGTTTGTGCCTTCACGACCTTTTGTTCCAATTAGATTGGCTGGCCTGATTCCGGAAATAGCGTTGACGATATTGAGTTTCTTAATTCGCTCAATTGCTGTAAGGTCTTGACTCGTTAAATGCATGTGCTAATGACTGGTAATGTCTCAGTAAAACAGCAATTGGGGTATTTGGTTTGCCGATCACTAAAACGATCATAAACTTAGCCATCGTACTACATTTGCAGATATTCGCAGAAAGGGGATGGCTCTAATTGCGCTCCTCAAAAGGCACAACGGTTCCCTTTTCCACATAGTCTTTCAGACCATTTAGTAGCAGTGCCCAACAATAGGAGCTATGTTTAAAGTGTTGGTTGCAGCTTGGCCAATTGGAATGAAAAAAGTTGAGTCGGACACCTTCTTTCATTATTTCCAGATCAAATCCAAAGGAGGTAGGATTCCAGTCGGCATCTGATTTTGTCATCTTAATATGGAACGACTTACTGGGTTCGCATTTTACCACCTTTCCCAGCCAATCGTATTTCTCACCGAAATAGAAATTGTATGTTTCTCCATAGACAGGTTTACCACTGCACTTCAGCGGCCACCATTGGACTAATTGCTCAGGGAGAGAAACCGCGTCAAACACTTTTTCTGGGGAAGCCTTGACCGCAAAGCTGTGATAAATGTTGTAACTGTTTTCAGAGGCGATAGTTTCCATAGCTCTTTTGTTTCTAGGTCAATATTGGTACCCGCTATTTCACTCAATCATCCTTAAGTCGATCACGGATTTCATTCAGATCCTGCTCGTCAAGATAATTTCCTTGCTTCACTACCGCGCGAATTGCTCTGGTGTTTTGAATGTCTTCAAGAGGATTGGCATCCAGGATTAATAAATCTGCCCACATGTTCTCCCTTATAGATCCGAGTTCGTCCTCCATGCCAAAGTAAATTGCAGGATTCAGGGTGGCAGTTTTCAATGCCTCCTGCGGAGAAAGGCCGGAATCCACCAGCACTTTAAGTTCTTCGTGAAGGCTTAGGCCGGGAGTCAAAAAGCCAATAGGAGTGTCGGTGCCTGCCATAATCCCAATGCCTTTATCGTGGATTTTGGATACCATGTTCTTCATCCACCGGGAGTAAGCTATTGTGAACGCTGGTACTTCACGTTCCATTGCCATACCTATATAATGATTCCATTGGTTGCTAATAGTATCCGGAAGGAGGGTAAAACTCTCTTGCCAGTGTGGCTGCATAAAAGGCCTATTCACGAAACCTGTGTTAAGCGCCATGGTTGGGATCTGCCAAGTTTGATTTTGCGCCAATACGGCCAGTACTTCATCTGCTTTAGCTTCATCGTAGTTTTCAATAGCTTCTTGCCTTTGTGCTTGATGTATGCTGGAGCGTAACTTGCCTCCTGGATCTTTTTTTCCTGCATCTAAAAATTTCCTTCGCTGGTCTAGTAGTTCAGCTGCATTGGAAGCGCATGACAATTCAAGGTTGCGCATATGCTCCATGCTATTAAGACCACCGTTGGATGCATCCACCACGCTCATACTTAAGGGCACATGCCCCGTGACTTTTAAGCCTTTGGCTTTCGCCAATTCTGTAACTTTTGCAAACTGTTGAGGTGTCAGCATTTCGTAAGCTTTCAAAAAGTCCACGCCCATGCTGTCTAGCATTTCAATTTGATTGGCTACCTCATCTTCAGTAGCAAGTCCAACAGAAAGCGGTGGGTGACCGGGGTCGCTACCATCATAAACGTTCGGCATGCCGTCCAGTAGTGGACCTGCTATCATTACACGTGGCGCTGTAGTGGGGCTGGCCAACGCTTTGTCCTTCCATTCTTTAACAAATTCGATCCGACCGCCAGTGTCTCGCACACTTGTAATGCCGTATAGAAGGAATAAGTCAAACATACTTGGTGCTAACTCCTCGATATAACTAAAGTGGACGTGTGTATCCCAAAGACCGGGGATCATATATTTGCCCGTGCCATCGATGATCTCGTTGGAAGGAGCAAGTCTTAATTCATTGCTGTTTGCGATCCTAAGGATTTTTCCGCTTTTGATGATGACGGTTTGATTTTCCTTGAGTCCGTCTGTGAGGTCGATGGTGTTTATATTCTGAATACAAATGGCATCATCGAAAATTTCTTCTTTTGGTGAACAGTTGGCAAGAACAAAAGCCAGAAAGAGAAAGGAGAGGTTGTGTTTCATTTTACTAAACTTTGTTAGGCTTAGTAAATATAGCACTTCTCAAACGGAAGGTCGACCAGTTATATAAGAATGAGGATCCTTAAAAGTTAAAGTCCATCAGAAGCTTCCATTCCTCACCTTCTTTCTTCCATATGAGCGTGTAAAGTCCGCGGCCGCCCACATGAAAAATTCCAATTTCAAATATGGCATGCTCGTTAATTTGGTGGACAGCTACCGGCTCAAGCCTTATGGAGTAGGAGTCAGCCTTCATGTATGAGTATGCATCTGCGATTTCCATGCCACGAGAATGCATACCTCTGTTGAAGTAATTACTATTGTCTGAAAAGACCTTTTCTACAATAAGATCAGGTCGATGTTCATTGGAATACTTTTGCCATTGATCCCTTGGAAAATCTACCAATGTCGTTTCATCCTTGATATTGAATTTAGCGGGATAGATTACCTCAAACTCTTTGTTCCATCTCCCATCGTCTCTCCATCCGATAATCGTGTAATGTGCTGAACCATCAATCGTGATGTATCGCCCGAATTCAAATTTTTGAGTCTTCCGCAATTGAAATGTTTCAATGGTTTCGTAAGACACAGCCCCCATGCCGATGCTAAGTGCTGTTAGGCTCTCTAAGATTTGATCAATTTCTGTATACAAAGTATCCTTATACATCAACCCACTATTTGCTGAGTAGAATTGCTTTAGCATTTGATGATTACTATTGAGTGCTTCGACCCAACTCAATTGAATTGAATCGCTCGGTGATAAAGTTGGCTCCTGGGCGAAAACATTATTGATGTTAAATGCTGCACTACACAGGACGATGATGGTTAGGGCGCTTAGTTTCATTAACGATAATAGCGGTTTTGTCATTTAACTCGCATTTTGCTCAAAAGTTGCCGTGGGCTTGATAATTCGCGAGCTCGTTCATACAGAAGCACCCTGCCGAAAGCTGCCTAATACCGTGAATAGGGGGACTTTCCTCAAAGTTTAGCTATATTAACAGGCAGAATATGGCTTTAATCAACCCTAAATCTTAGATCATGGAAAATAGAAGATCATTTATTAAGAAATCAGGACTGCTCCTGGCGCTTGGCTCTTTATCCCAGTCGGCTTTTGCGTTAGTAACCAAAAGGGACCCGCATGCAGCGAATATTACAATTACGTTGTATGTTGACACCAGTCAAATCGATAATAGAAATGTGGATTCCGCATGCAACTTTGGTCAGGATCCAGGAATTTCCAATAGGGAGTTTACTGTTGATGTCAACCTGGGAGATACCATCACATGGGAAGGAGTTTCTGCCAATGCACCATCTACTGACACGGTGAGCATTGAGTCTATCAATCACGAAGGCGGTAAGAATGTCTTTGGACAAAATGTCTTAAGGGGTAGTGGGGGGATTGTTTCGGGAACTGCTCAGTACCGTACAGATGGAGGAGAAAAGTATAAGTACAAGATAAGCTTTAAGGTCACAAACAATGGGTCCAATCGGAATGGAATGTTTCATATCGATCCGAAAATAGCTGTTCATTAATTAGTTATCAAGAATACCCGTTGAATCCAGACAACTACGTTTTGTGCAATTTTGACCTTGGGAAAAAAGCCTACTTAATCATGGGCTTTTTTTTTATGCTTCCCTTTTTTGTCAGTAGTCAAGATTTAATAAAGGAGGATAGTTTAGAAGCACTGTACAGGACCGGTCGTTATGAGAAGAAAAACGAGCTGTCCATACTTAAAGAACTTGCTGTAAATCATAGAGACATTGAAAAGCGCTTAGCCTATAGTGAGCTACTAATAACGGCAGCTCAAACTGCAGATTCGCTGGACTATTTGTTTCAGGGTTATTTGGAAAAGGGCACAGCGCTTCGATTGAAGGGAGATCTAACCAGGTCCTTGGAAAGCTACTTTGAGGCGCAGCGTGTAGCAGAGGAAATGCAGAAGGAATCACGGCTTGGTACGGTATATATTGCAATTGCAGACGTGTATGCTGTCATGGGAAATCATTCGAACGCGGTTAAGTTCCATCACCGCGCCATCGATAAATTGCGTCAAGAGGGAGACTCAGTAAATATTGCCTCAGCACTTCTGAATGCAGGAGATGAATATACCAACAACAATGAGTTGGATACTGCGCTTGCTTACACGATTGAAGCGGAAGCAATTTTCAAAAAGATCGATTCACCAATCGGGCAAGCGTACAGCTTAGGTAATTTGGGAATTATTTACGCAAAACTTGGACTAGATCTTAAAGCGGAGTACCATTTGAATCAAGCCATTCTCCTTCTTGAAGAGGTTCAGGACTACTACCCCATAGCCATTTATCTCACCTTTATGTCTGACATCTATGTGGAGAAGGATCAGCCGGAGACAGCACTAAATTACGCGTTACGAAGTTTAGCGTTGTCAAAGAAGCACGGAATGAAGAAAGAAGTCAGTGATGCGAATCTGAAATTATCTGAGCTTTACGAAAGCGCAGGAGATCCAGAGACTGCGTTCAATTATTTCAAAGATCATATTGCCTACAAAGACAGTGTGAACAATATTGTGTCGGTCCAGCAGATGGCTGACCTTCGTACTGATTTTGAGGTGAGCAAGAAGCAAGTGGAGGTAGATCTTTTGAATCAGCAGCGAAAGAATCAGCAGATTATTGTGATAGGAATTGTTATCGCATTGGTTTTGATTAGCCTTTTGGCCTTTGGCCTCTACAGAAGATATCGATTTATTAAGGAGACTAATCAGATCATAGAACAGGAAAGAAGTCGATCTGAAAATTTGTTATTGAATATTTTGCCGGAAGGCACAGCAAATGAACTTAAGCAAGCCGGTAAGGTCTCCGCTAAAAGATTTGAATCAGTAACAGTACTGTTTACTGATTTCATTGGGTTTACACAATATGCAGAAAACCTTTCACCTGAGCAATTAGTGAAAAGGGTCGATTTCTATTTTTCAAAGTTTGATGCGATCGTAGAAAAGTATGGACTTGAAAAAATTAAGACCATAGGGGATGCTTACATGTGTGCTGGCGGTTTGCCAATTGCCTCCAGGGACCATGCCTCCAGAATGATACGAGCTGCTATGGAAATCGTGGCATTTGTAGAGGAGGAGAAAGCAACGAGTTCTGGCAGTGATACTTTTAATATACGCATCGGTGTAAATACCGGTCCAGTGGTGGCGGGAGTAGTCGGCACTAAAAAATTTGCTTATGATATTTGGGGGGATACGGTAAATATAGCCGCAAGGATGGAGTCGAGTTCAGAAGCAGGAAGGGTAAATATATCGGAGTATACCTATGAGCTGATAAAGGGTGAATTCGATTGCCAGTATCGTGGAGAAGTGGAGGTCAAGAACAAGGGCAAAATGAAAATGTATTTTGTGGAAAGTACCAAGTCATTGGAAAGTCAACTATCATCTTAAGGGCATTGCCTCCTATCTGTATCCCTTTGTATAAACTGTTCTATTTGTGGAAGGTTTCCCGCCCAACGCTGCACCACGTGTTGTTTCCACAATGAGGGTGGGCTCCCATGGCGTTCCAGTGGGAGGTTGCAGCCACATGGTTTGCGTCATCGTGCTGGTGAGCCACTTTCCGTCCGCAGGATTTTTATATTGATAGTCAGTGGTGACCACCAGGCGGTTGTCATCCCATTTCGCTTTGGAAGTGGGAGACTTTTCCGTGCGTCCCATGTTGATGGTCTGTTCGGTTGTGGAGCCATCCAGTTTGTACTTGTACTTCATTAGTGGCTGTATTTCGCGTGGAATGAATACTACGCGCTCTACTTCCAAATCATTTTCCTTTTGCGAAATAGAAATCTTATCACCCCAGCCACTGCCAAGAGAAGGGTTGGAAGGCTCATCGATGCGATTGATTACTGAGACTCTATGCAATACAGTAGTAGACCACGATCCGGTGAAGTCAGGATTTTCCATGGCAGGAGAGCGATCTCCCAAAGCGGCTCTGTCCGTTCGGGTGTAGGTAACAACCGGCTTACCTGACCCTGCGGGTGGTGGTAAGTACGGATCTTTTGCATTGGCGCTGGCTGTAACCCTGGGATGCGTAATAAGCGAAGCTTCGAAATCAGCTACAACTTTATCCATTACGCTGATCACCCAGGGGTAGTAATCTTTCACATCGATTTCTTCTCTTGGGTCGACACCCAGATCAAATAAACGGATGAGGTTGTCTGGATCCGGATCGGGCATCTCCGTTCTGTAATTATACCATAGTTTCCAGTTGTGCCACTTTACGGCCATGATGTTGCCATATCGCTCCATAAAAATCGCACTTTCGCGACTAGAGCGACTTTGCTTTCCTTCCAGAAATGGAAGTTGGTTTACCCCATCTATGATTCTGTCCTTGGGCACAATGTCAGGAACACCGGCTGCTGCAGCAATGGTTGGAAATAAGTCAACCTCGTGCACCATCTCATTGGAAATCTGACCAGGCTTAATTCTTTTCGGCCAGCGTATAACGCACGGTGTACGAATGCCTCCCTCCATAGCTGAATTGTAGTAACCTCTCCACGGTCCGGGGTGTCCGCGCCATGGGCGTCTCATCTCAGCACCATTATCGGTGCACCAGATTACCAATGTGTTGTCATCAATTTTTAGCCTTTCTAATTCTTTCAAAATCAGCCCTACGTTGTAGTCCACATCAGCCATAGAATCTCCCATATCTCCAGCCCCCGTAGTGCCGGATTTGTCAGGGTGAGGCAGTGCGGGAAAGTGAAGTTGAGTCATTGGGTAGTAGACGAAGAATGGCTTCTTTTCCCTTGTCTTTTCATTCATGAACCTAATAGTGTGTTCGGCCGCCTCGCGATCTAATGTTCTCCTGGTTTCCAGGTTGAAGGGCTTCACCTTTTTTGAAGGGGAGCCAGCTTTACCTTCAAAGATGTAAGGAATGGGTTCATCCTTTGGAAAACCCTCCATGGAGGTAAACTGAGCGATGTGACTTGTAAAAGGAATTCCATACCACTCGTCAAAGCCTTGATTTGTGGGCTCACGCTTCCCTTCCCAATTGGGTCCACCTAAATCCCATTTCCCCAAAAGTGCAGTGGCATAACCTGCGGACTTTAGACCTTCTGCAATGGTCTCTTCCCACAAGGTAGTACCGGCATAATAATCTTCGCCTGCGCGAGCAGCGTACCGCCCTGTCATAATTGCAATGCGAGAAGGTGTGCAGGAGTACTCTACATTAAAATTCGTTAGACGCATGCCTTCGTTTCCTATCCTGTCGATGTTGGGAGTAGGCACACCGCGTGCACCACCAAACGAAGCCACTTCACCTACACCAAGATTGTCAGGAAAGATAAGGATGATGTTGGGCCTGTCTGCCTTTTGGGTAGGCTTGTTTGTTGGTTTAGTTTGGGCTTTGGCAAAAGGCGCCAAGTAGATACTTAGAAGAAAAGTGATTATTACGGTTACTCTCATGTCTTGCGGAAATCTTAGTTTTGGAAAATGAATCTAATGATTTAGGAAACCCTGAACAATGGTATTTTGATCATTGGTAGTATTCAGGAAGTATTTACCAGGATACGAAAGCGTGGCGGAGTGAACGCTGAGAACTTTGGATCGTGACTTACTTCATGATCTTACTAACCTCGGAGAACCTTTTGTTAGTAAAGAACAAATAGATCCCTGCAGCTAGAAGCAATAGGCTCAGACCACCGGCCACTAGCGTAATGGGTGAGGTATAAGCATCCGCTCTACGTTGCAAGTTGAGGTCGTGTAGGTTCATGTAGTAGTTACTTGCATCTTTCAATTCACAAATATTTACTGTTCCTAAATTTTCCAATCGATCAAAAAATTCCAATTCCATTGTTTTAGAGATCTTCTTTTCATATTCGTCCAGCTCTATACTGAGTTCTACCTTTGAACCCACCTGCAGGTTATTAAGAATTGCATTTACATTAGCAGCTTCATAGTGACTACCAATCAAACTAAAAGTAATATCGGGGTACTGCTCTAATTGAATATCGATATAGCTTAATTGCTCTTGCCCAACGCTCCTTGGTCCGGCAATTATGACTCCTTCAATTGTTTTGACTTGGCTTGATGCAATTTCTTGGAGATTACTCTGATATTGGATTAGAGCTATAGCTAATAGGCCAGCACTAATGACAAGCAAGAAGATCATCAAGGTTCTATTCCAGATAAACTGCATATTGTGTGCGGCTTCTTGATCTACAGACAGGCTGCGCGTCAGTGCATTTTTCAGTTCCTCGTAGTTTGCGATTGTTGATGAGGAAATTGAGTAATTGGAAGAATTTGTGCGTAGCGTTAACACCCCTATATTGCCATTCTTATTTGCTCGCTCTATTTCAAAATAGCTCACAATATCAGATCGCTTAATCTCCCCTTTTCGATATCCTAGAACAGAAGAAATTACTATTTTTTTACCTGTTACCTCCAATCTATCTACCTTCAGAATTGAAGTTATTGCGACCAAGCCAATCACTGTAAAGCTTGCTGCAAGCAATTGAATTGATAGGTCTACACTTTCGGCAATAATGGAGCTGTGAAGAAAATAGGTTCCAAGACTAAGAAATAGAACACCAGCAATTAACGGAGTTGTGACCCTTCCAACTTTTAAAGTTGACTTGAGAGATTTTTCTGGTTCCATACTTGGTTCTTATATAGTGAGTTTGCATAGCAGTATCCTGAAGTTACCTATATCTGATGCTTATTACAATATTGTTTGACGAGTGTTGCACAATTGGCACAAAGAAGTTCAGTCTAATTGTAATAGCAACAATCTTGACTGCTGACAGTATCAAGTGCTAAACTCTCATCGCGCCTCGAAAAGCCCTTGCCCCATAGTAAGATTGAGCACCGTTGTGATAGATGAAAACCTGACCGTAACGATAGTCGCCAAATATGGCACCTCCTAACTTCCTTATAGTTGGTGGGGTTTGTAACCAGCTTGACGTCTTTGTATCAAAATCGCCAAGCTTTTGTAGTGCACGATATTGGTCCTCGTTGAGCAACTCTACACCCATTGAGGCTGCCATGTCTATGGCATTATTTTTTGGTCTGTGCTCTTTTCTTGACTCCAGCCCTTCGCGATCGTAGCATATGCTTCTGCGGCCTTTTGGTGATTCTTCTGAGCAATCAAAGAAAACGTACTCCCCAGATTTCTTGTCAAATGCCACCACATCGGGCTCACCACCAGTCTTCTCCATTTCATTAAGTGACCATAGTTTATCAGGTTGCTTCGCCAGTCTGGAATGCACCTTGTCCCACACAAGGCCTTTGTGTCGCTTCATATTTTTTTGGAAACGTTTTTTTAAAGTGAGAAGCAGCTCATCTTTTTGCTTTGCTGTTAGTTCTTTTCTGGTGCTCTTGGCCATGATTTTTATACTGTTTAATTTCTCTTTCGGGTAGGGCTTCTGTAGCTCGCTGCGTTCGCCTCTACTACCTAGGCTATTGCTATAAAATTAAGAAATTGAAGGATTAGAATCGGCTGAGGACGCTTTCTTACTTGGCCAATTGTGTGATCATGCCGCTGAATACAAACCCGTGAAAAGGGAGTACACTGTACCAATACAATCTGCCAAGCACGCCTTTGGGTCTGAAGGTAGCGGTTTGAATTAGTTTGTCACCATCAATTTTAAACTCAAGCCATGCTTCACCTGGCAATTTCATTTCGGCAAATAGTAATAGTCTGCCTTCTTCTTTGTTGGCATACAATACCCTCCAAAAATCAACTGCATCACCCGCGTGCAAATCTTCATCATGTGTCCGACCTCTGCGCAATCCGACACCACCAAATAGTTTGTCGATAAATCCTCGCATGAGCCAAAGCCAGTCCGCATAATACCATCCGGTTCGACCTCCGATTCGCCATATTTTTTGTACGACCTGCTGCTTGTTTCTTATTTCTCGAAACCGTTTGTCGGTCATGCAACCATGGGTAGGTACGTGTAGAAATTCAGAGAGATTGAGGTCGAAAGTTCCGCTGATCAGAGAGTCCTTCCAGCTAGATATGATCTGATTACCCTCGATTTTGGAAAATGTTCTGCGAAGTGCTTCTTCGTATCCAATCGGAGTTATGCCAATAATCTTGTTGAGATCGTTATTGCGACAGACTACTTCGACCTTCATGCTGTCTACCAGGTTGGTAGCAAGTTTGTATGAAGTTGCTGTCACAAAATATAGCCAGTAAGAGGAGAGTTTTGGTGTCATTACTGGTACAATAAATATTTTCCGCTTAAGTCCACGCACTTTAGCAAAACCCATCAGCATCTCCTTATAGCTTAAGATGTCGGGGCCTCCAATATCAAAACTGTTGTCGTAGGTATGTGTATTAAAAAGTGACTTGCTCAGAAAAGTTATTACATCGGAAATGCCAATGGGCTGGCATTTGGTGCGCAGCCACCTGGGTGTAACCATGAGGGGAAGTTTTTCTACCAGGTCGCGAATGATCTCAAAGGATGCGCTACCGGAGCCAATGATGATGCCTGCTCGGAGTGTGGTAAAGTGATATGCGCCTTCTGCAAGTGCTTCTTCCACCGCCTTGCGCGAGGTAAGGTGCTTGGAGAGCGATTCTTCATTGATGATGCCGCTCAGGTAGATGACGTGTTTGGCGCTGGTACGGTTAAGTGCCTCCCTGAAGTTGAATGCAGATTGGAGCTCCAGGTTTTCATAGTCATCAGATGTAGACATGGAGTGCATCAGGTAGTAAGCTCCATCTATGTCCTTGGGAATCTGATCAAGTGTATCTGCCTTAAGGAAGTCAATTTCGATGATTTCGATATTATTTCTAATTGAGCTTGGCGGATTAAATCTGTTCTTGTCCCTTACACAGCATACTACTGTATGACCGTCCTGAATAAGTATAGGCAAGAGCCTTTGGCCAATGTATCCGGTGGCCCCGGTCAAGAGAATTTTCATTGGCTGATGCGCCTTATTTTAGTTACGACTATTTGTTAAGGAATGCAGAATACATCCATACAAGTTTTTCTTGTTCACGAATGTAATCACTCATTAGCGCATTGGTGCCTTCGTCATCAATCTCTGCTGATAGCTCCAGCAGGTGACGTTGCTTGGTCAGTAATACTTTGAATGAATCGAGTATGTTGCCGACCGCCTTGCTGCCATCCGAAACTTCTTTGCTTTCAGATATCTTGGACTCCTTTAGGTAGTCAGTGTATTTGTGATTGGGAGCGTAACCCAACGTAAGAATTCTTTCTGCCACTTCATCAATCTTTAGAAATAGATTATTGTAAAGCTCCTCGAATTTCAAGTGCAGTTCAAAGAATTTTTCACCTTTAATGTTCCAATGGTACCCACGGACATTCTGATAGAAGGTGGAATAGTTGGCCAGCAGATCATTTAGTAAGGCTGCCAGTTCCTTAGTTTTTTTTGTATTTAGTCCTATACGGTTTAGTGCTGTCATGTCGGGTTGAAGTTAAAGGTGGTGTTAATACAATTCTCTAGATAAAGAACAAATCCTGCACGGAAATGTTCCGTTTGCCATCTTTAAGACTATTGTAGATCAATAGATTGTGCTAGCCACAGAGGGTGGCCTAAACCTTGGTAAGTATAATCACAAGGCAGATCGCGATTGGCTAGTCCGAAGTATTCATGCTCTTTTCACGCATCTTTTTCTTTAGCCCTTCAAAAGTAGACAAGGGTCCCGAGGTTGAGAATAGATTGATAATCCAGCTGGGAATACTTCCGCCAGGGTCGAGTTGGACTTCGTAGCGCAGGTGAATTTTGCCCTTTGAAATGGGTGTTACAATCCACTGGGAGGTAGATCTCGGTATTCGCACTTTATCAGGGCGCTTGGGCCCGTAATCTTTCACTACATACGATTCTACATCCATGGACATAAGCACGGTATCCACGTGTATGGTAAGGTTTGCATAAAAATCTCTGTCAGATGCGGGCCACGGAGCTTTAAAGATTGAATAGTACACCACTTGATTGGGGTTTACAACTTCTACTACTTCTGCCAGTCCAGAACCGTAGACCCAGTTTTCATAGTCCTCAATATCAAGTAAGATTTCGCGAAGCATCATCATGTCTCCGTCAAGGTCCAGCTCAACCCTTATGTCGTTAAAGTCTGAAGCATCAGTGTCACGGGTGTAAACCTGTATGCCGTTTTTGTCTTTTCTCAACTCCCAATCGGCCTGCGCATGGATGCTAATTGGAAAAAACAGGCATATGAGAAAATGGAGATTGTACATCACATTCTAAAGATTCTTACAATTTAGGGTTTCTGCAAATCGGCACCTAGTCTACTTTTTAATTCCTCGATTTCCCGGTTGGTTCGCTCTAGCAAGGGCTCGATTTTTTGTGCTTCGAGAAAGTCCTGCAGGGCCTCGTGCCATCGTTCCTCCTGTTTATATAGGTAGGCCCTGCATCTCCAGTAGGTCGGGTTGGATGGCATAATTTCGATTGCGGAGCTGTAGTCCCTTCTGGCGGCCAGCCAATCACCGGATTTCTCAAAAAGGTGCCCTCGATTAATAAATGCCACTTCATTTTTAGGATCAATTTGAAGGGATTCATTGAAGCATTGGAAGGCCATTTTGTAATCTCCAATTTCAAAGTAGGCGATCCCCAGATTGTTGTACCCATGAGTGTTGCTCTGATTTGCCAGAATGTTGGCCAGGGCATTTATTGCATTGGTGTATTGCTCCATCTCATCGTACATGAGTACGCGAAAGGATGCAGTGAGCAGTTCATCTACTTTCAAAGCCTGTTTTTGCAAGTGGTGCTTAATGCACAATTTAGCGATTTGGTTGAAGATTCTGGTTTATACAGTCAACTCATATTTCTATCTTGCAAAGATGTTTACGGGTATTATTGAAACAGTAGGAAAGATTATTGAACTCAAGCGCGATGGAAGCAACACGCATATTTGTGTGGGTAGTGAGATTAGTGCGGAGCTTAAGGTGGATCAAAGCGTTTCTCACAATGGCGTTTGCCTTACAGTCACTAAAGTGAACGAGGGAAGACACTGGGTCACCGCCATTAACGAGACGCTGATCAAGTCCAACATTGGCAAGCTGGTTGAAGGAAGCGAGGTGAACCTCGAGCGCTGCATGCTCAACAATGGCCGGTTTGATGGGCACATCGTGCAAGGTCATGTAGATCAGATTGGTACATGTATTGAAAGAACAGAGGAGGACGGTAGTTGGGTCTTTACGTTTGAATATGATGCCGCAACCGGCAATATGACCGTGGAGAAGGGATCGATTGCAATCAACGGAATTAGTTTGACTTGCTTCAATTCAAAGGACAATGGATTTAGTGTGGCGATCATTCCTTACACTTTTGAGCACACTAATTTCCATCAGATCAACGTGGGTGATTCTGTGAATTTGGAATTTGATATTATTGGCAAGTATGTGAAACGCCTTGTTGCAACCGAGCGTCAGTGAGTCGTTGCTTTTCTTTTTTGCACTTCCTTGAGTAGGAAATTAGCGAAGGCGAAGCCCGCCAGACCAGATAAAATGCCTACCATTGCGCCCACCAGAATGTCTCCGGGGTAGTGAACACCCAAGTAGATTCTTGTATATGACACAAAAGAGGCCCAAAGAAATATTGCAGTGATCCATGGATACCTCGCCCGGAATAACAGATAGATAAACGTGGCTACACCGAAGGTATTGGCCGCATGGCTTGACGCAAATCCGTATAATCCTCCTTTGTAATTATTCACGAGGTGAAGGACACCTATGAGACTTTCTTCTTGGGATGGTCTAAGCCTTGCAAAGAACGGTTTCATAAAAGAGGAGGTGATTTGATCCGCCAAAGTCACGGTAAGCACTACTCCAAACAGAATATAGATTGTATCCCATCTCTTAAACTTTATGATCAAATAGACTACGGCTAAGTATAGAGGTAGCCACGTTAACGTTTTGGTGGCTAGCATCATAATCGGATCCATCCACGAGGAATGAAAGCCGTTGAAAAAAAGCAAAAGTTCTGTGTCTAACTCGAGAATTGTTTCCAACATTCAATGTCAATAAATGAATTTGCTAATTTACGGCTTGTAAAGATAAACCATGCAATTTTCTCAAGTTCCCCATACAATCCTAATGGTGAGGCCGGCTGCGTTCGGTTTCAATCCGGAGACAAAGGATTCAAATGCATTTCAAAAGCAAACCGATAAGCCCCCTGATGTCATTCAGGCGATGGCACTAAGTGAATTTAATGGCGTCATCGATTTACTCAGAGCTCATGACATCCCAGTAGTAATAGTGGAGGATACCCTGGAGCCAATTACAACCGATGCGATCTTCCCCAACAATTGGATTACCACTCATGAAGATGGTAAGGTCATCTTATATCCCATGATGTCACCGATGCGGAGGAAGGAGCGAAGAAATGATGTGGTTGAGCTGCTGAAGAGAAAATATGCCGTGAAAGAGATTATTGACCTAAGCCCTTTAGAGCAGGAGGATAGATTTTTAGAAGGTACGGGAAGTATTATCTTCGATCACCCGCATAAAATAGCCTATGCCTGTCGTTCCGACAGAACTGATGATGCGAGTTTTATTAATCTTTCCAGGCGGCTAGGATACAATCCTATCTTATTTCACTCCACGGATGAAAACAACAAACCTGTATATCACACAAATGTGATGATGTGGATAGGGGAAAAGGTCGTTGGTATTTGCCTGGATTCAGTTAGAAGTGAGGCGGAGCAAGAAGTTATTTTGAATTCTTTCAATAGGACCGGGCACAAGGTCATTGCCTTAAGTTTTGCTCAAATGAATTGTTTTGCGGGTAATATGTTTGAGGTGAAGAATAACAAGGATCAAAGATTTCTGCTGTTATCGGAGACTGCCAAGAAGTCGCTCTTGCCTGGGCAAATATTAGAGATGGAAAAATTTGTGACCTTGCTACCGGTAGATATTAGTACCATTGAAGAAAGCAGCGGAGGTAGCATCCGTTGCATGGTGGCTGGTATCCATCTTCCTGATTAGTAGCTAACTTTTTATATGGCGTAAAACTTTACCGTTAGGCACAGTGTGCTAATTTTTCTAAATTAGAAGCGTATAGAATTAGGCTTTAATTATGAAAAAGTACGATCTCGTTGTAATCGGAGCAGGACCATCCGGCTATGCGGCAGCAATGCGCGCCATTGACTTCAAAAAGAAAACATTACTTATAGAGAAAAACCTTGTCGGAGGAGCAGGAGTCACCAATGGTGCATTGTCTTCAAAAACATGGTGGGAGTTGTCGCGTGAAACATCGGCATTTAGAAGAAATTTGAAGCGGTTTAATATTAAGGAGCCGAGCATTAATTACGATGAAATTCAAGCGGAGGTAAAACGTGCGGTGCATGAGCGGAAATCCATGCTGGAGGAGCACATGGAGTTGCTGGAAGGTTCTAATTATAATGACCTCCTGGAATTCAGGAAGGGCAATGCGCTACTGATCAGCCAGAATGAAATTGAAATTACAAAGGGAGCTACCAAGGAGGTGGTTTGGGCTGACTTTATTATACTGGCAACCGGTAGCAGACCGCGCTTGCTTCCCGAGCTTCCAATCGATGAAAAGATTGTGCTGACAAGTGAGGGGATAGAGACTCTTACAGATTTTCCAGAAAGTATGGTGATTGTGGGTGCCGGTGTGATTGGTTGCGAGTATGCTACGATCTTCTCAGGATTTGGAAAAACCAAGGTTCATCTGATTGACAAAGGAGATAGAATACTTCCGTTTGAAGACGAGGATGTGGTTGAGATCATCGAACGCAATATGGAGAACAATGGCGTGCTTATTCATCGCAATTCGAAACTGATTCGCATGGAGATATTGCATGGCAGGGTGGAATATGAGCTAGAGTACGATGGTGGCAGTAAGGAAGTATTTAATGTGGAGAAGGCATTGGTGTCAGTGGGTCGTGTGCCCAACTTTGAAAACCTTTGGAATGACAAAGTAGATATCAATATCAACAGGAGGGGTGTGGAAGATAATGATACCCAGACTAGTATATCAAACATTTATGCAGTAGGCGATCTCACTGCAGATATTTCACTTGTCAACGTGGGGGAATTGGAGGGGCGCTATGCGGTGGAGAAAATATTTAGCAAACCTAAGCGAAAGCTAGTCTATGAAAATATAAGTAATATCATGTTCCTGAGTCCGGAGGTGGCAGGAGTGGGTTTGAATGAAACTCAGGCTCGTGAAAAAAATCTAAACTACAAGGTCGTTACCCTAGACTATACTTGCATACCTCGTGCCATAGCCAAGAGAAACACGCAAGGTTTTATCAAGTTGTTGGTCACCAACGATGAGGACATGAAGATTTTAGGTATGAAGGTGGTTGGAAATCATGCCTCCAGTGCCATTCAGGCGGTAGCTTTACTTATTTCAATGAATAAAGGAATTGAAGAGTTGGCGGAATGCGTGCATCCGCACCCCTCAATCACTGAGGGCATACAAGAATGCGTACGTATGTTAATGGGAAAGTCTCTTTTTAAGCCTACTGCGCTGCGTGGCAAACTTTCTTGCAGAACTTGCGTAGATTGCGAGTACGAAGACATCACGTTTTAGAATCACCATGGGTCGATTACTCTTTTATTTTCTCACCACAGCGATGCTTGTCAGCACATCGGCAAGCGCGCAATTCGGAAGTATAGGCTCCAAAAGCAAAAAGAAGCAGAAGTCACCATTTGAGGAGCATGTCGACTTTGAGGGTATGGTTAAAAGATACCTTGTGAAGGAAACGCCAAAGCTGGAACGCCTGGAGGGAATCTATTCCGTGTCAGCGATCATTACCAAACGAGGTGGTTTTCTTTCAAGTCCCGATAGGGAAAAGGTGATGTTGCGAAAAGACAATTACGCTAAGGTGGTGATTCTGAAAGATACAGAAAGGAAGGACCGGGAATACATTGAGATTTCTCTTGACTCTAAGTTGCCCGACAACTATCCGGTAGTAGGTGAGTTTACAAGTTTGTCTGAAGGTGAGGCTTTCGTGTACAAACACTATGAGCCAAAATCTGACGAGAAGGTTTCGTATTCCTTCGTTTCCTTGGAGTTTGATATACTTGATGGAATTCTCGTCAAGACGGTGAAGCGCAAGACGGTGACTTACAAGCTTTCTTATTTAAAGATCTATCCCAAGGCTGGTGAATTGCTCACCAAGGAATTACTCAATAATAGATAGCGATTTCTTCGAGATCTTTCCTTTTTAATTTCGGCACGTAGGTCTCTTCGATGGGATACCCAACAGGTATCAGTAGGAACGGTTTTTCATTGATTGGTCTTTTCAAGAGCTTCGTTAAAAAGTTCATTGGGCTAGGCGTGTGGGTGAGGGCAACTAACCCTGCGTTGTGGATTGCGGCAAGCAGCATTCCGGAAGCGAGTCCGACTGATTCTGCTACATAGTAATTGGTCTTCTTCTCACCTGCATCTGTCAAATCGTAAGTCTTCTTAAAGACGATGATGAGATAGGGGGCTATTTCAAGAAACGGCTTCTTCCAGTCGGTCTGTAACGGGCGAAGGTCATCTAGCCACTCGGGAGGCATTCTGCTGTTGTAGCTCTCGTACTCTTCCTTTTCGGCCTCTACACGTATGTGACTCTTCAGTTTTGGATCAGCCACTACGCAAAAGGTCCATGGCTGCTTGTGCGCACCAGAGGGCGCGGTGGAGGCGGACAAAATCAGGTTGTCAATTACTTCTTTGGGGATTGGCTTGTCGGAAAAGTCGCGTACTGTTCTCCGCTTGTCCAGCCACTCGTAGAAGGACCTGCTTCGTTCCAGCATTTCTTTTTCGCTATACGTTTCTCGGTGATAGCTAACAAAATCAAAGCCATCAATTTTTTTTACTTTTTCCTCCATGGTTGAATTTAGGCATTGCAAGTAAATGCGCAAAAGGAAATCGAGATGCTGACTTAAATATGTATTAGAACCGACAAGTTGCCAGATTGATTATTTGGCATGTCGTTGTTCCAACACTTGAATTACGTCACGTAGCGAAGTGTCTTTGTAAGCCAGCAATACCAGGAAGTGGTACATCAAGTCGGCAGCTTCTCCCAAGAACTTTTCTTTGTTATTGTCTTTGGATTCGATCACCAACTCCACGGCTTCTTCGCCTACCTTCTGTGCCACTCTGTTGATCCCCTCGCTCAGCAACTTGTTGGTATACGATCCATGCACTGGATTTTGCTTGCGCTCATGTATGATGGTTTCAAGGAAGGAGAGACTCAAATTGATATTAGCTTCGTTGAAGCAGGTATCAGTGCCCGTGTGGCAAACAGGTCCCACTGGATTGACCTTTGCCAACAAAGTGTCATTGTCGCAATCGTGCGTAATGTCTACCAGATTTAAGTAGTTGCCAGATGTCTCGCCTTTCGTCCAAAGTTTGTTCTTGGTTCGACTAAAGAAAGTCATCTGTTTGGAGTCAATCGTTTTGTCTAATGCCTCCTGGTTAAGATAGCCAAGCATTAAGACCTTCTGTGTCTCTGCGTCTTGCACAATACAAGGAACAAGACCACCTCCTTTTTCAAAGTTGATTTTCATTGCTGTTGAGTTAGCTCTTCCATTCGTATGGGGATATGTTGAGCGTGAAGTGCTTTTTTTAATTCAGGTATTCGTATTTTACCATAGTGAAACACACTGGCCGCAAGTGCGGCATCTACATTAGTTTTGGTAAACACATCGACAAAGTGGTCAATTGCTCCAGCTCCACCCGATGCAATGATTGGTATGTCCAAATCTCTATGTAGTCTGGATAGGGCGTCTATGGCAAAACCGCTTTTGGTTCCGTCATGGTCCATGCTTGTGAAGAGAATCTCTCCTGCGCCAAGTTCAGCACCCTGCTTTGCCCAGCTAAATAATTCTTTTTCAGTTTTTACTTTCCCACCGTGCGAATAGACAATCCATTTCCCTTCTTCTACTCTGGCATCAATGGCAAGTACAATGCACTGAGATCCAAAACTTCTTGCCAATGTTTCAATTCTCTTTGGATCCGCCAATGCTGCTGAGTTAATTGAGACTTTGTCTGCCCCTGAGTCGAGTAGTGGAGAAACATCTTCAGGTGAGGCAATTCCCCCGCCCACAGTGAAAGGAATGTAGCAACGTGCTGCAATGTCTTCAACCAACTTTGCCAAGGTCTTGCGTCTCTGCTCTGTAGCAGAAATGTCTAAGAAAACCAATTCATCGGCACCTTGCGCAGCATAATTTATTGCCAACTCTACCGGATCCCCAGCATCTCGCAGAGATAGGAAGTTAACACCCTTTACTGCCCGGCCATCTTTAATGTCGAGACATGGGATGATGCGTTTAGTCAGCAACAGCTAGATGGTTAATGGTTTGAGCTCGGCTAATTTTATTTTGCCTTCATAGAGGGCTTTGCCGACAATAGCTGCGTCCACTTTGATGTATTGCAATTGCAACAAGTCGTCAATTGAACTTACGCCTCCACTTGCAATAATTTTGAGGTCGGGAAATCTACTTCTTAACTTTTTATACAATCCAAAGTTGGGTCCGCTGAGCATGCCATCTGTGGCGATGTCGGTGCATGCAAGGTACTCGAGATTGGCAGCTTGAAATTGCTCTACTAAATCGTACAAGTTGACACTGGAGTTTTCTTGCCAACCGTTGATTTGGACTTCATCACACTTTACGTCTGCACTCAGTATAAAATTTTCCGCTCCGTATTGTTGCATCCAGGAGGAAAACTTCTCCGGTTCTCTCACTGCCATACTACCAATGTTGATTCTGTCAATCCCCAATTCAAGCAGCTGATCCACCTCCTGCTCGGTCTTCACGCCACCTCCAAAGTCTACTTTTAGCGCGGTCTTGTCCTGGATTTCAATAATCACCTTCCAATTCACTACCTGGCCTTTCTTCGCACCGTCCAGGTCTATCAGATGAAGGTATTCGAGGTCCGCAGTTTCAAATTCTTTGGCTACTTCCACCGGATTCTCTCGGTAAATTTTCTTTTGATCAAAATCGCCCTGTGTGAGTCGCACGCACTTACCATCTACCAGGTCTATGGCTGGAATTATCTTCATATCAATATCAGGTCGTTTTTAAAAATTGGCTGAGGATTTGTTCACCGATGCCTCCGGATTTTTCAGGATGAAATTGTACTGCGTAAAAATTGTCCTTTTGCAACGCTGCGCTGAACGGTGAAATATAATAGGTTTCAGCTACTGTATACTCACTTAGGGGTACGTAGTAACTGTGCACAAAGTAAACAAATTTACCAGAGAAATTATTGGTTAACCATCCCTTAGTTTGCGTCAGGTTATTCCATCCTGTGTGCGGTACTTTTTGGTTTTGAGTTGCTATAAATTTCTTGACCGGCAGCTCAAATATGCCAAGTCCTTGTGTATCATTTTCTTCGGAATAGTTGCACATCACCTGCATTCCTAAGCAGATGCCTAACACCGGCTGAGTGAGTGATTTGATTATTTGGTCCAGCCCTTTCGCTTTTAAAAAATTCATAGTTGAACTTGCTTCGCCTACGCCTGGAAAAATAACCTTATTCGATTTACGAATGATTTCATGATCATCCGTGATTGTAAAATCAATACCGAGGCGTTGCAACGCGAAAGCCACCGACCGCGTATTTCCTGCGTTATACTTAATTATTGCAATGTTCATTTTATGTACTGGTTGAGGATCACAACAGACCTTTAGTTGTGGGCAAAGTGTTGTCAGTTAAGTCACGTTGTTTCGCCATTTTGATGGCCTTGGCAAACGCCTTAAAGATTGCCTCCGCTTTATGATGCTCATTTTCACCTTCAGCTTTGATATTCAAATTGCACTTTGCTTGATCGCTGAAAGATTTAAAGAAGTGGAAGAACATTTCCGTGGGCATTTCCCCAATCTTTTCACGGCTGAACTTCACTGACCACTCAATCCAGGGGCGTCCTCCAAAGTCAAGGGCCACTTGAGCAAGGCAATCATCCATCGGCAAGCAAAAGCCATATCTTTCAATTCCTCTTTTGTCTCCCAAGGCTTTGATGAAGGCCTCTCCCAAGGCGAGTCCAGTATCCTCAATGGCATGATGCTCGTCAATGTGTAAATCACCCTTGGTGACGATTTCAAGGTCAAGCTGTCCATGCTTGGCCACTTGCTCTAGCATGTGGTCGAAAAAGCCAATACCGGTACTGATGTGGACTTGCCCGCTTCCGTCAAGATTTAGATTTACAGTGATATCAGTCTCGTTGGTCTTCCTTTTGACGGTTGCTCGTCTGGCATTGGTGCAGAGTGCCTCATAGATTTCCTTCCAGGAACGAACACTGACACAATTTTCGATATCTGTCTCTAGTGTGCCTGAAAGAAGTAAGCCCTTGCATCCAATATTTTTTGCCAGTTCCATGTCGGTGAGCCTGTCTCCAATAACAAAGGAGTTCTGAAGGTCGTACGCTGGCGAGAAGTAGGAGGTTAGCATACCGATGCCAGGTTTTCTGGTGGCCTTGTTTTCAGCTGCAAACGATTTGTCAATATGTTCACGTTGAAATACAATGCCTTCATTGCCTAATGCTTGTAACATCTTGTTGTGTGTAGGCCAAAAAGTATCTTCTGGAAAACTGTGGGTTCCAAGTCCATCTTGATTGGTGACTAGTACCAACTCAAAGTCGGTTTGGTCCACAATCTTCTTGAGGTAGTTGAAAACTCCGGGGAGAAATACCAGTTTTTCCAGACTATCGATTTGCTGATCAGCGGGCTCTTCTATCAGAGTTCCGTCCCTGTCAATAAATAGTACTTTCTTCATAAGTTTTAAGTGCATTCAATAATTTTTGATTTTCGCCCACCGTACCGATGGTAATCCGGAGGCAATTATTGCAGTGAACAAGTGACGATCTATCTCGCACAATTATTTTCCGCTCAAGTAGATAGCTGTAGCATTTCTTTGCATCAGTAAATCTTACCAATAAGAAATTGGCCTGAGAAGAAAATACTTGCTGTACGATTGAAAGGCGCGAAAGAGCTTCTTCAAGCTTCCTCCTTTCTGCGGTAATGGTGGAAACTTGATTCCGAATATTGTTTTGCGCCAGGTATTGTAGTGCTATCTCTTGTGTCGCGGCACTGATATTGTAAGGCGCTTTTATCTTCGATAAGATGGCTACAATTTGTTTTGATGCAATCCCAATGCCAAGCCGAATCCCAGCGAGTCCCCAGGCCTTGGACAGGGTTTGAAGTATTATAAGGTTGGGATATTGATCGAGTAATTCCGTGAGGCTTGGACTTGGGCAAAAGTCGATGTAGGCCTCGTCCACTACTACAATACCGCTAAACGATTGAAGCAAGGACTCGATAGAGTCCTTATGTAAAAGATTTCCACTTGGGTTATTTGGACTGCATAGAAAGAGAAGCTTTGAATTGTGGTCGATGGCAAGCATCACTTTTTGGATATCCAACGCAAACTCATCGGTTAGATTCGGTTCTCTTGCCTCTACACTATTGACCTGTGCCCACACCCGGTACATTCCATAGGTTGGCTGAGGTATAATGACGTTATCAACCCCAGGCTCACAAAAAGCTCGTATCAGAAGGTCAATGATTTCGTCACTTCCATTTCCTAAAACTATTTGATCGGGAAGGATACTTTTTAGAGAAGCAATAGTGCCCTTTAACTTAGCTTGGTGTGGGTCAGGATATCGATTGTAGGCGGAAGGATTTGAATTCTCGTTGGCATCAAGAAATACTTCGGCTGCTCCTTTAAAATCATCTCTCGCAGTGGAGTAAGGAGATAAGTGCTTGATGTTTTTTCTTACAAGCAGATTGAGATCAAACATCTTCTTGAAGTCTAATGGTTACTGCCAATTTGTGCGCCCTCAATTGCTCTGCTTCTGCCAGTTGCTCCACGGTAGGGCCGAGTAACGCTAAGCCCTCTCTGGACAATTGTTGGAAAGTGATAAATTTTTGAAAACTTTCAAGCGATACCCCGCTGTACGCCTTTGCAAATCCATTGGTTGGTAAGGTGTGATTGGTACCTGAAGCATAGTCACCAATTGACTCTGGAGAGTAGGGGCCGACAAAAACGGAACCCGCATTTTTTATTTTCTCCGACAGCTCCAAAGCCCTCTCCGTTTGCAAAATCAAGTGCTCTGGCGCATAATGGTTGATAAAATCAACTTGATCATTAAGGTCGCTTAAAAGTATGCTTCTGCTTTGTTCCAATGCCGCGGCAGCCAATAGTTTTCTCGGCAATGTCTCAATTTGCTTTGCTAATTCTTCCTCGACTTTAACGATAAGTTCCTCAGAAGAGGTCACTAGCATAACTTGACTATCACCTCCGTGCTCAGCCTGTGAGAGAAGATCGGCAGCGATGAAGCTTGGGTTACTCGAATCATCAGCCACCACCATCACTTCCGAAGGACCGGCAGGAAGGTCAATTGCAATACCCTCCGCATTCACCATCTGCTTTGCTTTGGTCACGTATTGATTGCCAGGTCCATATATCTTGTAGACCGAAGGAATCGTCTTCGTGCCAAAGGCCATGGCCGCGATGGCTTGCGCTCCGCCCACTTTGTAAATTTTTTCAATGCCAATCTCCTGCGCAGCAAAAAGAATACTAGGGTCCAGAGAGCCGTCTTGCAGAGGAGGCGTACAAACGACAATCTCCTCACACCCCGCCAGACGGGCTGGAATTCCCAGCATCAGCAAAGTAGAAAATAGTGGGGCAGTTCCTCCTGGTACATAGATACCCACGCGTTCGATAGCAACAGCCCTACGCCAGCAGTTTACTCCCGGCATGGTTTCTAATTTAAGGGTGTCGTGCGACTGAGCCTCATGAAATTTGGTGATGTTTTTGATCGCCACACGAATGGCATCTTTTAGGTTGCTGGAAACCTGCTGGCCTCCAATGGCTAGTTCCGTTGGCGACACGATAAATTCCTGAAGTGAAACCTTGTCGAATTGAACTGACATCTCTTTTAGGGCAGCATCACCTGAGGTTTTTACTCTGTTGATAATATTCTTGACTGTGCCTTCAAGAAACTCGAGTTCCAAACTCGGTCTTTTGATCAGCTCAGACCAGGACAATCTGGGAGGATTTTTTACAATTTTCATTTAGACTATCATTTTTTCAATAGGAATGACAAGGATGCCTTCGGCACCAAAGCCTTTGAGCTGATCAATTTTGCTCCAGAAATCATTTTCATTTACTACGGAGTGTAATGATGACCATCCTTCGCGGCTCAACGGGAGCACAGTAGGACTCTTCATGCCTGGGATGATCTTTGTGATCCCTTCAATTGAATCATTGGGGCAATTAAGTAATATGTACTTGTTGCTCTTGGCTGTTTTTACTGCATCTATCCGAAACAGCAATTGATCGAGAATTGTTTTTTTCTCGGCCGACAGTGCTGGACCTCCGATCAGTACGGCTTCAGACTTCATGACCACTTCCACTTCCTTGAGCCCATTACTCATCAGTGTACTGCCCGTACTTACGATGTCGCAGATTGCTTCAGCCAAGCCAATACCCGGTGCAATTTCTACCGAGCCACTAATCTCATGGATGCCAGCTTCAAGGCCCTTACTTTTCAGGAACTGCTTTACAATATTGGGGTAGGAGGTGGCAATGTTCTTGCCCTGTAGGAAAGACAACCCGGAATAGTTTTCTGATTTGGGAATGGCTAGCGCCAGTCGGCACTTGGCAAAATCTAAACGCTTAATCAGTTCATTCTTTTTTTGCTTTTCGGCAAACACATTTTCACCCACAATGCCGATATCAGCAACCTGATCTTCAATGTATTGGGGTATGTCATCATCTCTGAGAAAGAGTATCTCCACTGGAAAATTCCTGGCTTGAGTCTTGAGTTGATCTCTTCCGTTACTGATGGAGAGGCCGCTTTCCTTTAGCAGAGACAAAGATCCTTCTTGAAGCCTTCCTGATTTTTGTATTGCTATTTTTAGTTTATCGTTCATTTCTTAAAGGTTATAAAAACAAAAAAAGACCTGCTGGGTGGCAAGTCTTTATCAAAATCTGTTAGTTAAAATTTATCAAAACATACATAGGCCACACCAATACTGGAATAGATGATGATGGTGGCGATGGATGTTTGTTACTTGGTTCATTGTCAAATCGTGCTGCGAAGAAATGGAGAACGGATGAATTCTACAAACTTTTTGTATGTTTCTTCCATATGATTTTTGTCATCTGCTAAAAAATACTGCAATTGTTAACTTTTCGCAGGCCTTAGGTGTTAATTTGTTGCACATAGATTTAGCGCGCCTTGAAAATTCGCTTATACATCATTTATCTTCTGGCTGTTCTTTTAACGGCTTGTGGAGATACTACCGAGTCAAAGCTTCAGAAGTTCCTGCTTAAAGGAAATCTTGCTGCTAAAGAACAAAACCTAGAGCAGGCGCTCTATTACTTCAATGAGTGTGTCAATCTGGATCCTTGCTTTGCAGAGGCGCTCAATAACATAGGAACAGTCTATTTCAAGTTGGATAAGTTGGACCAGTCACTGCAGTATTACGCTAAGGCCATTGAGTGCAAGCCAGAATTCATCGATACCTACTTCAACCGTGCCAATACCCTATATGAGCTAAAGGAATACTATAGTGCCCTGAAAGATCTGGACCGAATTGAATCGGTAAAGGAGGATACAGCCGTCCTTCATTTTACGAGAGGTTTGGTGCTTTCGAAGTTAAGAGATTTTCAAGGGTCACGCAGATCATTTCAAAGGGCAATAGAAATAGATCGCGCCAATGTAGAACAATGGGTCAATTTGGCCACCGTGGAGTACTACCTCAAGAACTATAGCAATGCAAGGGAGGCACTAAATACAGCCATGTCAATCGATGCGGATGAAGCCCACATTTATAATACATTGGCTATGATTGATATCGAAGAGCATAACCTGGATGAGGCTTCTGTCAACGTGAACAAGGCAATAAGCCTTTCCCCCCGAGATGCGTTTTTTAAAAACAATCGTGGCTATATCTATCTGATGAGTAATGAACTGGATAAGGCCCTGGAAGATATCAATAATAGTATTGGAGCGGATCCGGAAAACGGCTGGGCCTATCGAAACAAGGGAATTTATTACCTGATGACGGAAGATTATGCGAATGCCGAACGTCTCTTAAAGCAGGCCTATGAAATGGATTCCTTTATTGACAAGATTCATTTTTACCTGGGTATGGCCTATCTGCAAAATGGAAAAGTGGGAGAAGCTTGTCACGAATTCGATCTTTCAGAAGAGGCAGGTGATGAGATGCTTACTGCTGCACTTATTAAGATTTGCAAATGATCGACTTTGGGAAACTTACAGAGCACCTTGGCAATCGTTTACTGGAGCCGCTTCCGGGCCAGCAAGCGCACGAACAGATGAGGGCTATTCCGGTAGGCACCAAGATTCCCAGGTTTGCGCATAAAACTCCCCCAAAGCCGGGAAGTGTGCTCATTCTCTTGTATCCGCATCAGGATCAGATTTTGTTCCCGCTAATCAAGAGGCCCACCTACGCTGGCGCGCATAGCGGACAAGTTAGTTTTCCTGGAGGAAAAGCCGAGGCAGGAGAGGATGCCATCGAGACTGCTCTTCGGGAGGGAAATGAGGAAATTGGGATTTCCAAAAAGGAGGTGACCATACTGGGCAACCTTAGTGATTTCTTCGTTATTCCCAGCAACTTCAAAGTCACACCTATTGTGGCGTACGCTTCTCAACAACCTTCACTTGTAGCAGACCCCGTGGAGGTAGCCAGAATATTGCATGGGGATCTGGCTTCGATTTTGCCCGAGCACGCGGTGCGGCAAAAAGAAATCACAGCAGCAAATATCTATCAAATGAACGCGCCTCATTTCGAAATTGAAAGCGAGGTGGTATGGGGAGCAACCGCCATGATCCTAAACGAATTGAGAACGATCGTGAAGGAGATCTTATAGAATATTAATCAGCCAATCCTATGCTTGTGTTATGTTAAACCTAAGTTGATCGTACTGGCTTAAGTTGACAATAGACAATTGACAGTGTCTCATCTGACTGAGCGTTTGTCAATTGAGCGCATTTTGTCAACTGTCAACCAGGCGCTCCACTTGATGCTTAACTCAACACTAGTTTGCTTGCGAGACTTTGGCTGCGTAAGCTTCTAATTTGCCAATCTCTTGATCGATCATAAACAGTCCAACACCTTCTTCTCCGATCAGGTTAAATAGCTCCACTGCTCTTCGCGCCAGGGTCTCCTCCTCACGTTGTTCGCTCACGAACCACTGGAGAAAATTGAAAGTGGCAAAGTCCTTGATCCTGAAACAATGATCCACAAGTTCGTTGATGGATTCGGTGACGGCAATTTCATGTTTTAACGTTTGATCAAAAACCTCGCGCAAGCTTTTAAAAGTATGTTTGATGCCTTTCACTTCCGGCTGCTTGGCATGGCCACCTGCGGCATTGATATACTTAAAGAGCTTAAGCATATGCATGCGCTCTTCTTCGGAATGGTTGTAGAGAAATTGGGATGATATCTCATACCCCTGTGTTTCACACCAGGAGGCCATCGATAGATAGTATGCAGAGGAAGTCCCCTCCATAACAATCTGCTTATTGAGCAACTCCTCTGTCTCTTTGGTGAGCGAGCGAGTGGGTGTGATCATCTGTTTCTTGCTATTTCCTTTTGCTGGCATTATTTCTTCTTTTTCTTGATTTTCTTCACCACTTTCCTGGCTTTTTGTGTGGCTTTCTTTTTGACCTTGCGCACCACTTTTTTCGCCTTTTTTGCTACTTTTTTCGTTTTTCTAGCCACCTGCTTCTTTGCAGCCTTAGCTTTCTTCACGACTTTCTTCTTTGCCTTGCGCGCTACTTTCTTTGCCTTCTTAGTTACTTTTTTGGCGACTTTCCTGGCTTTTTTCGCGGTCTTCTTTACGGCCTTTTTCACCTTTTTAGCAGTTGCTTTCTTTTTACCCTTCTTGGCGATCTTTTTCTTCGCAGCTTTCTTAGGTGTTGCCTTCTTCGCTTTAGATTTCTTGTCGTCCTTGGCCTTCGCAATTAGATTTAATGCAGAGCCTGCCTTGAACCATTCAATTTGACCTGCATTGTATGTGTGATTGGCTTTAATGGTATCCTTGGAGCCATCGCTGTGGTTGAGCACAAGCGTCAATGGTTTGTCAGGAGCAAAGCTCTTCAAATCAATAATATCTATCGTGTCATCCTCCTGAATCTTGTTGTAGTCAGCTTCGTTGGCAAACGTCAAACCCAGCATGCCTTGCTTCTTCAAGTTGGTTTCATGAATACGAGCAAATGATTTCACAAGTATCACCCGGATGCCAAGGTGACGCGGCTGCATTGCAGCGTGCTCTCGGGAAGAACCTTCTCCGTAGTTGTGGTCACCGACCACAATAGTTGGAATTCCTGCCTTCTTGTAGGCACGTTGCGTATCAGGCACTGGGCCATATTGTCCGGTGAGTTGATTCTTGACGCTATCGGTCTTTTCATTGAAGAAATTCTGCGCACCAGTAAGGGTGTTGTTGGAGATGTTGTCCAAATGCCCTCTAAACCTCAACCAGGGCCCCGCCATTGAAATATGATCTGTGGTACATTTTCCCTTAGCCTTGATCAGCAATCTCATGCCTGTCAGATTTTTGCCATCCCAAGGCTTAAATGGACTTAGTGCCTGCAGTCTCTTTGAGTCCGAGGCGATCTTTACTTTTACTTTGCCGCCATCCTTAGCCGGAGCTAAGTACCCGGCATCTTTTACGTCAAAACCTTTTGGAGGAAACTCCAAACCTGTCGGCTCTTCTAACATCACCTGCTGTCCATCTTCGTTAGTGAGCTTATCTGTCAATGGATTGAAAGTAAGATCACCCGCTATGGCGAATGCAGTTGTGATTTCCGGTGAAGCTACGAAGGCGTGGGTGTTTGGATTGCCATCGTTGCGTTTAGCAAAATTTCGGTTGAATGAAGTAATTATTGAGTTTTTGCGATTGGGATCGTTGGAGTGTCTTGCCCATTGCCCGATGCAAGGACCGCATGCATTAGCGAGCACCACACCACCCATCTTTTCAAATGTATTAAGGTATCCGTCCCGCTCAACAGTGAAGCGAACGAGTTCCGAACCCGGAGTAATGGTAAATTCTGCTTTGGCCTTGAGCTTCTTGTCTACGGCCTGCTTAGCAAGCGAGGCTGATCTGGTAATGTCTTCGTAGGAGGAGTTGGTGCAAGAGCCAATGAGTCCTACCTCCAACCGCTGAGGCCAATTGTTGGCCTTCACTTCTTCTGCAAATTTAGATATTGGGATGGCACGATCCGGAGTGAAAGGTCCGTTCACATGCGGCTCCAGTGTGGATAAATCTATTTCTATAACTTGATCAAAATACTTTTCGGGATTCTTATAAACTTCAGGATCTCCTGTAAGGTGTTCCCTTACTTTATCTGCTGCGTCAGCAACTTCACTGCGTTTGGTGCCTCGAAGGTATTGCGCCATCTTCTCGTCATAGCCGAAAGTAGAGGTGGTCGCACCAATCTCCGCGCCCATATTGCAAATGGTTCCTTTGCCCGTGCAAGATAAGGTGCTCGCTCCTGGTCCAAAGTATTCCACGATGGCGCCAGTGCCACCCTTTACGGTGAGGATGCCTGCTACTTTTAGGATCACGTCCTTGGAAGCGGTCCATCCACTCATTTTACCGGTGAGTTTCACTCCAATAAGTTTAGGAAACTTTAGTTCCCAAGGCATTCCTGCCATTACGTCTACGGCATCCGCTCCGCCCACGCCAATGGCGACCATACCCAAGCCGCCAGCGTTCACGGTATGCGAATCTGTTCCAATCATCATTCCGCCAGGGAAGGCATAGTTCTCTAATACCACCTGGTGGATAATACCAGCACCGGGCTTCCAGAAGCCGATACCAAACTTATTTGAAACTGACTCTAAGAAGTTGAAGACCTCACCACTCGCGGTGATGGAATCTTTCAAATCTTGAGCCGCACCATTCTTAGCCAGTATAAGGTGGTCGCAGTGTACGGTAGAAGGTACCTTTACCTGAGGTATGCCCGCAGACATGAACTGAAGCAGCGCCATCTGCGCAGTAGCATCTTGCATGGCCACTCTATCCGGAGAGAAATCCACGTAAGATTTTCCTCTCGTAAAATTCTCCATGGGCATATCCTGATGCAAATGGGAGAATAATATTTTTTCGGTGAGGGTCAGGGGCCTTTTTGCAATTTTTCTGGCCTTTTCAATACGGCCCGGCAACGCTTTGTAGTAGGCCTTTATCATGTCTAAGTCGAATACCATAGGTATAGAATAAAGTTGAACCGCTAAGTTACTAAAAAGGCGTAGGAATCAAGAGTCAGAACTGGGGATTCTGAGCGCTGGATGCCGGATTCTAGATGCTGGAATCTTAAACCCAGCATCAAGTATCAAGACTATTTGCTATTGATGTAATTCAGGAATTCGCGCTTGACGTTTTCGTCTTTGAATTTACCAGAAAAGTAGGCCGTGCCCGTCTTGCTGTTCGTGTCTCCGACACCCCTTGACGCCACGCACATGTGGTTGGCATCCACTACCACACCCACATCTTCCGTGTTAAGGGCTCTTGCGATCTCTTTTCCGATTTGAACAGTGAGCCGTTCTTGGACCTGAGGGCGCTTGGCATAGTACTGCACAATTCGGTTGATTTTGGATAGTCCAATCACCTTTCCTGACGAAAAGTAGGCTACGTGTGCCTTGCCGTAGATGGGTACAAAGTGATGCTCGCAGTGCGAGTAGAAGGTGATGTCCTTCTCAACCAGCATTTGATCGTAATTGTACTTATTATCGAAGAGTTTGGCGTGAGGCCTGTTCTTTGGATTGAGTCCACTGAAAACCTCTTTGACATACATTTTGGCCACCCTGCGAGGTGTTCCGTTCAAGCTGTCATCATCCAGGTCAAGACCAAGAATAGTCATGATTTCCCTGAAGTGTTTTTCGATCTTTTCCACCTTAAGGTCGTCATCCATTTCAAAGGCATCGGGTCTCACAGGGGTTTCCCAGGAGGTAAGGATATGATCCTCATCAAACTCTTCGCTAAGGGGTTTAATGGGCTGGATATTCAACGAAATTTCTTTCTGTCTCATAGAGTCTGATTTTAAGATCAAATTGATTGTCGATCTGTGGTCTTAGTATTTTCCATATGACCACGGCAATATTTTCAGCGGTGGGATTCAATGTTTTAAACTGTGGGCAATCTAAGTTAAGGTTTTTGTGGTCAAACTGACTGGTTATATGTTTTCTAATTAGGTCGCTTAGTACCTTCATATCGTACACATAGCCGGTTTCAGGATCAGGATCGCCTACCAAGGTAACGATGAGATCGTAGTTATGACCATGGTAATTGGGGTTGTTACACTTCCCAAAAACAAGCTCGTTTTTCTCCTTCGTCCAGTCAGGATTGTGGAGTCGATGAGCTGCATTAAAGTGTTCTTTTCGGGATACCGCGACCTTCATATCGTATCTAGAACACCAATAGGGAGAAATGGTTCTTGGTGAGGTACCCTTTGGTCAAAATAAACCCTGAAGGAACTGTGTCGATTAGAAATTGCTAATGCTGCGATCGTGGAAGTTTAGCACGGATAGCTTTACACCCAGTAGGATTTCGTGGGTATTGAACTGGGTACCCACCGAATTTGCGGTAGGAATCTCAAAAGTATAGCCAAGTCTGAAGGTGTCCTTTAGAAGGGCCTGAAGTTGTACTCCATACGTGTTGAAGTTTCTTGTAAAGAGACCAGCACTATATAACTGGTCAATGTTTACCATAAAATTTAGGTCTGTGGATAGAGGAGAGCCTTTTACAGACTTGAGTAGTACGGAAGGTCTAAGTCTTAACCTGGTTCCCATGTTGAATATATATCCTCCCAGTAAGTAGAAATGCTGATCATAAAGATCAAATTCTTGACCTTGGGATCCCTTGAAGGAGGTACTTAGCAAACGAGGAACTGACAACCCAACGAAGAACCTTTCACTTTTCAGAATCGCACCCGCACCAATGTTTGGCTTACTAACGTTATCATTTTGTCCAAAGGCGTCATCATTAGGGTCGCGAAGATTTAATTTGCTGTTGTCACTCCTAAAGTTGATTACACCGGCTTGCATGCCGAAGCTGAATGTCATTTCTTCTAGTTGAAGTTTGTAGGAACCAGCAGCTTGAAATTCTGTATTCGTGACATTACCAATCTTGTCTTGCACGATCAATAAACCAGCGCCAACCTTATTATCTACAAGCGACATGTGACCATTGACGTTGATCGTGGTGGGATTGCCGTCAAAGCCTCCCCACTGGGTGCGGTAGGAGATGGAGGCGTTAAGGTTATTATTTAGTCCTGCATAGGCAGGGTTGATCACCATGGGATTAAGAATGTACTGCGAGTACAAAGGATCCTGTTGAGCAAGAGAGAGGGTACAAAAGATCAGATTAGCTGCCCCTAAAAGTAAAATTTTCTTCATAATCCTATCTTTTTAATGTCAAGTACCCAGTTACAGTCTCCATGTCATTGTTGGGCTCAATTTTGTAAAAATACACACCACTTGAAAGTGTTTTACCATTATCACTCGTTCCGGTGAACACTTTGTTGTCATTATTGTAACCGTCCATCTCAAAAACCTTATCTCCCCATCTATTATAGATGCTTACTTTGTTGTTGGGTGCGAATAAGTCAATAAATTCGATAAATAAGAAATCATTCCGTCCATCTCCATTTGGAGATATTCCATTGTAAACAATGAAGTCAGCGCCAACCGCAATAGAAATATCAATTGGAGCGCTGCATGAATTAGATAAATCGCAAACTTGCAATTGCATGGTATCGTTGCCAACGAAATCCGAGTCCGAGTAATCTAAGTTTAGAATACTTCCATTAATTGTTGCCAATCCATTCTGAGGTTGGGCGATGATGGTAAAAGCTTCGGGAGCCTGAGGGTCAAAGTTACCGTCCGCGTCTGAAACTAGTGGAGCTAAATCAATTGATGCTTGATTTCTTGCAGCAACGCTTATTGTGGTAGTAGTCAGGGTGGGAGGAACGCCTCCTGAAGACACACTGATTGTCCGTGCGGCAGTTGCAGGTACCGTGAGGTCGGCATCAAACACATCGAAATCTACTGTCCTGGATACAGCTTGCACACGTCCTGCGCTTGTTCTTTTTCTGCCACCAGGATCAGCACCACCATAATCGTAGGTAACGGTCCGCAATACAGCCTCATAAGTGGCCAGCGGTGCCAGTCCTTCAAGGGTGAGGACGCCAGTTTCGATATTAAAAAAGCTGGTAATCGGAGACTGTGTGGTGACGTCCAACGCTTCATCATCCATTTGATAATTCTGAATGGAGACTTCAGCCCTGGCAATGAGATCACCATCCGTGTCTGCCAGCGTGAGATTTGCGTCAATGACTATTGGGCCCGAACCAAATGAGTAAGAGAGCGTAGATGGGTTGATAGCAGCGGTCGGAGCAGGGTTACTATTTACATAGTAGTTAATTTGACCGTCAAGTCCACCCAGAAAAAAATCAACATCGCCATCTTTGTCAAAATCAACAAATGTTAACTGTGGATTATAGGGAAAATCTAAATTTTGAAAAGCATGAGTGGTTCGTTCTGTAAAGACGGGATTGGTAGGGCTGCCTGTGTTCTCAAAGAAGAAAACATCTCCTCCATAATCAGAGACGTATCCATTTTCAGTAATGATGGCATCTAAATCTCCATCATTATCAATGTCCACAAGAATTGGAACGGCTCCGTAATCACTATGCTGGACTGCATCAAGCGGGTTTTCCGCACCGGTGAGTGGAGTAAATACCGGATTCGAAGCAGACCCTGTGTTCTTGAGATAAACAACCTTTCTTTGATTTGGAGGAGCAAGCTCCCCACCAATGAAGGCATCAAGGTCACCATCACCGTCCAAGTCGCCAAATGTAAAGCGTTCATAGTCTCCCGCAACCAATCCAGATAGGGGATTACCCTCTGGTTCAATTTTCTCATACGTCCCATCGACTTTGTCAAAGTATTGAACGCCATTGAAGTTACTTCCGGCAACTACTTCGAGGTCAGGATCACCATCCAGGTTGACTGCATTAGGAGCGGTACCATCAGAGGCCTCTGCAATGATTGAAAAGAAGGGGTTTTCTGCTTCTGATGCTTCCTTAAATGCATCACCTGTATTCTTCAAAAAAACAACCCTTGAAGTGGCGTTGTATTCGCCAGGATTGTACTTGCCACCTATAATTACATCGAGGTCACCGTTACCATCTGCATCAACAAAAAAGGGAACCGCGTTTTCTCCTACATCAACTCCATCAAATGGATTGTCAAAACCCTCTAGCTTATTAAAAACTGCATTACCCTCATTCTCGTAATATTCTAGGGGATACTCTTCATTCCCATAATACTTGTGAAAGCCAAGTACTAAATCTAAATCCCCATCATTGTCAAGATCCACAAAAGCAGGAGCGCTCTGGTAGCCTCTATCAATTCCATCGAAAGGATTTCCCGTCTTTAGTACAGGATCCCAGGCGCCTGTTTCTTCTACATAAGTTGAACCATTGCCCTTGAAAAACCTTAATGCTCCAAATTGATTACCTGTGATGAGATCAAGGTTGCCATCTTGATCAAGATCTACTAATTCCGGGGAAGTACGATTATTACCAGAGAATGTAATGCTTGGACTTGTAATGAAATCTCCCGGTGTGAGGCTAAAATTGCCTTGGCCATCATTTTTGAAGTAGTTGATGGTGAAAGTACCCGTACCCTGATAGTTGTTTCCTATCAAAGCATCGAAGTCCCCATCTCCATCGAAGTTTACAAACCTCACTGTAATGTCGTATCCGGGCACAATTCCATCAAATGGATTTCCTGTTTTAGCCACGTCATCCCATAGTCCTATTTGCTCCGTGAACAGCAGTGGATTAGTTTCGTCTCCGGGGATGCCACCGTTTCCAGTGAAATAGAGTATGCGATCTACCGATGCGTCATGAGTGCCAAATATAAGATCAAGATCTCCGTCCCCGTTTAAGTCAGCGAAAGCAGGTGCGCCACCGTAGCCATAAATTGGGCTGGCATTTTCATCCAGCGCATAATATTTGATAAATTTTGGTGTGGTGGCATCACCCTCATTTTTGTAGATGTGTATATATCCATACTCTTTTCCAGCGACAATGTCATAGTCTCCATCATTGTCAAGATCGACAGCAGTTGGCCTATGCTTTACTTCTGCTAAAGGGTTTCGAAGTGGATTCTCGGATCTATTTTGTTTTAGGAATGGGCCAGCAGATGACTGCGCGATTACATCCTGTGTGTTACCAAGTAGGGCTACTGTTCCACCAAGCGCGGCAAGCCTAACTTGCCAATTCAGTTGACTTACACTCCTTGACAGTTTTGTTTGCTTATTTAGCAGGGAATTTTTCTTGCGGATATTGAAGCGATAGAGCGCTCCTGATTTCTTGTACTCTGTGATCCTTGCAGCTATCGTCTCCAGCTGTTTGCACTTCTTAGCTAAGATGGAAGTTAAGTCTTCTCTAAACCCCATGGGATTTCAGTAAATTCGGACTAAAGATAGGAAAATTTTACCTCTTATTTGGCCCAAATACGCATGATCTTGTAATCTGCTTTAGGCGACTGAAAGCTATGTAAATAGCTGATAATCAAATAATTAATTGTTATGTTAAATTGAATTTATGAATACTGACCACAAAAAATTGTCATTCGAAAACCTGTGGCGAAAAGACCTTGGTGAGCTTAAAAAAGAAGTCATCACTATGTGGAGGCAACACAATCCCGGATTTGAAGAAAATAAGGCAGAGGAACGGGCAGGCCAGATCGTTTACATAATCAAAAATGAGTTCGGACAGGTCATTGGTGTGTCTACCGCCTTTAAGGTTTATATAAAACAGTTTCGGAATTACTTTTATTCCATCCGGCTGCTCATTCTCCCTGAGTTCAGGAGCCAGAAATTAGCCACTACATTGTTGGTTAAGTCGCGAGATTTTCTTGAATCCTTTTACAAGGAAGATAATCCTAACCCTCCAATTGGTATGATTACTTTGGTGGAGAGTGATTTGCTTAAGAACAATAAACGTGAGGCAATCTGGCCAGCTTCTAAAATGATTTATGCGGGCAACTCAAGCAAAGGCCATCATATTCGTATTTACTATTTTGATGGTGCTGTAATATGAGAAGCACCGAGGAAATTACAATTGTAAACGTACCCAACTCGGAGAGATCTGAAATTATAAGACAGGACGCGATCGCTTTTTGGAAGAAGCACAAAGTTCTAATTAAAGAAGAGGTATTGCAGAAGAGAGCAAGTGAATTGCTTTTGCTGGCTTATGATGATAAGCAAAACGTGATAGCTGCAAGTACCTTTGAGAAAGTAAAATTGAAGCTTTTGGATAATAATTTCCTCTACCAATACCGATGTTTTATTGATCCTAACTTCAGGGTAATTGGCTTTGACTACCATTTGACACAAAAGTCACTAGATACATTAGAAGCAATGGCTCAGAAGGAGGAAGTTAAGCCAATTGGTGTCGTTACGGTGATAGAGAATCCTAATTTGTACAATAACAAGGTTAACAATGCCGCTGTCTGGCGTGCCTACAAAATGTACTTTATTGGATTTAACACTAAAGGGCAGCCCATTCGAGTTTACTATTTTAAGGATGCCGTTATTTAGTTAGCTTCTTTTCAAGGTTGGAAGAAAACGAGTTAATTGTGGGGAACTCCCAGAAGGAGTGCGGGTTTATCTCAAGTTCGAACTCCTTTTCAATTTCGTCTAGCAAAAATATCGCATGCATAGAATCCAAGCCAAGGGAAATAAACTCCTCATCTGGATTTACTTCTCCGGGTTGAACACCGAGGGCTTCTGCAATTTTAGTTTTGATAAAGTGATTAACGTCCGACATTATTAACTGCAAGATACGCGGAAGGACTCAAAATTTCTCATACTCAGGTTCTCTTTCCAAATGGGCTCGCTCATTATCTTCATTGCGCTCAATTCGTTTACAGTGTGTGCTACCAGCATGTCAAATTCTTTTTTGGCAAGCCAATCACCGAGGCATCGATGGATACCCGACCCAAACGAGACGTGATGATTTGGTGTGCGATTGAGGTTTAGCTGGTCCGGCATTTCAAATTTATTAGGGTCTCGATTGGCAGCCCCCAGGCAGATGGTCACTGGGTTTCCGGCTTCAATCATAAAATCATCAATCGCAACATTCTCGTTCGCTACTCGTACCACGATTTGCAATGGCGAATCGTATCTAAGAAGTTCTTCAGTAGCTACGCTTCTAGAATCAGGATGCTTTAAGTCAATTGTCAGTTTGCCGTGGGTGATCAAATGATAGAATCCTAGCTCAATGAGACCAGCAGTAGTCTCTTCACCCGATATAAAAAGAAAAAAACAATTGGCAATAAGTTCATGATGGGGTATTGAGCCCGGACCCTCGTTCATCTCAATTAATCTACTCAACAAGCTGTGGTCAGGTTTGGATTTCTTTTCGGCAGCATGGCGCTCAAAATATTCGATGAATTCCCTCGTAGCGTCTTCCATCTTTTCTATCTGACGAAAAGTCAGGTAAAGGTCTAATGACTGAATCATTTCGTGCGAGAGACCTTCTAAGTATTTATAGTCTGAGGTTGGCAGTCCTAGTATTCTAGCCATTGTCATTGCTGGTAATGGGGCGGCTAGTTCACTTACCATGTCGAAGTTTGATATTTCTATCTTAGAAAATAGCTCATTGATGTTTTCCTGAATCATTTGATCAACTTCTCTACTGTTCCAGGCTTGCATAATAAGTTTTCGAAGCAACGTGTGCTGTGGTGGATTCTTAAAGACTAGAAATGATTTAAGCGCATCGACAATAACAGAAAAGGATTCCCATTTGTCTAGGTGCTTTGCGGAGGCTTTGGAAAGCCAGTCCACTCGATTGCCGACCTTAAAACGATCATCTTTGAGGATGTTTTTGGCGTCTTCATAACGAGTTATAATCCATTCACCTGATCTTGCACGATGGATAGGTGTCGTATCTCTCAACCCCTTGTACATGGGGTAGGGATTGAGCATATTCTCTTTCAAAAACGGTTTCCATAAGGACTCCACGCTAGGCTTCATTCCCTCTGACTCCCCAGTAATCGTTTTCATCTGTGGTAATGGCCATCACCTCATGGTCTTTGTCAATGTTTAGCAAGCCCGGTCTGTTCAATCCAGGCAGGATCCTGACATCATAAATCTCATCTACATTATTTTCATATTTGATGTAACCCGCAACGCTCATTTTGGGGATGTACATAATGACGATGCCGCTATAAATTGACTTCTTGGAGACGGGAAGGTTTTGAAAGGCCTGTGAGGTTTCTCTGAGTTTTGATAAACCTATAAAAAGGTAGTCTCCAATTTGATCCATGCCTCTTACGAATCCATCTAAGGACTTTACAATTTCGAATTTGCCAGGAGTGGCCATTCTTACCAAATCTCCAGTGGCGGAGTGCAACCAATATAGTTGACCGTTGATGATTCGAGGAGAGTGCGGCATGGGCAGCTTGTCCACTAGAATGGAGTTGGTAGCCACATCCATGAGGATTCCTCCGCTCGCTTTGTTCGCCCTCCATCCACCGGCCTCACTAGAGACGCCAAGCGCAGTGACAAACTTTGGTTTTTCATTTTCAAACGCGACTCCGTTTAGATGACATTGATCTGTCGGTTCAGACTTGGTAATAAAATGAGGTATCCACTCGGGTTTGAAACTAAATTCACTGTCTATTGTTGCGAGACAGGAAAATCGGGTATTGACTGCCCAGAGCTTATCATTCGTCCAATGCAAATCATGAATATCAACCTCTCCGGTAAAATATTGTGCTCTTGGAAGGAACAAGGCATCATAAGTCTTGAGAAGTTTTGGGTAGTTCGGAGCCATTCTATTGGCATTTCTAAGCACAAGTACGGAGTTGGTGGTAGCAATGGCAAGCTGATTTCCCTTCACCGCTATACCCATTGGTTTTTCGAAGTTGCGAGGTAGCTGCACCAGATGTTCCTTGTCCTGCGCACTGATAAAAATAACTTTACCCGCTTGATAGGTGGAGATGGCAATGGTGGCGCCTAATCCGTGAAGGATTTCAGGTGCAGTAGGAGAGAATGTACAACTGAAAGGAGGTAGGGGAGCGGACATGACGAATAGCTTATTCCCCTAAAGTACAAACTCTTCGGGATTCTTGACTCTAGATACTAGAATCTAGTATCCAGCATCTAGCCTCCAGCATCCAGCATCATCTTTTTAATGTGAGGTACCCTTCCAGCGCAGGGCTTCCGCTGGTGAATTCTACGCGGTAGAAGTAAACTCCGCTGGGCAATGCTTTTCCTTTGTCACTCTCACCATTAAATCTTTTAGTGGGATCCGTATTCACGTAGTTTTCCACTTCAAACACTTTATCACCCCAACGGTTGAAGATGGAAACTTTGTTTTGAGGTTCAAAAAATTCAATGTTACGAAGTTCAAAGAAGTCATTGCTACCATCACCATTGGGAGAAATGCCGTTGAAAACAACCACCGTACCTTCTACATCAATCAGAATAGTAGCTTCAGCTCGCTCACCCAGCAAGTCGAAGACCTCTACAATGATATTGTCTTGCCCCGCAAATGTGGTATTGGCGTAGTCGATGCTCAGTACTGCATTGGAGATGGAGGCACTTGCTCCGCTGACTGGCTGCTGTACAATCGCAAAGGTCGCTGGATCAAGGTTGTTATCGGGATCAGAAACAATATCAGTTAGGGTAAGCGTGACTGACCCGTTGATAACCGTAGCTAGGGTGCTTGGCGTGAAGACTGGCGGTTGATTGGTCGCAGAGAGGTTGATGGACAATGTGGTAGTAGCAAGATTGCTTGCATCTGTTCCATCACTGACTTGGAACTCTATAGACCTTGCTGTTGTCGTTGGGGTACTCGTAGCCGAATTTAGATACTGCACACTTCGCAGCACCGTCTGGTAGTCGGCCAGGCTGGCTGTTCCTGAAAGGCTCAGGACACCTGTAGAGCTGTTATAGTTCCCTGAAACCAAAGTCCCTTGAGTATCAAAAAGCAATTGATCTTCACCAGGTACAAAAGTGGATAGACTAAACTGAACAGATCCAAATCCAAGATCTACGTCATCTGCGTCACTGACTGCGATGGAGGAGTTGACAAATACAGGATTTCCTGCATAAGTGGCAGACGAGCTAGACGGATTGAGCACAGGTGCGGTATTAGGAGAAGCCAAACCTCGCAAGTCGAGGGCAATAAATGCAGACCCGGGAGGGGAGGTGGGGTAACCTGCCGGAAAAACGTCTACCACATGCACGATTTCAAACGATGCAGCTGCGCCATCTAAATCAGCACGCATGATTTGAACAGGGTTGGTACCGTTATTCGCTCCCCTGCAAACCCAGTATATCTTGTTGTTGATCAAATCAAGATCAATACCACGAGGCTCACCGTTGAAAGAGAAAATCGTGGGGCTGGCAAATGGGGCAGCTTCATTAAGATCATTGTAATAGATTTCGCCAGGGGAGGCATCGACAGCACCAACTGACCAATACACAATCTCGTTTACAGGATCGATTTTTACATCTCGGAAAAATGTGCCACCAACTGTCGAAGTTCCCAGATAAAATAGCTCCTCCATATTGCTCCCGTCCAGATCAGCCCTGTATAGTCTTGAGTTGGTGCCAGAAGTAACATTGTTGGTGGTGAAGTAGATCTTACTATTTGTGAAGTCTATGTCAATACCGTACGGTTCATCGTTGGGCCCTAGGTCTATGATATCCACCACGGTAGTATTTGGGTCAGGTGCACTGATCACGGCAGTTGAAATATAATTCTCAAAGGAAGAATTATTGGCATTCGCGTGCGTGAAATACAATAGGTCATTAGGCACATCCAGTGCAAGGTCCTGTAGGTTAGCAGCGCCAGTAGGATTGAAATCGATCAGTTTTCGATTGTTTGCAAAACTGGTTTCTCCTATCTCACCGCTAAAGATTTCCGCTCGTGCAGCGTCTGTCCAATAGACCAAGTTGTTTGCCTCATCTACCTCAATCCCACTTATTTCAGCAGAAAAACCTGAGTATGGCACTTCAAAATCATTGCCATCTAAATCTACCCTGTGAATTTCATCATCTCCTCCTATGGCAGCACCTACATTTTCTGTCCAGTAGATTTTTGGAGGGTTGGGGTTGCTGAGATCGAGAGCCACGTCAAAGGGTGCGTCTAAGCCGCTTGGCACTATATCGATGGCATTACTTCCGTCAAGATCAGCCCTGCCAATTTTACTAAAGCCATCAGCCCAGAAAATGTGACCATTGCCGGGGTCAATCGCTATTCCTCTAATTGTATTAGCCAAAGTTTTGACTATTGTTACCCGATTAGCTCCGGTATCTAAATCCCTGACTACAATTTCTCCTTCAGAATTCTGTGGATTTGCATTGGAATAATAGAATTTGCCTCCTACAGTATCAACTGCGATGTCCTGCATGGATTCTGTATTTAATAAGTTGGGAACGATTGTAGTAATTAGGCCGGTTCCGTCAAGATTTACAATCCTGATTTCCCTAGGTGTGATAGCTCTAATGAAATAGATTTTGCTATTTTGAAGATCGATGTCAAATCCGGGAATAGAAGATTGCCCGGAAATTAGGGCTGCTGGAAGGGCGATAAAAGTGGAGCTTACATCTAAGTTAAACTTAAAAATATCGCCACCATTTGAAACAAGTAACTCTCTTGAGTTAGGATTAATTACTAAGGACTGAAAATTGGTGGGGGGTGTGGAAATATTTACAAAGTCTGTAACAGTGCCCAATTGCACACCACCTGCGTTCGACTCAATGGGAGCCCGCTTGATTAGGGTTGGAGTAGTCGCTTCAATCCAGTAGGCGAAGTTACGTTCCTGGTCTATGGCGATGTCTCGTATGGGGCCCACTTGGCCTGCGGTTGAGATTGGGCCCAAAGATGTACCATTCGCATTGCTCCTTTGAATGAGATTTGATCCATTTTCCGCGATGTAGAGCTTTTGGGAAAAACTTAGGAGGGAAATACAATATAGAAGCAGGAAGAGAAATTGTCTTTTGATCATGGTAACAGCATTGATAACTCAGTCAAAGTTAAAGCATAATGATAGAATGCCGCTGTTAAATTTATTTTTTTAGCGAAAGGTAACCTGTGAGCTCCTCACGTCCACTTCCAAACTCCACCTTGTAAAAATATACTCCACTTGTCACCTCTTCTCCATCGTTGCCAATGCCATTAAAACGCTTATCTGGATTGGTGCTGTCATAGTTTTCGATTTCGAACACCACGTCTCCCCAGCGATTGTAGATGAATACCTTATTAAGCGGTTCTGCATTTTCAATGTTTTCCAACACGAAGTAATCATTTTTGCCGTCACCATTGGGGGAGATGCCATTCCTAACTATAACCTGATCAGCGTTGGGAGCGGCTGCGATGGTGATGGCAACCACACCAACGCTGCAAAGCCCGCATTGATTGCAAATTTCGTAATCAAAGGAGTCATTACCGACAGCACCCACATCAGCGGTATAAAATATGGTATTATCCGTATTGATAGTAGTGGTGCCTTGCGTTGCGTCTTGAGTGATGGTCACCGTAATGTCATCTCCATTGTTTATGATTGAAGTACCCACCACATCTACAATAAATGCCTGTTGGATGTTTGCCACAATGTCGGGGCTTGCCGCGGTAAGCGGTTGTGCAACAGTCACTGTCATTTGATCTTGTACCTCCGGACAAACACTAGTAGCGGCAACTGTCAGGGTAAGTGTTATTGATCCATTGGTTTCGTCACCCGTGCTTGGCGTATAAATGGCGTCAAGTAATGTATTGTCATTGAATGATCCCGTGCCGCTACTAGTCCAGGTGGCTCCCGAGGCGCTGCCTCCAATGGTACCAGAAAGTTGGACGGTACTACTTGGGCATACAAGCACATCCGCATTTGCATCCGCAGTGGGAGGGTTGGGGCACATCAGGTTATTATCATACCAAGCAACTTTGTCATCACCTTCTGAGGCTGAAACAATATCGAGGTCACCATCACCATCCATGTCAGCTACAAAAACTCCTCTTGCCTGTAGCGCGTTGGAGGTTATGATATTTTCTGAAAATGTAAAACTTCCATCGTTTTCATACCAAGCTATTTTGTCATCATTGTCTGAGGCAGTCACTACATCCAGATCTCCATCAGCATCAATGTCATTTGCACTGAACCACCTTACTCCACTTGCTGTTGTTGTAATCGATCGGATCGAGAAATTTTCACTTCCATCGTTTTCATACCATGCCACCTCATTGGCAAACTCAGAGCCCGAAAGTAAATCCATATCTCCGTCTAGGTCAAAATCTACTGCAAATACTGACCATGGCCCACTAGGGACTCCGCTAATTATATTTGGAGTAAATGATTGGGAACCATCATTTTCAAACCAAATAATTTCATCACTGAAAAGGTCAGAAGCAAGAATGTCAATATCTCCATCACTATCAATATCGGCTGGATAAACTCCGCGCGGTGAGCTAAGTGAAGTAGTTAAAGATTGAAGAGCAAAACTCATAGCACCATCATTCTCATACCAAGCGATTTCACCATTAGCTTCATTGGCAGAGATCACATCCAAGTCTCCATCGCCATCTACGTCAATAGGAACAATGGCTTCAGGAGAGAGGGCTATACCCACTGTTCTCTCAGTAAATAGCTGGCTGCCGTTATTATCAAACCATACAATCTCATCCGTGTTGTTAAAGGACACCAATAAATCAACGTCACCATCCATGTCAAAATCTGATGCAAAAATGTCTTTAGGCTGCTGGCCAGTGCTGGAGATTGGGATTTCTGTAAAAATTGCACTGCCATCGTTTCGAAACCAAACGACTCGGTCATCAGCCGAACCAATGGCAGCCACATCAATATCTCCGTCATTGTCAATATCAGCGGCATGAACCTGAAAGGCATCTATACTGGTAGAAATGATGTTGGCCGGCTCATCGAGAAAAAAATCAGGAATTTCCGGACCCGACTGATTGGCTGATTGGAATTTATAACTAACTGGACCAGGAAGCACGTTACCGATCGCAGTTTGAAGTCCTGTGGTAAGTGTAATGCGAATAATTTCTCCAGGTTTAAAATTATTGGCTGGATTAAAGGTGATGGTAGATGTTCCTCCTCCAGAAAAACTTCCTTGCAGCGTTCCAGTTTGCTCTCCGGTAATAATAATATTAGAATTATTAGCCGTTGTGCCATCTACATTGTTATCAAAAACAAAAGTAAGATTTGAATTGAGTGGTGCTTGAATGGCATTTTGCAATGGAGTGACACTGGTGAGCAAGAGTGGAGGGCAGTTGAACCCTGAATCATTAATTGTCCAAGTGTGTGTTCCCATTAAGTTGGCATGAGCTGCTGCAGCTGCACAGTATTGTAATCCAACTGCATCTAGATTAACTCCGGTAGGGATTTGAACTTCTCCTGCATCAAGAGACTCCCAGCCAATAAGTGTGGCATCATAATTTGCTATAGATAGCCCGCTTCCACTAAGCATATTATCCATTGCTGTTACAGGGCTGATATCCCAAGAGCCAAGACTCTGATTGAACGAAGAAGCATTCAAGAACATGCTAAACATGCTCGTTACCCCAGAAACATCCCAAGAACTAAGGTCTTGGTTGAAGTCGGATGCTCCATTGAACATTGAACTCATGGTAGTCACACCGCTCACATCCCAGTTACTGATATCTTGATCAAAGGAAGTTGCACCTAAAAACATGCCTGACATGCTATTTACCATAGACAAGGTACCATCCCAGGTTAATGGTTGGTTAAAGCTGCTAGCATTAGCAAACATACTTGACATGCTAGTCACCCCTGAAACATTCCAGCCGCTTAGATTACGATTAAAGTTGGTCGCATCTTGAAACATCGAGGCAGTTGTAGTAAGGCTGTTGGTCACCCAGCCACTTATGTCTCGGTTAAAAGCGGTTGCCCCTGAGAACATTGCCGACATAAATTGAACATTAGCCACATTCCAGTTATCAATATTCCCATTGAAACTGGTTGCGAATTGAAACATCAATTGCATGCGGATCACGTTGGCAGTATTCCAGGTATCTAAATCTTGATTGAAAATAGTGGCGCCTCGAAACATGCCGCTCATATCGCTCACCATTGAAGTATTTGCCCAAGTGAGAGGTTGGTTAAATGCACTAGCATCTGTGAACATGAAGCTCATGTCCATTATGCCACTGACATCCCAGGCACTTATATTTTGGTTAAATGAGGTTGCGCCTTGAAACATGCTCCTCAACGAATTATTGTTCCCGGTAATTATCCAAGTGCCTATTGGTGCATTAAATGAAGTCGCTTCTCGGAACATCTGCGCCATACTTACACATAATAGCAAGTCAGGGGCATCAGGGGCCGGTACCGTTAAGTTAGTGCAACCATAAAATGCATTCTGCATAGACGCCCATGGATTGTTTCCCCATTGCTCCACTGTAAGGATTTTCTCTCTGTCTCCGCCATTGTTAAAACTAATCGCTGGAAATGTTCCGGAAATGGAAACAACATAAGTTCCAGGGGTTGCATAGGTATGCGTGATATTCCCTGTTACTCCGGTGTCACTCATACCATCACCCCACACTACATCATAATTGTAAACACTAACTCCATTGGTGGGAATTGTGATTTGGTTGTTGGCAGATGTGCCAGGGTTGTCCGTTTTCCAGGTGGTGATAAAGGGAGCTAAATACTCAATAAATTCTGAGGTGCCATCAATGACATTCGTGGCAGTAGCAGTTATTTCATCATTGCTCGTATCTATCGTTAATCCAGTAACTGTCCAATTACCTGCACCATCAACTGTGGTCGTTCCGAGGTACTCTTGTCCCTGGGGGGGTGAACAAGCAGAATTATCTCTATATACATGAATATCTTCTCCTATCACTCCTGTACCAGAAATAGAAGTAGCTGTGACGACTGTAATGGTAGGCGGCTGAACGTTATTGTTGGCAGTAGCACTCAGTTGGACTCCTAAAGTGCCATTGCAGTATATACTATTTGCAATAGATCTATTTCCAAAACCATTGCTTATTTGAATACCAAAGGTCGAGTTATTTGAGACTGTATTTGCTTCGCCAGGTCCGGTACCACCAATTATGTTATCCAAATTGGGACTTCCAGTTGGTTCAAAATATACGCCAACACCGTTAGCTATGGCTGTCGTAGCGTCAGCACCAACTCCAACTAAGTTGCCGTAGAGCTGATTGTCCTCGGCTCGCGCCAAATAAACTCCGTTAGTGGAATTACCTGATACTACGTTGTCCCGAATTGTTGCATTTCTCGCAACTGAATGAACAATACCGTTATTATTGGGCAAGGGAGCGTTTCCGGTTGCATCCACACCAATCCAATTTCCTTCAATAAGTGCTGCGTTATTATGGAATAAGACGATACCATCGTTGGTATTTCCTGAGATAATATTTCGCTCAGAACTCAAGCTGCCGCCAATAATATATCCATTTACATTGGGAAAGGGTACGCCATTCCCCTCCGCAAATATCCCAGTGTTGTTTGGAGCAGCCGCTAAACCGGTTGGGTCTGTACCAATTAAATTAGATCGTATCGTAATATTACTGCTGTTGAAAAGATGTATTCCGTAATTATTGTTGTTGAGTAGATTACCCTTACCGCTGGTGCCAAAAATCGCTGGGCCATCTTGGAAACCTCCATAAAATATCCCACCACCTGTAAAGTTGGTGATCCACATCCCATAAACCTCACTGGAGCCCTGTAAGCTTAACCCATTGACAAGGGTCCCTTGCCCATCCAATATGATCCGATAAGTTGCAGTTCCCGGTTGGGTACTGGCATCTATGATCACACCACCTGATGCAAATGTAACCAAGGGAAGATCTGAAGCTGGCGCTATCGTCCATCGCTCTGTTGCAACATTATAGTTGGGGTCGGCTATCGGGATGTTGAAGGTAATAGTCTCAGTGCCTGCGGCCGCTATGGCATTATCGAGGCACCAGCGCAGAGAGCCAACTCCAGAATCGCCTGTGTTGGTCACTTCGAATTGTGCGTAACCCGAGAGTGCAACTAGGAAAAGGAGAAATGCAAGAGCCCTTTTCAATGACATGGTCACCAATGAAGATTCGACATTACGATCTAAAATCGGAAATTTCACGGAGAATTTCCAGTTTAGCCCTCAACGGCACATATTTATGAGTACTTAGCCTATTTCTTAACGGTCAGGTATCCGTTTAGTGCCTCCTTGCCTGATGAAAACTCAACTTTGTAAAAATAAACACCACTGGTGACTTCCTTATTCTTGTTGCTTACTCCATTGAATCGCCTATCGGGATTGCTGCTGTCATAGTTCTCCACATCAAATATCAAGTCACCCCAACGATTGTAGATGTATACTTTATTCTCAGGTTCTACAAACTGGATATTTTGAATGGTGAAAAAGTCATTGTCTCCATCGCCATTGGGAGAGATGCCGTTAAACACAGTAATCTCTCCATTAAGGTCAATTTGCACGGACACGTCTGTACAGGAGTTGAGTAGATCACAAATTGTGAAGGTGATATTATCCTGAGCGGAAGTGAATGCAGCATTGGAATAATCCAAGGTCAAATCGCCTGTGCTTGGGTTATAATTGGAGGCGGCTCCCGCGGAAGAACTGAAATTCGAAAAAGAACTCAAATCCAAATTGTCGTTCAGGTCCGATACCAGTGCCGGAATAGAAAGCACTATCGACTGGCCGGGGGCTGCTGTTGGCGTTGTGGTGGGTGCGGTAAATACTGGAGGGGCATTTACAATATTCACCGACACAGTAGCCAGGTCACACAAGCCGCAACTGTTGCATATTTCATATTCAAATGAATCAGCACCCACCGTCCCAGCATTGGGCGTATAACTAATGGTGTTGTCAGTATTGACTGAAGCGCTTCCTTGCGAAGGGTTCTGAGTAACAGTGACAGATGAAATAATTGCTGGGCTCTGGTTTGAACTTGCTACCACATCTACCACCGTGGGTTGTCCAACGTTACTTTGCACAGAGGGTGAGCCAGCAGTGATTGCCACGCAGTCTATGGTGCCAGTGATTGGGAAACTAAAAGTAGATTCGTCCGTGTCATCATTTTCAATGGTAATGGTTTCGTTGAAAGTTCCACCAACAACCCCGCTGAGTGTGACTTCAAACGTGGCACTTGGCTCATCAAATTTCGAAATGGTAGGAATAGTGGACGTAATGCTAAAGGCTGTTCCTGTGATTGAAATATTTGATATCATTAGGTCTGCGGATCCAGCGTTTCCAATCACGAACTGAAGGGTGATGTCTGTGCCAAGATTGGCTGATCCAAAATCCACAGGGGTTGCTTGCCCATCAAAAATTTCAACACTGTTTTGGAACACTTCTATTTCTGGGGTAGGAGCGGCAGTGATATCACCGGTGATTGGGAAGCTAAATGTAGATTCATCTACATCGTCACTGAGAATAGTCAAGGTCTCCGTAAATGTATTAATAGTGGCACCACTTAGCATGATGTCAATCGTTATGCTGTTGCCTGGGTTTACAATTGCAATGGTGGAGGACAAGATGCTAAACGCAGTACCGGTGACAGAAATATCAGATACATTCAGCGTGGCTGGTCCTATATTCTCAATGGTGATCTGCTGCGTAAGACCCACACCTATCGTACCGGTGCCGAGGTCATAGGCTATTACTTGACCATTGATTATTTGCGTGCCACTGGTGGTGGCTCCTTCGTAAATGACTATTTCGGGCTCTGCTGTGGCTCTAATATCTCCTGTGATAGGGAAGTCAAAGGAAGCTTCGTCCAGATCATCACTTAAAATTGTGAGTGTTTCAGTAAAAACGCCAACTGTGCCACCGTTTAATTGTACATCGATCGCTACTGAATTGCCGGGGGGGATCGTATAGGAGCTGGGGGAGAGCAAAGTGAAGGATGTGCCAGTTAGCGCAATATTGGAAACTACAATATTGGCAGTACCTTGATTATCAATAGTAAACTGCCGAACAATATCACTACCCAAAACTCCAATGCCAAACTCAGATGCACTCGACTGACCATCCAAAATCTCGGTTCCTGTATTATTAGGTCCTTCAAACACCGCTATTTCTCCTGCCGGGCACTGTTGCCCGCCATCACTAAAAATCCAGCCATATGCTGCAGTAAGTGCTGCACGCTCCGGTCCACTATTACAATAGAATACATTGATTCCACCAAAGGTTACTCCAGACTGGAGCGGACCCGGAAGACTTGCCCACCCAATAATTGTTTGATCATAGTTATCAACAGATATTCCCGAGTTGCTGAACATCGCTGTCATCGCTTGCACATTGGAGATATCCCAACTACCAAGGCTGCGGTCAAAGGCAAGCGTGAGATTAAACATTCCGCTCATATTAATTACATTAGAAACATCCCACATGCTCAGGTCTTGATTGAATGCATTGGCGTTGGAAAACATGTTACCCATAAACCCAACATTACTGACATCCCACATGCCAATATCCTGATTGAATTGCTGCGCACTGGAAAACATGGAGGTCATGTTGGTGACGCCACTGACATCCCAGCTGCCGATCGGCTGATTAAATACTGCACCGGTAAAGGCCGAATTCATATCTGAGATGTTACTCACATCCCAACCGTCTATGTTTTGGTTGAATTGTGAAAAGGTAAACATGCTACTTATTGTAGTTACACTCGTTAAATCCCAGCTGCTGATGTCTTGATCAAAAGGGGTGAACGCAAACAAGGAATTCATGTTTGTGACACTACTCACATCCCACCCACCAATAGGCTGATTAAAGGATGTTGCATTTCGAAACATCGAATTCATGTTGGTAACACTACTGACATTCCAATTACCAATGGACCCATTAAAGGCATTTGCACTATTAAACATAGAGCTCATGTTGGTCACGCTTGTGACTACCCAGCTATTCAGATTCTGATTGAAGTCGTCTGCATCTGCAAACATCTGACTCATGTTAGTTACATTGCTTACATTCCAGGCGTCCAGGGGCTGATTAAAGTCGCGGGCAGCATCAAACATCTCCGACATATTGGTCACTTGACTTACATTCCAGCCCCCGATAGGTTGATTGAATGCACCTGCAATTTGAAACATTCTAAACATGTTAGTCACGTTACCCACATTCCAGCCGCCAATGGGCTGATTGAATGCATTACAGAACACAAACATCTCGGTCATATCGGTGACGTTCAGCGGATTCCAAGTGGAGAGGTTTCCATTAAAGGCAAAAGCATTTCTAAACATGGAAACCATGGTAATCACACTGGTCACATTCCAATTATTCAAGTCCTGATTGAACACATCAGCGCCAAAGAACATAGAGTTCATGTTGGTGACGTTACTTACATTCCAATTATTTAACGGTTGGTTGAAGGCGTCTGCGTCATTAAACAATAGACTCATGTTGGTTACAGTACTGACATCCCAGTGATCGATATTTGAATTCATGACTGTAGCGCCACGAAACATAGAAGACATATCAGTGACTCCTGATAGGTCTGGAGCGTCAAGGGCGGTGATGGTCAGATTTGTACAACCTCGAAATGCCGCTGCCATTGAGGTCCAAGCTGTTGTTCCCCATTGTTCGATCGTGAGGATTTTTCTCCTGTCACCTACACCACTGAAAAAGATACGGGGAAAAACTCCTGTAATCGCAACGGTATATGTCCCTGCAATAGGGTAGGTATGCGTTATATTTCCCGTGACGCTTGTGTCAAATGTTCCATCACCCCAATCAATGTTATAATCATATCCAGGTCCAGTGGTCGGAATCGTAATCTGGTCAGGATTGGAAGTGCCTGGATTATCTGTTTTCCAGGTGGTGATGAACGCCTGCGCTCCGGCAATAGAGGGTAAGCAAAATATGAGCAGCGCGATCTTAAATTTTATTGATATCAATTTGGTGATCATAAATCTTCTAACAGCTTAATATCTACTATTTGATGGTTAGGTAACCGTCTATTGATTCGCGCCCGCTTGCAAATTCCACCTTATAAAAGTATACTCCGCTAGTCACTTCCTTACCCTTATTACTTGTGCCATTGAATCGTCTGTCGGGATTTTCGCTGTTGTAGTTGTCAACATCAAAGATCAAGTCACCCCAGCGATTGTAGATTGAGACTTTATTTTCAGGTTCTACAAACTGGATATTTTGGATAGTGAAGAAGTCATTGTCCCCATCACCATTGGGAGAGATGCCATTGAAGACCGTGATTTCTCCGTCCAGGTCAACTTGCACGGACACGTCTGTGCATGAACTCAGCAGATCACAAATTGTAAAAGAGATATTATCCTGAGCGGAGGTAAATTCGGCATTGGAATAATCCAAGGTCAAATCACCTGTGCTCGGGTCATAGTTGAAAGTGGCACCTGCGGAAGAACTAAAATTCGAAAAAGAACTCAAGTCTAAATTGTCGTTCAAGTCCGATACCAGTGTCGGAATAGAAAGCACTATCGACTGACCTGGCGCGGCTGTAGGTGCCGTGGTCGGTGCGGTGAAAATAGGAGGGGCATTTACAATATCTACCGACACGATGGCCAAGTCACATAAGCCGCAGTTGTTACAAATTTCATATTCGAAGGAGTCTGCGCCAACTGTACCGGCATTGGGTACGTAGCTGATCGTGTTGTCAGGATTAACTGAGGCCGTGCCCTGTGTAGGGTCTTGCGTAATCGTTACGGTCGAGACGTTGGCAGAACTGGTGCCAGAGCCTGCCACCACATCTATATTTGTCGTTTGGCCTACGTTGCCTTGTACTGAGGGTGCATCCGCGTTAATTGCTGAGGGGAAATTCAAAACTATCTGATCTTCCACCTGAGGGCAACTTCCGCTTGCAGCCACGGTGAGGGTAAGCGAAATGGAACCAGCGGCAAGATCCGCGGCACTAGGTGTGTATTCGGGGTTTAGAATCGTTTGGTCATCGAAATTGCCTGTCGCCCCAGGCCCCAATGTCCATGTGGCACCCGTAGCACTTCCGCCAACAGCCCCTGCAAGCATCACTGTGCCGGCACATACCGTGGCATCAGTCCCTGCATCAACGGTAGGCAGTGTGCCGCAGCCCGATCCAATTATTGTACCAGTAATAGGAAAAGTAAAGATGGGATCGGCATTGTCATCGTTGAGAATAGTGACGATTTCATTGAAAGCACCACCTGTTGCGCCACTCAGCGTAATTTCAAAAACGATCTCATCATAAACTCCGTCTGTCTCTCCAATAACTGTCAAGGGTGCAACGGGAGTGAAGGTAAAGGCAGATCCACTTATAGAGATATCTGATACAAAGAGATCGGCAGCTGTCGCGTTGGTCAGTGTGAGCTGCCTTACAATGTCGCTGCCGGAGGCGCCTGAGCCAAAATCCACAGGAACGACTTGCCCATTGATAATTTCAGGATCAGAAAAAATATCAAGGCCCTCTACGACCCAAATATCAGGTCCGATAATTTCGGCTAGAACGGTGAAGGCAAATGCAGGCTCATCAGTATCATCACTGGAAATAGTTAATTGATCTATAAAAAGACCGGCATTAAATCCTGCGATCAAAATTTGAATGATTTCCGTGCCATCAACTGGAATAGAAGTAGGTGGAATGGATACCAGCTGAAACTCTGATCCTGGCAGAAAGGAAATGTCAGAAATGTTTAAAACATCAGAACCGACATTTTTGATACTAATATCGCGCGTCTGACTGTTGCCCCTTATTCCAATTCCCAAATCCAACGCACCAGGTTGGCCATCAAGTATTGAAGTACCACTTCCGGTGGAGCCTTCGAAAACGGAAATTTCTGGCTCTGGGGTGGCGGTCACTTCTCCCGTGATGGAAAATTGAAAGGACCCGCCAAAGCTACTACTAGTAATAGTCACAGTCTCGGCAAAAGCACCGGGTGCAGCACTCAATAAGTCTATGGTAAAAGTATGTATGTCACCAGCGAGAATCGTCACGGGTGCAGGAGAGGTGGTAAAGGCAGTACCAGTTCCAGTCGAGATCGCAGTCGCAACATCTGCAATGAGGATGCTTTGGGAGTTTTCAATTGTAAAACTTCTTGTCTTAGCTACTCCCGCATTAATTGAACCAAAATCAATCGCCTGCGGTTGGCTGTTAGCAATTTCTGGCGCTGTTGTATCTGTGCCGTCAAATAAAGCAATGCATCTGAGGCCACCGTCATTAAAGATCAAGCCAAATGCCGCTAATGCTGTGCGTGCATTTTCACCTGCACAGTAGAAGATGTTTTGTGCTCCAAAATTGCTAATAGAGGGGTTAAGGGTGCCAATTTGACCTTGCAAGCCTATTAATAAATTGTCGTAGTTCGTCACCGAGAGCCCCGAGTTGTTTAAAAAATTCAGTAAACCGTTTCCCGACAGACTGGAAAAATCCCACCCTCCAAGATTCTGGTCAAAGGAGCTGGCATTCTGGAACATAAGTCGCATTTCTGAAACTCCACTCACATCCCAACCTCCAATATCCTGATTAAATGAAGTTGCATTTAGAAACATCCCTCTCATGTTGTCTACCATGCCGACATTCCAGCTGCTAATATCCTGGTTGAAGGAACTTGCACCACTGAACATATCTTCCATATCTCTCACGTTATCTACAGGCCATCCAGAAATGTCTTGGTTGAAAGTGGTATTTCCACTAAACATACTCTGCATGGTAGTGACATTGGCAACATCCCAATTTACAATGGACTGGGTTAAGGCTGTGGTGCCACTGAAAGTCGATCTCATGCTAGTGACCATGCTTGTATTCCAAGCATCTCCACCATTGTTTCCTCCTCCTGGCTTAAAGCTTATGTCCTGGTTAAAAGAGGTGGCACCTGCAAACATACCTTCCAAACTAACGTTGCTACTTGTATTGATTTGCCAACCGCTGATATCCTGATTGAATGCCTGAGCACCTAAAAACATAAATCGGAAGGAGGTGAGATTCTCTACATGCCAATTGCTAATATCACCATTAAATGCGGTAGCACTACGAAACATACTAGACATGCCAGTCACTGCATCTACATTCCAACCATTTAGATTTTGGTTAAACGAGGCAGCACCTTCGAACATGGAAGTCATGCTGGTCACCATGTCAACATTCCAGCTACCTATATCTTGATTAAATACTTGCGCTTCTCGGAAAAGTGCGCCCATGTTGGTTATCGTGCTTACATCCCAATTGCTATTGAGATTATTTAATGAGGAGGCTCGAAAAAACATCTGAGACATGTCGGTCACCCCTGAAAGGTCTGGGGCATCACTGGCATTTATTCTAAGGTTAAGGCATCCGCTGAACGCCCTTCTCATGGATGTCCAAGGGTTGATGCCCCACTGCTCTACGCTAAGAATCTTTTCACTGTCATTGTCGTCACCAAAAAGCAAATCTCCGGCATTAAAATATATTTGGGGAAAAAGTCCTGTTATTTCAATGCGATAAGTTCCCACTGTTCCAAACTCGATGATCGCATTACCTGTTTGGTTTAGAAGCGTGCCAGTGTGTGTCGGATTACCAACCTCCGTCCAAACGATATTATAATCATAGACAGAACTGGCAAATGTTGGAATTTCTATCTGTGTTGAGGTGGTCTCTCCAGGAAGGTCAGTTTGCCAGATAGTGATGAACTGGGCTTTGGCGAATCCGAAGCAAAGCACCAAGAGAGCTACTAACAGTAAACGAACATTCACGTATCTACACATCTTCTCAAGATGCTAAAAAAAGGCAAGGGACGTTAGTTGTTTTTAGCCAACGGTAAGAATTTATTAGGGATCGACCAAGTGATTTAAGAAATGGCTAAAGAAGGGAGATTTTAGACATAAAAGTGGCTTTATGGGCCCTACCTATAGGGATTGCAATCTCTCCAAAGAAGACTGACCCATCACTTATTCTGGAGATTTTGCCCATGTTGATAAGATATGATTTATGGATTCGCTCAAAGCCAAAGGGAAGAAGCTTGTCTTCAATACTCTTTAGTGTGTGGCTGACAATATGTGACTTGTTCGCTGTAAATACTTTGGCATAATTATCAAAGGCCGCTACGTAGTAGATTTCCTCTGGCGACACGGGGAGGAGGCCTTCTTTATCTCTTACAAAAAATTGCTCAGGTCTTTGACGGAGGAGGGCAATCTTATGGAAGGCTATTTCAACGTTCACAGTCACCTCTCTTTTGTCAAAAGGCTTCAAGATGTAGGCGAGTGGATTGGTTTGCTTTGCTCGACTTAAAGTGTCTTGGTCATAGTAAGAAGTGATGAAAATAAAGGGGAGAGGCTGTTGGCGATTAATGAAGTGTGCCAAATCTATTCCATCCCGTTCGCCAGATAGATTGACATCCAGCAACGCCAGATCGAATTTATGTTGTGCTATTTTTTTAAGCGCTTCGTCATACTTGAGGGCCACTTCGACCTTTTCAATACCAATGTCTTCCAAATGAAAAAGCAAGTCATCGGCAATGAGTGGTTCATCTTCTACAACAAGCACTGATTTTTCCATCTTACAATTATACTAACTTATAATTTGATATGGTTAGAGAGGCTTCTGTCCCTAGGTCGAAATTAAAATTGACATCTGCCTCCAGTTTTCTGGATAGGGAATGGATCATGCGCATGCCAAATGAGTCAGTTTGTTCAATGTTATTGGATGTTCCGGCACCATTATCTTTGACGACCAAAACAAGTTTGTTGGCTTTTTCTTGAAATCGGATGTCAAGCTTTCCTTCTCCATTCGGAAAAGCATGTTTAAAAGCATTGCTAATCAACTCATTTAAAATTAGCCCAATCGGGATCATCGTATCCACATCTAAATTCAGGTTGTCCACTTCATACGAAATAGACACCTTGTCTGCATCGATACCATAGGCACTTTGAAGGGTTCCGCATAAGTTTTTAATGTAATCAAGCGCTTCTACGCCTGTTAAGTTATCTCGTTGGTAAAGCTTTTGATGAATTAATGCCATTGACTTTACTCTATTCTGACCCTCGTTGACCAATGCCTTTGCATCTTTATCATCGATAAATCGCGATTGCAAACTCAACAGACTGGAGATGACCTGAAGGTTGTTCTTAACTCGATGATGAATTTCTTTGAGCAGCGTTTCCTTTTCGCTCAACGATTTTAAAACGATCACATTAGACCTGGACTTATTCCGTAATAGAAGATATAACAATGCTGCGCCAATTATAAAAATACTCGCTACCAGTATAAATATATTTCGTTGGTTGGCTGACACTTGTTCTGCAATGACTGCTGTCTGGTTGGAAATTTTTAGTTCAGAAATTTCCCTTACTTTTTGCGCTGTCTCGTATTTGAAAGTGAGGTCACTAATGGTTTTGTTTAATGCTTGGGTCAAAAAGGAATCTTTTTGGTAGTACGAATTCTCCAGCCGGTCATAGGCTTTTTTATATTCGTTCAGTGCTGCGTACGCTTTAGCCTGTATCAATTGGTTTTCAATCGCAATTTCCCTGTTGCCTAGCCGATGGTTGATTTGTTCTAATCGATTTGAGGTCGAAATGGCTTGTCTATATTTCCCATTCTGCAGAAGATACCTCGACATGGAGAGTAAAGCGGGGGCGATGTTCACAGAGTCATCGTTAGCCTCGAAAAAACGAAGCGCCTTGGAGATATAAAATAAGCTGCTGTCCAAATGCCCAAGTCCTTGATGAGAATTAGCAAGATTGACGTGCGACTTGGCAAGGTTTCTTTGGGATAATCTACTTGTAGCTAACTGGCTAAGTTGCCTATTGTACTGCAAACCTTTTTCATACTCCTCAATAGTATTATAAATCGATCCAAGATTTAATAAAGCAATCTCTAAGTAATTTAGTTGATTGAAACGCTCAAAATCTTTCTTTGCTTCATTGTAGTACGTAAGCGCTTTATCATAAATACCCTGTTTTTTGAAAATGAGACCAAGGTTTGACTTGGTAATAGCTACCCCCATACTATCGTTTGATATTTCCCGTACCTCCATTGCTTTTATGTAATACTCCGTGGCTTTTTTATAATCTTCTTTGTCCATATACATAACACCAAGATTATTGAGGGAGGAGGCCACTTTTGGGGTGTGGTTATTTGCTTCGCGTATCGCAAGCGCTTCTTTGTAGTAATATTCAGCGCTGTCCCATTGGTGTAGATAGTGGAATGCGACCGCGGTCGATGTGGCAGATTGTGATAAGCCTTTGGGGTCATCTACTTCATGGAAGAGTTTGTACGCAGCCCTTCCGTAGTACAAGGAGCTGTCCAAATTTTGAGCAAACCATTCAAAAGACAGTTCGTCTAATACGTAAGCCCTTTCATTTGATGCTACACTGCTGCTAAGGATCAGTTCCAAGCTATCGATCTTATTAGAATGCTGAGCCGTTAAGTCTGAGATCGCAAGCACGAATAAGAAATATAGGACTGCTTTCATTTCAAGTAGATAGACTGCGTATTTTTATAAAAACTATACGCAAAATAGCACTTAAGCAAACCGGAATTTGCTGAATGGAGCGATAACTTTCTTTTTAATTACATTGTTTCACTTTCTATGGGAAACGTTTCCACACTTCTTCTTTTACTAGCTGTGGTCACTGCCTTGGCGCAGGTGACAGATCGGATAAAGATCCCGTATCCGGTAATGCTGGTGATTGCCGGAATAGGCATTGGGCTTATTCCCGGGTTGCCAATCATTTCATTGGACTCCGAAGTAGTTTTCCTGTTGTTTCTTCCTCCTGTCCTGTACGCTGCTGCCTGGAACACTTCCTTAGTCGATTTTAGGGATTCAGCCAGACCTATTTCTTTACTTGCATTTGGCTGTGTGCTTTTTACCACCACCATTGTGGCATGCGTAGCGCACTACTTTATCCCAGGTTTTGGTTGGGCAGAATCTTTTGTGTTAGGTGCCATCATTTCTCCCCCTGATGCCGTAGCTGCCACGGCCGCTACTAAGGGATTGAAGCTTCCCAAACGAATTATTACCATTCTCGAAGGGGAGAGTTTGGTTAATGATGCGACTGGCCTGATTGCTTATCGATACGCAATCACCGCGGTCGCTACAGGTTCATTTATTTTTTGGCTAGTCGCGATCAATTTCCTGTATGTGGCTATTGTCGGCATTCTTATTGGGTTTGTAATTGGTGTGATCTTTCGTTGGATTCATAAAATCACTCCCGATAATGCGATCACTGACACCACTTTTACTTTGCTCGCCCCATTTACCGCTTATTTAGTAGCCGAAGAAGTTCATACCTCAGGCGTACTCTCGGTGGTCACTTGCGGACTTTATTTGAGTTACTATTCTTCTGAGATTTTCAATCATAAAACACGCTTACAAGCCAGCTCTGTTTGGGAAATTCTAATTTTTCTTGTGAACGGAATTATCTTCATTCTGATTGGATTGCAATTGCCCCTTATACTTGAAAACATTGGATCGCATTCAATAGGGGAAGTGGTACTGTATGGTGCAATCATTAGTATGGCCACCATCGTGGTAAGATTAATATGGATATACCCTGGAGCCTATCTGCCTCGTTGGTTGAGTAAGGGAATTCGCAGAAATGAGGCTCGGCCCTCATGGAAAGGGGTGACGATTGTCGGTTGGGCGGGCATGAGAGGTGTGGTCTCGCTGGCGGCCGCACTGGCATTGCCACTCACCATTGGCAACGACACACCCTTTCCCAACAGAGACCTAATCATATTTTTGACTTTTTGTGTCATTTTTGCCACGCTTGTTCTTCAGGGGCTCACGCTTCCCGTTCTTATTAAGTGGTTTGATATAAAAGGAGATGACAAGCAGCACTTGGAAGACAAAGAGGCGAGGCTGCAAATTGCCGGAGCGGTGATAGAGCATATCGAAATAAACTATGGACTGCTTTCTGGTGAAGTACTAAATCAGATCAAAACCAAATATGAGATTCGAATTCACCGCATGAGAAAAGATGCTACCGAGCAGAATCTTAGTGATGAAGAGGTGAAGCGATTTGTGCAGATTCAGCAAGAACTGGTTGACAAGGAGAGGGAAGAAATTCGTAAACTTAGAAAGGAAGGAAAAATCAGCGAGGAGGTGCTGCGCAAAATCGAGTATGAACTCGATCTTGAAGAGAGCAGGCTAACAATGGAAATTGAATAATTCAATTCAAGGTTCAAAACTCAAAACCGCTCTAAGATCTTGAATTTTGAACCTCAAATTTTTGTCACTTAACAGAATTCTTCAAATACCTGCATCAAGTGATCACCAATCATCTGGGCATTTCTTCCTTCGATGTGATGACGTTCAACAAAGTGTACCAATTCACCGTCCTTAAACAATGCTATTGATGGTGAAGAAGGCGGATAAGGCAATGTGTACTGTCTTGCTTTGGCCACGGCCTCTATGTCTGCACCAGCAAAAACTGTAGTCAATTTATCAGGTTTCTTTTCGCTGTTTTGTACAGCCCATTTAATGCCTGGCCTTGCTGCACCTGCAGCACATCCGCACACAGAGTTTACCACAAGCAGCGTTGTTCCTTTCTGGTCCTTTAATTCATTGTCCACGTCCTCGACTGTCTTCAGTTCTTTGAAGCCTACTTCTGTGAGATCACTCCGCATGGGAGCAACTAATTGTTCGGGATACATATTGTTTCTATTTAGTTCAAAGTCTTATTTAAAAATTCTCTTCTATATTCTGGTGACCGGCATCTAGCATCCAGCATCCAACATCTAGTATCCAGTTCACATAAATCCTAGTTCCAACTTGGCCGCCTCACTCATCATGTCTTGGGTGTAGGGCGGATCAAAAGTCAGTTCCACCTTCACATCGTTGATGCCTTCGATTGCTTTAATCTTCTGCTCAATCTCCCCTGGTATCTCTTCTGCAGAAGGGCAGGAGGGAGAGGTCAAGGTCATAAGCACGTAAACGTTATTGACAGGGTACACATTGATTTCGTAAATAAGCCCAAGTTCGAAGACATCCACGGGAATTTCCGGATCATATACGGTCTTAATGGCAGCCACCACCTTGGCATGCATCTCGTCATTGCCGGTGTCCGTGGTCACGTTTTGCAAATTTTCTTTCTCACTCATGACTTCAATTCCAGTTGTGTCTTAAAAGCTAAAGCGTACATCTTGATTTGCTTTATCATGGCCGCAAATCCATTAGATCGCTGTGTGCCAATGAATCGTTCCATTCCAATTTTTTTCATAAAGGTAAGTTCTGCTTTGAGTATATCATCCGGTATCTGACCTGAGAATATTCTGATCAACAGACTTACTAATCCTTTGGTGATCGCTGTATTGCTGTCTGCGGTGAGGAATACTTTGTCGTTTTTCAAAAAGGCGGAAAGCCATACTTTCGATTGGCAACCCTTCACGATATTGTCCTCTGTCTTATCTTCGTCTTGCATCTGTGGCAACTTCTGGCCAAGTTCCATCACATATAATACGGTCATCTCCTGATCACCATCCAGTAGATCGAATTCACTGACTATTTCCTCCTGGATTTCCTCAATCGTCATTCCTTCTTGCTTTTGCCTAAAAAGTTGATCACCCTTTGTAATGACTCCACGAGATTGTCGATTTCCTCTTTGGTATTATAAACTGCAAAAGACGCTCTCACGGTTCCCTCAATGCCAAACTTATCCATTAGCGGCTGTGTGCAGTGGTGGCCTGTGCGTACTGCGATGCCCCTTGTGTCCAACATCTGGCCAATGTCAAAGTGATGGATACCATCCACAACAAACGAAACTACGCTCACTTTTGAGGACGCGGTGCCGATAAGCTTTACGTCTGCGATTTTGCTTAGTTGACTTGTGGCATAGGTCAATAACTCGGCCTCATGTACTGCGATGTTTTCTTTGCCAAGATCGTTTATAAAGTTAATCGCTTCTCCGAAGGCGATAACGTCCGCTATGTTTGGTGTGCCTGCTTCAAACTTGTAGGGGAGGTCGTTATAGGTCGTCTTCTCAAAAGTCACTTCCTTTATCATCTCACCACCTCCCATGTAGGGTGGCATTTTCTCAAGCAGCGATTTCTTTCCGTAGAGCACACCCACTCCAGTGGGGCCGTACATTTTGTGCGAGGAGATACAGTAGAAATCCGCATCGAGATTCTGAACATCGATAGTTAAGTGTGCAGCCGCTTGCGCACCATCGACAAGCACCACTGCGCCTTGATCATGTGCAAGCGCAATAATTCTTTTTACGGGATTGATTGTACCAAGACTGTTACTGGCGTGATTAACAGCTACGAGTTTTGTTTTGCTATTGAGCAATCCTTGAAATGCAGCTAAATCGATTTCCCCATGATCATTAACCGGTATCACCTTTAACTTAGCCTTCTTAGATTCACAAAGCATCTGCCAGGGCACAATATTACTGTGGTGTTCCAATTCTGAGATAATGATCTCATCACCTTCACCAATGAATGCAGCGCCATAGGACGATGCTACCAGATTGATGCTTTCCGTGACGCCTCTTGTGAATATGATCTCCTCTGTAGAAGCGGCCCCAAGAAATTTCCTTGCTGCTTCGCGAGACGCTTCGTACTCCTTGGTAGCTCTTTCAGCCAGTGTATGGATGCCCCGATGTATATTGGAATTGTAACTCCTGTAATAGGAACCCAATTTTTCTATGACCTGACTGGGCTTTTGAGAAGTAGCGGCATTGTCGAAGTAAACCAATGGTTTTCCATTGATATCCTGCTCAAGTATGGGAAATAATTTCCGGATTGCTGCGATGTCCAGTCTTGTGGCGGTTGTAACACTCATCAGTTAATATCCCTTATGTAATCTTTCCGAAACTAATCCATCAACAAGATTTCTAATGCCCTCGTCTTCAATGGCTTCAATCACTTCACCCACGAACGCATAGAGCAGCATGGCTTTTGCTGTCGCTTTGGGTATTCCCCTGCTTTGAAGGTAGAATAGTGCTTCATCATCAAGCTGACCGGTGGTGCAACCGTGCGAACACTTGACGTCATCCGCCCAAATCTCGAGCTGAGGTTTAGTGTTGACCGTTGCGGTGTCCGACAAAAGAATATTTCTATTGGACTGAAAGGCATTCGTCTTTTGCGCGTGAGGCCTAACAAAAATCTTACCATTGAATACACCCTTGGACTTTCCGTCCATAAGGCCTTTGTAAAGTTCATTGCTGAATGAGTTGGGTTGCTTGTGATCGACCGTAGTATGGTTGTCTACCAGCGTGTCGCCCTGCGTGAGATAAAGGCCGTAAAAATGAGATTCGCAACCTTCCCCTTCAATATTGATGTTCAGGTTGTTTCGGATGAGCTTGCCATCCAGCGTAATGGTGTACGTATTGGTTCGGCTAGATTTCTTTTGGGTGATCGTAGTGTTAGCAACTTGTATTAATTGACCAGGATCATTCTGAATCTTGTAGTAGTTGAAAGTCGCATTTTCGTCTACTGTGATATTTTCTGAGATCGTTTGAAATACTGGCTGATCTCCTTTTAGATCGGTTTTCTCAACCACGCTAAGCGAAGCATTCTGATCTAGTTTTACTACTACTTTCGAATGCACTGCGGATTTTGCTGCGGTAGCATCATGCAAATGCTGTATGAGCAGAGGCATTTGAGCTACAGTATTCTTGGCTACATGCACAAATATTCCGTCTGCCCATAGGGCGCCATTCAATGCTTCAAAGGGGTCGCTTCCTTCAAAAGAAGCGAGCTCTTGATTTTCAGCCACTGCTTCTTTCAACGGCATAACTGTAACTCCGGACTCTGCGCTTACTTTACTTAAGGTCTTCGAATAGATCCCATTCACAAAGACTATTGCATTTTCCTTGTAGTCATCCAGCAACAGTTCTTTCAGGGCAGCTTCATCTCCTTTCGCACTTTGAATTAATTCCTGCGACTGGAATGCTTTGCTAATCGCTCTTGTGATGGGAGTAAACTTGTACTCTTCACTCTTGTTGCCGGGTAGGCCCAGGTTTTCAAAAGTTGATAAAGCACTTTCTCTTTGCCCCTTTGCTTCCTTGAAGGTAGAAAGGTCAATTGAATCGACTAGTACTTTTGAGAAATCTTGCTTTTCGATTACTTCACTCATCAGGCTACCTCCATTTCACTCTTAATCCAGTCGTAACCTTTCTCCTCCAATTCCAGGGCAAGTTCCTTCGAACCGGATTTTACAATTTTACCCTTGTACAAAACGTGCACGTAATCAGGAACGATGTAGTCCAACAATCTTTGGTAGTGCGTCACCACAATGGTGGCATTGTCCTTACTGCGAAGCTTGTTGACGCCATTCGCCACAATGCGAAGCGCATCGATGTCGAGTCCAGAATCTGTTTCGTCCAGGATAGCAAGCTTCGGCTCCAGCATTGCCATCTGAAAAATTTCATTGCGTTTCTTTTCGCCACCGGAGAACCCTTCGTTGAGAGAGCGATTCAGCAGGGATTGGTCAATCTCTACCAATTTGATCTTTTCTTTCATCAGGGTGAGGAATGACACGGCATCGAGCGTATCCTGTCCACGGTATTCCCGTATCTTGTTCAATGCTGTCTTCATGAAGTTCACCGTGCTTACGCCCGGTATTTCTACCGGATATTGAAAGGCCAGAAATATTCCCTCACGGGCACGATCCTCCGGATCCATCTCGAGTAGGTTCTTCCCTAGGAAATCAATCGATCCCTCGGTCACTTCAAAATCCTCTCTGCCTGCCAACACAGATGCTAAGGTGCTTTTGCCGGATCCGTTGGGCCCCATAATGGCGTGCACTTCACCAGGTTTCACTTCTAGATTTATCCCATTGAGGATGGCTTTCTCTTCAACCCGAGCGTGTATATTTTTGATTTTTAACATTACTTACTTTTCGATTTATGATTTTTTGATTTGAGATATTAATTCCGAGATTCTTAAATCTCCAATCAATCAATTAATTTACCCTACACTTCCCTCCAATGTCAACGCAAGCAATTTTTGCGCTTCCACTGCAAATTCCATGGGCAGTTGCTTTAGTACTTCTTTCGCGTACCCATTTACAATTAGCGCTACTGCGGCTTCCTCATCAATTCCCCTTTGTAAACAATAAAATATTTGATCTTCACCAATCTTGGAAGTAGTGGCTTCGTGCTCCACGTGCGCATTCTTATTTTCCACATCGATGTATGGAAAAGTGTGTGCCCCACATTGATCACCCATCAACAAAGAGTCACATTGAGAAAAGTTTCGAGCATTTTCCGCTCGTTTCAAAATATGTACTTGACCGCGATAGCTGTTTTGAGAATGACCTGCGGAGATTCCTTTAGATACAATTCTGGATTTAGTGTGGCGACCAATATGAACCATCTTGGTTCCTGTATCGGCCTGCTGATAATTGTTGGTAACGGCAACCGAGTAGAATTCTCCACTTGAATAGTCGCCCTTCAAAATGCAAGATGGATATTTCCACGTGATCGCTGATCCCGTCTCCACCTGGGTCCATGAGATCCTCGAATGGTCCCCCGCGCAAAGTCCGCGCTTGGTGACAAAATTGTAAATCCCTCCCTTGCCGTTCTTATCACCGGGGTACCAGTTTTGCACGGTCGAATACTTTATTTCAGCATCCTTCATGGCATACAGTTCGACAACTGCAGCATGCAGCTGATTCTCATCACGCATAGGGGCGGTGCAACCCTCCAAATAGCTTACATACGAAGCTTCTTCTGCCACGATTAGCGTTCTTTCAAATTGTCCCGTGTTAGCAGCATTAATTCTAAAGTAGGTAGAAAGCTCCATCGGACATTTCACACCCTTCGGTATGTAACAAAATGAGCCGTCAGAAAATACAGCTGAGTTTAGCGCAGCGAAGTAATTGTCATTGGGTGGAACTACCGAGCCCAAATACTTCTTCACTAAATCAGGATGCTCTTTCACCGCCTCACTGAAGGAGCAAAAAATAATGCCCAGTTCTCCCAGTTTATCTTTAAAAGTAGTAGCGACTGAAACGCTGTCAATAACTGCGTCTACTGCTACACCTGTAAGCCTTTTCTGTTCGGTAAGGGAGATGCCCAGCTTCTCAAATGTCTTGATCAACTCAGGATCCACCTCATCAAGGCTTTTTGGCTTCACCTTTTGCTTCGGGGCGGAGTAGTATATAATGTCTTGATAGTCAATGGCTGGATACTTCACATTGGGCCACTTTGGCTCCACCATTGTTGTCCAGTGTCTGTAGGCCTTCAAACGCCACTCCAATAGCCACTCGGGTTCGTTTTTCTTGGCAGAAATGAACCTTACGGTGTCCTCACTCAGTCCTTTTGGCGCAGTATCACTTTCGAGGTTGGAGGTCCATCCATGCTCATATTCTTTGGATGTAAACTCTTCTAATACCTCGTTGTCCTTACTCATATTGGTCTATTTAGACTAATTTTAAATAATGCTCAAAAATACTAACAAATATCCGCTTTTAAGGTTTCAAAACCCTCAATATTTTACTTAATCGGACAGTTTGAGGGTTCTGTCCAGGCTTTCTTCAAGGGAAATAATGGTCTCAGTTCGATCGATTCCATCGATCTGCTGCATCTTATCAGAGAGGACATCTTTGAGGTGGTTGGTGTCCCTGCAATACATCTTGACGAACATCGAGTAGTTGCCTGTCGTGTAATGAATATTGGTGATCTCTGGGATCTCCTTAAGCTTCGCCAGAACACCTTCGTACAGGCCGCTTTTTTCGAGAAAAATGCCAATGAAAACGCATATGTCGTAGCCAAGTTTGCTGTAGTTGATTCGAAGTGTGTTCTTTTCCACGATCCCAGCTTCCTCCATCTTGTTCATCCGCACATGCACTGTTCCCTGTGAAACATGCACTCTTTTAGCCACTTCCGTGTAGGGCCTTTTCGCATCTTCCATGAGAATCTCCAAAATTCGCAGGTCGGTATTATCGATTACATAATTTTTAGCCATTTCTAGTATATGATTTTGAGTATCTTATAATGATATACAATTTGATTATAAATATTGTAAATATCCTTTAATAGTGTTGAAATATTTTCACTAATGGTATTACTTTGCTGATGTAATCAACAACGAAGTATTGATCTTGCTTGACACAAGATCGTTGAAAGCTGTGATTGCTTGAGTTCTTTAAAATTGTAGGGTGTTGAAACTGGCAGACAAGCCCTCCTGTCTCGGGGGTGGAGATCAAAGGATAAACACAGGATAATGTCCCGTTGAAAGACGGGACTGGGGTTGACCACTTAAAGGTTTTTCTTGTCCTGCGGCTAACTTCTCCGTGGAGGTTCGAAGCCTCCCTCTACAGCAAAGCCCTGGCCATATTTGGCTGGGGCTTTTTTTATGCCCGATTGTTTGAATATCCCGCTTACACGGATAAGATCAGTTTGATTTCGCTGCTTTTTTTGGTAATTAGTAAGCACTTGAATAAAAGCAATTGCAATGGCTGATTTCCCCTGGTTTAAGAATTACCCATCAGGTATTCCACACGAAATAGGAGAATACGAATATCCATCACTGATTGAAATGTTTGATCGGGCTTGTGAGAGATACGGTGACCGGGTGGCGTTTGAAAATTTTGGAAAGCAGATCACTTTCGGTGAATTGAAACATCAGGTTGATAATTTTGCAGCCTACCTGCAGGGAGAACTTGGGTTAAAGAAGGGCGATAGGGTGGCCATCCAGATGCCCAATCTTATCCAATTTCCCATTGCCTTTTTTGGAACCATAAAGGCTGGATGCATCGCGGTCAACACTAACCCACTTTATACGCCTCCGGAAATGAAGCATCAGTTCAAGGACGCAGGGGTGTCAGCCGTGGTAATCGTTGCAAATTTTGCTAACCAGTTGGAAAGCATTCTTACTGAAATCCCAGCCAAGCACATCATCATTACCAAAATGGGAGATATGCTAGGCACGGTGAAGGGGGGCATCATAAACTTTGTCGTTAAGTATGTGAAGAAAATTGTACCAGCGTACCACATCCCCAATGCGATTTCCTTTAAGTCCGCCCTCAAACGAGGGGCAAGTCTGAGCTATACCAAACCTGAAATGGACATCGAAGATGTGGCCGTACTTCAATATACCGGTGGCACCACAGGAATTTCCAAGGGCGCCCAGTTGTCGCATCGCAATTTGATTGCCCATAATCAAATGATCACTCACTGGTTCAAACCATACATGCGAGCGGATCATGAAGATATCATGATCACCGCGATTCCGATGTATCACATTTTTGCGCTCACCGTAAATGGATTGCTGATGTTTACCACTGGGGTAAAAAATGTGCTAATCACCAACCCAAGGGATATGCCGGGCTTTGTCAAGGAATTGAAGAAGCACAGGTTTACCATTGTGACCGGGGTAAACACTTTATTCAACGGCCTCCTCAATAATCCGGATTTTAAAAGTTTGGATTTTTCAAGGTTAGCAGGAGCAGTAGGTGGCGGAATGGCGGTTCAAGATGCAGTGGCGCAGCGTTGGGAAGAAGTAACCGGTAAGCCATTAGTGGAAGGATATGGACTTAGCGAAACATCTCCCGTGTTATGTTGCAATCCTCTGGATGGCAAGCATCGGAGAGGTTTTATCGGGCTGCCTGTGCCAAGCACTGAGGTTGCAATTTTTGATGATGACGGAAACAAGCTGGCACAGGGAGAAACGGGAGAAATTTGTGCCAGGGGACCTCAAGTGATGCGTGGATATTGGGAGAAGGACAATGGCGATGTCTTTTATGAGGGCGATTGGTTTAAGACGGGAGATATCGGATATATGGATGAAGAAGGATTCTTTAAAATAGTTGATCGTAAAAAAGACATGATCAAAGTTTCCGGCTTCAATGTGTTTCCCAACGAAATTGAAAACGCAATTGCCAATCATCCCAAGGTGCTTGAAGTGGCCGCTATTGGTGTGCCTCACGAGCGTTCAGGTGAAGCAATCAAGGTATTTGTGGTGAAGAAGGACCCATCTTTGACAGAGGAGGAATTGATCGAATTTTGTCATACATGTCTTACCAACTATAAGATTCCCAAATTTGTGGAGTTTATTAAAGAGGTTCCAAAGTCAAACGTGGGTAAAATTTTAAGGAGGGTTCTTAAGGAGGAGAATGCCGCCTCTAATGGTTGATTGTTACGTCAATGTTCTCTGCTTCACACTAATATAAAACTAAGATCATTACTTGCACATGATCAAGTAATGTAGGGATGTTTACTTGGGCGCTTATGCAGCGACCCTTGAACATTCTATTTATTACCCAGGAGGATTTCCTGGCTGGATCTACCTATTCCGTTTTTTTTCTTGCCAGGGAATTGGCTTCTCGCGGGCATCGAACATTTATAGCGGCAAGGGAAAACTCTCTGCTGCATTCGCTCACGTTGTATTCAAAGGTTGAATTCTTGCCTTTGAAACTAACCTCTCGCTTCGATAGAAACGCAATGAGGTTGCTGCGTGATTGGGTTGTACAATACGAATTGGACATAATCAATTCGCAGTCTAGCAAGGATAGGTATATCACCGTGTTTAGCAGATGGCTGTACCGACTTCCGGTGAAAGTGGTGCATACCAGAAGGCAAATATCGATGAGCTTGGGAGGGCCTGCACAAAACCTGATTTACGTAAATGGCACGGATAAGATTGTGGCAGTGGGCAACGGTGTCAAGAAGTCGCTTGTGGATAAAGGAATTCCCGCAAGGCATGTAGAAGTCATCTTCAATGGAACTCCCGTAGAGAAGTACATGCGCGTCAGCACGGCATATACGGATGCACTTCGGAAGAAGCTAGATATAAAAGAGGGAGATTTTGTAATTGGTTGTATCTCTCGAAGAAAACTACAGCACCATTTGCTGCGTGCACTAGATTTCCTGGGTGTTCCTGCCAAGGTGGTTTTTGTGGGAATTACCGAGGATGAAGAGCTAGCCACAATTGCAAGGGGTTTCCAACTTCCTCATATGGTGCATTACGAAGGAAGTGTTGCGGCAGATTTAGCACTATCCTATTTACCTCTGTTTTCAATTTATGCATTGTGCTCGAATACCGAAGGCCTTTCTCAGGCGTTGATGGAGGCAATGTATTTCAGGGTACCGATTGTGGCAACCAGGGCTTCAGGTAATGACGATCTCATCAAGCATGCACATAGCGGGTACTTGTACGAAGATGGTGATGTATTGGATCTGGCCTTATGGATCAAATCATTGCGCGGCAATCGAGCGCTGGGAGCTAAAATGGCTGACGAAGCGCATAAGACTCTCATTAGCCGTTTTACAATAGAACAAACCGCGAATAGATACGAGCATTTTTTCAAAGAACTACTTGCGCCATTACCTGAGGTGGGTAGAATAAGTGCACCAGAACCATTGGGCACCTAGTGCTTCGAAAGGAACTGTATCAGCTTTTCGCAGTACTCCTCAAGGGTGGTCGTAAATACCAGTTCCTACTTACCCAGTTTGTAGTACGATGCATTAGTATCGTTACCTGCTCATCTGAGCGGATTTAGCAGCAAAAAAAATTGAGAATGGGTGAACTTCCGATTTAGGCTAATTCTTACGCCAAAAAAAACAGTTCTTTAAAAAAATAGTATCAACTTTGTGAGAGTAGTCGTTATCATGCTGAGTTGCTTATGGAGAATCAAAAGAAGCTAACCACCCAAGAGAAGGCACTTCAAATTAACTTAAGAAGAGAGCTTTACGGTTCTTTCGCAGAAATTGGAGCTGGCCAGGAAGTAGCAGCCAATTTTTTTAAAGTAGGAGGTGCCTCCGGAACCATCGCCAAGACAATGTCCGCCTACGACATGAAATTTAGCGATGCAATATATGGGGTATGTGAACGCTACGTTTGTGAAGACCGCCTTTTGGGGATGCTGGATCATGAGTACCCACTCTTGCCGGAGCGACTTGGTCACATCAAATCAAAGACTCGTTTTTTTGCCTTTGCCGATACAGTCGAAGCTTTGAATTTCGAACGCACCAACCAGGGGCAAGGCTGGATGGGTGTGAGATTCCAACTTAGACCAGATACTGAACCCAACGATTGTGTGGTCCATATCAAAATGTTTGACAATGACCCATTGCTCCAGCAGTTCGCGCTGGGTATTGTTGGTGTCAATATGATATACGCGTGCATGTTTCTCACTGACCCTGAGGAAATAATGATGTCACTCATTGATGGACTTACACACCGCAGAGTAGAGGTCGACATGTTTAGGGTGTCTGGTCCCGACTTTGAAAGAGTTGACAATCGATTGATGGCATTGAAGTTGGTCAAGAATGGACTAACCAAGGCTGCTATGTTTGGACCAGATGGAGAAGTGATGCAGCCTTCAGAAGTGCTCTACAAAAAAAATGTGCTCGTGCTTAGAGGCAGGTTTAGGCCTGTTACCCATGTCAATGTGGACATGTTGCTGGCATCGAGAAGACAATTTTTGCATGAGGATGACGTGGACAAGAGTAAGCTGGTAGTTTTGACGGAGCTTACGCTCAATGATTTGAGCATGGAAGGTGACGTGGATGAAAAAGACTTTTTGTACCGCGCAGACATACTCTGTTCGCTAGGTCAAACGGTGTTAATTTCAAACTACTTCGAATATTATAAAGTCGCTAACTACCTTTCCAAGATCACACGTGGTGCCAAGATTGGAATGGTACTTGGCATTTACGCACTTCAAAAGGTATTTGAAGAGAAGACCTATGAAAATTTGCACGGAGGTATACTTGAAAGTTTTGCAGATTTATTTGGTACTAATATTAAGCTCTACATCTACCCTGCTTTGAAGAGAGAGGGAGAAGGTTTGTATACCCTAAGTGATTTTGATAAGCACCTTCCTGAAAGTTTAAAGAATCTCTTTGCCTACCTGGTAATAAACAAGAAGCTTGAAAATGTAAAGCATTCAAATACACACAATCTTCACATCATTTCAGACCACGTGCTGGACAAGATTAGAAATGGAGAGCCCGGTTGGGAAAAGTGCGTACCACACAAAGTGGAGGAAGCTATTAAAGAGCATGGTCTCTTTGACTACCCTACACACGAGCCAAAAGTGGTGTCCTAATTACTCCAGGTCAAGCTTGGAAAAATACGCTTTGGCTTCCTTCATCACTCTTGGAGCCAGCACAATACCAGACACTACGGTAGGTATGGCCATAATTGCATAGGCGATATCTATAATATTCATTACATCCTGCATCGTGGCTACAGCTCCGAAGATTACAGTAGCTAGATAGAAGTAGTTGTAATAGCTTCCGGCTCTGACACCGGCAATAAATGACATGGCCTTGTTTCCATAGTAGCTGTAAGAAAAGAGTGAAGTGATAGCGAAGAAAAATCCACAAATCAGTAACAAGAAACGACCGGTGCCACCCAGTGCGCCTTCAAAGGCATTGGCTGTCAACGTGACCCCGTTGGCCTCAGAGGTTTGCCATACGCCAGTAACCAGGATGGCAAAGGCTGTAAGTGTACAAACTATTATAGTGTCGATGGCTGGGCTTAGCATTGAAACTAACCCCTCTCGGATAGGTTCACTGCTTTTGGAGGCTCCCATCGCCATGGGCGCGGTACCTATTCCTGCTTCGCTTGAGAAAGAAGCTCTTCTTATTCCTGATATGATCAGGCCACCAACGATCCCACCCAACGCAGGTTCACCTCTATAATTATTTGCAGCAAACGCGTCCGTAAAAATCATTCCGAAAATGTGAGGCACTTCGGTGATGTTGGTAAATAAGATTGCGATTACTGACCCGAGGTAAATCACAATCATGATGGGTACCATTCTCCCGGCCCACATGCCTATTCTTTGGATTCCTCCGATAATGACGATTCCTGCCAACAGCGTAAGTACTACTCCTATAATGAACTTCGCGCTGCTCACCTCGAAACCCAGGAGATTAAATGGTGTGGTACCGAGCGTGGTTCTGTTGATACCCAAGTCAATGATCACTTGGGTCAACTGGTTGGCTTGAAAGATCGGTAGACATCCTACCATGGCACACACGGAGAATACGTAAGCCAGTGGATGCCACTTTTTGCTCATTGCCTCTCTGATCACGTACATGGGACCCCCTTGAACTTCACCTGCAGAATCTTTCCCTCGGTACATTAGTGCAAGTGAGCTGGTAAAGAAATTGGTGGACATTCCCACAAAAGCTGTAACCCACATCCAAAAAAGCGCCCCAGGACCACCAAGTGAAATGGCAGCAGCAACACCTGCGATGTTACCCATGCCTACCGTAGATGCCAGCGCAGTGCTCAGCGCTTGATATGGGTTTATTTGTCCCGGATCATTGGGGTTTACGTACTTGCCGCGAAGAATATCAATGGCGTGTTTGAAGTATTTGTATTGTACAAATCGAGAGTAGAAGATGAAGAATAATCCACCAAGTATGAGTAGAAAGGAAATGGGTAAGTAGATATCTGTTGCAAGTTGACTAATTATTTCGCTCATGGGGATGGATTAGTTCTGTGCAAAATAGAAAAAATATTTTAACAGGAGGACGAAGCGCTGTTAATCGGTATACCGCAATTTACCATTAGAAACCGCCATTGCATTGCATAGTTGATAGAGAAGCCGGGCGCCAACATTGGCATCCCACTCGTCCGAAGTACCTGGGGCAACCTCGTTGAGGTCAAAACCAATGATTCTTTTGCCTGAGCGGTTTAGTGTTTTTAGTAATGCAGTGATTTGATGAAACTCGAATCCACCAGGTACAGGCGTGCCTGTGTTAGGACACAACTTTGGATCCATACCATCAATATCAAAACTTATATAAACCTTTTCAGGAAGTGTCTTAACAATTTGTTTGCAGATTTCAATCCAAGTGGCGCCATTGTATTGTTCCTGCTTAATGTCTTCATCAAAAAACACACTTATTCTTCCTGCTGACTTATCAATTACCTCTTGTTCCTCCTCGCAAAAATCCCTGATGCCAACCTGTACCAACTTGCTCACAGCTGGAATTTTAAGTGCATTGTACATGATACTGGCATGAGAGTAGGTGAAACCTTCGTACGCTTTTCGCAAGTCTGCGTGTGCGTCAATTTGCAGGATAGCAAAGTCACTGTGTTTTTCAGCCAATGCTTGGATAAATCCTAGAGGCGTGCTGTGATCGCCTCCCAATAGACCTACCATCTTATTTTGGTCCAGGTACTTCTTTACTGTGTTTCTTGTGTAGATCACAAGATTTTCACACGCGGTATTTACATTGGATAATAATACTTTGTTTCCGTCCCCATCGCCAGCCTCTAGTAGTTGGATGTGCTGTTCTGCAAGAGATCGCATTGATTCACTCTCTTCCTTAATCTTGTCCGGAATAGGCAGCATCGCGATGCCAAGTTTCCAGGCGTCTATGATGTCGCGTTGAAACAAATCTACCTGCGATGAGGCCTCCAGTATCGCCTGCGGACCATCTACAGTGCCACCTTTGTAAGAAACAGTGACCTCCCAGGGGACCGGCACAATAATAAGTTCTGCAGTATCTGGAGTGAACGGCAAACCAAATAGCTGATCTTTTGACCCCGGACCGTTAGGATCAAACCCTTTGAGTAATTCTTCCTTTGTCATTGCGCGTCAATCAATGTGTTGTCGATGTAAGCTTCAAATAAACCATTCCCCTCAGCAATATCTGACCAGTTAGCAATATCAAATTTGATCATGACAAGCCCAGCCGTAGACAAGTCACCGATATTTTCTTTGGTGAGGAATTCAGCAAAATAGGAGATGTAGGGGTTGTGGCCCACTAACAAAATGCTTTTATACTCATCACTCTGCTGGTTAAGCACATCGAGCAAGGTTTTTAGCGACCCATGGTATACTTCTTTACTTTGAATTATATCAGTTTCCAGGTTAAGACCTTCTGAAATTGTTTTTGCGGTGGTGTAAGCACGAATTGCTGAGCTGGAGATGATTAATTCGATGCTGATATTATTTTTTTTTAAGTACTTGGCAATAGCAGCTGCTTCTCGAAGTCCATGTGATGTCAAATGACGATCATAATCTTGTTGACCTTGCTGTGTCTCAGCAGCTTGCGCATGTCTGAGCAAGTACAAATTGCGTGGCATTAAACAAAGTTAGCAGATGGGATGTTGAGTCCATAATAGGCACTCAAATATCTTCTCGAATTTGATTTTTTAAAAAATTGCAGATATTTGGCAGTCTTGATTAGAAAAAAAGCATGTCAAAAAACGTAGTTATAGTAGAGTCACCAGCGAAAGCAAAGACCATTGAAGGGTATTTGGGAAAGGATTTCACGGTCACTTCAAGTATGGGGCACATTCGTGATTTGACGAAAGGCAACAAAGCGATTGATATAGAGAATGACTATGAGCCTACTTATGAAGTAAGCCCAGATAAGAAGGAGGTAATTAAACAACTCAAGAAGTTAGTAAAGGACGCAGAGACGGTTTACCTCGCCAGTGATGATGACCGTGAGGGTGAAGCTATCTCCTGGCATCTTAAAGAGGTGCTGGATCTTAATGATTCCAAGACAAGACGTATTGTGTTCACGGAAATCACCAAGAACGCAATTCAGAATGCTATAAAAAGTCCTCGCGGAATAGATATTGACCTTGTCAATGCGCAGCAGGCCAGAAGGGTTCTTGATAGATTGGTGGGGTTTGAGCTGTCACCTATCCTTTGGAAGAAAATAAGTACAGGCTTATCAGCTGGTCGTGTACAATCGGTAGCGGTGAGGCTTGTGGTGGAACGCGAACGTGAAATTGAAGGGTTCGAGGCGAAATCCAGTTTCAAGGTAGTGGCAGTTTTCGATTTGGGCAAGGGCAAGCAGCTTCTTGCAGACCTTTCTGCAAAATTGGATACAGAGAAGGAAGCGCTAGAATTTCTGGAGTCGTGTAAGGGGGCGAAATTTTCTATAAAAGACCTGCAGAAGAAGCCAGCAAAAAAATCACCAGCACCGCCTTTCACAACCTCGACTCTGCAACAGGAGGCAGGCAGGAAGCTTAGCTTTTCGGTATCGCAGACGATGATGGTTGCGCAAAAGCTTTACGAGGCAGGTAAGATATCCTACATGAGAACCGACTCATTAAATCTTTCCAAAGATGCAGTAGACGGAGCTGTCAACCAGATTACATCTGCTTTTGGAAAAGAATTTGTAAAGACAAGGACGTACAAAACAAAGTCATCGGGTGCACAGGAGGCTCACGAAGCCATAAGACCAACAGATTTTTCTGTGACCGAACCCACAGGCGATCGAAATGCCAAGCGACTCTATGATTTAATATGGAAGCGGGCCATTGCATCACAGATGGCAGATGCGCAATTGGAGCGAACTACTGCCACAATCGAAATATCAACGAGTCCGCGAACTTTGACAGCTTCGGGAGAGGTGATCAAGTTTGAGGGATTCTTAAAAGTTTATCTGGAATCTAGCGATGACGATGACAGTGAAGAGGAGGGAGGAAAAGTTTTGCCTCCACTAAAAGTTGGTCAGGATTTGAAGTTGGAGGAGATGAAGGCATCTGAAACATTTACCAGACATCCTCCACGATACACAGAAGCAAGTTTGGTGAAGAAGCTGGAGGAACTGGGTATCGGCCGGCCCTCCACGTATGCGCCTACTATTTCCACGGTGCAGAAGCGGGGCTATGTAGTAAAAGAGAGTAGGGATGGAGTAGAGAGGAAATACAACGTCATCACGCTAGCTGATGATAAGGTGGAGACCACAGAGGCTCAAGAGATAACCGGTACGGAAAAAAATAAGTTATTTCCGACTAACACTGCGATGATTGTGAACGACTTCCTTGTGGAGCACTTTCCGAATATTACTAACTACTCCTTCACCGCGGAAATCGAAGAAGACTTTGATGAGATTGCAAGCGGTAAGCTTGAGTGGAAGAAGATGATCGATCAATTCTATAAGCCATTCCACAAGACAGTTACTAAAACTGAGAAAGTAGAAAGGTCTTCTGTTTCAAACAAGTCAAAGGAGATAGGAGTAGATCCAAAGACAGGACTTAATGTCTACGCCAAGCTAGGTCGCTACGGTGCCTACGTGCAGCTTGGTGAAAATCCGGAAGATGGCAAAGAGAGAAAACCGAAGTTTGCAGCCTTGCGTCCTGGACAATTTATAGAAAACGTCACCTTAGATGATGCGCTGGAACTCTTTAAGCTTCCGAGGGAAGTTGGGGAGTTTGAAGACCTACCGGTGGTAATAAATATTGGCCGCTTCGGGCCTTATGTCCTCCACGATAAGAAGTTTGTATCCATTCCTAAGGATGAAGATCCCTATGTAATTACTTATGAGCGGGCGGTGGAGCTAATTGAGGCAAAGCGAGTGGCAGATGCAAACAAGACCATAAAAGTGTTTGAGAAAAACCCTGACATTCAAGTGCTCAATGGCCGCTACGGCCCCTACATCAAGGCTGGCAAAAAAAATGTAAAGATTCCTAAAGACAAGGAACCTGCTGACCTGACCTTGGAAGAGTGCTTGACGTTGGCGGAGAATGCGCCCGAGCGGAAAGGGCGATACGCCAAGAAGAAGAAATCGTAGTACTCACATAAACTTAGCTGACTTCTTACTTAGTCATTTCATATATTTCTGGAAATGACTAAGCCATGAAGCACCTTCTTTTACTCTCCCTGATTGTTTGCGAATTGCAAGCAGTCGCTCAAACATCATCTCTTGAGCAGTTCCTAAGTCACCCGATTGCAAATAACCTAGCCGTTTCGCAGGATAAAAAGCAATATGCATGGGTGCTCAATGACCACGGAAAGAGAAATATCTACCACAGAAATGCGCAAGGACAGATTAAGAAAATCACATCCTATGATTCTGACGATGGACAAGTACTGAGCGGCTTGACGTTCACCAATGATGGCTCCCAACTTATTTATGTGCGGGGCAGTGACCCCAATCGCAAAGGTGAGATTGCAAATCCCGCGAGTTTGCCCGATAGAGCTGAGCGAATAATATGGTGCGTGGGCTTGAATCAATCTCAAATGCCATACAAACTGGCCGAGGGAGCTAATCCAAAATTGTCATCCTCTACAAATAGAATAGTCTACTCCAAATCCGGTCAGATTTTCACGATTGATGTCAAGGAAAATGCGCAGCCTCAGCAACTGTTTCACGCGCGAGGCTCAAACGGAAACTATTCATTCTCAACAGATGGCAGGGAGATCGTATTTGAAAGCGATCGAGGTGATCATGGCTTTATTGGGATTTATAATTTGGAATCTCAGACCGTTCGATGGATTGCTCCTGAAGTATCTCATGATGCATTCCCGGTTTGGTCGCCAAATGGGAAGCAAATTGCATATATCCGGACACCTGGAACAAAAGCAGGTGAATTTTCGAACCTCACTGGAGGAACTAAATTTTCTATTTGGGTGGCGGAAGCAGCATCCGGAAAAGCAAAAAGGATATGGCAATCACCGGGTGATGATGGTGGCTTTTCACAATATTATCCCTCCACACCATTGGCTTGGACTAAAAGTGACAAGATCCTTTTTTATTCCGAACATGAAGGTTGGAATCATTTGTATGCTATTAATCCAGATGGGGTCGGCATCAAAGACCTGACTCCGGGGGACGGTATCGTAGAGAGCTACTGCCTCAATGCAGATGAAACTCAGATTTACTTTGACGGCAACAGAGAGGACACCGATCGAAGACACATTTGGAAATCCAGTCTAAGTACCGGCAAGCCTACTCAGGTGACTAGCGGGGCGGGTATTGAAATGTATCCTACGCTGGGTGATAAGCTGCTCTTCTTTCAATCGACATACAACACCTCAATGAGTCTGGTGAGTTATGATGAGGAAAATAAATCTTATGAAACTATTTCACCCAAGGAAAGTCCGTCTTTTTCTCCCAAGGGATTTGTTATACCCCAACAAGTGATAATGAAGGCTGCAGATGGCACAACCATTCATGGGCAATTGTTTATCAACGAAAACATAAGGGGACAACGACCGGGAGTGGTCTTCATGCACGGTGGCCCTATTAGACAGATGCTCCTTGGTTTTCACTACAGCGACTATTATATCAATACCTACGCATTCAATCAGTTCCTTGCGAGCCAGGGCTACGCGGTAATCTCTGTAAATTATCGAGACGGTATTGGATATGGACGCGATTTCAGAAGAGCAGAGAACCAGGGGCCTAGAGGCGCCAGTGAATATCAGGATGTGGTAGCTGCTGCAAAATATTTGCAGGGCTTGAAAGAAGTTGATCCTCAAAAAATCGGACTCTGGGGTGGTTCATATGGCGGCTACCTAACGGCTATGGGCCTTGCCAGAAACCCTGAAATATTTAAGGCGGGTGTCGATTTACATGGCGTACATGATTGGGCCTTTAGAGCCAGGGAATTTTCTCCAGGAGGCGGTTGGGGTATTGGAGAGAAGGACATGGATCTAGCTTATCAATCTTCTCCTATTAGTGACTTAAGTAAATGGTTTGCTCCGGTTCTTCTGGTGCATGGTGATGACGATCGCAATGTGCTATTTCAACAGACCACCGACCTCGCAGAGAAACTGAGAGACAAAGGACTGGAGCCGGAAATCTTGGCCTTGCCGGATGAAGTGCATGGTTTCCTACGATACGAAAGCTGGCTTCGTGTGTTTGAAGCAGCTGCGATCTTCTTTGACCAAAATTTGAAGTGAGTTGAAAAAGCTGGTGGTATTGACGGGTGCGGGGATCAGCGCGGAAAGCGGCATTCCTACCTTTCGAGATGCTGGTGGCCTGTGGGAAGGATATGACGTGATGGAGGTTGCATCTATTGAAGGTTGGATCAAGAATCCCGCACTGGTCCTTGATTTTTACAACCAGCGTAGGAAGAAGGCTTTGCAGGTGCAACCCAATATCGGCCACAAGATTCTGGCAGAATTACAAGAGATGTACGATGTCACGGTGGTTACACAGAATGTCGATAATCTTCATGAGCAAGCGGGATCCACCGATGTAATTCATTTGCACGGAAGCCTTTTCGAGTCGCGGAGCCAAGATGATCCGAATATGATTTTCCCTATTGAAGGTTGGGAATTGAAGTTAGGAGACAGGTGCCCCATGGGTTCGCAATTGAGACCCAATATCGTGTGGTTCGGGGAGATTGTAAGTAAGATCGAAGATGCTGCGTTGGTGACAGCAGAAGCCGATATCTTTCTGGTCGTTGGAACCTCGCTGCAGGTCTATCCAGCCGCAAGCTTGATCGAGTTTGCTCCAGAACACGCGAGAAAGCTGGTTGTTGATCCGGGACAAATGGATTTCAGTCCGCATCAAAAGATCACCTTTATCAATGAGAAAGCCAGTACGGGATTAGTGAAGGCCAGGGAGCTGCTGCTCAATCTACCTTGAATGGAACCTTAGATATCCTCGCTACCTCTAATAGGTCGGTAATTACAGCATCCGACAACGGGATGCCATTTTTTTTCCTTATCTTCTCTTCCTCGTGTTCAGGATCTCCGGGTATTAATACTCCATTAGTTCCGTCTGCGGGTTTGGTTTGCCTGAATACCTTAATCCATTCATCAATGCTTTTCTTGAATTCTTCAACCTCCATGAAGCCGTCAATTTCCATGGCTCCAAAAAAATGACCGATCCCTTTGCCCACGCTGCGGGTTGGAATCTCCTGACGAAGCGCAAAGGGAGGAGCGAATGGCCCCCAGTTGGCACCGCTCAGCACTGCTGAAAGAATGTCAACCATGGCGGCAAGTGCGTAGCCTTTGTGACCTCCCAATTCTTTTGTTGATCCAAGAGGAAGCAATGCACCACCTTCAATCATGTCATTAGGGTTTGTACTCAGACGACCTTTGCTGTCTATAATACATCCACTTGGCACCTGCTCCTTTGCCCTCCTTGCAATCTCTATTTTGCCGAAGGCCGCAGCACTTGTGGCCAGGTCTACCACTATGGGAGGCTCTTTCAATCCTGGAAAGGCTATGGATATCGGATTTGTTCCCAACATCCGCTCGGCTCCCCATAGCGGAGCAACGAGTTTGGTTGTATTGGTCATAGAGATACCAATCATATCTCTTTCCAATGCCTTGAATGCATAGTAGGACCCTATACCAAAGTGATTGGTGTTACACACACTTGCCCAGCCAGACCCATGGAGTCTCGCTTTTCCCATCACGATCTCATTTGCTTTCGGGCCCACTACAAGTCCCAGTCCGTTGTCTCCATCAATGGTACAAACGCTTTTCTTGTCTCTGATAATCTTCACATTGGGATTCGGATTTATCCTACCCTCATTGAGTAGACCCACGTAGCTATATAATCTCGCTACACCATGGGAGTCAATGCCACGAATGTCAGAAAGGGCAAGAATGTCAGCAGCAACTTCTGCGTCTTTTTGAGGAATTGCAAATGAACTAAAAACCTCGACCGTAAAGTTTCTGAGGTATTTGGGTGAAAAGCGATTTTTCTGGCTCACGTCCGACACGATTACTTGTTGGCTTCAGTGATTAAGAAATTTAAGAATTTCTTCGTATCGAAATTCGTAGTTCCGACTTCCTTTGTTAAAATCTTTCCGTCTTTCGAAATGATGAATGTCGTGGGGATGGAGGGGATATTCAATTGTTCTGACAAATATCCGGAGGGCATGTAGGTGGGGAAGGTATACGCATGGTCGGCCACATATGTTACAACTTTATTCAGGTCTTTGTCTTTGTCAATGGAGAGCATCACAAATTCAATTTGATCATTGGGTGAAACTTTTTGATAAAGATTTTGAATGGTTGGCATTTCAGCTCTGCACGGTCCGCACCAAGTTGCCCATAGATTTAGAAAGATAACTTTTCCCTTGTAGGTGTTGAAATCAACTTTTTTACCATTAAGATCCTTGACATGGAAATTGTAATTGAAGTCCAGGGGTTTTGTCTCGGTGACCACGCTGGCATTCATCAATCCGGTTTTAAGTATAACGGATTGCGCGGCAAAGGAAATGCTGCTCAATAGGCCAGTGAGTTGTAGAATCCAAACGATTAAGATTGCGCCAAGCCAGGGTTTGACAAAATCTACTATGCGATACACAATTTTCATCTTTGGTCCGGTTATTGAAAAGTTATTCCTTGAAATGTCATTAATTCGTTAATTTAGTACAATTTAGCAGTTATAATGGTTCGAATTCTAGCTTTCGCAATTGTCCTATTTATTGGGTTGGCCCCAGCTTATGGGCAAAAAATTAAATACAAAGATCTATTTATTCTCTTGAATGCGAAACAGTTCGCTGAAGCTGAACCATTTCTAAAAAAATACCTCGAGGAGAACACTGATAATCCAAACGCTCACCTTTTTATGGCAATGATTTACCAGGAGAAGGCCGAAGGCAATGATATTCTAAAAGAAACCGACTTGTTGCAAACTAATTTGGATTCAGCAATCTATTTTTATGACTTAGCCTACAAGGGGATAGATGAAAAGGAGGTGAGAAAAAATGACGAGTACTATCAAGCGTACAATAGACGAGATTTGAGGACAGGGAAATTTGGCGTAACGCTGTCGGACGTTCAATTTGATCTTGAGAAAAAGTTGCAGGCTTTGAAGGACAGAAAAGAGGTAGCTACTCAACTTTTGTCAGAGTTCAACGACACTGAATCTTTATATTCTAAAACGCAATTTCTATTTAAGGACATTAAGATTAGGTTTAACGGAGAGATGAAGGCCCTGCTGTTGCGATCAAGTGACACACTGCTTGCAGACTTGGCTAGAGTGATTGCAACCTTTGATTCCACCAAGACTTCATTTGATGATTACAAGTTTACGCTCAAGAAGATGGGTAAGACGAAATATAATCAGGAGTTATCTTTAATGGATATCAAATCCTTTGCCAACGATGGAGAGAGTAAGACTGACTTTTATGAAAATGACTTGAAATTGTGGGATTATAAGTCCTGGTCTAAGACGACAATTGAAACTATTAAAGATCAAATATTTCCTCTTCGTGATCAGCTCGTGGCTGCAGATATTGAAATCAATAAGTTAAGAGAAAAACTCACTAAAGACTCTGTGTCCGTCAAAACTGATGCAGCGGCCATCCGTGCAAGCAAGAAATTTGATCCACTGAAGGAGTATGATCCTAGTCCTATGCCGCTTGGTTTGTTCGCAATGAAATTAGCGGAGTTGGATTATCTTTCGGAATTGGTGCTACATAAGTCTCTGAAAGATTCTGCGAATCTACATTTTCAATTGAATCTGCTCGAATCTGAAATTACGGAATTAAAGAAGCTAGACAGTATCTCAGGTAGCTTGAGCAGCCGCGATTTCAATGAGGAGGCAAAAGATTACCGAGATTTTATTACCAATGCCTACGGGACACCGACCGTTTTACGAAGCCTTGTTAAGTCAACGAAAGATTTTTCTGTTCGGGAACTTAAGGAGAAGCAAACGGAGTTTGAATCTATTGGAGAATCTCTGAAGTGGATAGTTGATGAAGCGGATTCTATTCCTTTATTCATGGAGGTGAACGATAGCAGTCATTTCTTGCCTTTGAATATCGTAGGTGAAAAATTTACCGCTGGTCTTGCTTACGCTGACTCTTTGGCTACAGGTTACTTTTATACCATCACACCCACACGTCAGAAGGATGTAGTGGTAAGATTTCCTGTAGATCAGGAAAGTTTTGTGAAGCGGAAGAAGGCGTCCTTAAAAGGATTGACGGCATCGGATGAAAATGGCCAGGTTTTTTATGTACTCGTGTATTCAGACAAACCTCAAGAGGATAAGTATACCGCTACGTTAGCAAAGATCTATAGAACAGATGGTCTATCATGGTCTACTAACCTTACGTTTTTGCTCCCGCCTTCAGAAGTTACTTTTAAGGTGGAGACAGGTGAAGTAACTATCAAGACTTCAAATGCAGCAGGAGAGAGCGTATTGGTTGCTGTAGATAAGAACGGCAAGAGAATTGAAACTGCGAAGTGAGGTTAGTGGAAGAACAAATAAGCCACTAAGATACCGGCAATCACCCCAACCAAATCTGCAATAAGGCCTACCGTAAGGGCATAGCGGGTTTTTCTTATGTTTACTGAGCCAAAATACACTGCCAATATATAGAACGTAGTCTCCGTGCACCCGCGTAGAATACTTGCCAGCCTTCCTACAAAAGTATCAGGGCCAAATGTCTTTACTGTTTCCACCATCATTCCCTTTGCAGCTCCTCCGCTAAGCGGCTTGAGCAGGGCTACGGGTAGCGCATCGACAAAATCAGTATTAAGCCCAGCTAGCGCAGCAAGCCATCCGATTCCGCTGGTAAAGTAATCCAGCGTACCTGAGCTTCTGAACATTCCGATAGCCACTAATATTGCGATGAGGTAGGGGATAATCTTAATGGATATTTCGAAGCCTTCCTTCGCGCCTTCAATGAAGGTTTCGTAGAGGGGTAGTTTTTTGTAGAGGCCGAGAAGTAGAAAGGAAATGATGATGCCAATGATAATAATGCTGCTTATAAGATTTGATTGTGCGGTAAGTGCTGCCTGAGGCAGCGATATAAAATAGTATACCGCCCCTCCAATGAAAAGACTGAAACCTAACAAGTAGCTAAGAAAGACCTTATCTAAGAGATTGATGCGCTGATAAAGACTGACTGTAAACATGGCAGCAAGGGTAGACACTGAAGTGGCAATCAAAGTGGGTATAAAGATGTCCGTGGGATTGGCTGCTCCCAGGATAGATCGATCGAGAATAATGGCAATAGGAATGATGGTGAACCCGGAAGTGTTGAGTGCCAAAAACATGATTTGAGCATTGGACGCAGTATCTTTTTGAGGGTTCAGCTCCTGCATTTCCTTCATCGCCTTAAGGCCAAGGGGCGTAGCGGCATTGTCGAGGCCCAACATGTTGGCGCTAAAGTTCATAATGATTGATCCAGTAGCGGGATGATCTCTTGGCACTTCTGGGAAGAGCCGCGAGAAGAAGGGGCCAACAAGTTTTGCAAGAATATTTACAACCCCACTTTTTTCTCCAATTTTCATGATGCCTAACCATAATGACATTACTCCCGTTAAGTAAAGGGAGATTTCGAAGCCCGTCTTTGCCATTTCGAAAGTGGAGTTGAGCATGGCGGGAAAAACCTCCATGTCCTGAAAAAACAAAAGTTTGCCTAACGCGACTACAAATGCAAGCAGGAAGAAGGATACCCAGATGTAGTTCAGAATCATACTAATAAGGTTTGAGGCAACTTATTAAAAAGTTACCAGAATGGTTGATTTTGTATTCAAGGATTCAGTGCCTATATGCAAGTACCTTTTTCTTTTAAAATGCACTTTTTTAGACTAATTTTCGCATTGGTTTTAATCGGCTGACCGCCATATGAGGAGGTTTTTATTGCTTTTTCTTCTTTGCATAGCCTCATTTGTAGCTTTTTCACAGCCTGCAAATGATAATTTTGCCGGGGCAATTGATATTTCCGGCCTGTTTGCATCCTCCTGCTCTTCGGATGCTGCCTACACGACTGTAAATGCAACAGGAGACCTTAATCCCGGTTCTTGCTGGAATACTGCCGGTGGCGTAGCGCTCCGCAATGTATGGTTTAGCTTTGTCGCTACCACCACAGAGGTGAACGTCACGATAGATGTAGGGAGCGGGAAGGGTACGCAGCAGCGCTCTCAGGTTGCACTATGGCAGTCAGATGGAACTACACCGGTTTCCTGTAATCGATATATAAACAATGGGGACGATGTAAGTTTAGGCTCCGCCAGCTTATCAATTGGAGATACGTACTATCTGTCGGTGGATGTGCAAAACACTGGATATGTCGGCACGTTTACGTTGTGTTTGAGTGATGCGGTTGATTACGACTACTACGAAGGGGCAATTGACGTTGATGGGCTGATTAATAGCTGTTCAGCCGATGCAGCCTTTACCACGATAGGAGCAACCTCAGATCTCAATCGCGCTTCCTGTTGGAATACCAATGGCGGAGTGACACTATTTAATCGTTGGTTTAGTTTTACAGCCCCAGCAAGCGGATTGATCAATGTGACCGTGGATGTGGGAGGAGCCAAGGGGACACAACAACGTAGTCAAGTAGCAATTTGGGAAGCTGATGGAACAACCGAAGTATCGTGCAATAGGTACATTAACAATGGAGACGATGTTACAGTGGGTGCCACTGGTCTGACTCCATTTGCCACTTACTACATCTCTGTGGACGTCCAAAATAGTGGATACTATGGAACCTTCACGTTATGCCTCAGCAGCACCTTGGACTATGATTACTATGAAGGTGCAATTGATGTAGATGCGCTGATTAATGCCTGCTCTGCGGATGCAGCCTTTACCACGATAGGAGCAACCTCAGATCTCAACCGAGCCTCTTGCTGGAATACAAATGGCGGCACCACCCTCTACAATCGTTGGTTTAGTTTTACCGCCCCAGGGAGTGGATTGATCAATGTCACTGTTGATGTAGGAGGAGCTAAGGGTACACAGCAGCGCACGCAGGTTGCGATTTGGGAAGCGAATGGTACCACAGAGGTTTCTTGTAATAGATATGTTAGTAACGGTGATGATGTGACTGTTGGAGCGACTGGACTGACACCAGGTGCAACGTATTACATTTCGGTAGATGTGCAAAATGGTGGCTACTATGGGACCTTCACATTATGTCTCAGCAGCACATTAGATTATGACTATTATGAAGGGGCAATTGATGTAGATGCGCTAATGGATAATTGTTCTGTTGATGCAGCCTTCACAACTGTTGGTGCGACCTCGGACCTCAATCGTGCTTCCTGTTGGAATACCAATGGCGGAGTGACACTATATAATCGTTGGTTTAGTTTCACTGCTCCTCTTAGCGGTCTGGCCAACGTGACTATTGATGTAGGCGGGGCAAAGGGTACGCAGCAGCGTACGCAGGTTGCCATTTGGGAAGCGAATGGCACCACGGAGGTTTCTTGTAATAGATATGTTAGTAACGGTGATGATGTGACGGTTGGAGCGACAGGACTGACACCAGGTGCCACGTATTATATTTCGGTAGATGTCCAAAATGGTGGCTACTATGGGACCTTCACATTATGTCTCAGCAGCACATTAGATTATGACTATTATGAGGGTGCAATTGATGTAGATGCGCTGATGGACAATTGTTCAGCAGATGCCGCCTTCACCACGATTGGTGCCACCTCCGATCTAAATCGAGCATCCTGCTGGAATACGAATGGGGGTACAACTCTCTACAATCGTTGGTTTAAGTTTACTGCTCCCGCAAGCGGATTGACAAATGTCACCGTGGACGTGGGAGGAGCTAAAGGTACGCAGCAGCGCACGCAGGTTGCAATTTGGGAAGCGGATGGCACCACAGAGGTTTCATGCAACCGCTACATCAGCAATGGTGACGATGTAATAGTTGGTGCAACCAGTCTTACTCCTTTTGCCACATACTATATCTCAGTCGATGTCCAAAACGGAGGATACTATGGAACCTTTACCCTATGTTTAAGTAGTACCTTAGATTATGATTATTATGAAGGTGCCATAGATGTAACGGGGTTAATAAATTCCTGCTCTGCTGATGCGGAGTATACCACCATTGGAGCAACATCAGATCTGAACCGGGCATCCTGTTGGAATACAAATGGCGGCATGACATTATATAATCGTTGGTTTAGTTTCGTTGCGCCTGCCAGTGAATTAATAAACGTAACTGTAGATGTGGGTGGTTCCAAAGGTACTCAACAACGTACGCAAGTAGCCCTCTGGGAGGTGGACGGAACTACAGAGGTTTCATGTAACCGCTACATTAGTAATGGAGACGATGTAATAGTTGGAGCGACAGGGTTAACTGCCGGAGCAACATACTACATATCAGTTGACGTCCAGAATGGAGGTTACTACGGTACCTTCACACTCTGTCTCAGTGATGCGCTCGATTATGACTACTTTGAAGGAGCTTTTGATATTGCGGACACTAACAATTGGTGCTCTACTGATGCCCAATTCACCACAATAGGTGCCACCTCTGACTTAAACCGTGCTTCGTGCTGGAACACCAACGGGGGTACAACTCTATATAACCGATGGTTTAGATTTATTGCACCCGCGAGTGGCTTTATTAACGTCACAGTTGATAGAGGTGGTTCTAAGGGAACACAACAAAGGACGCAGGTAGCCATTTGGGAGGATGATGGTATAACTGAGGTGTCTTGCAATCGTTACATAAACAATGGTGATGATGTAGTTGTTGGTGCTATTGGATTAACGCCAGGAGCCACCTATTATATATCGGTGGATGTTCAAAATGGTGGCTACTATGGAACTTTTACTTTATGCGTTGATGATGAACCTGACTATGATTTTTACGAAGGCGCATATGAAATTACGGACCTCAACAACTGGTGCTCATCCGATGCGCAATTTACTACCATTGGTGCGACCTCGGATCTGAACAGGGCCTCTTGCTGGAATACGAATGGAGGAGTAACACTCTATAACAGGTGGTTTAAATTTGTTGCCATAAGTACCGTGGCAACCATTACGGTGGATATAGGGGGAGTCAAAGGAACTCAACAACGAACACAGCTGGCGTTGTGGCAGGCAGACGGAACTACTGAAGTAGGATGTCAGCGGTATGTTGCAAATGGTGATGACGTCACTATTGTTGCGCCTGGGTTGACACCAGGTAACACGTATTACATTTCCGTGGATGTTCAAAACGGTGGCTATTATGGAACATTTACACTTTGTGTGAACAACGTTAATAATACCTACTACTCCTTCGCAGATGGAAATTGGAATACGCCAGGCTCATGGTCAGCGACTGGTCATGGCGGGCCTGCGGAAACGGTCTTCTTCCCGGTAGCAGGGGATGTGACCTACATTGAAGGTCACGCTATTAATGTGGGAGTGGCTGCGAATGCCGCAGAAGTCACCCTTACCACTGCAACAGCGAACACATCACTCACAGTAAGTAATACTTCTCTGACCGTAAGTGGGAAACTTACGATGACGAATCCGGGGAATGATTTCTCAGGTGCAATCACAGTAACTGGGAACGGAACACTTTCGATTAATGACAATCTTCAACTAACCCGCAACGGAGGGAACCAGGCATTTGGAGTTACGATTAATACTGGGTCAACGATTCTCATCAATCGTGATTTGAATTGGACAAGTTCTGCGGGAACGGCAGTCGACAATATCTTAACTATCGATGGTACAGGACAACTCAATGTGAATCGAGATATTAATCTTATTTCGACAGGGGGGCGATTGATTCAGTTGGTGGGTAATGGCACCTCCACAATGACGGTAGGTAGAGATATTGCCTTTACTGCGACAGCCGCAGGCCAGGAGCAGATACAATTGAACAACTCCGCTCGTCTAAGAATCGGTAGAGATTTTGTAAGAGGTGGAACGCCCTATGGCACTTTAGTATGTAATAACACTTCCACGGTAGAGTTATTTACCAATACCTATTTGCAAACACTGGCTGCCAGTGCCGGTTCTGGAGGTGATTCTTTTACATATCAGAATTTGACAATCAATAACACGCGACTTACCAGTCCACAGGTGACACTTGCAGGAGCGGTAAACGTAAACGGAAACCTGACCTTAACATCTGGTATTGTCAGTACAACAGGGAGCAATATTTTGAATTTGAGTAACGCGAGCTCCACCACCATAGGAAGTACATCAAGCTACATCGATGGACCTATGACCTATGAAGTTGCTAACGCAGGCACAACAGTTCGAAACTTACCACTTGGAGACAATGGTAGCCATCGTCCCGCTGTAATTTCAGTCACGCATTCTAGTGCTGCCTCGGTGATTTACACCGCAGAGCACTTCATGCAATCGGCAGCCGCTTTAGGCTATGCACTGCCGGGCACCATTGATAAGGTATCTGCGGTTCGTTATTGGGTTATTGACCGGTCTGCTGTCGCTAATCTTACCAGTGCTACGGCAACACTGCATTATGGCATCGGTTCGAGCGATGGCGTAACGGATCCTGCGAATTTGAGAATCGCTAAAACCACGGGCGCGGGAAGCCCATGGATTGATATCGGAGGCACCGGCTCAGGTGCAGGCACGGGCACAATTACGTCTAGTCCGTTTGCAGCTTTCAGTGCCTTTACTTTGGCCAATGCAACAGGGGGTACTAATCCACTACCTATCGAACTTAAAGGCTTTGAAGCAAAATATGACGGCATTAATGTCAATCTCAGATGGGTCACTAGTACAGAGTTGAACAACGACTATTTTACTGTGCAGCGATCTAGAGACGGTAGTGAATACGCAAACATTTTGCAAGTACAAGGTAAGGGAACCAGTAATCAAGAACATACCTATACTTCAACAGATACCTCTCCTTTGAATGGAACTTCCTACTATAGATTGAAGCAAACAGATTTCGATGGTGCCGTATCTTACTCCGGAGTAGTTCGTGTAGAAGTTCGTTACAATGGTCAGGTTGATTTCACTGTTTATCCAAACCCAATATCTGAGGGTAAGGCCCAAGTTGTTATCAAAGGACTAAGGGAAGAGGAGGAAATTGTGCTGACCATTCACGATATGATGGGCCGCCAGTTGCTGACACAGATATCTAGTGGGGGAGACGGTGTAGCCGCAATAAAAGAACTTGATGTCTCGCAATTACCTCAAGGAGTCTATGTGATCACGCTGATTTCAAGGTCGTCTCGGCTAAGCAAGCGAGTTGTAAACAAGTAGTCTACTTCAACACCTTCTTGTTATTGCTTCGATCAATATCTGCCATCCGATTTTTCGGATCTATCGCTATGGAAGTAATCTCATTTATACTTCTTTCAATTGAAAATGAATAATCTGGAGCTACCCAGTCCCAAATGTCTAAGACAGTTGACTTCATTTTATACTCACTTAGATCTTTGTCACCCAGCATTTCGTTCATAGGAACATAGAATACTTCCTGCGTTCCATCTGAGTAAGTGATTAGTACATCTACGGGCATGGGTAAATTTCCGATTCTCTTCAATAGCACACTCGTTCCTTTTGCACTTTCAGTCACTTTATCCACTCCATAGTCGATATGCTTGGTTGTGTAAATCCAATATCTGAGAAACCAGTGTAGTTCAAGGCCTGATTCCTTTTCCATTACTCGCATAAAATCGTTAGGCTCCGGATGTCTAAATTTCCAGGTGTTAAAGTATCTGCGCATACCGAAATAAAAGACTTCTTCGCCTATGAGGTATTTTAGTTGCTGTAGGAAAATAGCACCCATGCTGTAGGCTGAAATCCCGTATGCGATATTGGTATTGTAGTGATCAGCATGTTGTCCTAAAGGCTCCTGTAGACCTCGCTCCACTAGTTTAAAATACCCATTAAAGCTCCCTTGATGAGGATCATCTTTTTTGTCAAAGAGGAAGGCCATTGATTCATCGCTGGCAAAGCTGGTAAAGCCCTCGTCCATCCAGGGATAAAGTGACTCGTTGTTTCCCAGTACGCCTTGGAACCAGGCGTGCGCAGCCTCATGTGCGGTGACACCAACCAAGCTGGGAAAACTTCTTTCACCCGTGACTAAGGTGCACATGGGGTATTCCATTCCTCCATCACCCCCCTGAATGACAGAGTAGACGGGGTAGGGGTACTTCCCAAAAGTCTCATTCATAAACTGAAAGTGCTTCACCGCATATGCCTTTAGGTTTGTCCAATTTTCTGTTGTCTTTTCTCCCGGTTGATAGAAGAAATGGATAGTAGGTCCATTCGGGACCACGGCCTGGGTATGTGCGTAGTCCGGATCCGCGGTCCAGGCAAAATCATGCACATCTTTAGCAATGAAATGCCAATTCAAGTTTTCTTTTTGCTTCTTGATTTTTGCACCTTCTGTTTCGTATCCATGACCGATTTCATTTGGGTTTTGAAGTACGCCCGTCCCGGCTATTGTGAATTTCGGATCGATGTTTATGGTCACATCGTAGTCACCCCAAACACTATGGAACTCGCGCGCTACGTACTGGTAAGCGTGCCAACCCTGGTGATCATATTCTGCTAGCTTCGGGTACCATTGGGTCATGGAATAAGCAATGCCTTCTTTGCTATCCCGTCCAGACCTTCTGATTTGGATAGGCACCTGCGCCTCAAAGTTCATCTGGAAGATGGTTTTTGTTTCAGGTAAAATTGGTTTTGCCAGCCCCACTTCCATCACCGTTCCCATGATCGAGAACTGAACCGCTTGACCATCCTGCGTTAGTGACTTAACCTTCTGATATCCAATTTCACTTTCCGTAAGTTTTGAGATACGATCCATGACGCGGCCATCGGGATCAGGCAGGTTTCGAGATCGCACATCCATCATACTGCCGGGCTGGAAGGCATTGAAGTAGAGGTGATAATATACTTTGGTTAGCGTGTCCTTGGAGTTGTTGTGATAAGTAAGGGTTTGATCTCCCTGCAGCTTGTGGGCCTGCACGTCCATTTTGACATCCATTTTATACTCGACCCGCTGCTGCCAGCGGTAGTCCTGTGCACTTGCGGAGTAGGCGAGAACAATCAATCCAATTAATGCCTTTCGAAATTTCATAGGTAGAATTAAGCCTTTAAAATATTAAAAGGATATACGCCAGCCAAGCCTCTTTTGAGGTGAGGAGAAATTACTTCTTGAAGTTGATCGTATAGGTGATGCTGGAAGAGAGGTAGCCTCCGTTGGAAAGGCCGAGTACCTCACCTGGAAGTGCTTTAGGGATGTTGTAGGTATAGGCCAGCAGAAAATTCCAATTTTTGATACGGAGGGTGACTGGCGCTGAGAATCCGTAGTTCATCACACCAAAAAGTGTTTTTTCCTGTTCGTAGAATAGATCTAAACCATTTCTGATTCTAATCAGGTTGCCCAACAATGTGGTTGAATAGGGCACTTCCTCAATGGTGGTTTCACTTCCAAACAAAACATTGAAGGATGGAAAGAATGAGACCCTATCCATACCCAGCCAGTGGCTCTTATTTAAGTTGAGCATAATACCGGGCATGAGACGATGAGCGACCTGATCGCCAAAAAAGAAGTTGTAGTCAAGTCTAAAAGTCACGGGCTTGACATCGAAAAAATTACTCATGCCCAGGCTATTGGTGTAGGGCACCACAATGTCGTCATTGTCTTGAGAGTAAAGATATTTGCTGTACTCTGGTAGGATAGACCACCATTTGTTGATGGATCCGATATAGCCAGCAGAAATTATTGTTAGGTAATAGGCTGGCTCGAACTCTTTGCTCCAATACCCTGACACATCCAGGTAAGCACCAGATTTGTGGTAATATGAAATCCCTGGCGACAGACCGAACTGACCAATGCCCAGTGTTCTTTCGGCTGAGGCAATATTACTGCTGTAGCCTACACGCAATGCAAGTTGCGATCCGAAACTTACCTCAGGTAGCTGCATCAGGCTGTCTATCATATTGAATATAGACAACGAGTCTTCCAGAGTCAGGATCGAATCAAGCTCATTCAATGCGCTTGCATCAAAAGCTGTATCACTTTCTTGTGCAGCGACACTTATAGTTGATAACCAAAAGGAAACACATACCAGGAGGAGGGTTTTCACCGGAGTGTGGTTTAATTGTTATTCTTACGATCTCTTAGCTGCTGATTTCTATCTCTGAAATTTTCCCGTCTTTGTTGTATTGCCCTTCTTTGTTGAATTTGATTGATGATCATGCGCTGAAATTCCTTCTCTGCATTTCTCAGATTAAGGACTTGCTGAGCAGAAATGACGTCCATCATCCGCTTCGAATAGTCCTTTTCAAGGTCAAGTTCACGCTGTTTTATTTTCAGCCCCAGCTCTACCAATTCCTGCTGTTTTTGAGGATCCACATTATTGGGATCCACTTGCCTTTGTGCCTCCCGAAATTCTCGCACCAGTTCGCTTCTTTGCTGGGTGAACTCGCGATAGATTGGCCAAAACCTTTCGGCTTGTTCTGGGGTCAAACCAAGACGATCAGAGATCAAGGCGATCCTGGCTGCCTCAATTTTTTTGCGCGCCTCGGGATTTTGCATTTGATCCTCATTTTGAGCCCAAGCCATCAAGGGCGATAAAAGGATAACTGCGATTATAAATCGTATATTTTTCATGATCTTATATTTCAATTAAAAAGTCATCAGTATATTCCAATAAATCTTCACTGTCCAATTCAGGATAGAGATCCAATTCCATATTAAGGCCCTCCAGATCCAACTCGTTGAGGTCAACTTCTTCAAGTAGTTCATCAGTAGTCAAGTCACTCTCTTGAAGATAGATTGCCAGCTCCTCGCTACTTATGGTTGCCAACATTTCTTCCGGATTTCCGGTCACCTCATCATTTCTCACCACAAAAAAGAGCACGGCAATAAGTGCCAAAACTGGCAGCGCATACTTCAGTGCCAGTTGGAAGTAGGCTGGTCTTTCATAGACCTTCTTCTCATCTGCGATCCGCGATTGGATAATACCTGGCAGTTTATCAAAGTACCCCTCAGGGACTTCGTAAATGCTCTTTTTTGGTATGTCGTCTAGCTTTTTCATTCAATGCTTTGATCTATTAATTTCATATAAGTTTAATCTGCAGTCAAAAAATCCTCAATTTTCTTTGTGGCATGATGAAAACTGGCTTTTAGAGCCCCTACGCTGGTTTTTGTGATGGCTGAGATCTCCTCGTAGGACAGGTCATCGTAGTATTTCATGTTAAAAACCAGCCGTTGCTTATCGGGTAGCTTCAAGAGTGCCTTTTGCAATTTTTTTTGAATTTCGTCTCCACCGATGTGAGGCGCGGAATCTATCTTTCTACTCAACTCTCCGCTGACATCTTCGATAGGAAGAAAGAATCTCCTTTTCTTTTTATTTAGGAAGCTCAAGCACTCGTTGGTGGCGATTCGGTATATCCAGGTGTACAATTGTGAATCTTCTCTGAATTTATCGATGTACTTGTGAATTTTGATAAACACCTCCTGCGTCACATCATCCGCGTCATCATGATCAATGACCATTTTCCGCACCATATGGTAGATTCGTTGTTGGTACTCTCGCACCAACAAGTTGAAGCCGTAGCTCCTCGTTTCCGGATTCCGGATTTTTGCTAATAGGTCTTGGTCTTCCAAGTAAGGTGGTTTAGGTACCCATTAGACCATCATCAGGCCTTGAGGTTTAAACCTTTAATTTATCTAATTGCCTTAAGGTAATCCACCAGCAGCTCAAATTGTTCTTTGGAGTGGGAAGGGAAGTTGGCAAAACGAAGTTGCTGATCCTTTCCCTGTCCATATCCCTCTCCGGCACGAATTCCCTTGGCAAGCAACATATCACTGATTTGGCTGGTATGCTTTCCAGAACTTGCCACCAGCACGGTGGAGGAGCGGAATTTTTTCTCCTTTACAAAATGGGACAGCAGGGGATGAGCGCCTATTTCATTGCCAAGTATGACAGCCTTGTACTGTGTCTCGTTGCGAATGGCACCAATGCCTCTTCTGTTCAGGTCTTCTGCTACCTTGCCAAGCACATAAATGGCCAAGGTGTTGGGTGTTTGTGGAGTCTGGAAAGCCCTGCTGTGTTTCACCAGATTGGGTAGCGCATTGTACGTGCCTATGGAATGGCCCTTTCCCAAGAGGTATTCGCTTTTTGCGATGCACGTGTCATTGACAATCCAGACTCCCAACCCAGGGGGCATTCCGAATCCTTTCTGCACGGAGAAATATACGGAGTCTACTTTTTTGTAGTCAAAGTCAACGTGGGGAATAGAGGATACGGCATCGATGGCAAGTAGTGCGTTTGGGTTCTTATCCTTTAGCGCATAGATAAAATCTGTCGGTATTGAAACACCGGTACTGGTCTCATTATGGGTAATTCCAATTAGCTCAGTATCCACCGTGGGTATGTGATCAAATCCATTCCCAGGTAGCACTTCTTGTTTATCAGCTTCCCGGTTTAGTTGCAGGGAGGTTTTGTAAAACTTTTCAGAGAACGCACCATTGACAAAGTGAAAGGAGTTTTGTTCAACAAGATTTTGAATCAATCGCTCCCAAATTTCTGTTGCTGAACTTGTAAAAAGGATGTGATGTGTTTCGGGAATATTAAGTAACTCCCTCAATTGTGTGGTGGTATGTTTATATATGCTTTCAAAAGTGTTGCTCCGATGGGAGATCGATCCGTAGCCAGCTTTCAAGGCAAACTTGTAATGATCCTCTACCGTAAAATAAAGTTGTGTGGGTCCTGGTGAAAAGTTTACTTCTTTCATCTGTTAACAATTTTTTATTTTAGGTCAGATGCCTGCCTGATCCGGCAGACAGGGAATATCGCGATTGCCTTATTATCATTCCTGTAGGTGCACGAAGTGTATGGATATTTCATGTGCCTGCAAAGCTAAGGCTAATTGAGGTGTGCGAAATAGATCGGTACAAAAAAAATACTTTTAATTCAAGCTCATTATGAACTGAACTTTGGAGTACTTTTGAAATAAATAAAATCCCACTCGGATTTGGGACAATGTTTTTGGAACCTAACAGTAAAACAAATACCGAGTAAAGTTCTTTATCAAAATCAGGCCTCACCTCGGCCCGATCGCTATCGGGAGTCGGGACCTCATCTTTCGATTTATCGGGAGGTAGGATAACAGTGGAAGGTTGCGATTTTAGGACAGCTCAAACCTTGTCTAATATGGGGTTCCAAATCACCTCTCCGGGTCCAGTGGGCTTTTATTTTATTCCAGACTCGATCCACAAAACTTGCAGTGTTTCGCATCTGCATCGTGCCCTTCTCTGATGCATGAAGGACAGGTTTTGGCGGTTATTCCCTTACTTTTTTGGAGTGCAATTTCTGCGGTGACAATACCAGTCGGGATAGCAATTATTCCATATCCAAGAATCATAATCACTGAAGCAACAGTCTGGCCAAGAGGCGTACTGGGTGAGATATCTCCGTAGCCCACGGTGGTCAGCGTTACGATAGCCCAGTAGATGCTTGTGGGTATATTATTAAAACCGTTCTCCTTCCCTTCAATGAGATACATCAATGTACCCGCTAGTATTACAGAAGTGACAACCGTCACCAGAAACACCGTAATCTTATGTCGGCTGGCTTTGAGCGCAGTGACGAGTGCTTGGCTCTCGCCCACAAACCTTCCCAACTTTAGCACGCGAAACACGCGCAACAATCTTACGCTTCGAATGATTAGTATGACGCTTGCGCCAGTTAGGATTAGACTTAGATAGGTGGGGAGTATAGACACCAAATCAATAATTCCGTAGAAGCTATACACGTACCTTTTCTTATTAGTGATAACCCATACGCGCAGGATATACTCAAGGGTGAAAACGATAGTAAATATCCATTCAAGTGTAAGGAGAGTGCCTCCAATTCGATCCTTCACGGAATCTACACTTTCAAGCATGATCACTCCAATACTTAGGAGTATACAAATGATAAGCGCAATGTCGAAGGCTTTTCCAGCTGGAGTTTCAGCTTCGAATATTATTCTGTAAAGCTTCGACTTAAGATCCTGGCTGCGCTCTGCTTTCATGCTCACTAATATAGCACACGAAACTTTATCGTGTGCTCGATCGATCGCATTTCTTTGATCAGGTCCTTGTCGTAGTCTTTGTTGATATCGGTGATCACGTAACCAATTTGTTCGGTAGTCTTCAAATATTGACCAGCAATGTTTATTTCGTGGTTTGCCAGTGCTGAATTTATCTTGGCGAGTATTCCTGGTACGTTGTCGTGAATGTGAATAAGCCGATGTGCATTTTCTAAGGTAGGCAATACCAAATTTGGAAAATTTACACTTTGACTGGTGCTTCCCGTGTTAATGTAGTCAGCCAATTTGCCAGGAACAAAATGTGCAATATTTTCTTGCGCTTCAAGGGTACTGCCTCCAATGTGGGGCGTGAGAATCACGTTCGGAAGCCCGCGAAGTACGGAACGGAAAACGTCTTTGTTGCTGATGGGTTCGTCATCAAAAACATCCATGCCACAACCTGCCACGTGCCCATTCAACAAATTCTCTTTCAGTGCCTCTTCGTTAACCACATGCCCTCTACTTAAATTAATGAGAATTACACCTTTTTTCATCAGTTGAAATTCCTTCGAGCTGATCATGTGTTTGTTAGATACGCGACCATCCACATGAAGGGAAATGACATCTGCGATCGACAGCAGCTCCTTTAGACTCCTGCATTTGGTAGCATTTCCCAATGCCAACTTTTCCTCTGTGTCGTAGTAGGACACCTTCATTCCAAGCCCTTCGGCCAATACGGATAATTGACTTCCAATACTTCCGTATCCAATGATACCCAGATTTTTGCCTCGTATTTCGAAACTGTTATGTGCAGACTTGTCCCACTTGCCCTCATGCATCTGCGCGAATTTGTCTGGCAGATTTCGCATCAACATGATAATTTCCGCAATGGCGAGCTCCACCACAGACCTAGTATTGCTATATGGAGCATTAAAGACTGCGATACCATGCTTGCTTGCGGCCGCCAAGTCAATTTGGTTAGTGCCGATACAAAATGCACCAATTGCCATCAATCGATTGGCATGTTCCAGCACTCTTGCCGTCACTTGCGTTTTGGATCGAATCCCCAGGATAGAAACGTTTGCAATCTTCTCACACAGTTCGTCTTCCGTAAGCCCGGCCGGATAAACCTCCACGTTGAATCCTTCCTCCTTCATGATGCGCACCGCCACGGGGTGCACATTTTCCAGGAGGAGTACATTAATTCTATTCTTGGGATAAGAAATGGCTTTGTTAATGTTATTGAGATATAGGAATTCGTCCAGGCTGGGTGTGATGTGATCGGCTTTGCTGAGCACATTGTCACGTTCAATATTTTCAGTGAATGCAAAAAACTTGTTGGCTAAGCCAGAATGTTTGATTTCGTAGTCGGTGTATCCATCTCCAATTACGTATACATCACCGGGAAGATTTAATTTTTTGAGTCGTTCCACTTTTCCATTGTTGGCTGACAGGGGGTTCTCTTCATCAAAACCTATCACGTCACCTCTTTCATTAAATAGAAACTGATTGGCAAAGATGTTCTCCTTCTTCACTCCAAATTCTGTGACGATGGGGTCAATGAATGCGTGGAAGCCATTGGAGATGATGTAGATGTGCTCCGCATTTTCCTCAAAGAAGGACTTATTCCTCTTAAAGGACTCCGAAACCTTTCCTCTTAAGGAGGTAACCAACAGATCGAGATGGGCTCGAGTAGGAGAGAGCAGCTCTAATCTTTTCCTGAGTGACTCTCGAAAGGAAAGTGAGCCATCCATGCCTTGATTGGTAAGATCTCCAATCAGCTCTTTGATGGAATTTTTATCGGGATGATCTCGAAGTGAAATGTCCGCCAGGGCGTCAAAAGCTTCAACTTTGGTAAATGTGCTGTCAAAATCAATGACGAAGTATTTCGGGGGCTGCATCTATAGAAATAATAAGGCGCAAAGGTAAATAAAAGGAGCGTAGGCGCCCGGCAAACTCAAATGCTTATCCCACTACGGTCGTAGAAATGAAGTTTTGGCAATAGGCTTCAATTTGGTCGCGGGTGGATCTGAACGCCATAAGTATTTCATTTTCAGTGCCTTTTGCAGCAGCTGGGTCTGGAAAGTTATGATGAACGAGCTTGCTCTTTGCAGGAAAGAATGGGCATCTCTCCTTGGCATTGTCGCATACCGTGAGCACGTAGTCGAATGTTTCGTTACTGTACTCTTCTATGGTATTTGAAGTATGCCCCGAAATGTCAATTCCTACCTCCCTCATGACTTCAACCGCCCTGGGGTTTAGGCCATGTGCCTCTATGCCGGCACTCTTCACTTCAACTTTATCTCCTCCGATTTTCTTCAAATAGCCATGTGCCATCTGGCTGCGGCAAGAGTTGCCGGTACACAATACTAATATTCTTTTCATAGCATATTATTCCAAGGAAAGATACATGCAGGTGGCCGAAACTGGGCACACATGCGAAAATTCAGAAGACACTTTGACAGATTCATCAACTTGATCTCGATCAACTACCATAAATCCATGTTTTAGGAAGAACTCTCTGGCTGTCTCAGTTAGTAAATACAATCCCTTAAGGTGGTTCTCTTTGGATGCCTTTATGAGATGCTGAGTGATTTCTGATCCTAGTTTTTTTCCTCTACTATTTTCCGTTATGGAGACTGAGCGGATTAGGCCAAAGTTGCCATACACCTCAACTCCTCCAGTGCCTACCAATTCATTTTCATTGAAGTAGTTGAAGAGTAGATTATTTCTTACTGCCAGGTCTTCATGCGGAAGGCCGGCAGCTTGAAGCTGAACCCTGAAAGCCTCAAGGCTCTCAGGGTCACTAATACTTTGTGATTTGATCATACCAAATGTCCGTATGATTAGTTACAGCAGTCTGGCCCACAACAAGCCTTGTCTTCATTCTTTTCAGCATAGACGGTGAGACTGTAAATTCCAATTTCATTTTTGTGATAGGATGCTAGTTCATCTTCACTCAAATAGTTTAGAAGAATTTCATCAGGTAACCCAATCTTCTTTTCCTTTTGAATTTTGATATTACTGAAGCCTGCTTCTTTGATTGTATTCAGATACTCTTCTTTTTGAATGGCGCCAGACACACAACCTGCATACATTTCCGCACTTTCCCGAAGTGCAGAAGGAAGTTCGCCCACAATGACAATATCCGAGATGCTAAAGTGTCCACCATCTTTCAAAATTCTGAAAGTTTCCTCGAAAGCTCGTTTCTTGTTGGGTACCAGATTCATCACGCAATTGCTTACCACTACATCGGCCACACCAGCAGTGATGGGAATGTTTTCAATGTCACCAAAGCGGAATTCTACGTTGTTTAACCCGAGCTTCTCCGCATTAGACCTTGCCTTGTCAATCATCTTTTCTGTGAAATCAACTCCAATTACCTTACCAGCTGCACCAGTGATTGATCGAGCCACAAACGCATCGTTTCCCGCGCCAGACCCGAGATCTACCACCGTATCGCCCGCTTTGATTTGTGCAAATTCCGTAGGAAGACCGCAGCCCAACCCAAGGTCTGCGTCTTTGACATAGCCTTCAAGCTTGCCGTAGTCTTCAGCCATAATCGCTTCATCGATGGTGGAACAACCAGTGGCTCCGCAACAGCTGGTTTCGTTCTGTTCTTTGGTCTGGTCAACTATGCTACCATAGGTTTCTTTGACAAGTTGCTTTAGTTCTTCTCCAGTTTTCATATTCATTTTTTAAAGTTAAAAGGTAAATCGTAATATTACGATATGTACAAGTAAATTTTTTTAGCAGCAGCTCGGGTCCTTATATGATTCGAATAGTTCAGTTAAGCGAGACTTTGCTGCGTTCCAGGCTTCCATGTCGATGCAATAACAAACACTTGGGCCATCAATATTTCCACGAATAAGTCCAGACTTCTTAAGTTCCTTAAGGTGCTGTGAGACGGTGGACTGGGAGAGGGGCAGCTCATCTACGATATCACCGCAAACGCAAGATTGCTTGGATGCCAGGAATTGCAGGATGGCGATCCTGGCGGGATGCCCTAATGCCTTGCTTAGGCTAGCAAGATCATTTTGCTTTTTGGTGAACTCCTGTGTCTTTGTAATTCCCATCTTAGATACTTAATCGTAAAATTACGATTAAAGTTTCAGAATTGTAAATAAAACCTACTTAATCTTGATAATTAGGGTTTTACGCCACGTAAAATTCCCTGGGTGGTGAATGACAGTCCTTGTGATCCTGTCGTTGAAATCATGACGCCTTCGAAGAAAGGCTCATGTGCCAATTGCGGAGCAGCCCAATCAAAAATAAAATTTGCTCCAGTGCCGCCAGACTTATCATTTTCTCCAATAACAATCTCCAACGTTTCGAGTGGACTGATATAGATGGGTTTTTCAAAGTAGGTTCGAATAAGTTCACCATTTGTGCTGTAGTACTTTGCTGATAATATATACACTGTATCTGCTTCGCTTATGTTCTTCATGCTGACAGTCACGGTGAGATCGTAAGTCCGCTCTTGTGATTTCTGATAAATTTCTGAGTAGACAGAGAGGTACGTACTTCCGGTCGAGAGGCTATCGAGATGCTGAAGTTGCACAGCTCTATTTTCCCAGTTCACTGCAGCGTGTGTAGACGCGCCATCGCGATCTTTCCATTTGCAAGCAGAAAAAAGTACGATTATGAAGATGACTGTGGTAAGTCTCATTCACTAATATTAATCAAAATTATTCTTTGCCGAAAGGAAGCCGTTTCAATGCCATTTGACCGTTGCTCATTACGAGCAGCACATCTTGCAGCGAATTAATATCTTCTAGCGGATTGCTGGGGATCAGAATCAAATCTGCTTCGTAACCGGTGGCGATTCGGCCAGTTTGTTTGTCCAATCTCAATAGCTCCGCAGAAACAACTGTGGAGGATTGGATTGCTTCAAAATTAGTCATGCCCATGCGTACAAAGTGTGCCACTTCGAGGGAAATTCTGCTTGTAGTTTCGGCATTATACCCATTGTCAGCCCCAGTAGCAATCTTGATACCCATGGCATGTGCTTTTTTGAAAACTTTCTCTGCCAGTGGAATCATGAATTTGCCTCTCAGGTGAATGACAGGATCATCATAATCTCCCCCCGGCTCAACGAGATCTTGCAATGTGATGAAGGTGGGTACCAGAAAGGTGCCTTTTTCTTTCATCAACTTAAGCGTCTCGTCCTTAAGGAAGGTGCCGTGCTCAATACTCCGTGCACCTGCTTTTACAGCGGCTCGCGCACCTTCATCGCCATGGGCATGTATCATGATTGGTACATCTCTTTTGGCTGCTTCGTCTACGATGACTTTAAGCTGCCGCTCGGTATAGGTTTGTTCTCTGGGATCTGTGTCTGGTCGCCCGGCTCGCTCGGTACCTCGGGTTTTAATTACATTGGCACCTCGATCAATATTGATATTGACCAGCTTCCTCAATTCATCATCGGTATTTACGCCATTGATCAAGCTTGCAAGTTGAGGATCTGCCAGGATGGTATTGCCCAAGTTTGGCGTGACATATACACCGCATGCCACCATATCCGGCCCTGGGATCACACCGAGTTTTGCCATTTCACGTATAGCGACATCTTGGTAGGCGGATACACTTGCACTTCTCACGGTAGTGACACCTGCGTATAGCGCACGTTTAGCTGCCTCCAGATTATCCAAATGGGTATGAGCATCGATCATACCGGGCAGCAGATAATTTCCTTCGCAGTCAACGATGGTGTAATTGCTGCTGATGGCATCCCCACTTCTTCCAATCTTTTCTATTTTTCCATTCTTTACAAAGACCGTGGTATTAGGGTAAATCTTATTTTCGATACCGTTGAATAGATTAGCATTGGTTAGGGCATAATCTTTTTGTTGCGCCAATAGTTGAAAAGAAAGTGCCAAGGAGAGGATGTAGGTAAGAAGCTTCATAATGTATATTTTAGTAATTCAATTCTTTGCGAATGGAAGGCGATTAAGTGCGAATTGTCCGTTGCTCATAACCATCAGCACGTCTTGCACAGCCCTGATATCGATCAGGGGGTTGGCTGGAATTAAAACCATATCTGCTTCATAGCCGCTTTGAATCCTTCCCGTTTCTTTTTCTACACCCAACAATTCAGCGCTGTTCACCGTGGCGCATTGGATGGCATCAAAGTGTGACATTCCCATTCGAACAAAGTGCTCAATCTCGAGTGAGATACGGTTGATGGTTCCCTCGGTATAGTCATTGTCAGCCCCAGTGGCAATCTTCAAACCCATAGCATGCGCTTTTTTGAATACCATTTCCAGATTGGGCACCATAAATTTCCCCCTGAGCCTTAACACATAATTTTCTTCTTCGTTTAGCTCCTCCATCGTAATGTAGGTGGGAACAAAATAAGTTCCTCGCTCTTTCATAAGTTTCAGGGTCTCATCTTTGAGATAGGTGCCGTGCTCGATACTTCGGGCTCCTGCCAGCACGGCAGCTCGCGCACCTTCATCACCGTGGGCGTGCACCATGACTGGGATATTTCTCTTTGCTGCCTCATCCACCACCACCTTAAGTTGTTGTTGGGTGTAGGTTTGTTCTCTTGGATCGGTATCTGGCCTTCCAGCACGCTCCGTGCCCCGCGTTTTGATGACATCTACTCCACGATCAATATTGATATTGACCAACTTCCTCAATTCCTCATCGGTATTTACTCCACCAAAAAGATCTACCAATCGTGGATCTGCCAATACGGTTTGGTCGAGGTTTGGAGTTACATAAACGCCACAAGCTAAGACATCCGGCCCGGGTATTTTTCCCGCCTTCGCAAGTTCCCTTAATGTAACATCCTGAAAGGTAGAAACGCTTGCGCTACGAACAGTAGTCACTCCTGATTCCAGCGCACGCTGTGCAGTTGTCAGATTGTCGAGATGCGTGTGTACATCAAACAAGCCAGGCATCAGGTAGTTTCCACCGCAATCGACTCTCGCGTAAGTGGGCGGGATGGTTTCGCCCGCTTTACCTATCTTCTCAATATGCTTTCCCTTCACATAGACCACCACATTTTGATAAATCTTGTCCTCGTAGCCATTGAAGAGATTCACATTGGTTAAGGCATAATTTTGTTGTTGACCGTTCGCCCCGAAGGTGCATAGGGTGTACAAAAGGATGAGAAGTATGCTCCGCATGACAACCGGTTTAGGTTCTAGATTCCAGAAGCAGGTACTATTTCATTTTAAGAATGGAAGCTGCCTCATCAATTTGTTTGGTGTAGGCATTGAGATTGTTAGCTACAATTTCAATTTGCTCTTGTGCTTCTTTCCAATTTCGTTCTTCAATACCTTCTCTAATGCCGGGGAGCGTCTTCACTCCGTAACCCGTATAGTACCCCGGGGCATAGATGCTGTGCCTAAACCATGGTCTGCGCGGAAGGCCATTTTCAATGGTCAAATGCTGCTCTGCGGTGTACAATAGTTTATTGAGCCTTGCCAAGTTTGTGTTGGGATTGGGATTCATTTTTGCCAGTTCGGCATAAGTGCTTGCACTGCTTTCCAATTTGGCAACAGCATTCAGAAGATTGCTGAAGTTGAGATACGGTACTGGTTCATTTGCTTTTGACTGAACGTAGGTTTGAGTAGGATCACTTGCAAGCTTGTACCTGTTCTCCGCAATCATTTGATTTTCTACTTCTGTAGATTCTCTCATTTGCTCAATCAAAGCGGTAACTTCACTCACGTAACCATCAACCGTCTTATGGAAACCTTTGAAATCAAAAGGTAAAATGTTGGCGTTAACAAGTCTTAGTGTGGTACGACCGGCTGTTTTTGCCAGCGCCACTCCGTAGTCAAACTTGGGATCCTTAAATCTTTTGTAATGGTCATAGGAGTCGTAGATGGAATGGTATTCTCCACCACCATCTTCTCCTCCAAAACCAATATTTAGCGCAGGAATTCCCAAATGCTGAATGAATGGACTGTAGTCAGAGCCAGAGCCAAGTGCACTAATAGTCATTCCTGGTGAATTAATAATTTCCTTCTTCGCCTGTGCAGAGGAAGCATTCGCTGCTACAGCCGATTTCCTTCTCTCCAAAATACTCACTCCTGTCTGGGGATCGGTTACGTCCCGAGCCACATCACTCACTAATTGTTGGAGGGTATGAGAACCCTGCGCATATAGAAAACCTCTTCCGTTTCCATCAGAGTTGATGTAGGCGACTACTTTTTGTTGTAATTCTGCTGCATGATGTTCTGCCCATTCAGTAGAACCGATCAGGCCCGGCTCCTCACCATCCCAGGCGCAGTAGATGATGGTTCTTTTTGGCTTCCAGCCCGACTTCACTAATTCGCCAACTGCACGAGCTTCTTCCATTAGTGCAACCATTCCACTGATAGGATCATTGGCTCCATTTACCCAAGCATCATGGTGGTTTCCTCTGATCACCCACTCGTCAGGCAATTCAGTTCCCTTCATTTTAGCAATCACGTTGTGGCAGTCTACCAGCTTCCAGTCAAACTGCAGATTCAAATGTACCTTTACCGGTCCCGGGCCGATATGGTAGGTGAGGGGAAGCGTTCCTCTCATATACTCTGGTGCCACGGGGCCACCCAAGGCACGCAGCAGTGGCTGCGCATCTTCGTACCCAATGGGTAGCACAGGTATGCCAATCAAATTATCAGCTTGCGCTCTTTCGATCCTTTTTGCTTCTTCCGTGGCGCCTATATTTGGTGTAAGTGGATCGCCAGGTCGTACCGGTAGGTCTAATACGGATCCCCTCTGAGCTCCAAGAGAAGGTCTGTATGGTCCTTTTGGGTACACGTCACCCTGGAAGTAGCCATCGTCTTCTGGATCGGAGTAGATAATACATCCAATTGCTCCTTTCTCCTCAGCAACCTTTGGCTTGATGCCTCTCCACGATCCTCCGTACTTTGCAATTACAATCTTACCCTTTACATCTACTCCCAGCTTGTCTAGCTCGTCATAGTCACTCGGGACGCCATATCCCACAAAAACCAATTCAGCAGTGACATCACCATCCGCAGAGAAACCGTGGTAAGTGGGAAGTTGCTCCCGCACCTGACCGCTGGTAGCATCTTCTTTCAAAGGTGGTTCTGCCAGCCTCGCTTTATATTTTGTTGGGGCCACCATTTCAAGTACCCGAACTTTTGGTGTGGGGAATAGCACTTTGTAGGTTTCTAACTCTGCCTCATATCCCCAGCTCTTGAATTGATCGCGCATCCACTCTGCATATTCTTTGCCCATTGCCGATCCGAGGTGGTGCGGCTTGCCTGTAAGGTACTTCATCCACTGATCCAGATTGGAGGCCTTTAGGTATCCGTCAAACTTTTGTTCGAGGTCAATCTCAGTTTTTGCTGACTCTTCCGTGAAGCCTTGAATAGACTTTTGTGCATAGGTCTGAAGGCAGATGGACGAGGCGAATAAGAGGTAGATAAGGTTCTTCATGGGATAGAAATAATTAGTTACATGGATCCAATATACTTCAAGTGATAATACCTGACTAATAATGTTTTACAATCGGTTTGACCGTCATTCAGGTGAAACAAAAAAAAGACGCCATAAGCGTCCTTCCATTATAAAAGCTTTTGATGTCTATTTTCGCTTGATTACTTTCTCTACAGCAGCGACTATATTCTCCGGACCCAAGCCGTACTTCTTAAGCAAGTCCAATGGCTTGCCACTTTCTCCAAATGAATCGTTTACAGCTATCATCTCGATCGGAGTCGGTTGATGCCTCGCTAAGGTCTGCGCTATGCTATCACCAAGGCCTCCATTCATCTGGTGCTCTTCGCAAGTGACCACACACTTCGTTTTCGAAGCGGATTGGATTATTGCTTTTTCATCTAGAGGCTTTACGGTATGCACATTGATCAGTTCCACGCTGATTCCTTTCTCTGCCAAAATGGCTTCGGCTTCGATGGCTTGCCAAACCATATGTCCGTTGGCGAAAATGGTGACATCTTTCCCCTCTATCATCTTGTCAGCCTTGCCTATTTCAAACTTGCGGTCAGGAGCGATGAATATTGGCCAGCCCGGTCTTCCAAATCGGAGATAGGCAGGACCCAAATGCTTGCCAAGGGCGAGGGTTGCCATCTTGGTTTGATTGTGGTCGCAGGGGACAATGACTGTCATACCCGGGAGCATTTTCATCATGCCCACGTCCTCCAAAATCTGATGTGTGGCACCATCTTCGCCTAATGTGAGCCCTGCGTGAGAGGCACAAATCTTCACATTTTTACCTGAGTAAGCGATTGATTGCCTGATTTGATCATACACTCTTCCGGTAGAAAAGTTGGCGAATGTCCCTGTGAAGGGAATCTTGCCACCAATTGTCATACCTGCGGCTATTCCCATCATGTTGGCCTCCGCGATGCCTGTCTGGAAGAAGCGCTCAGGAAATGCTTTTTGAAAAGCATCCATCTTGAGTGAACCGGTGAGGTCTGCACAAAGCGCCACGACATTTTCATTTTGCTGACCAAGCTCCAATAAGCCTGCTCCAAATCCTGATCGGGTGTCTTTCTTTTCTGTAAAGGTGAATTTGGTCATGTGGTGTAGTGGTAAGTCGCAATAATACTATATCTCATTCAAACGGCCGAGTTTGTCAGACACTTGTTAATTCACAAATCTCACCCATTTGGGATCGAACAATAGATGGCAGTTCTCGTAAAATCTCGAAACCGAAGTATGAACTTGTCCAAGACGGATCGCAGATTTTTGATTTGGTTTCTTGTGGCCCTGTCGGTTGCAATAATTCCCTGGATCGTGCTTTCCTAAGCAGTTGATTTCTATCTAATAATCTCCCGAAGTTTCTTCAAGTTGACTTAAAGCCGTTGCCAATTGCTCATCATTAGGTGCAATTCCGTGCCACTTATGCGAACCCATCATGAAATCAACGCCATAGCCCATTTCGGTTTTCATGAGGTTCATTACCGGCTTTCCTTTCCCAGTTAATGTTTTGGCATGTTTCAATGTCTTGATCACATCCTCCAGGTCATTTCCATTACTTTCAATGACCTGCCAGCCAAATGCAATCCACTTGGCTTTTAGGTCTTGCAATGAAAGGACATCATCCACAGCGCCATCGATTTGCTGGCCGTTGTAATCAATGGTGGCAATTAGATTATCAACCTTGTTGTGAGCGGCATACATTGCTGCTTCCCAGACCTGGCCTTCTTGCTGCTCCCCATCACCCATGAGCACGTATACTAACCGATTGTCTTTGTTTTGTTTCTTGGTACTTGCAGCACCTATTGCTACGGATAAGCCCTGTCCCAACGATCCTGAGGCTACTCTCACACCCGGGAGATGCTCATGAGTAGCAGGATGGCCTTGAAGTCTCGTGTTAAGCTGTCTGAACGTAGCCAACTCTTTCACTTCAAAATATCCCGACCGAGCGAGGGTAGCATACCAGACGGGGGAAATATGTCCGTTAGATAAGAAGAACAGATCCTCATCTTTGGCATCCATATTAAAGTTCTTGTCGTGCTTCATTATCTCAAAGTATAAAGCAACGAAGAATTCGGTGCAGCCTAACGAACCGCCAGGATGTCCTGATTGGCAGGCGTGCACCATTCGAACGATGTCCCTTCTGATTTGTGAGGCGAGTTTCTTGAGTTCAGCGATTTCAGCCATTTAGTGATGGAGTAGTGGTTAAGCTGCGAAGATGTGAGAATTTTACTAACCCTGCAAAGGAATGAGTGATCAATTCGGGATTGCTGCTGGCCGGCCTTAGCTGATTATTTCTTCTTTTTGGTTGCTTTCTTTGCAACCTTCCTGACCACTTTTTTGCTTGGTCCTTTCTTGGCGACAGTCTTCTTAGCTGGCTTTTTGCTCGGCTTGACTATAGTCGCAGCTCCTTCAGACAATATCTGTTCCGTATGATTCTTTGTATTTACTTTCTCAATGATCTCTTCAATCTTACCTTTTTCGTCAATGATAAAGGTAACTCTTGCAGTGCCCATATACTTTCTTCCGTACATAGACTTCTCTACCCAGGTACCATACTTCGTATGAATTTCTTTTTCTGTATCAGCCAGAAGCTGAAAGGGCAGACTTTGTTTCTCTATGAATTTTTGATGAGACTTTTCTGAGTCAGTACTTACACCAAGAACTACATAGCCCTTCTTCTGCAATAGCTTATAATTATCTCTCAGGTTGCAAGCCTCGGCAGTGCAGCCCGGTGTCTGATCTTTTGGATAAAAGTACAGCACAATCTTTTTTCCTTTAAAATTTGAGAGACTTACCTGCTTTCCGTCCTGATCATTCACTTTGAAGTCAGGTGCTTTTTGCCCAATTTTTAGAGTCATCGTGGAGTAGAAATTTTAGTGATAATTTAATCCTTAGGGAATCATTTGGTGATAGACATTCTCATTACCAGCGTTGTCAACCACTTTTATAACCAATTCCCCTTGCAAAGGTTTAGTTCTATCAAGGCGATCAGCCCAGATCATATTGGTTTTGTAATCGTAGTTCATAAGCAGCCATTCCCCATTGATGCTAGCTTCGTAGTAAGAAATGCCTGACAGGTCATCTCTAATCTTAAACCTTGCTGAACCACCATTTGCTGCTATTCTTGTAATTGAAGGAGCATTATGATCTTCAAGGATCACAAAATCGCCAAGGTCTCGGGTGGAGAATGTGATTCTTCCGTTTTCCCATGTGCCTCCTTCATAAGCATGATATTTTCCAACAATGCGATAGACCGATGATTTTTCGGGGTAACTTTTCTTAGGCTTGAGCGTGATCACTGCGCTTCGTTGAAGTGGCACCGTGTTGTCTGCAATGCTAAACACTTCTTTATCCAGATCGCTATACCTGGTGGTCAGGTACAAGGTGTCATATAGCACCCGATGATTGAATTTGATGTCCATTTCGTCACTGTAATAAGTGTATGAAACAGTAGAGGGAATAATGTCTTTGAAATGGTATTGGAAGACTTCACCACCAACTTTCACTGAGTCCGGTTGCGTAGTGCGGAGATCTAAGAGAAAGGTATTTTTGTTACTTCCGCTGTATGCATTCTCAATAAGAAGAGTCCCTTTTTTGCTAAATACCTCCAAGGTGTCACCTAACTCTTTCCTGGCATTGATGATGAGTGTATTCTCAAATACCTCAGATTCTATGTTATTTGTCATTGGTCGAAGACCTGCCGCTGACTTGCTCAGTGTGGAGGGGCGTAGACTAAAATTGACCACACTTTGATTGCCGTAAGTATCGCGCAAGGCAATCTTAATCGGAATGTCTTCCCCACCAACTTTAATAAGTCCTCGATTCACTGTGCCATTATAATAGCCCAACGAGTTTCCATCATCAATGAATAGTTTGTTGAACCTGTCGCCATTGTCCTTCATTGTCTTGTAGTCCATTAAGGCAAGAATGTTTCGGGTTTCTCCAAAATTCACTTTATCGATAATTTGCCTAAAGACTCTTTTGTCATTAGCCGTGGCTTCAATGAAGTTAATTCCACATTGGGAGCGAGAGTTGTCAAGTTTATCATAGCCCAGCACTTCCATGCCAATGGTGCCTGTAGCCAGAATGGGATGTGGTAATTTAAAGTTGTCTCCTTCTTTGACTAAGTAGAATTCAAAGCGACCAAACTGGTCATTAATTCTCGAGTTGGCGTCCATGGTTCGCAGTGCGATTTTTTGCGCTTGTGGTGGAGTAGTGTCTACCACTTCGCCAAACTTAAACTCAAGTGGATTCAGCGCCTCGTTTTCTACACTTCTGATGTCAAAGTGTAAGTGAGGACCACTAGAGCCTCCGGAATTTCCTGAGAAGGCAATGGTATCACCACGCGAAACGTCAAAGGTTCCGGGTTTGAAAAACAAGTTTATGTCAAAAGATTTCTTTTTATACTGCTGCTGTCTTACATAAACTGCCACCTTAGGTGCAAAGTGATTGAGGTGACCATACACGGTGGTCTGCCCGCTAGGGTGTGTCACGTACAGCGCATTGCCATAGCCACCCGTGCTGATGCTAACACGTGAAATATATCCCTTCTGCGCAGCCAGCACGGGAACGCCAATCCGGCTTCCGGTCCTCACATCAATACCTGAATGAAAGTGGTTGCTGCGGAGTTCACCCATGGTGCCAGCCAGCAGGTTTGGTGTCCCGGGTTCAATGGGGAAGAGGTATTGTTCTTCTTCAGCAGTTTTCGTGTTAGCTTCTACCTCAGGTGCGCTATACTGACTATAGGTTACCGTACTTACTAATAAAGAAACAAAAGTGACCCCTCTACTTAACTTCAAATTCCAACAACTTTTCATTTTCAATATAAGCGGACAATCGATTTCCTATCCTTACTGGTCCAACGCCTTCGGGTGTACCGGTAAAAATCAGATCTCCGGTTTTTAAAGTAAAAAATTTTGATAGGTATGAGATGATTGAAGCAAAATTGAAAAGCATAAGACTTGTATTGCCTTGCTGCTTTACTTCTCCATCTACTTCAAGTTTAAAATTTATGTTATTGATGTCTTCGAATTCAGCCACGGGAATGAACTTATCGGAGATGGGTGCTGATCCATTGAATCCTTTCGCGGTATCCCAGGGCAGACCCTTGCTCTTCGCCTTTTGCTGCAGGTCTCTCGCAGTGAAATCAATCCCCACACCAATGCTGTCGTAATATTTTGATGCGAATTTCTCCTCTATGTTTTTTCCTTCTTTGCAAATCTTCAGTACCAACTCCAACTCATAATGTATATCCTTTGAGATATCGGGATAATAAAAGGGAGCATTTTTGCGAAGCAGGGCGGTATCGGGTTTAGTGAAAACCACAGGCTCTTCCGGACGCTCGTTGTTTAGTTCCTTGATGTGCTCAACATAGTTTCTACCGATGGCAAAAATCCTCATTGTAATGCGCTTTATGCAAAACTATGAACAATAATGCCTACATAACTTTTTTCGGGTCGATTTTTGTCACTTTTTTGATTTGTGGCAGTACCTTTGCTCCACCTTAACAATGATTATGATTCGACTAACCGCAATCCTTCTCTCACTAGTGCTGCTTTATTCTTGTGCTACTGTTCCCGTGACAGGCCGAAAGCAGGTAAGCCTCGTTTCGAATGCAGAGATCATGCAGATGTCGAGCCAGCAGTACAAGCAGGTCTTGAACGAGAGCAAGCTTTCCACAGATCAGCAGCAGGTGGCGATGATCAAGCGCGTAGGAAACAATATTAAGAATGCGGTGGAGCAATATATGGCAGAAAAGGGAGCCACCTCAGAGCTAGCAGGCTTTAATTGGGAGTTCAATCTTATTCAGGACGACCAAACGGTGAATGCATGGTGTATGCCGGGGGGCAAGGTTGCCTTTTATACGGCCATCATGCCAATCTGCCAGGATGAATTGGGTGTGGCGGTGGTGATGGGGCATGAAGTAGCCCATGCCATTGCCAATCACGGAAGGGAGAGAATGAGCCAGGGATTGATTGCCCAATTTGGTTTGGGAACTCTTGGCGCTGCCATGGGACAAAACCCAACGGCAACCCAAGAAATATTTATGCAAGCTGTGGGTATGGGTACCAATGTAGGTATGTTAAAGTTTTCCAGGAGTCATGAATCGGAGGCAGATCATATTGGCTTGATCTTTATGTCAATGGCTGGCTATGATCCAAGTGAAGCGCCAAAGTTTTGGGAGCGAATGGCTTCTTTGAGCGGAGGTCAACAGCCACCTGAGTTTTTGTCCACGCACCCTTCTCACGAGACAAGGATTTCAGATCTGGAAGGTTGGATTCCAGAAGCGATGGAGTATTATAAGAAGTGATGCTCGATTCTAGATCCTGGATTCTAGCATCGAGCATCCAGCATTACTTATTAAACCCACTCAATTTAATCTCGGTAAGTTTTCTTTTCGTGTCCAGTGGAAAATCCCCTTTCATGACCCAGTCGTAGTAGGAGGGTTCGTCTTTTAGCACCTGTAACACCGCTTTGTTTTTGTGCTTTCCAAAATTGATCACTGGAATACCGTTGTCATCGTATACCATTCTGCCCGCCAAGTCGATCATGTTGGATGTGGTTAACTTGTGCAAGGCCTCCATGTCGTTGGTAATTACCCCTAATTCATTTCCCGCGCCATCATCCATAGGTTGATTTTCATACATTGCAATCTGCGCAATGAGAACGTCCATCGTGGCCTCGGTGTCTGCCTCAGCCGAGTGCGAATTCACTAATTCTTTGTTGCAGTAAAATTTATACGCAGCACTGAGATTTCTTTTCTCCATCATGTGATAGATCTTTTGCGCATCTATGATTTTCTTTTTGGCATAATCAAAGTCAACGCCTGCTCTTAGAAATTCTTCTACGAGCATGGGTACGTCAAACTTGATGATGTTGAATCCAGAGAGATCTGCTCCTTCAAAGAACTTTGCGTATTCCTTCGCTATTTCTTTAAACGTTGGCTTTTCCTTTACATCTGCATCATAAATGCCGTGAAATATGGAAGACTCTGCAGGGATAGGAATGGTAGGATTAATCCTTGTGGACTTCTTGACCACTTCGCCATTAGGCAGCATCTTGATTACGGCTATTTCCACGATACGATCGTGCGTGATATTGGTGCCTGTGGTTTCCAGATCGAAAAAACAGATCGGTACTTTGAGATTCAGCTTCATGAGAAATTTTTAGTGCTTTACGTTTACAGCCAATTGGTGAAAATCAAGGCCGTCAAAATTTCCTGAAGTCATTAACAGCAGGTTCTTATTTTTCCAATCCAGTTTAGCCAGATGATCCTCCATCTCAGTGTTTGAGATAAAGACCTGGGTGGCACTGCCAAATGCAGATTTGATGTCTTGATCCGATAAGGGCTCTAGCTTCTTTTGCGAAACCTTGGCGGGGTTGTAAAATACAATTGCTTGTTCACAGGCCTTCATTGCATCCTTGTATTCAGGTAGGAAGGTCTTGTTCAAACTGCTGTAAGTGTGCAGTTCAAGACAACCCACCAAACTGCGCTTTGGATATAAGGACTTCACCGCTTCACAGGTCGCTTTCACCTTGGAGGGAGCATGTGCAAAGTCTTTGAATAGCGCAAAGGATTCAGACTGCGACACTACTTCTAATCTTCCTGAAGCTCCCCTAAAAGATGGGAGTGCCTTGTAAAATTGACTTGATGAAATCCCAATTTTCTTAAGGAGCTCTCTCGCGGCTGCGATATTTTGCATGTTGTGCTTTCCGAAAAGAGAGATTTTGAGTTTAGGCTCATCGGCAGATTTGATATAGTATGCACCTGCTTCTACAGCGTAGTCCTCAGCTTTGTATGGAATAGATTGCACGTCAGGCCTTTCCACCTTTCCAATGGCGTTGGCCAGCGGATCTTCACTGTTAAAAATTAAAGTGCCGCCTTTTGGTGTGAGATTTGCAAAGAGCTCGAACTGTTTGTTGTAGTCCTCTTTCTTGGGAAATACATTGGCATGATCCCAGGCTATGCCGCTGATCACCGCCATATGGTGGTTATACTTTAAGAACTTTGGTACCCGGTCGATCGCAGAAGATAGGTATTCGTCACCTTCAATCACGATAATGGGATCATCTGAAAGCTTTACGGTATTTTCAAGTCCCTCCACACGAGCACCAATAATGTAATCGAATTTGCGCTTGTAGAATTGAAGTACATGGAGGACCAAGGCGGTTATGGTTGTCTTGCCATGGCTGCCCGCAATCACGATGCGTTGCTTATCTGTGCAAAGTCTTTGAATAAACTCCGGGTATGAATAGACGGGAATATTGAGTTCCTGGGCCCTGAGTAGTTCGGGGTTGTCTTTTAGTGCGTGCATGCCCAGCACCACAGCATCCAAATTTTCGTTAATCTTGCTAGTATCCCAACCCAGGGTTTCAGGCAATAGCCCGTGCTTTGACAATGCTGATCGAGAAGGCTCATGTATCTCATCATCGGAGCCACTAATCGCATGGCCTGCCTGATGTAGGGCAATTGCCAGATTGTGCATCACACTTCCACCAATGGCAATGAAGTGAATTTTCTGTTTATCAGACATTGGGCCCTAAGTTATCTAGTTAAAGGCTAAGTTAAAAAAAGAGATTGAAAAACAATGAGAATCAGAGTAGTGGAAACAATCGCAGGGGAAAGTTTCCCAAGGTCGTAATGTCAGTAATAAATTCGTTATCATGTCAAAGTAAAACTGAAAATTTCACAAAGGAATTTATTCACAATTTCACATGTTCAAATGTGGGAAACTTGTTTATCAATAGAAGATGATCCACTCATACATTGTTTACGTTTGCAACTCGTTAGATTCAAATTTTCCAACAACCACTGAATGGAGCAAAGATCAACGTCATTGAGGAGCTCGGCATTTGGCGGAGCTGGAAGTAAGTCAAAGGTGCTGGTGAGAGATATCTCTGAGAGCCTTGGCAAACTTCCACCTCAAGCGCTCGATCTGGAGGAGTCGGTTCTCGGTGCCTTGATGCTTGAGAAAAATGCCCTAACTGCCGTGGTCGAGTTTCTTCGCCCGGAGCATTTCTACTCTGACGCCCACAAGGAAATCTTTACCGCAATCATAGACCTTTTTAAAGCTTCCGACCCTGTGGACATGCGTACGGTGGTAGCACAGCTTCGAAAAAACGGTAAGCTGGATGTGGTGGGTGGCGCCTATGCGATTGCTGAACTAACCTCTAAGGTGAGCTCTGCCGCCAATATTGAGTACCACGCTCGTATTATCATCGAGATGGCCATCAAACGCAATCTCATTCAGATCGCCTCGCAGATTCATCACGATGCCTATGAGGACACTACTGATGTGTTTGAACTGCTCGATAAGACAGAGCAGTCTGTCTTTCAAATATCGGATGCCAACCTAAGGAAGAACTACGATAACATGAAGTCACTCATGTATCGGGCAATCACTGAACTTCAAGAGCGCAAGAATCATAAAGACGGACTTACCGGTGTGCCAAGTGGTTTCTCACGACTGGATAGGGTCACTTCGGGATGGCAGCGGTCAGATTTGGTCATTATTGCAGCTAGACCCGGGATGGGTAAGACAGCCTTCGTGGTGTCAGCCCTTCGCAATGCCTCAGTAGATTTCAATTTTCCTGTGGCAATATTCTCTTTGGAGATGGCCTCACTTCAATTGGTTAATCGTTTGATTTCAGCTGAGGCAGAATTAGAGTCTGAAAAAATCAGAAAAGGAAACCTGGCAGAATTTGAATGGCAGCAGTTGGTGCACAAAACCAATCGCCTGTCTACTGCCCCAATATTTATTGATGATACTCCCGCGCTCTCTATACTTGAGCTTCGCGCCAAGTGTAGAAGGCTGAAAGCGGAGCACAACATTCAGCTGATTGTAGTCGATTACCTGCAGCTGATGAAAGGTGAGCTGGGTGGCAACCGTGAGCAGGAAATTGCCTCCATCTCGCGAGCACTGAAAGGAATAGCCAAGGAACTTGATGTGCCGGTCATCGCACTTTCGCAGTTGAGCAGGGGTGTGGAGACACGTGGTGGTGATAAGCGACCTCAACTATCCGACCTGCGTGAATCAGGATCTATAGAACAAGATGCCGATATCGTGATGTTCTTGTACCGTCCTGAGTACTACAAGATCACTGTGGATGAAGATGGTATGCCTACGCAGGGAATGGCCGAATTGATCATTGCCAAAAACCGAAACGGTTCATTGGAGAATGTGAAATTGAAATTCATTGGCAAGTACACCAAGTTTACCGACTTCGATGGCCCTTCTAATGACAACCCGTTCTCGGGAATGATAACGAAGGAGAGTAAACTAAATTCATTTAACGATCCAATCGAACCGGGCCTTCCCGATGACGATGAGACACCATTCTAATCGATTCTCTTCCGTGAGCTAATCGAGGCAAGTGTTTTTGTATATTTGAAAGTATACTAAAAAGATTCTGTCTTGGTTGTTAGTCGCGTCCTTCGATCACTTTGTATTGGAATAACCTGTGTGGTTAGCTGCTCCATTGGTCGAGCGCAGCAGCAGGAAGTGGAGCGTTTAAGAAATGAGCTAAGCCAACAGGACTCTGCCTCCAGTGCCTACGCACACACGTTGTTGAAGATTTGTGCTACCTACATCGAGCACAATCCTGATTCTGCGCTCCAGTATTGCAAGCTATCTCTCGCAGTGCCCCACGGCAATGACTCGCTGCGGGCTCAAACCTACATCAAAACTTCTACCGCTTATAGTCACAAAGGCGCATATGATAAGTCGGCCGAGTTGGTGATGCAGGGATTGACACTTGGTGAGAAAATTGGGGACACATTGGCGATCTTTGATGCGCACACGAACCTGGGAATTGATTTCTTCATCCAGGAAGAATACGAGAGCGCAAAATCTCATTTTGATAAAGCAGAGCAAATGATCTTCAGCTATGGAGATTCGTCAAGATTAGGTCATGCAATAAATAACCTTGGTCTGGTTATTGGATATCTGGAAGGAAGCGAAGAAGAAATCCCTCAGTATGAGCGTGCCAGAGAAATTTTCAGGCGAGTCGGAAATCAGGAAGGCTATGCCAATACGGTGATGAATCTGGGAACCGCCTACTCCGCATTGGAAAGGTATGAGGAGGCAATTGAGGCCTTCAATCAGGCTTTGCAAATCTACAAGGACATCAATTACAGTGCTGCTGAGGAACAGGCCTATCTGAATTTGGGAGAAACCTATCTGGCCATGCGTGAATTCAAAAAAGGGTTGGAAGCAACGCATATGGCTTTGTCAATCAGTAAGAGGTACAGTTACAGACTAGATGAGTTATATGCGATCGACCTTTTAGGTAAGATACATGCCGGATTGCAGCGCTACGATAGCGCATACTTCTACAAAACAAAATATGGAAGTTTAAAGGACTCTCTTTTTAATATTGAGAGAGAAAATATTCGCTCTGAGCTGCAGACCAGATATGAAACTGAAAAGAAAGAGCAGCAGATCGTGCAGCTTCAACAAGATTCCATAATTAAAGATCTTCAGGTACGTGAGGAAAAGCAGTGGCGCAATAATCTCATTATGCTTGCAGGATTTCTTGGAATCATTGCTGTTTTATTCTACAGTAGATTTAGAACTAAGAAGAGGGCAACGGACATGTTGAATCAGAAGAATGAGGAGCTAAAGGAATTAAATGGATTTAAGGACAAACTCTTCACTGTGATCTCTCACGATTTAAAAAGCCCTTTGTCTGCCTTTAGTAACCTGACACGAAGTTTGGCTGACAATGTGAAACACCTTAAGCAAGAGGAGATTGAAGAATACTTGAGGAATCTGAACGTATCTTCAATGGACCTCACCAGACTTTTAAACAATTTGTTGGAATGGGCGCTTACACAAACAGGTTCGATATCGTACAATCCGGCTATCATCAGATGTGATGAGCTTGTGGAGGAGGTAATTACGCAACTAAGACCCTCACTTCAGGAAAAAAAGATCGTTCTGAATAATTTTGTTCCGGAAAAGACGGAGGCATTCGCAGATAAGAATATGATTGTAATTGTGCTGCGTAATTTGCTTTCTAACGCCATTAAGTTTTCCAATGTTGGAGGTGTGATTACGATCTTTGCCGGTCGCAAAGATAACCTGGTGACACTAGGAGTGAAGGATGAGGGAATTGGTATAAGTATGGAGGACCAGGCAAAACTCTTCAAAGCCTCTGGAGAAGTTCATACGGTGGGAAATTCCAACGCAAAGGGGACTGGTATCGGACTTATGTTGTGTAGGGAATTGGTAGAAAGAAATGGTGGAAATATTTATGTGGAAAGTAAGCTTGGAGATGGTAGTAATTTCTATTTTAGTCTTCCTGTGACTAATCTAGCTAAATGAGTCAACTTCAAACAATAATACTCGTTGATGATCATCGGATTGTGCGCGATGGAATAAAAGTGATGCTACTTGGAATGCCACGTTTCAAAGTAGTGGGGGAGGCTGGCAATGCCGAAGCATTTTTCGAATTGTTCGCGCATACTCCTGCCGATATAGTGGCGCTCGACCTCAGGATGCCAGGCGAAAATGGGGCAATTGTGGCAGAAAAATTAAAAAGGCAAAGTCTCAAGACTAAGGTCCTGATATTGACAGCAGAGACCGATGAAGCTTTGATCCGCCATTGCTTTAATACAGGCGTGGAGGGCATGATATCTAAGGAGTCGGGCAAAGAGACATACATTGAGGCGCTAGAATCGATAGCAGAAGGTAAGACCTATTATGGAGGTCAGTTTACTTCGTTACTAACTGCGCGGAGGCAACCCGCCAATGAGCCGCAGCTTACTCCTCGCGAGCGGGAGGTGTTGAAGGGTTTTGCTCAGGGGAAGTCTTACAAAGAAATTGCAGCCGAGCTAGACATTAGTACCAGAACAGTGGAGACGCATAAGAAGAACATACAGGAAAAGTTGAATGTCAACTCTACTGCCGAACTTGTCAAGTACGCTATCAAAGAAGGAATCGTACTTTAACTTCCTTCTCATTGAATGCAGTGCTTTTTTATCTCTCCTGTTTCGTTTTTAAAATTCCAACGCGCTTAGTATCTTAATGATTATGAAAGCGTTACTCCTAACTGGTCCTGGTCAGATTGAAATTAAGGAAGTGGATAAACCTGAACTTTCTTCGGGAATGGCATTGGTGAAGATGAAAGGCAGCGCTTTGAATCGCAGAGATCATTGGATTATGGAAGGAAAATACCCTCGCATCAAGTATGGGGTCACACTTGGTTCGGATGGCGCAGGGGTAGTGGAGGAGGTATTTGACGAAATACATAGACCATGGGTAGGGCAGGAGGTGGTAGTCAATCCAAACATCGATTGGGGCCATGACCCTGAAGTGCAGTCCCACGACTATCATATATTGGGAATGCCCGTGGATGGTACATTCGCTGAGTACCTGCTGGTGAATGTAGATAGACTTCATCACAAACCGTTTCATCTGGACTTTCTTCAGGCAGCCACCTTGCCACTGGGAGGACTTACTGCGTTTCGTGCCCTTTTCAAGAGAGGAGGACTTAAGCCGAATCAGAACGTACTCATTTCAGGCTTTGGTGGAGGGGTTGCACAATTTGCTTTTCTATTTGCACAAGCAGCTCAAGCCAACGTGTATATCACTTCCGGCAGTGATGAAAAAATAGAGAAAGCCCTCAAGATGGGGGCAAAGGGTGCTTTTAATTATCGGAGACAAGATCTCTATGACCAACTATGGAAGACGAAAGGGGGTTTCGATTTGATTATTGATAGCGCAGGTGGAGAGCAGCTAAACAGCTATTTAAAGATACTAAGGCCGAAGGGCAGAATCGTATTCTATGGCGCGACAAACGGACTTCCAAAAGAAATTGACCTTTACCGTATGTTTTGGAATCAACTCAGCCTGCAGGGTAGTACCATGGGCAATGATTCTGAGTTTAACGATATGCTTGCATTTGTAAGTAAACACGAACTTAGACCAGTTGTTGACTCAATTCGTCCGTTTTCCAAAATAGCTGAATCCTTTGCGGATATCACAAAGACAAATAAGGTAGGTAAGATTGTATTTCAGATGTAACGTGCCAAGCCAACAAAAAAAACCACAGCTCAGCCGTGGTTTTTTTACGTTCCCTGGAATTGAAAGGAGTTACATGATTTTACCTGACGATTTTATCCAATCCCTTATCTGAGATTTTGTCCGACCGCTTTTGATTTGTAATCTTCCAATTAATTCATTCTCACCACGTGACATGAATTGCAAATCTTCGTTTGTTACGTTGGTAAATTCTTTTTTAATCTTCCCTCTCAAATCATTCCAGTTTGTGTCGAGGTCTGGTGTTTTTATGTCTTCTTTTTCCTTATTCATAACTACTTGATTTTAAAACGTGATCTATTTAATACAGTGACAACTTGCTTTCTTATTGAACACTAATTGATTCGGTGAGGTTGTCAATGCTGGACTTACCTTTCCTGGCTGTAGAATCGAGGACTTTATTATAAATTTTCTTTGCCTCCTTCAGCGACTCGTTTGCATTGTCAGCAAGCTCACGCGATAAGTCCTGTGACTTAGAACTTAGCTTTTGGCGCATCTTCTTCCCACTGGTAGGGGCCAGCAGGAGTCCGGATATTGTACCTACTACAGTGCCTAATAAAATTCCGCCTACTACTTTTGTGCTAGTATTCATTTGTTAAAGATTTAAATGTTAATGGTCTTGAGAACTTCAAGACATTCAAAATGCACACATTGAAAACTATTTGAGTAATTTCACAAATAGTTAATGCAAGAATTTCTTACGAATTCTTTTTGTACTCTTATTAAACAACGCATCCAACAATAAAATAGTTTCAAAAAAATAAGATTATAATGTATAAGCTTCTTCTTACAGCTATGATTTTGTTCAATCAATGTGTTAGTCGGGAAAAAAGAACTCTGGATTTAGATTCGTTGAGTGATACTATTCGAGTATTCAATCAGGCATTTGCAAAATATGATGTGGATTTGTTGAACGACTGGACCACGGAAAACTACCTGCACACGAATGGAAACTCGAAACCTATTGAAAAGGGGGATTGGCTGAGTTACCTTAGAAAGCGGAGAAATAAAATGGAGGAGGGATTGCTGGTCATTACCAGGTAAGAGTTATCTGATACGGTATTGCGCGTGCACAGCAGCACTGGGGTAATTGTGTCGGGGCGGATGGATATCGAGGGTGTAGAGGATCAGATGCCTTTCTTTACCTCATTGAGAGTCACCAATTTCTGGGTGCATGGCGATACCGGCTGGCAGGGGGCGGCATTTCATGACACCAAGATAGAGGCTCCTTAGTCCAATTCCTCTAGTAGGGATTTCAACTCCGCGATGGTCTTTGGTTCTTTGGCTTGGTGTGCAGCAACTATGCCTTTTTCTATTACGATGCGCGCTTCTTCAAGCCTATTCTGTTCCAAAAAAAGGTTGGCGGCCTGATAGTAGCTGGGTACGTAGCTGGGAGAAACCCTTATAATATCGGTGAGTAGAGCCAAAGCTCTCGACTGATCTTCGTTGGCCAGTTCAAGAGCCAGTGCATATTTATTAAAGGGATCTGTGGGATCCTCTTCGACAAATTTTTCTAACTGTATTAGCCGTGCCCGGTTCATTTTGTTTTTCGATCCTATAAGCTACTATTTTACCAATTTAGGCAGTATCTTGAGCGCAATTTACAAGAGTTTTGTTTAACGATTTGATAATCATTTTGTTGATAGTAGTATGAAGATATTAGTTTGCATAAGTCACGTTCCGGATACAACCTCTAAAATCAATTTTGTGGAGGATAACACGAAGTTTGATGCAGCAGGGGTTCAGTTCATCATAGGTCCATACGATGACTATGCGCTTGCTCGAGCGATTGAGCTCAAGGAATCGATGGGCGCAACGGTTACAGTGCTTAATGTAGGACAGGCTGAGACTGAACCTACCATTAGAAAAGCATTGGCTATTGGTGCGGATGATGCCATTCGTGTCAATGCATTCCCTTCGGATTCATTTTTTGTGGCTTCGCAAATTGCGGAGCATGCAAAAGGGTTCGACCTGGTGCTAATGGGAAGAGAATCCATCGATTACAACACAGGAGTTGTGCATAGCATGGTTGGGGAGATGTTGGGTATACCGTCACTTTCGCCCGTTATGAAACTTGATATTGAGGGAGACTTAGTGAAGATGCAAAGGGAGATCGAAGGTGGAAAGGAATCTCTGGAGGCAAAGTTACCTCTTGTAGCGGGCTGCCAGGAGCCGATTGCCGAGTGGAAAATTCCGAATATGAGGGGGATCATGTCTGCTAGAACAAAACCATTGAATGTCGTGGAGCCCAAGGCTGTAGATAAGCCTGTGGATTTTAAGAAATATGAGTTGCCGCCAGCCAAAGGTGCGGTGAAGATGATTAGCGAGGATAATGTATCCGAGCTGGTGACGCTACTCAAAAATGAAGCAAAAGTTTTATAATAATCTGAAGGAATAAAATATGGCAATATTAGTTTTTGTAGAAAGTGCGGATGGAAAAATTAAGAAGACATCACTTGAGGCAGTGGCGTTTGCCCATGCCATGGGAGATGCTGTCACTGCAATTGCATTAGGGACTATTGACAGTGGAGAACTTGAGGCAATAGGAAAATATGGAGCAAACAAGGTGCTATCAGTCGCGGATGCCAGGCTTGACCAGGGTGTTATCAAGGCTTATGCTGCAGTACTAATGCAGGCCATGGAGGCGGAAGGAGCAGACACGCTAGTGTTGGCAAACTCTTCATTGGGAACACCGGTGGGTGCAAGTGTTGCCATTAAGATGGGAGCTAGCTTAGCCTCCAACGTAATCGAATTACCAAAAACTGACGGAGGATATATAGTAAAACAAAGCATTTACACTGGCAAAGCCTTTGCTCAAGTGGAGTTGAAAAATGAAAAGAAGGTTATTGGAATCAAAAAGAATGCTGTGGAGTTGAAAGAAGTCGGGTCTAATGCGACCGTATCTGCTTTTGCTGCTACACTTTCTGAAGATGACTTTGGCACCAAAATTACGGCAACGGATAAAGCAACCGGAGACATTTTATTGCCCGAAGCTGAGATCGTTGTGTCCGGTGGCCGTGGCATGAAGGGCCCGGAGCATTGGGGCATGTTGGAAGAACTTGCAAAGACACTGGGAGCTGCGACAGGATGTAGCAAACCCGTGTCAGACATCGGGTGGAGACCGCACCATGAGCATGTGGGGCAAACCGGAGTCAAAGTAGCCCCTCAACTATATGTAGCCATTGGAATATCTGGAGCTATTCAACATTTGGCAGGAGTGAATTCTTCTAAGTGCATCGTAGTTATTAACAAGGATGCAGATGCGCCATTTTTCAAGGCGGCAGATTATGGTATTGTGGGAGATGCATTTGATGTAGTGCCAAAACTTACCGAGGCACTAAAGGCTGCTAAATAGTTATTATTTAACTAACCAGTCCAAATTTGAGCGGTTTGTTAATATTTATTTAAATTCGGTTTTAGAGCTGCGGAGACATTGAAGAAGATAAAGTTAGAAATACTAGGACTCTCATCCAGTCAATCACAAACTGGATCATTTGCACTGGTACTTGGTGAAACGGAAGGTAACCGCAGGCTGCCCATCATTATTGGCATGTTTGAGGCTCAGGCTATTGCGATAGAGATTGAAAAGATTATCCCTAACAGGCCTATGACGCATGATCTCTTTAAGTCATTTGCGAATGGTTTTAATTTTCATGTGGAAGAAATTGTGATTTCTGATTTGAAGGAGGGCGTTTTCTTTGCCAAGATTGTCTGCACGGATGGCTTGAAGAAACAAGAGATTGACGCAAGACCCTCGGATGCTATTGCAATCGGCCTAAGGTTTGATGCCCCTATCTATACACAAGAAAATATTCTCGCAGAGGCAGGCATTGTCCTCACAGATGAAGAAGATGAGGAGGAAAAGATTGAGCCAAAAGCTGAACCCAAGGTGCGTGTGAAGAAGGAGAAGAAGGGTACTGATGACCTAAAAAACCAATCAGTGGATAAGCTCAATGATTTGCTCAAGCACGCCATAGAAAAGGAGGACTACGAAAGAGCAGCCAAAATCAGGGATGAGCTCAGCAAACGAAACTAGCACTTTTCAATAATTTTCATGGACTACCTTAGGGGCCTGGCCGGATTATTGATAATTGTGGGCTTGGCCTATTTGTTGTCGGGCAACCGCAAGTCAATTGATTGGCGATTGGTAGCCGTAGGGATTTTACTGCAAATCATTATTGGCGTCATTATCGCTAAAGTAGAATTTGCCCAGCAGGCGTTCTCTTTCGTAAGCGATAAATTTGTTGTCCTCCTGAGTTTTGCTCAGAAAGGTGCGGAGTTTCTCTATGGTGATCTCGCTCGCAATAGTGAAGGAAACCCGGATGTTCGTCATAGCCTTGGGTTTTTGTTCGCATTTCAAGCCTTGCCGACTGTCATCTTTTTCTCTTCGGTCACAGCGGGGTTATATTACCTCGGCATACTACAGAAGATCGTTTTTGGTTTTGCGTGGATTATGACACGCACCATGCGTTTATCTGGCTCTGAAAGTTTATCCGCAGCTGCCAATGTATTTGTCGGTCAAACTGAAGCACCACTACTTGTGCGTCCCTTTATTGCCGGGATGACTCGCTCGGAATTGCACTGTTTAATGGTAGGTGGTATGGCAACTATTGCTGGCAGTGTACTTGGCGCATATGTGTCCTTTCTGGGCGGAGGTGATTTAGCCCAGCAGTCAATGTTTGCCAGTTACCTGCTGAGCGCCTCAATTATGAATGCGCCAGCTGCAGTGGTATTGGCCAAGATGTTTGTGCCAGAATCTGAACCAGAGAAGATTGACCGGCAATTGAAAGTGAACAGAGAGAAGATAGGTGTAAATGTGATTGACGCACTAGCTACGGGAGCAGCTGATGGGTTGAAGCTCGCCTTAAATATTGGCGCGATGTTGCTGGCTTTTATCTCAGTCATTTATGCAGTGAATTGGGTACTTGTAGATTTGATTGGTGCTTTCACAGGCATGAATGATTTTGTGAGGACATCAACTAATGGAACGTTTAATGGGTTTTCCCTTCAATATATTCTCGGTCAAATTTTTAGGGTGTTCGCCTTCATAATGGGTGTGGAGTGGAACGAGACTTTATACGTAGGAAGTTTGCTTGGACAGAAAATTGTGATCAACGAATTTGTGGCATATTTGGACTTAGCACAACTCAAAAGTGACGGGGTGTTGTCCTCCAAGTCTATACGAATTGCAACCTACGCACTGTGCGGATTTGCCAACTTTAGTTCAATTGCCATACAGATTGGTGGAATAGGGGGCATGGCACCAGGTCGTCAGGGAGATTTATCTAAGCTCGGCCTTCGTGCAATGGTGGCAGCTACCCTGGCCACTATGATGACAGCGACAATTGCAGGCGCCATCTTCGAATAATTATGTCAGTGGCGGTATTGCAATCGCTATTGCTTCCATCCATCATATTTTTTAATGCTAAGAATATTTTTTTTGTATCTAGCCATGAGGAATTTTTTCATACATGCGTAACGGTGTCATTGCCTTAGTTTTTTGGTTTTTTACTTTCAGTGCTTTTTCTCAAGTACATTCTAGAGTAGGTCCAAGACCTAGCTTTAAGATATATAAAGCAACTTCAGCTATCGAATTGGATGGAGCTTTGGATGAAGACAGTTGGAAGGATGCTGTGGTGATGGATCAGCTAATGCAGCAGTTTCCCTACGACACATCCGCCTCTCGGGTGCGAACTGAATTTCGGATGACGCACGATGATCAGTTCATTTACATTGGAGCGATTGCCTATGACAACAACCCTGGTCCTTATGTGATATCCTCTCTTCGCAGGGATTTTCGCGGTCCGGGTCTGGATGGCCTTTCAGTTATCTTTGATCCCTTTCAGGATCTAACAAACGGATTTTTCTTCGGCCTCAGTCCGGCCGGGGTTCAGCGCGAAGGCTTGATCTCAAATGGTTACTTACGAGGGCAGGACCTGGACCTTTCGTGGGATAATAAATGGTATGGAGAGACCACGATTCATGATGGCTACTGGGTGGCTGAATTTGCAATTCCTTTTAAAACCTTGCGTTTTAAATCTGGGTCAAATACATGGAATATCAAGTTGTATCGACAGGACAGTAAGGAGAACGAGCGGGCAGTATGGCCGTGGACACCACGGAATTTTGAGTTGGGCAACCTGAACTACACAGGCGTATTGGAATGGGACCAACCGCCACAGAGGCCTAGTACCAACATCTCTATTATTCCGTACTTGGCAACAGCACTCGACAAGGATTTCGTGAATGAAAGACCCACACAATCTGAATTTAGCGCTGGTGGAGATGCTAAGATTGCGGTCACTTCTTCTTTGAACCTTGATCTCACTTTTAACCCTGATTTTTCTCAAGTAGAGGTGGACAGGCAGGTCACTAATCTCAATCGGTTTGAAATATTTTTCCCTGAACGAAGGCAGTTTTTCCTGGAAAACGCGGACTTGTTTTCGTCATACGGGCATCCCTTTAACAGGCCTTTCTTCACAAGAAGAATAGGCGTAGCGAGAGATACGCTCACGGGGGTAAATGTGCAGAATAAAATCATCTATGGTGCCCGCTTAAGCGGTAACCTCAATCAACGGTGGCGGGTTGGATTTCTTAATATGCAGACAGCAGCCGTAGATGAATCCAATATACCTTCCTACAATTATACTGTTGCCACCACGCAAAGGAGAATTGGAAGTAATTCAAACATCAGGGCGATCTTTGTAAATCGTCAACAGTTCAAGGTGGACTCTTCCGATTTTAGAGTGGAGGGTTATGACTTTAATCGAGTGTTAGGTGCCGATTATAATTACAGTTTCTTAAATAACAAGATCACGGGGAGCTTGTATTATCACAAGCAGTTTACTCCCGAGAAAATAGACGACTCCTTTACGCAAGGTTTTGGATTTTTATACAGCACACAGAATCTTGATTGGAATGTGTTTTACCAAATTATCGGTCAGGGTTATGATCCTGCTGTGGGATTCACTCCGCGAAATGGGTTCAAAAGAGTTTCTCCTTCTGGTAACTATCGCTTTTTCCCGGCCTCAAATCTTATTATCAACCATGGGCCAAATTTTGATTTAGCCTACATATGGGATGATGTTTATGGATACACCGATCACGAACAAAAACTGGGATATGGATTTTCATTTCAAAACAGTGGGAGTCTGAATGCAACATTTAATAATTACTACACCTACTTATTTAGAGACTTTGATCCAACCAATTCGCCAGATGAGGTGGGGGCAGTGCCTTTGCCGGACTCTACAGATTATAATTACTCGAATGTGGAAATCAACTATAGGACTGACCCTCGGAAGGTTTTTAATGTGGAGTTGCGTGCCATAGCTGGTGAGTATTTTAATGGAACCATTGTGGGATTAAAGAGTACGCTCAACTACAGGATTCAGCCATATGGCGTGATCTCAATGGATTTTGATTTCAACAGGATTCAGCTACCAGAGCCTTATCAATCGGCTGACATTTACCTTGTTGGACCCCGGCTTGATCTCACCCTATCTCGATCTGTGTTTTTTACCACCTTCTTCCAGTACAATAGCCAGTTTAACAATTTGAACATCAATTCACGATTTCAATGGCGATTTAAACCTGTTTCAGATTTGTTTATAGTGTATACCGATAACTACTTTTATTCCTTTGAGCAGCCAAACCAGAATTTTAGTCCGAAAGTAAGGTCTTTGGTGGTGAAGCTCACCTATTGGTTTAATATGTAGTTATGAAGGTAAGTAGAATTCACGAAGATCATTTTTTCTTAGAAGGACCGGCAAGTAGGGGCATAGAGTTCTTCTATGTGTTGCGAGTGGCAATCCAGTTTGTGCGAGGTTTTAGAAAACTTCACTTTGTGGGACCCTGCGTCACCGTTTTTGGATCTGCCCGCTTTGAGCAGACCAACAAGTACTATCAAGCAGCAGAGTCTTTGGGTGCTTCAATTTCAAAATTGGGATTTACCATCATGACTGGTGGTGGACCGGGTATTATGGAGGCAGCACCCAGGGGTGCAAAAGCAGTTGGTGGGCGGACGGTAGGGTGCAACATTGAATTACCCCATGAGCAAAGCGCTAACCCATATTTGGACAAGGTGATCACGTTCAGGCATTTCTTTGTGAGAAAAGTATTGTTAGTAAAGTATTCCTATGCTTTTGTAGTGATGCCGGGCGGTGCCGGCACAATGGACGAGCTATTCGAGACAATGACGCTTATACAAACAGGCAAAATCAAGGAATTTCCTATTGTGGTGTTTGGCACCGATTACTGGAAGTCACTTCGCGAAATGCTTGTAGTGATGGTAGAGCAGGGAACGATTTCACCAACTGATCTTAACCTCATCTTATTTACGGATTCCGTACAAGAAGCGACAGATCACATTGAAAAAATTACCAAGCAAAGGTTTGGGTTGGTGAAGAAACGGGTGAGACCTGCATGGCTCTTTGGTGAGCGCGCTACTAATGGTCAGCCGCCCACGACAGATCGAAGTTGATCAATGAGACTATCCCATAAGTCTCTAAGTTCATCGATGTCATCAAATCCAGAGTAGTCTGTGACTTTCAGAAAGGTCGTCTGTGTTAGTTCATTTAACTCGATGCGAAGCTCAAAGTAGGATGGATCCTTTTTATCTTCCTGGCTTTCCGGAAGGAATTCAAATTTGGTAAAATGATTAGTTCTATGAGAGGCAACCACAGCACGGTGTTCCTCATTGTCCCACACAAAAGTGTATATCTTCTCAGGATTAATATTCACATTGTCTGCAAACCATTCTGAAAGCCCGCTGGCAGAGCTGATGTACGGATACAACATTTTTGCTGAAGCGTGTATTTCGTAGTCCTCTGTAAAAAGTTTTTTGGCCATCAGCGTTGTGGATTGGTTTTTAATTTAGACCATTTTTTAATGAACGACAAATAAATAGATTGGGATAGTGAAAATCTCAAAAGTTTGTAAGTTTGCGCTCCAAATCACTTTTAGATGTAGTTTTACTGCTTCTAAAACCCGAGAGGGCGCGGTAGCTCAGGTGGTTAGAGCGCAGGATTCATAACCCTGAGGTCGGGAGTTCAACTCTCCCCCGCGCTACATTTAAGCAGCCTAGGCTGCTTTTTTTATTGGTATGCTTACTCCGATACCGCGCTTTTCCTTCTGGCGAAATTAGTGGCCTTGTTTTTGAAGGCTTAACTTTGTGAAAGCATCATGAAGAAAATCGATAAGGTCATCCTCAGCTCTTTTTTGGGCCCTTTTTTCCTCACCTTCTTCGTGGTGGTGTTCATCCTGCTCAATATCCAGATGCTTAAGTACTTTGATGACATCATTGGGAAGGACTTGGGCTGGGATGTGCTTGGAACTTTGGTATTCTACTTTGCCATCTTTACGACCCCCACAGCGATGCCTTTAGCCGTGTTGCTATCTTCATTAATTGCATTCGGAAATCTGGGCGAACACTTCGAGCTGACTGCGATCAAGAGCCTTGGAATCTCTCTGGTAAGAAGCCTGCTTCCAATCTTTATTTTTACCACGTTGTTGACTGTTGTGGCATTTTATATCAACAACTACATGGTACCTAAGGCAGCACTTGAAGCCTACAGTCTACTTTACGACATAAAACAAAAAAAGCCAGCCTTAGACTTAAAGGAGGGAACCTTCTTTAGTTCAATTCCAGACGTGAGCATAAAAGTGAATAATAAGCATGCAGACGGGCAAACTCTGGATGACATCATTATCTACGACCATCGGGGTAAGGTGGGAAACAAAGATGTGACCATCGCGGACTCAGGAAAAATGTATACGATCTTAAACGATCAATACCTGAAGTTAGAGCTTTTCAATGGCTACAATTATAGCGAGGGTGCTGAAAAAGGTGAGGACTTTTCAGGCCGAGGTGGTGCTGGCCAGAATCTTAGAAAGACGAAATTTTCTAAAAGTCAAATTGTGTTTGACTTGGCCTCGTTCGGTCTTAATCGCACGGATAAGAAGTGGTTTCAGGGCAACAGGATCATGCGAAATTTGAAGGAATTAGAAATGGACATGGATTCTGTGGGATACGGAATCAGGAATCAGGAGTACAACGCATTCAACATGTCCAGACATCACGCTTTCCTCTACCATTTCAAAAGTGATACAGTAGCTACTCCCGCAGCACTCATTGCGGAGGAAAAGCGGATTGACTCCTTGTCGGCAACTAAATCAAATAAACAACAGCTGGGACTTGCGGGGAAAGAGAATATAGCGGTGCTCGATCGGGAGAAGCCCATTGTCAAAGAATACGAGAATCCCGACTCGATTAACAACTTGATTTTGGTTCGGTCTGATAGTATGTTTAATCACAAAGCGGATAAGGCTGAGATCAGCGCGGCATTAGCGCAAGCACGACTTATAAAAAGTCAACTACTAAATTACGGCAATCAGATAGCTACCTATACCAATGAATACAAGGTTTTTCAGATTCAGTGGCATAAGATACTCAGCAACTCGGTAGCCTGCCTCGTGATGTTTCTCATTGGGGCACCGCTTGGCGCAATAATAAAAAGGGGCGGACTAGGTGTGCCCGTTTTGGCCTCCATTATCTTTTTCATTGTGTTTTACATCATGACCATGATGGGAGAGAAGTGGGCAAAGCAAAGCATGGTTTCCGTGCCGGTGGGCATTTGGACTGCCAACGCGATCCTGTTCGTGATTGGTTTGCTCTTTCTGAGGCAAGCTCGCGTTGACGCAAGGCTCTTTGAAGCTGATTTTTACCGTGTGATTTGGGATAAGGCAAAAACGTGGCTTATTGGGCGAAAAATCATGAAACAAGCTGAAGGCTAGCATTTGCATTATTTGCACTCTTGCCTTACTTTTGCGGTTTAAAATAAAGATATATAACATTTTTAGCGATGTACTTGACGACAGAAAAAAAGCAGACGCTGTTCAACAACCATGGTTTCGCAAAAGCCAAAACAGACACTGGATCACCAGAATCACAGATTGCCCTATTTACGTATAGAATCAATCACCTGACAGACCACCTAAAAGGCCAAAAGAAGGATTTTTCAACCCAGACAGGGTTGTTGAAATTGGTGGGTAAGCGCAAGAAGCTTCTAAATTACCTGCAAAAGGTAAATATCGACCGCTACAGAGCTGTATTAGCAGATCTCGATCTAAGAAAGTAAGAATAACATAGCAAAGGGGACCGACATTGGTTCCCTTTTCGCTTTAAATCAACGGGTTCAGTCTGTCCGACTTGACCTATAAACTATTAATAATGGAATTGAATATCATAACAAAGACCTGTAAGCTTCCCGATGGAAGAGAAATTACGGTAGAGACAGGCAAATTGGCTCGCCAAGCCGATGGTGCCGTAGTGGTAAAAATGGGCAACACCATGTTGCTTGCTACCGCAGTAGCCTCTCAAAACGCTAAAGAAGGAGTCGATTTCCTTCCGATGTCAGTAGACTACCAGGAGAAATTTGCCTCTACAGGTAAGATACCGGGCGGCTTCTTGAAGAGGGAAGGAAGACTTTCTGACTATGAGATCCTCATCAGTCGCTTGGTTGATCGTGCCATAAGGCCTTTATTCCCAGATACATATCATGCAGAAACTCAATTAAGCATTTCGTTGCTCTCTGGGGATCCAAACGCCCTTCCAGATGCTTTGGCAGCATTTGCTGCCTCGTGCGCTCTTGCAGTTTCAGATATCCCCGTGCAGGAACCTATTTCTGAGGTTCGGGTGGTGCGTGTGGACGGAAAGTATGTCATTAACCCAAGCCTTGAGCAAAAGGAACAGGCTGATATAGACCTTATTGTAGCCGCATCTAAGGATAACATCCTGATGGTGGAGGGTGAAATGAAGGAGGTTTCAGAAAAGGACATGCTCGAAGCAATGAAGCATGCCCATGACGCTATTAAAGTGCAGTGTGCATTGCAGGTTGAACTTGCTGTAGCAGCCGGTAAGACTGAAAAAAGAGCATTTGATCACGAAGAGAATGACAAAGCCCTTGAAGAGCAAGTGCACAAGATGTTCTATGACAAGCTCTACGAAATTGCCTGCCAGCAAAATGCCAATAAGAAGGTTAGATCAGAGAACTTCTCTAAGGTGCTAGACGATTACCTTGCCTCCCTTCCTGAAGACACGGACGTAAATACAGACCTTGTGAAGAAGTACTTCAAAAAAGTGCACAAGAAGGCCTGCAGAGACATGGTTCTCAACGAGAATACAAGACTTGATGGTCGTAAGCTCAATCAAGTGAGGGACATTTGGACAGAAGTCAATGTGCTTCCAATGGCACATGGATCAAGTGTATTTACGAGAGGTGAAACTCAGTCACTTAGCACCGTAACATTAGGTACAAAATTGGATGAACAACTTATTGATGGAGCGATGTTCTCAGGCTCGAACAAGTTTATCCTCCATTACAACTTCCCTGGATTTTCAACGGGGGAGGTTAAGCCAAATAGAGGTCCTGGTCGCAGAGAGGTTGGACATGGCAACTTGGCAATGCGTGCCCTAAAGCAGGTACTCCCTGATCAAGAAAACTATCCCTACACTATTCGTCTCGTATCTGATATTTTGGAATCAAATGGTTCTTCATCAATGGCTACTGTATGTGCTGGATCTCTGGCACTTATGGACGGAGGTATTCCGATTTCGAATCCGGTTTCAGGAATTGCAATGGGAATGATCAGTGACAGCACCACTGGCAAGTACGCGATTCTGTCGGATATATTGGGAGATGAAGATCACCTGGGTGATATGGACTTTAAGGTTACCGGCACCGAAAAAGGAATTACAGCCTGTCAGATGGACCTAAAGGTGGACGGCCTGACCTACGAAGTGCTTGAAGAGGCATTGAATCAGGCGAAGGAGGGAAGAATGCATATTCTTGGAGAGATGAAGAAAACCCTTTCTACTTCCAATGCTGACCTTAAGCCTCATGCACCTAGAGCCTACACAATCACAATCGACAAAGAGATGATCGGAGCCGTGATCGGACCAGGCGGAAAAGTTGTGCAGGAGATTCAGAAGACTACCGGTGCTACAGTGGTGATCGAGGAAGCTAACAACAAGGGTATCGTCAATGTCTTCAGTAGCAATCAGGAGATTATGGATGCGGCCGTCAAGCGCATCAAGGCTATCGTAACTATGCCAGAGGTAGGCGAGGTTTACGATGGCGTAGTGAAGTCAATCATGCCTTTCGGAGCTTTCGTTGAATTTATGCCAGGCAAAGATGGCTTGTTGCACATCTCGGAGATTAAGTGGGAGCGCCTCGAAAATATGGAAGGCGTGATGGAAGTGGGCGAAGAAGTGAAAGTGAAATTGGTTGATATTGACAAGAAGACCGGCAAGTTCCGATTGTCCAGAAAAGTGCTTTTGCCAAGACCACCTAAAAAAGAAGAGACGCCACAGACCTGATCCTTGACAGAGCCGGTTTTTGGAACTATATTTTGCTTTTTACGTGTTTACTCTTTGTAGAATTAGAAAAGTAAGGGCTTAATGAGACAGCTGAAGATTAGTAAGCAAATTACTAACCGCGAGAGTCAGTCGCTGGATAAGTACTTGCAGGAAATAGGAAAGGTAGACCTGATCACCGCAGATGAGGAGGTTGAATTAGCGAAGCGAATCAAGGAAGGGGATCAGATTGCACTCGAGAAGCTTACTAAAGCTAACCTTAGGTTTGTGGTCTCTGTTGCCAAGCAGTATCAAAACCAGGGGCTTTCTCTTGGAGATCTAATCAATGAGGGAAACCTTGGACTCATTAAAGCTGCGCAGCGTTTCGATGAGACTCGTGGATTCAAGTTTATTTCCTATGCCGTGTGGTGGATCCGCCAGTCTATCTTACAGGCCTTGGCAGAGCAGTCTCGAATAGTTCGCCTTCCGCTTAATAGAGTAGGCTCCCTCAATAAAATTTCAAAAACGTTATCAGCCCTGGAGCAGAAGTATGAAAGAGAGCCATCGCCTGATGAATTGGCAGATGTACTGGAAGTGACCACCGCTGAAGTTGTAGACACTATGAAAATTTCCGGGCGCCATGTTTCGATGGATGCTCCGTTTGTATCTGGTGAGGAAAATAGCTTGCTGGACGTGTTGGAAAATGAGAGCGAGGAGACACCAGATTCCGGGCTAATGACTGACTCGCTGAGGCGCGAGGTTCAACGAGCGCTCTCGACATTAACACAACGTGAGGGAGATGTGGTTGCATTGTATTTTGGCTTGAATGGAGAGCACGCCATGACCTTGGAAGAAATTGGAGAAAAATTCAATCTTACAAGGGAACGCGTGAGACAAATAAAGGAAAAAGCAATTAGGCGACTAAGGCATACTTCAAGGAGTAAAGCTTTGAAACCTTATTTGGGTTGATGATGTTTGTCCACTAACTTAGATGGGTCTCAATAGGTTTGAGACCTTTTTTTTAGAATCAATTCAAATAAAGGAGCATGTCACAAGAACCATTGAAAGTACTCATAATAGGGTCTGGGCCCGCAGGATATACAGCCGCCATTTATGCGGCAAGGGCTGGTCTTAAGCCGGTGCTGCTTACAGGTGGCGAGCCTGGCGGTCAGCTTACCACTACAAATGATGTAGAGAACTTTCCAGGTTACCCTGAGGGTATCAATGGTCCGCAAATGATGATTGACTTACAAAAGCAAGCAGAGCGATTTGGCACTGAGATTCATTATAAGTTGGTTACAGCTGCAGACTTCTCAACCTATCCTTTTAAAATTACGGCAGATGAGAAGGAAACTATCCTCGCAGAGTCAGTGATCATCGCTACCGGTGCAAGCGCCAAATATCTAGGGCTGCCTTCGGAAAAGGAGTACGCAAATCGTGGTGTCTCTGCCTGTGCGGTGTGCGATGGATATTTTTACCGAGGCAAGGAAGTGGCGGTAGTTGGAGCGGGAGACTCCGCAGCAGAAGAAGCTACTTATTTGTCAAAACTTTGTCCTAAAGTGCATTTGATTGTAAGGCGTGACGAGATGCGCGCCTCTAAAATCATGCAGCAGCGTGTGCTCAATTCTCCAAATATTGAAATTCACTGGAATACGGAGACTGAAGAAGTGCTGGGTGATGACAGTGGGGTTACCGGGGTGCGCGTAGTCAACAACAAGACTAACGAGAAGAAAGTGCTGGATGTGAAAGGCTTCTTCCTGGCAATTGGTCACAAGCCCAACACCGATATTTTCAAAGGACAACTCGATATGGACGAGAGCGGATACATCAAGGTGAAGCCTGGCACTACCTTCACAAACGTGGCGGGTGTATTTGCAGTGGGCGATGCGGCAGATAAGGTTTACCGCCAGGCAGTGACTGCCGCGGGCACCGGTTGCATGGGGGCATTGGATGCCGAAAAATTCTTAGCTGCGAAAGAAGCCGTACTCAATTGATTTTTTTCAAATGAAGTTAGATATTCTAGTGCTTGCTGCTCATCCTGACGATGCAGAGTTGGGCTGTGGTGGCACAATTGCGAAACATGTTGCACTTGGAAAGAGGGTTGGAATTATTGACCTTACGCGTGGTGAATTAGGAACCAGAGGCACGGCTGCTTTGCGCGACAAAGAATCTGAAGAATCTTCCAAGATCCTTGGCTTGAGTGTAAGAGAAAATCTCAATTTTAAAGATGGCTTCTTTGAGAATGATGAAGCCCATCAAAAAAGTCTTATCAGTCTAATTCGGAAATACAGACCAGAGACAGTTTTGGCCAATGCGGTCACCGATCGACATCCCGATCATCCCAAAGGTGCGGCACTGGCATATTCCGCCTGCTTCTTGTCAGGTCTTCCAAAGATTGAGTCGGAATCGGATGGAGCAAAGCAAGAAGCCTGGCGACCTAAATTCTTCTACAATTACATTCAAAGTCAATTGTTAGTACCTGACTTCGTGGTTGATGTGTCGGATTATTGGGAAAAGAAGATGCAAGCTATACGGGCTTTCAAGTCTCAGTTTTTCGATCCATCTAGTAAAGAGCCTGAAACCTTTATTTCCAGCGAGGGATTTATGAAAATGCTGGAAGCAAGAGGGGTGGAGCTAGGACATTCCGTGGGCGCTCGATATGGTGAGGGTTTTACTGCTCATCGCACCATTGGCATAAACACGCTTGCAGATATTCGCTAGGGTGCCAATCTGTTAATTTGCCATTTCCCATCCAGCAAAGTATACACTATCCTGTCGTGTAGTCTGCTGTGACGGCCTTGCCAAAATTCAATTTCATGAGGTGCCACAGCAAATCCTCCCCATTGTTTTGGTCTTGGTATCACTTTGTCTGACTTGTGTTTCTGTTCAAGTTGCTTTGCGCGTGCTTCAAGAATGGAACGATCTTTAATCAATGTACTTTGTGGTGATGCCCATGCACCAAGCTGACTTTCCCTTGGTCTGCTTTGGAAGTACTCATCAGAATTCTTTTCATCCACACGCGTGGCCACACCTTCTATTCGAACTTGGCGCTCAAGCTCTGGCCAAAAGAAATTTAGCGCACACGCGGGATTTTCATGTAGCTCCTTACCCTTCTGACTTTGATAGTTGGTGTAGAAAACAAACTTACCAGCTTCAACACCTTTCAATAACACAATTCTAGAGGATGGTCTGCCATCTGAAATGGTCGCTAAATTCATGGCATTCGGCTCCAGCACTTCTGAAGTTAGGGCATTGTTGAACCATTCCTCGAATTGCTTAAGCGGATTTGCATCAACGGATTGCTCATCCAAGGTGGCCTTTGTGTACTCCTTTCTGATTGCCGAGATACCCTTCATTGGATTATTGGATTTTTATGTAAATTAATAAAAGCTGAGTTTGCATATTACAATCTGTAGTACTTTCTTTCGCCTGCTGCCTGCGATAAAGAAGTTTGAATTTTCAATTGAAAAACTTTAGAATTTACTGGCCGTTATAGATATACAGTATGGATTTCTTCAAGTACAAAAATAAGCTCCAACCTGGTAAAGGGCGAATTCTTGTTTCAGAGCCATTCCTCCCTGATCCAAATTTTGAAAGAACAATTGTATTGCTTTGTGAGCACAATGAAGATGGTTCATTTGGGTTTGTCATCAATAAGCCCTCTGTCGCTAAGATTGGAGATGTGATGGAAGAACTAGAACAATTTGATGTTCCGCTTTTTGTAGGGGGCCCCGTGCAGCAGGATACCCTTCATTACATCCATCGTTATGCTAATCTTCAGGATGCAGTTCAAATAACGGAGGACACTTACTGGGGTGGCAATTTTGAGTCGCTGAAGGCGATGATAAACAGTGCGCAAGTGGACAAAGATGACTTAAAGTTCTTCTTAGGCTACAGCGGATGGTCTGAAGGTCAACTCGATGAAGAAATGGAAGCTAACTCCTGGATCGTAAGTGATAAATTTAGCGCCGAGTTGTTGTTTGAAACAGATCCGGATTTGATGTGGAAAGAATCGCTCAGAAGTATGGGGGGAAGGTTCTCTGTCTTCTCCAATTACCCGGTAGATCCGAGGCAGAATTGATTTGAAGGTTATCAATTTTTTTTCCGTTATTGTACGAGTTAGTGAAAATCGTATGGAAAACGAATTGGATTTAAGTGCAGAAAAGGAAATGGGTGCCGAGAGCAGTTTGAGCGACCAGATTGAGTCAAAAAATTCATCCCGCAAGACACGTGATTCTTCACTTTTAAATGAAAGTGACTTAGAGGAGCGTTTGGATTCAGCAGAAGATCATGAGGAGGAAGAGGGGCGAGACTACAGTGGTTTTTCCAAGCAGCAATTCGTAGAGTTAATAAAGACACTGACAGAGGAAAAATCATTTAAGCGAGTAGATCTTATACTCAAAGAAGTCCAACCCCTATTTGAGGAGATAAGGCAGGGAGAAAAGTCTGTGGCTCTGGAGAAGTTTTTAGCCGATGGCGGAATTGCAGAGGACTTTCAATTCAATTTGGATGAGCACGACAGGGCATTTGATGCGACTGTCAAGGCATTGCGCAGTAAGCGCAATAAATACTACAAAGCGCTAGAAATTCAGAAGAACGAAAACCTCGAGAAAAAGAATCAACTGTTAGAGCAATTGAGAACGCTGGTAGACGGTGAGGAGACAGAGAACAGCTTCAAGGCCTTCAAGGAAATACAAAGTGCGTGGAGGTCAACCGGATCAGTGCCAGGAAATCACTCTCGTACTTTATGGGCAAACTACATTGCATTAGTTGACAGATTTTATGATCAGCGCAACATCTCCTTCGAATTAATTGAACTTGACAGGAAGAAGAACCTGGAAGCAAAGATCGAGCTTTGCCAGCGCGCAGAACAACTTGACAAGGTGGAGAGCATAAAAGAGGCCGCCAAAGAATTGAATGCACTTCATGATGAGTTCAAACACATTGGCCCGGTTTCCAGGGAACACAAGGAGGACGTTTGGCAGCGCTTTAAGGCGGCATCCGATGCGGTGTATGCGAGGCGCGATGCGATGATGGTTGAACTACTGGATTCCTTCAAAAAGAACAAGGAAGAAAAATTGAATGTGATTCAGGAGGTACTTGCATTCACTGCGTTTGACACTGATAACATCAAGGAGTGGAATCAAAAAACAAAAGAGATACTGGATATCCAAAAGAGGTGGGAGGCAATTGGTCCTGTTAGTCGCAGCGATACGAAAGAAATAAACAGAAAGTTCTGGTCTTCTTTTAAGGAGTTCTTTGGAAAGAAAAATGCTTTCTTTAAGAGATTGGATGGCGAACGAGAGGAAAACTTAAAACGAAAAGAGGAGCTGATCAAAAAAGCGGACGATCTGAAGGTAAGTAAGGATTGGGATAAGACTTCAAATGCATTGAAAGCCCTGCAGGTCGAATGGAAAAATATTGGCCCCGTGCCAGAAAAGAAAAGGGTAAAGGTTTACAAGAGGTTTAAGAACGCCTGTGATTATTTCTTTAATCAGCGAAGGGAACAGTTTGGTAAATTAGATGAGGAGCAGCAACAAAATCTAAATAAAAAGGATGCGATCTGTGAGGAAATGGAAAAGGTGGCTGTACAAAAGAGTGGATCTTTGGACGAACTACGCACCCTCATCGATCAGTTCAATGGGATTGGCTTTGTTCCAAAGAATACGATAAATAAGAGCAAGAAGCGTTACGACAAGGCCGTGCAGTCTTACCTGGACAATATTGAGGGCTTAGAAGCTGCTGATAAGGACAGGGTGCTTATGGAAATGCAGTTGGCCACATTACGAAATGACCCCCAGGGTGAGCGCAAGATCCACCACAAGGAGCAGCACATTCGCAAGCAGATCAATAAGGCAGAAAATGACATAGCGATCCTAAAGAACAACATGGAGTTCTTTGGAAGGTCACGAAATGCAGAGAAATTCAAGAGCCAATTCAATGAAAAGCTTGAGCTTGCGACAAGCGAGCTTCAGGAGCTGAAAAAACAGCTAAAATTGCTGAAAACAGTTTCTTAAGGCGTTTGGAATAGTCTTCACTTCCTTTATTTTTGCGATTCAATTTTGAAGCCTCCTTAGCTCAGCTGGTAGAGCAACTGACTTGTAATCAGTAGGTCGCTGGTTCGATCCCGGCAGGAGGCTCTTGAGGCAGCTCGTAAATCGGGCTGCTTTTTTTTGTGCAACTACAGGAGCCTCTAAATTAGAGGGCCTTGAATCGCGATGGAGCTAAGCCTGAATACCCACCATTACGGGATTTATTAGTCCTGAAGACCGTCTATTTTGCATGTTCATTCCTGGTAATAAACGGATTGGCCAAAAAATGAGTATGCAAAATGAATTCTTCGCTTACTTCTCATAAGGCTTACATCAATCAAGTAGAAAAAGACCTTGGTCTCGCTGTGTTTGATTTCAAGATCTCCAACGGCTTGATCAGGTACGGAGTGATTTTTTTGCTGTCTATGCTTATTACTCATGTTCGGTACGGCTTGTTTCCATTTAGCACAGGGTACACTTTTCCCGGTGTTCTCTTTCTCAATATTTTTTCATTTGGCTTTATCCTCTGCACTTCATCATGGATTGCTACCAATTTATGTAAGCACACAATTTTTAAAAGTGGATTGTTTCAATTGAAGAATATACTGAAGTTCCTTGCCGTAAACGCAGTGGTTGTAATATTTGTATTTACTGTCCTCTTCTTTTATCGCAATTACCCGAGGTACTTTTCGCCATCGATCTATCTGGCTTACTTAATGGTTTCGTTTGCAGTTGTTACCATTGAAAATCTGCTATTCCTGACTTATGCCATGCATCAAGCCAAAAAGCATGAAGGGAAGAAGTGTGAGAGAAAGGCATTGCTCGTCTCGATGGGCAAGAGAACCCTGCAGTTGGATTTCGACAAAATATCACATATTCAGCTGGAGGATGGGATAATAACTTTTTATACGACCGAGAATCAAAAGATCAACTCGCAATTTGATACTCTCGATCAAGTGGCGCAGGAGCTACCTGCCGAATTGTTTTATAGGGCCAATCGACAGTTCATCTTGCACCGAAATGCGATAAAGTATATCTCTAAGGAGAAGAACAGAAAACTTCTTGTGCATATTAATGGGCAAGTACCGGAACAGGACATAATTGTAAGTCGCTATAAAAATAGAGAGATTAAGGAGTGGCTTAGTATGAAGCCTGCATAGCGGATTCTAATTCTACAATATTGGTGATCTAGCTTGTAGTTGAGTTCAATTAGGGGACGAGCTTAGTTGCTGGAAGCCGCCTTGTCCTTACCTAAGGAGACATTGTAGCTACTGGCGGTACCCTTTATTTCAATGTTCACATACTTCACATTCTTTTCAGGATCTGCATATTGGATAGCATCGATCTGCTCTGGATCAACTTCGCTGTTTTTTTTACCAAATAACTTAGAGGCAGCTGCTTGTGTGACCAGCTTCCATGGCACTCTCAGATAGTACTCATGATTCATTTGCATGTCCTGCTTACCGGAGATCTTGATGAACCCGAGAGAGGAACTCACCGTCATCTCGGGAATTTGAAGCACACCATTTTTCAAGTCTAGTTTATTGGAGAGGGTATCAAAATATACTTTACGTAGATTCTTGTCACTAAAGTAATCCGACAGTTCATCTAAGAGGACAAAGTTTTCAAGTCGGCCATTAATGACGTTGATGTCTAGGTGAATTTCTGAATCGTCAATCTTTGGCACCAGGTCATTGTGCATGTGGATTTTCCCAGTGACGGTTCCTGACAATTGGCCGTGTAGGTTTTCTGACACAAGATGGTCCTGACCGAAATTTTCAAACTTAAATAGCAGTTTGTCTAGATCTACATTGCTTATCCTCATGTTGGGGCTAAAGTAGATAGCTTCGGGGTTTGATCCATTGAAGTATCCGTTGATGTCGAATGAGCCTCCCGCAGCTTGAAAGTGGAGTGTATCAACGTACAGGTAGTGGTTGGGATTAGTGCGTAGCACTCCCTTTAGGTTGTCGATCTTGTACCGATGATAATTGAGATGCCCCACATCGAAATGGTAGGTCATGTCAGTAAAGGGCAGTTCATAGATATTAAAAGCAGCATCATGATTGACGGAGTCTTTTGCTTTGCTGGGTGGGGCAGGATTGTATAGGAATAACTCATCGAAGTCCACTCTTGTGGCGGTCAACTCCAGGTGGTTGTCTCTTTTCTTGACCTCTTCGTTTTTGCCTGTGTAATAGTGCAATGTGGTCTGGAAATCTGTATGACCAATTTTGCCTGAGAAATCTTCTATCATCAGGTGTTCATCTTCATAGTGTATTCTGCCCCTGAAGTTCTCAAAACGCATTGGGTGGACTTTCATCTTGGTATCGAACTTATCGACAAACAGATCAAGCGACCGCAATCCCTTTTTGAAATGAAGATCTGTGTAGCCATGTACCTGCAAGTTTGAAAACTCCTCATGTCGGTACTCTTCCGGTACAAAGTTCTCGCCCTGATATGAAAATAGGTCTTCAAGTTGCAGTTGTTTTGAGGAAAGGTCAAACTCGATTTTGGCATCACCCAGCGGATCTTCTGCGTACAGTAGGTCGTAATGTCCTAGCCTACCTGAAAAAAGGAAGTCACTCTTGTCAATCATACCTTCTACATCGATCACTTGTAGATCTTCATCTCCCACGATGATGTCGGCATGAAAATCGTGCAGGGTGTGCGGATAGTGTTGAAGATCAGCGTAGAGCTCATCGATAAAGAATTCTCCCTTAGGCAGGTGAGGGGATTCCGTAAATGCCTTTGCGGAACTATTAAAGGTGAATCCCAAGGAAAGGTTTTTGATTTGCTCATTAAAAGACTTCAGGGAGTCAGAACCTGTTAATTCGAATAGATCAAGCTTCTTACTCTCAATCTTCAATTCGCTTTCTACTGGCGTATTTGTGTGATGGAGGATGGCAGGCAAATCGCTGATGAATCCACTAACATTAAGGTCTGAACCACCCACAATCATCCGGCAATTGGTCAGTTCTGCTTTGTGCCCTTGTGCGGCAATGTTGAGATTGACCTGTTTAAAAGGGAGTGGGTAGGAGTTCAGCGTGAAACTGAGATCTTCAGTTCTGAGATGCATGGCATATGCTTCATTCCATTGTTCAATACTCCGCTCAGGAAATTCCAGGTCGATAATATCCCTAAAATTCATGGTGAGGAAGACTTTTCCTTTTGGGTCGCTTAAATTGGTGAGGTTGGCAAATTTGGCCAGAAAATCAAGTTCGAATTCAGTGTCGACTTGAAGTTCAATTTCCGGGGACTGAAAATTCTTAACAAGAAGCTTGCCCCCAAATTTACCCGCTTCAGGTCTTGCCCTGAAATCTTCTATCCCAAATTCCATTGTGGTGATGTCTCTCTTTTCACCATTAGAAAAGTGACCCGCAAAGTTAAGCTCATCAATCTTTTTGTTAACAGAGCGATTGTTGAAAAACGCATTCTCGCAGCCAAACCTTGCATTGATTGCAGGCTTATTGCCATTCAAAGACTTGCCTTTTACAGAGGCCTCAAAGAAAATCTGCCCGCTGTTTTCGTAAGTTCTCAGTGTGGGTATCAGCTCTTCAGGAGCCATCGCGATAAATAATTCAAAGTTGGGTTTATTACCCCTGAACTCCAGATCGAGCAGCATTTCATGAAGGAAGTCTATGGTACCACTCATGTTAAACTCTGCCCCGCCAAGTTTGACTACGGTAGGAGCGAGCGTTAGCATTTGTTGATCTTTTGTAAAATCCATCTCAGTGGCAAGCTCAAACATCTTGTGTTTGATGAAGGTGGTGTCGTTATCAACGATTAGGTTAAGTTCAAACCTGGCATCAAGCGCAGCAGCCACGTGGTTGGGCGAAGTGGAAAATTTGGAAATCGCATTATAGATATAGGCTTCCGCCAGAATATTGTTGGCTTCGTTTTGTTTGGTGAGATCAATATTCTGAAATTCTATGCTATTCAGATTTAGACTAATAGACTCATCAGATTTTGCATCTTCAATCGAGCCCGACAAGGCCCTCACAATATTAAATTCGCCATCCAGGTGTTGAATGATATGAAATGAGCCATCCTTAACTTTAATGTTTTTGATTTGAAGCCTCTTCTGCAAGACCGCCCAGATATTGAAACCAAGATAGAGGTCGGCTACTTCTACAATGGGGGTAGTGTTTTTCTGCTTGTCCTCGTATACAGTAACACCCTCCAGGTCAACGGAGATGTACGGAAAATTTTCGAAAAGTGAGATGTGTGATCCCTCGAGCTCAAGGCTGCCCCTAAAGTCCTTATTAACCTCCTCCAGCAGGTATTGCACGATGGCATCTTGCTTGTAGTACACTACTGCTACATTGACCGAGAGCAGCAACAAGGGGAGAAGCACTAGAATGAGTAGGGCTCGTTTCCAAAACTTACGACTCTTGAAAAAGTTGATCACTAAATACCTGACTGCTTTGTTACCTGTGGTAAAGGTAACACAGAATCGTTAAGGATCGAAGTATACCTGGGATCCGAATTGTCTGATGTAGCTCTCTTGTTAGGGGATATCTTGGCTACCTATCGCTCGAACACCACACGACCACCAAGAATGGTGTACAACACCTCCGTCTTTTTGATGTCCTCTGTGGGGATAGAGAATAAGTCTTGCGACAAGATCACCATGTCCCCCAGTTTTCCGACCTCTAGTGTACCTTTCGTGTCTTCTGTGTGAGATGCATATGCAGATCCGTACGTGTAGTATTTGATGGCTTGCGCCATAGAGAGGCGTTGCTCTTCATATCGGGTTACAATGTCGTAAATGATATCAATAGGGTTAAGCGAACTCACAGGCCAATCCGTGCTCCATGCCAACATCGCATCATTTTCAAGCAGCGTTTTCCACATGTCCACACGATGACCGCGTTCCACACCCAGCCTTCTTTCACGGTATTCTTGAGTGCCCGTAATGTGGGGCTGCATGGATGCCACTACACCGAGCTGTCCAAATCTTTTTGTATCTGGAATTGTATTTACGGTATTGTGCTCGATGCGATGGCGCAAGCCTTTTTGTCCTGAGGATTGCTGCGCTCCCTCTATGGCATCCAATGCCCATGTGACGGCCTTGTCACCAATGCCGTGAATGGCCACTTGAAAATTATTGGCATTGGCTTTTTCTACCAGCGCATTAAGGTCCTCCTTTGCGTAGCGACCTATCCCACTGTTGCCAGGATCATCGGCAAAGGGTTCGTACATGAATGCAGAGAGCGCACCCAGTGATCCATCCATAAATATTTTAATTGGCCCGATCTGAATCATGTCATCGCCATCAGTAGATTTCGCTCCAGCGGCTATGAGCGAATCCAATTGAACGGGTGCATATCCAAGGTAGACACGCAGGTTAAGATTTCCTTCCTGATCCAATTTCTTCAACGTATTCATTCCTTGCTGCCCCGTGGTGAGTGGCATTATCGTAATACCTGTCAATCCTAATGAGTTGGCATGTTCTTGTGCTTTGTTGAATATGTCTGCCATATCGATGGGGTGGGGGATTGCACTAGTTACAATGTCTTGCGCAGTTTCCTTAAGGATTCCGGTGGGCTCACCTGTTTTCATATCAAACACAATTTCGCCACCATCTGGTTGAGGCATCCCTTTCACCAATCCTGACTCCATAACTGCCATACTATTTAACCAATAGGCATGACCACCACCCCGACTCAGTACCACTGGATTTTTGGGTGAAGCAACGTCAAGAATTTCCTTAGTGGGCCAGCCCACACCTCCAAATAGTTCCGCATTAGGAAATGGACCTACACCCCAGATCGGTTGGCCTGGTGGAATTTGTTTTTCTTCGATCCAGTCCCTCAGTTTTTGCTGAAGTTCTTCCACGGTTTGCGATCCATTAAGACTGATTTCGGTGAGGCGTTGACCACCCCAAAAGGCGTGTGTGTGGGTGTCAATGAATCCCGGTAACACCAGTTTTCCATCAGCGTCAATTACCTTTGTATCTTTCCCCTCGTATTTTTCCATTTCTGCAGATGTGCCCAGTGCCACAATCTTTCCGTCACGCACAGCTACAGCCTCAGCGTCAGGTTGAACATCACTGACCGTGTGAATTTTCGCATTCTTTACAATCAGGTTGGCAGCAGGTTCGGTTGAACAGGCTGAGATAATAAATAGTAGGGCAATAGCTAATGTAGGGAGGTGATATCTCATCTCTGGGTTTGTGTTATTGGACAATAGATTTAGTTACAATGTTGATCTGCGATGCTGATGGCTTGTGAAATAATGTCGAGGCCTTCATCCACTTGCTCCTTGTTGATGATTAGGGGAGGAGCCACAAAAATGTAATTCCAGCGCACAAAAGTAAACATACCGAGTTCGCGAATCTTTGCAGCCATTTTGTTGGTGACATCCATCTGATCGGGCTTGGCGTTCCATGGCGTCACTGGCTCTTTTGTCTTTCTGTTTTTGACCAGTTCAATACAACCCAGTAAACCTGTATTTCTGAAGTCACCAATGCTGGGATGTTTGTCTTTCATCTTCTCGATCTGGTCTTCGATATACTTGCCCATCTTCATAGTGTTGTCAAACAGGTTGTCACTTTCATAGATGTTCACCACTGCTAACGCGGCAGCACAAGACAGGGAGTGCGCTGAGTAGGTCAAGCCCAGGGGAAGTGGTTTGTCGTCAAAGTGATGGGCGATCTTATCGTGCACGATTACACCACCCATGGGCAGATATCCTGACGTTAGTCCCTTTGCCATGCAGATCATATCAGGTATTACACCATGGTTGTCTACGCCAAACCACTTGCCGGTGCGCACAAACCCACTCATCACCTCATCCGAGATCGTAAGGATACCATAGCGGTCTGCGATCTCTTTCACTTTTTTCCAGTATCCGGGAGGGTACTTGATGCATCCAGAGGAACCAGACTCACCTTCCATAAGGATCGCAGCCACGCTGGATGGATTTTCATATTGTATCACCTGCTCCATATGGGCGGCCGCTCTTTCAGCACACTCTTCCGGTGTAGTGCTGTGCCATGGGCAACGGTAGAAGTAGGGATTTTCTACATGAATCATGTTGGGCACCTGATTGCTGTCCACCGCATGTTTGCGAGGATCTCCTCCGGCAGAGAAGGCCGCGTGCGTAGACCCGTGATAAGAACGGTAGAGTGAAATTATCTTTGGCCGGCCTGTGTAAATGCGAGCGAGTTTGATTGCATTTTCAATAGCTTCAGCTCCGCCCAGCGTGAAGAAGGTTTTGTTAAGTCCCTCAGGTGCGATCTCTGCAATCTTCTTTCCAATCTTGCCGCGAATCTCAGTGATGGCCGCAGGCACCACATAGTTCACCTCCTGCATTTGTTTGATAATGGCCTCGTTGACACGCGTGTCACCGTGGCCAATGTTTACATTCATGAGTTGCGAGGAGAAGTCTATAATTCTTTTGCCATCGGCTTCGTACATGTATACGCCCTTTGTCTTTTTGATATTGAGCGGATTGAGCCCTCCTTGCTTTGACCATGAGAAGAGCGTGTGATTGAGGTTGTCCTCCATTACAGAAGAGGCAGTTTGAACTGTGGGCATAAATGTATTAGTTGATAGTTTGTTATTTCTTTATTTTTAATTAGCAGTCACTAGCTATTCGTCATTGGACATCTCGGTTACTAGTTATTAGGCATTTGTGGTAGTTTACTCGATTTACCAGTGCCAGATGACTAATTACTAATGCCTATTGCCTAAGAACTAGCTCATCCAATTTACCCTGGCTTCAGGATTCCATTTGATAGTGGTCTTTTTCATTTGCGTCCAGAATTCGATTGAACTTTTGCCGGTAATATCACCTGTTCCAAATCGTGATTCATTCCAACCTCCAAATGAGAAAGGTTCTCGAGGCACCGGCACACCAATGTTCACCCCAATCATTCCTGCGCTGGCCTTCTCTGCTACCATCTTTGCAATGCCACCACTCTGCGTAAACACTGCTGCTGCATTACCATAGGTAGAACTGTTTTCTATATCAAGTGCCTGATCGATTGTTTCTGTTCTCATAATTGCCAGAACCGGACCGAAGACTTCCTCTTTGGCGATCGCCATGTCGGGTTTTACGTAGTCGATCACTGTGGGTCCCACGTAGAAGCCACCTTCCAACCCCTTCACAGTAGCATTGCGACCATCAACCAATACTTTCGCGCCTGCTTTTTCTGCTTCGGTGATGTACCGTTCGATTCTTTCCTTGGCTTCTTTTGAAATAACAGACCCTAAGTTCTCGCCTGGTACGATCTTCCTCGCTTCTTCACATATTTTCGCAATAATATGATCGACTTTTCCTATACCCACCATGGCAGAAGCGGCCATGCATCTCTGACCCGCGCAACCACTCATTGAGGCTGCAATGTTGGAAGCGGTCATCTCAAGTTGTGCATCGGGCATCACCAGCAGGTGGTTCTTAGCACCACCCAATGCCAAACATCTTTTTAGGTTTCCTGTGGCTCTCTTATAAACTATCTTAGCCACGTTAGTGGACCCCACAAAAGAGACGGCCTTAATTCCTGGATGATCGCAGATCGCTTCTACGATTTCCTTTGTGCCGTTCACCACGCTGAATACACCATCTGGTAAACCGGCCTCTTTCAAGATTTCTGCTAGACGTATTGCCGTCAGTGGCACATGCTCTGAAGGTTTGATGATCATACAGTTGCCAAGAGCCAGCACATTGGGAATGGTCCAGTTAGGCACCATGCAAGGAAAGTTGAAGGGGGAGATGCTAGCCACTACACCCAATGGTATTCGTTCTGTCTTGCAGTCTACTCCCTTGCTTACCTCCAGAATTTCTCCAGGAATAATCTGTGGCAAGGAGACGGCAAATTCAGTAAGCTCAATTGCTTTGTCTACTTCGGCTTCTGCCTCGCTGGCGATCTTACCATTCTCAAGACGAATAAGTTCTGTAAGCTCTGCTTTGTATTTCTGCAACAAGTTGCGATAGTTAAACAGCACCTGCACTCTTTCTTTGATGGGCGTATTCGACCAGGCAGGAAAGGCCTTCTCTGCTGCTTTCACGGCTTCGTCCAGGACTTCGCGACCCGAGAGCGGAACTCTCGAAATCACAGAGCCATCCAGAGGACTGATGATATCCAGTTTGGCACCTTCCGAGTCAATGAACTTTCCATTTACATAGTCCCTTACTTCGGGAAACCTCAATTCTGCTGTTGGCATTTTATTTTTTTACTTATTAAGGGTTAAAGATAAGTCGTCCGACTAATTCTCGTAGTGGGACGACTTGTTAGAATTATGCTTCGTATACCCATTTACCTCCGGCCATCGTCTTCTCCACTTTTATTTTCATAATGGTAGATGGATCTACTTTTGTGGGATCTTTGTCGAGTACCACCAGGTCAGCATACTTACCAGGCTCCAGTGAGCCTTTTTTGTTTTCTTCGTAAGAAGCGTAAGCTCCGTGCAAAGTACCAATCTTGATCGCTTCCTCTACCGTCACGCGTTGATTCACACCCCATGACTTACCAGTGTAGTCCGTCCTGGTTACGGACGATTGCATGGCCATCAATGGATCGTAAGGTCCGGGCGGGTAGTCTGATGTTTGTGTCACCTTGATGTCTGCATTGAGGAAGCTGCGCAATGCAAACATATCCTTGAGCCTTTCTTCTCCATAATATTTCATTTTCTCACCATGCCAGTACACATAGGTAGAGAAGGGGCAAGGAATCGCACCGAGGTCCTTTATCCTTTTTACAAGGCTATCATTGATAACGGTGCAATGTTCCAACCTAAAGCGCGGGTCTTTGCGTGGCATTTCCTTTTGTAATCTTTCGAATACAGATAGCGTGATGTCTATGCCTACATCTCCATTGGAGTGAACTCCGATTTGCCATCCGTTGCTATAAGCCTTTCGACATATTTCGTAAAGCTCGTCTTGTGTTTTAGTGAGCAGACCATAGTCGTCCTTACTTCCGATATAAGGTTTAGAGAGCCTGGCTGTTCTTTCTGAGATAGAACCGTCAATGTCAGTTTTCATTGGGCCAACTTTGACCCACTGATCCCCAAGGCCGGTTTTCACGCCTGCTTCAATCATCCGGTCGATCCAGCCATCGCGAATCAACGCATATACTCTAGTCTTCAACTCACCTCTGCCGTACGCTTCTTGGTAAGCCCTCATGTCGTAGGTAGATGCACCTGCGTCATGCGCTGAGGTGATACCTGACTTAGCCAATAAGTTTGACATATAAGCCACGCCCTTCACAAAGTCTTCCTTGGTGGGCATAGGTCGCAAGCCATTAAACACGTCACCAGCAGTTTCTTGTGTTCTACCTGTCAGCCTTCCGTCTTCTCTGTCAAAAATTCCTCCAGGAGGATTGGGCACATCTTCTTTCACACCGGCTTTTGCGAATGCCATTGAATTAGCAAAGTTGGTATGACCGCCTCGGTGATTTATCAGTACCGGATGATTAGGTGCCGCCTCATCAAGATCTTTTCGATTAATGTATCTCCCATCCTTTGTTTTGGTATCATCATACTTGAAGCCAAAGACCCATTCACCCGGAGGAGTTTTGGAAGCGCGTTCTTTAACGGCTGCTTTAATTTTTTCTATCGAGTCAAGTTCGCAATCAATGTCGATAAGATGTCTTCTTCCCGAAGAGGCAAAGTGGCAGTGGGCATCGATAAATCCCGGAGTTACGGTGTGACCTTGCAAATCCATTGACTTGGTGAGTGGCCCGCTCAAGGCGCGAATCTCCTCATTGGTTCCAACCGCCAGCAGTCGATCGTTGGCTATGGCAACCGCCTGAGCACGCGGATTTTTTGGGTCAACAGTAATGATATTGCCATTGTATAATATTAATTGTGGCTTTTCCCACAAAAACGGAATGGCCGCAATTCCTCCTGCCTGGAAGAGAAAACTACGTCTTGAAATGTTATCCATAGGTTACAGTTTATGCGAGAAGATACGTAATATTATTACTGCTTTCAATTAATTATTTAAGAGGTACAGTAGTCTTGCGAGCTGCATATTTTTGTTTCAAATAGTGTACTGACCAGAAAAGTAAAACACAAATGGCCAAGGGTGATCCAAAAGTATTTCGTTTTTCTACTCGCTTAGAAACGTTCCATCGAAGTTTTACACATACGGCTATTATTGTGCCTGATGAGGTCATGGCGCAATTGCCCCCCAAGGGAATCATTAGGACAAAGGGTACTTTTAATAAAACTCCCTTTGCGCTAGCTATCCAACACCGCAAAGATGGTGCTCGCTTTTTTATGGTGAGCGCTCAACTGCGAAGGGAAGCGATGATTCAATCTGGAGATCCGGTCAATGTCGAGTTTTGGCAGGTAGATTCTAATCTCGTTGATGTACCTGAAGAACTGCAGGCGGTAATAGATCAGGATGAGGAAGCTGAGAAATTATGGAAAACCTTTACACCAGCTACCCAACGCGGTCTCTCACATTATGTGAATAGTGTGAAGAATGTTGATAGTAGAATAAAACGTGCCTTGGAAATTGTAGAAAAGGTAAAATACAAGCAACTGCATTTTCAGAAAATGAAGAAAGACAAAAGAAAGTAGGTCAAAACTGCTTGCGTCCACTCATGTATATTAACTACTTGAAACTTGAAAAGAGGTATATATTCGAGCTTCTAAAACCTTACCTCATGATAAAGCATATAATAATACTCCTTTGTGTATTGAGCTTCGTATTGGATGCTCAAGCACAGCGAAGAAGGAATCAAAGCAGTTCGAATGCTGCTACCCCCGCTGCGAGTTCCGTAGATCTTAACGAATTCTATAAAACCTTGCACTGGCGAAGCATCGGTCCATATCGTGGTGGCCGTTCGGTTACTTCGACAGGCGTTGTTGGTGATCCATTGACCTACTATATGGGGAATACAGGTGGAGGAGTGTGGAAAACTACCGATGCTGGTACCACCTGGAGAAATGTCAGTGATGGATACTTCAAAACAGGATCTGTGGGGGCTGTTGCAGTTTCGGATAGCGATCCCAATGTAGTATATGTAGGTATGGGTGAACACGCACCACGTGGTGTCACTACTTCTTATGGTGATGGCGTTTACAAGTCCACAGATGCAGGGAAGACTTGGAAGAAGATGGGCTTAGATCTTACCCGCCACATTGCCAACATTCGCATCCATCCTGGTAATCCAGATGTAGTATTTGTAGCGGCACAGGGTGCGCTGCACGGTGCTGCACCTGACCGAGGTGTCTACAAATCGATTGATGGCGGAGCGACCTGGAAGAAGGTTTTATACATAGATGAGAACACAGGTTGTTCTGACTTAAGTATGGACATGACCAACCCACGCATTTTGTATGCAGCCATGTGGGATCACAGGAGACTACCATGGCAGGTGATCAGTGGTGGAAAGGGTAGTGGCTTGTACAAATCTACTGATGGAGGAGAGACCTGGAATAAAATTCAAGAGGGATTGCCAGACGAGCTGGGAAAGATGAGTGTTTCCGTGAGCCGATCTAACCCTGACAAAGTATATGCACTGGTAGAAAGTAATACCCACGATTGGAAAGGTGGACTTTTTGTTTCCATGAATGGCGGTAAAAACTGGAACCGTGTAAGCGATGACCATCGCCTGACACAACGCGCTTGGTATTATATTGAAGTAATATCTGACCCGCAGAATGAAAATATCGTTTACGTACTCAACTCTCCAGGACTAAAATCTATCGATGGTGGAAGAACATGGAGTAGACTTTCGGGTACACACGGTGACTACCATCAGCTGTGGATCAATCCAAACAATAATCAAAATATGGTGATCTCCAACGATGGGGGAGCGGCCATCACATTCAATCAAGGTGCTACCTGGGCTACACAGGCCAATATGCCCACAGCACAATTTTATAGAATCAACGCGGACAACTTGTTTCCGTATCATGTGTATGCAGGCCAGCAAGACAACTCATCTGTAAAAATTCAAACCAGAAACCCTGCAGGCTTCTCTATCACAGAACACGAGTGGTGGCCATCGGCTGGAGGGGAGAGTGCATTTATTGCATTCAATCCTGACGATCCCCGCTATGTGATGGGGGGAAGCTATCAAGGTACGGTAGAAGTGCTAGATACTGAAACTGGTGAAGACCATCGGGTGATGGCAGCGCCTATTCAGTTTCAGGCCATGCAGCCTAAGGACATGAAGTACCGTTTCAACTGGAATGCACCGGTGGTTTGGTCAAAGCACGAAAACGCATTTTATCATGGTGGCAACGTGCTGTTGAAGACAAAAGACATGGGTAAGACATGGGAAGAGATTTCACCTGACCTTACCCGCAATGAAGAAAGTAAATTGGGCATCAGCGGAGTGCCTTATACCAACGAGGGGGCTGGAGGTGAGAACTACGGTACCCTTGCCTATGTAATGATTCACCCCAACGAGGCGGGTGTCATCTGGACGGGGAGTGACGATGGGTTGGTGCACATCACAAGAGATGAAGGAAAAACATGGAGCAATGTAACGCCTCCTGGCCTTGCTGAGTGCCTGATCAATAGTATTGAAGTTTCTCCGCATGACAATGCCACCGCATACATCGCCACCACGCGATATAAGTTCAACGACTTCGCACCAGCGATCTACAAGACAACCGATTATGGAAAGACATGGACAAAGATTGTCAACGGCATTCCTTACGGAGCCTTTACGCGCGTAGTACGTGAGGATGATCAGCGCAAAGATTTACTTTACGCAGGTACAGAAACAGGATTCTATGTTTCATTTGACGGTGGCAAGCAATGGCATGCTTCGCAGCAGAATTTGCCAGTAGTAGCCATCACAGACCTAATAATTCGCCAAGGTGATCTCATTGCTTCCACGCAAGGTAGAGCCTTCTGGGTGTTGGATGATTTGGGAATGTACCGTCAATACAACGCAGCCAATACGGGATTACATTTGTATACGCCTGATGATGCTGTGCGCGTTTCCGGTAGAAGTACACTAGATGGTGCAGTTGGCGAAGACTTTGACGAAGACGCAGGTGCAGCCGGAACTAATGCTCCGACAGGTGTAGTGTTCTATTACAATTTGCCGAAAGGCACGGATAGCAAAACGGAAATTACGTTGACTGTGACAGATGCTGCAGGCAAGGTGGTGCGCACTTACACCTCTACGAAGGACAAAGATTTTATTTCATATCCTGGTGGTCCTAATGCGGAACCGACACTGCCTACTGATGCGGGCTTAAATAGATTTGTATGGGATATGCGTTACCCTACCGTACTGGGTGTACCAACTGTGTTTATAGAGGGAAGATACTCTGGACACAAGGCACCTCCGGGAAAATATCAGGCCGCTTTGAAAATGAATGGAACAGAGCGGACCGTGGCATTTAGTATCCTGCCACACCCACATATCAAAGCAACAGATGCTGATTACCAGGATCAACATCAAACGATGCTCAGAGTGGAGCAAGGGTTGAATGAAATCCATGGTGCCGTCAACCGCATTGCTGCGGCACGTGCGCAAATCACCACGCTTTTAGGCAATATTGGCGATGGCGCACAATACAAAGCAGTAGCTGATGCTGGGAAGGAACTAAGAACTAAAATGGAAACTTGGGATGGAGAGATTGTGCAGCGCAAAGCCGAAAGTAATGATGATATTATCAACTTTGTAAATAAGCTTAGCGCAGATTATATTTTCATTCGCGGACAGATGGATACCAACATTCCTTACGTGACCAATGGGATGAAAGAACAACTCACCGCTCTGGAGGAGAGGTGGAAGCCATTGAAGGCACAATATGATTCATTTGTGACCAAGGAAATTCCTGATTTCAATACCCTTTGCAGGGATGCGAACATCTTAAAAGTTACATTGCCTGTAGAAGGCAATTGATTAGTAGGTTAAATTCGCAAGAGCCATCTCGGGACTTCCGGGGTGGCTTTTTGTTTTTTTGAAAGTTAAGTAGCTAACCTGAAGTGGGGTATTTTGAACACGCCACTCGGGACTTCCTTTCTATGTTTGTATCTTAAAAGGATGAAGCCCTGCCTCAGCATTTTGTTTATCCTTTTGACTTGGGAAGCATCATTTGCTTTTGCAATCCCTACTGACACTACCAGAACATTTTACTTGGGTTCATCTGTGCAGGTGGGAAATGTGGTGGGCAATCGCACCAATGCTAATCCAATTGCAGAGCGAGTGCCGTGGATGCTGGAATTGGATTTCAGCTTCCTCAAGGCCACACAAACAGCATACGACTATTGCGGCTGTTATACCAAGTCAGGTGTGTCATACACTTACACCGATTTTGCAAACCCGACACAACTTGGAAGTGGGCACAGCCTGGGACTATTCACGGAACCCTATTTGCTGAACAAGAAGAACGTGCAATTGTCCTTACGCGGAGGAGCAGGGCTGATTTACCTCAACAAAATTTACGATGAGCAGACGAATCCAGAGAATTTACTGTTTAGCAACCATGTGAGTTTTAGAGTGACACTGGGCAGTCAGTTGTATTTCAACGTAAGCCCCGCACTCCAACTGAATCTCAATGCGCAGTTCAACCACATTTCCAATGGCGGCTCGCAATATCCCAACTATGGTATGAATATGCTCACCACTGGTTTAGGGCTGGACTACAGATTGAACAACAACACACCACGAGAACGAAAGCCTTTGCAGGTAGAATGGGATAGAAGCTGGAAAATTATTACCCATGTATTTGCAGGACCGCACACGGCAGACTCCTACAGAGGTTTTCCTGAGCGCAACAAGCTGGTGACTGGGTTGAATACCGGCTTGGTAAAACCCTTGAGTAGGGTAAATGCCCTTGGGGCAGGGGGAGAGGTGTATTACGATGCGCTTGCGCAGCTGCACGAGTCGCAAACGGGCTGGAATTTTCACAGCTGGCATGCTTCGGTTAGTGCCCAGCACTATATTTTCTTAGGAAGACTTTTGCTTGGACAACAACTAGCATATTTTGTGACCCCGCTGAATAGAGACCAGAAAACTCGAGTTTACCAGCGTTATTATATAGAATACAAGTTCAAAGAGAGCTGGTATGCCGGGCTTTCCCTCAAGACCCACGGCACCATGTCCGACTATCTGGGGATATCCTTAGGTAAGGTGATTGGGCTGGGAAAGTAGAGTGAAAAACGCTTAATCCTCTATGTTTCTATTGCTTGATGATTTTTCCGTCTTCCATTTCAATAATGCGATCCGTGTTGTCGGCAAAGTCAGGGTCGTGGGTCACTACCAGTAGGGTTTGATGATAGGTTTTAGTTAATTCCTTAAAAATTTCAAAAACGATTTGGCTGTTCACCTTATCTAAGTTTCCCGTTGGTTCGTCACACATGATGATGCTAGGGTCGTTGATCAAAGCCCGAGCAATAGACACACGCTGCTTTTCTCCTCCTGATATCTGATTGGCATTCTTATCAGCCAGCTTCTTGATGCCCAGCTGATCTAACCTGCTGAGCGCTTTCTCACGGATTAGTTCCTCTGGGAAGCGTCCCAATTTAAGCCCTGGCAGCATTACGTTTTCCAACACAGTGAACTCACTTAGCAAGTAATGAAACTGGAATACAAATCCTATCTTCTCATTGCGCACATGCGCCAACTGCTGTTCTGTGTGGTCACGCATGTTTTCCCCTCCAATGATCAGGTCACCTTCATAGTCGGTATCCATAGTAGAGAGAATGTAGAGCAGAGTAGACTTACCACAGCCTGATTTTCCTATCACGGAAACGAACTCTTGGGCGTGGATCTTGAAAGTGATGTCCTTTAATACATGCACACTTATTGGGTCACGAAACCACTTGTTGATCTGGTTGGTTTGAAGAGTTACTGCTTTGTTCATCCTATTTTCCCCTTATAGTAATCACTGGATCTACCATGCTAGCTTTTTGCGCAGGTGCCCATCCGGCCAGGAAAGTGGTGACCAGTGAGAAGGCTGAACCGATGAAGTAGAACGTGGGACTGTAGTTGACGGGGTACGTGGTAATGGTTGGCAATGCGGTGGTATTGAATGGTATCTGATCAATCCCCAGCGAGGTGAGAAATCCAAAGAATAAGCCTAGCATACCTCCGAAAAGGCCGATACTCAATGCGATCATCATAAAGATTCGATTTACGTCTGTACCCGAAAATCCTGTGGCTTTGAGAATGGCAATCGAATCCATCTTTTCGTAGATCATCATGTTGAGTATGTTGTAGATGCCAAACCCGGCCACGATCAGTAAGGTGATGCCAACCGCGTACGAAATCAAAGAGCGTACAAAGGAACCTGTTTCGAATTGAGAATTGGCGGTTTGTATGTCCTCGGCATCCGTGCCGAACAACTGTGCTAATTCCTTTGCCATCTTTGGGGCGTCTTCAATGTTTCTTGCTTTGATCTGGATATCAGTGATGTAACTGTTGGGCTCCCCTAATATCTTTTGTGCCGTACTTAGGGAGGCATAACTCTGTACTTTATCAAACTCCTGTACACCAGATTGAAAAATGCCCACCACCTTTAGGGGGAATCGCTCATTGGAGATCGTAGTCACTTGCACCACATCTCCCATGCTGGCCAATAGTTTATCTGCCAAACCTTTGCCTAATATTATGCTATTGGAGACAATGGCGATATCTTGTGCATTTCCTGCAATCACATAGTCGCTGAAGTGAAAGAGCCGACTTTCTTCTTCTGCGTCTATACCATTGATTACTCCCGTAATGTCAACTGCGCCTTCATTGAAAAATACTTGCGCTTGTATCTTAGGGGCAATGCCAATCACACGCTCATCTGCTTTTAGAGCCTGAAGGATGGCTCCGCTGTTGTAAATTCGCTGTCGGCTTCTCACCGATTTGACAGAATGCACAAAGTTGTAACTGGATCTATATTCTGAAGAAAGATTGATAGGTTGTGTAGTATTGGGTTCGATCTCATTATAGAGTCTTACGTGTGCGGTGCGATTGAGAATCAGACCATCGAGAAGGTCATTTAGCCCTGTCATGAAACCTAACAGTGCGATGAACATGGTAATACTGAAGGTGACGCCTACAGCTGCCACCAATGTTTGACGCCATCGTGCCAGTAAGAGCGACTTGGCGATGCGGTAAATGAGGCTCAGTTTCATGGTTGGGGTAGAATCAATTCATCCACTTGATCCAATCCGCTGATGATTTCTACTTTGTGGTAGTCCATCAGTCCCGTTTCTACTTTTCTGGTCTTACCATTGCTCAATTGAACCAGAGAGTCACCGATAAGATACTTGCGTGGAATGGTCATCGCATTTTCTTTTGTTTGAATAACGATGTTTGCTTCAAGTGATAAATTCGGATAAAGCACCGGTGGGCGCGAAGTAAATTGTGCATTAATGGTGAATGACCTGGATTGCTCATTCATCAACGGTTCAATTTGTGATATGATTCCTTCAAATAACTTACCTTTATAGCTATCCATGGTGATCAGCACACGTTGTCCTTCATGTATGCTTGCAATGTCAAATTCATCCACCGTGAGCTCTACGTAGAAATTGTTTGCATCTCCCACAATAGCTACGGGACTAAGGGTGTTCACGAACTCACCTTTTTCCTTTAGTAGTTTATACACCTTGCCATCCGTTTCTGCTTTGATGATGAAGTCACTGGCAAGGGAAGTACTTATTTTTAGATTGTTTTCAGATTGCTTGCTTGAAAACTCCAGCTGACGTTTTAAGTCTTTGTATTGTATCCTAGCCACCTCAAGGTCAGTAGCAGCGTTCTGGTAGGCTAATTCTTTTTTTTCCAATTCAACCAAGGTGCCTACATTTTGTGACCAGAGCTTGCGTTGCCTTACTGCCAGTAGGGAATCGTTTTTTAGTTTATTTTCTGCCAATCTAATGGTCACTTCCACTTCCTTTAGCTTATCCTGGTTGGCCTCTAAAGAGGCAAATTCAGCGGCTAGTTTGGAATTGGAGGTATTGAGTTTTGACGGATCATTGCGCAAGCGGATCAGGGGGTCTCCTTGTTTAACCAGGTCGCCTTCCTCTACAAGGATACTTTCAATTAGGCCGTTATTTGCTGCAAAAACCTGATACTGATTTCTGCTTTTCACAATCCCTGAGGCATACACAGATTCTGTAATGGACTCGATGGTTGGGCTTACCTTTTCAGCATTGGGCTGGCATGCGCTAAGCAAGATTACCAGGGCTAAAACTTGTAATCTCATTGGATTCATTTCTATCGTTCTGTCAAAGGGCATTGGTACAGTAACAGTTAAGCATGTCGGATCATAATAATGAATGTGGTAAAGATAATAGTATGGCGCAGCCACTGAGATGAGCGATGTCAAAGTGAAACGTGACATTTGTCAGTTGTACCAATTCGTTAAATTGGTAGTCTTTGAGTGCTACAAAGTACGGCTGAGAATTGTGAGGTGCTTTTCCAACCCCACACGACTATCACAAATTTTGTTCATCACTGCATTTATTGATTTTTGCTGTCCTCTAGGAAGAACTCTCGCAACTTCTACCAATCTCTTGGCCTTTTCATGCGTTAAATTGCCTAGAGCATAAATTAGTTACAACTTCAGTTTCCTCTACTTTAGCATTATGACAAAGATACATTTACCAGCGACAGTAATCTGTTTGATGATTTTGATAAATGCCTGCAGTCCCAATAAGGAAAAGGGTTTCACCCAGGAGGATTCAGATGCACCGTTGTTGTTTTTGGGCCAAAAGGAACCTACACTGATTCCGGAGGTTTTCGCGCCAGGTATCATTTCAAAACCCGATCGATATGAATTCGGATGTACCTTCTCCGAAGATGGTAAAGAATTGTTTTTTGGCGTGGACAACAGCGGAGTGACGGAGATTTATCATACCAGGTTATTGAATGGAACCTGGTCTTCGCAGGAAAAACTATTCAAAGAAGATTCATTCAGTCACAATGATCCTATGCTTTCTGCGGATGGACAAAAGCTCTTCTTCATCTCAGACCGGCCGCTGGAAGTGGGTGGTCAAAGAAAAGACATTGACATTTGGTACATACAGAGGGAAAACGCGAATTGGTCTGCACCGGTCAACCTGGGACGAGCGATAAACGATGAATTGGATCAGTACTATGTCTCTTTTGCAGACAATGGCACTTTATACTTTGCTTCAAAGGACAAGGCTGAAAAGGCCACCCGGGATGCTTTTGACATCTATCGCGCTGAAAGGCAGGGAGACGGGTTTGCAATGCCGGAAAAACTTCCCGCGGAAATCAACACTGCGCAATACGAGGCGGATGTTTTTGTGGCTCCTGACGAATCCTACTTAATCTTTTGCTCCACGCGTGCGGATGGTTTTGGTCGAGGGGATTTATACATCAGTTTTAGAGATACGGAAGGGAACTGGAGTCTTGCACAAAACATGGGCAACTCCATCAACACTGGGAGCCACGAACTGTGTCCATTTGTTACCCGAGATGGCAAATACCTTTTTTATACCAGCAACCAGGATATATATTGGGTGAGTGCAAAAATTTTGGATGATTATCGCCAAGCCAGTAGCAGTGCTGACTAGTTTCTTGAAGCACCGTGACTATCTTAGCGATAATTGAGCGCAAAGGATTATGACATCGTTATTGTAGGGGCAGGCCCGGCCGGATGCGCCTGCGCCTATCAGCTTCGGGACTCGGGCCTGAAAGTTGCATTGATTGACAAAGACAGTTTTCCCCGTGATAAGATTTGCGGTGATGCGTTGAGCGCTGATGTCATCAATCAGTTTTATCGAATGGAGACAGAGCTTGGGGAGCAACTCAAACACTTTGTTCATAAGACGAATTCGCACGGTGTTCGATTTGTGGGACCCAATCACGTGACTTTGAATATCAAGTCCACCCATCCAGAGACTTCAAAGCTCGGTGGCTATACGGCCAGGCGAAAAGATTTTGATCATTTCTTCTTCAATCAGTTGAGCGGGCAACCCCATCTGGATCTTTTGACAGGCCGCAAGTTGGAGGAGGTGACTGTCCGTTCCGATAGGGTGGAAGCTGTCACTACAGGAGGCACTCTCAACGCCAGCATTATTGTGGGCGCAGATGGAGCTAACTCAGTGGTGAACCGGAAACTCACGAATTATAAAATGGAGAAAACGCATTTTTGTGGCGGGTTGCGACAGTACTATGAGAATGTCTCGGGCTTTCATGAAGGGGATTACATCGAGCTGCATTTTTATAAGGACCTGTTGCCTGGCTACTTCTGGATATTTCCATTGCCAAACAACCAGGCAAATGTAGGCTTGGCCATGCTGTCCAGTGAAATCAGCAGGCAACGAATTGACTTGAAAGCAAAGCTGAAGCAGATCATAGAAAATCATCCCAACGTAAAGCACAGGTTTGTAGATGCAAAACCACTGGAGCCGGTGAAGGGCTTTGGCCTACCCATCGGGTCGAAAAAGCAAAAGATTGCCGGAGATCGCTTTTTGCTTTTAGGTGATGCTGCAAGTTTGATCGATCCATTTACTGGGGAAGGAATCGGGAATGCCATCCGCAGCGGAAGGATTGCTGCTGAACATTTGATTAAGGCTTGTCAACACAACAGATTTGACGCTGCATTTAATCAAAACTATAGCAGCCAGGTTTACGATAAGATGTGGAAGGAGCTACGGCTGAGTCGCGGCATGCAAAAGCTGTTGCGATATCCTCGCCTGTTGAACCTGGTATTCAACAAGGCGCATAAAAATGAGTCAGTACAACTGTTGTTGTCCTCTATGCTACACGATGTCAACCTGAAGAGCGAGTTGATCAAGCCCTCCTTCTACTTTAAGTTAATATTTAGTTGAGGACCTTCATCGCGATCCCGTTCCACCTGGTGGATATCCTGGGGATTGCTTCTCCTCCTGCTATCGGATCGCAATGACGAATCTTTCAAATCTAGGCCATCACCTTTTTCAATGCTGCATTAAATAGCTTCACCTCATCTATCGTGCCCATGCTGATGCGGCACCACTCGTTGTAAGGGGGGAAGGGGCGGCCTACGCTGATATCCTGATCCAACATTTGCTTTTGAAAGGTAGTGATGTCTCTACCTGTCTTCACGAAAATGAAATTAGTATGCGACTTGATGTATTCCATTCCCAGTTCATCCATGGTGGCGTACATCATCTTTTTGCATTCTTTGACTTTGGCCAGACTGAAGTCGTAAAACTCCTTGTCCTTTAGTCCAGCCATGGCTGCATCGATGGCGAGCACGTTAGTGTCCGCTGCGATATTATCTCTCAGCTTATTGGCGATTTCCGGTTTGGCAACAAGGTAACCCACCCGAAGTCCTGCAAGTCCATATACCTTGGAAAAAGTTCTGGAAACGATCACGTTTTCGCCTTTCTTCACCAGTGTGACCATTGACGGATAATCCTTCTCTTCGATAAAATCGTAATAGGCTTCATCGCTAAAGACGATTGTTTTTTTGGATGCAGAGGTGCAGAAATCCACAAGGGTATCCTTTGGAAGTATGGTAGATGTGGGATTGTTAGGATTGCAAAGGAATATCAACTTGGTCTTTGCGCTTATTCGCCTCTCCATCTCATTTACATCGTGCGTGAGGCTCTCATCTAATGGTACCCAGTTCACAGTTCCGCCCCATTGTTTGGCATAACTCATCATGGCCAGGAACGTGGGTTGAGCCGCTATGATTTCGCCACCATTGCTGGCGTAGGTGATACCTGTAATCTTAAGCCCTTCGGTGGATCCACCACCTATTACAATATGGTCTGTACTGACGCCTTCCTTTTCGGCAATCATTTTGACGAGCTCCGCAGTATTGGGATAGCGACAGCCATTGTTAAAGGCTTTTGTCATTGCTTCGCGCATTTTCTTGGAAGGGCCAAAGGGATTTTCGTTGAAGTTGAGGCGAACAGGCGAGCCCAGTGGGCGAGGGTTGAAGAGTTCGATTTCCCTTGGGGTAAGACTTGCGGCTATACTCGGTCCACCAAGTAATGCAAAGGCGCTTAATGCGCTACCTCTTTTGATCCATTCACGTCTGTTCACGATTTTATGTGTTTTGGTTGTGAAGGTAATTTAATGGAAATAATAAAGAATTGCTACATGTGTCTCATCGATGTCAATACCAAGCTATTGATATTTTATGCTTAAGGTGATGGTTGCTTACCGCTCATCAAAAGGATCCTTTTCCTTTTTCTATTTTTTACTAAATTTTTTAACCACCAGACAACAACCTCATGGAGAATCCATTCAAACCGATCACCAGACGACAACTGCTTGCTCGTGCGGGAGCCGTGATGGGCACAGGACTACTTCTTCCATCGCAACTGACGGCTGGCGTGACGCGCTTGAAAAATTTACCAAACCAGGTAACAGGTGATGCGGCAGGCAGCATTGTATTTACTCACACAACGGTAGTTAGCGGTGATGCCAATCGGGCCCCAATGAAGGATGTAGCACTGGCTATCCAGGGAAATCAGATTGCTGCCATTGGCCAAACCAGTGCAGTGCTCAAGCAGTTTCCTGATGCCGAGGTTGTCGATGGCAGTCGCAAAGCGCTAATGCCGGGTCTCATTAATTGCCATGCGCATCTTTCGGCCGCAGTAGCGAGGGGTTTCAATGAAGACTTTGGATTTCCAAATAGAGCAGGGCTTAAGGTAAGTCCTGAAAGCCTCATGTCATCCGAGGAGCGAGCGTTGATGTCTGTGATTGCCGCGCTGCATAGTATTCGCTGTGGCACGACCACGGTGATGGAATATACTTCTCGAATTATGTCAGAGGCTAGCGAGCTGTCGAAGACGGGCTTGCGATGGGTATTTGCTGAGGGGGTAAACGACAGAGTCGGAGGCGCAGTGATGTCTCCGGAGGTTTTGGCGGCAAGCAGCACTCCTCAGTTTTCAGAAAAGATGAGAAATGACGGATTGCAGCGCGTGGAGGATCTATTCAGTAAATGGCATGGAAAGAACAACGGATGCATACAGGTTTTTCCGGCCGTCATACATACGGAGAATGCTTCAGGTGAACTGTTGAAAGCCATTCGGAGTCTTGCAGAGAAGCATGAGGTGGGCTACACAATTCATTTGAATCAGACCCATGCGGAGGTCAATTACATGATGAAGTATCACAAAGTGCGCCCCTCTGCATATTTGGACAAGCACGACTTCTTGGGACCGCAACTTGTGGCAGCGCATGCCCGATATGTCGATGAGAATGAGATCGCGCTGCTCGGCAAAGCCAAAACAATTATATCTCATCAGGCAGCCATGGCCGCCAATCGCGGAGTGAATCCACCGATACCCACTTTGAGAGAGGCGGGATGTCCTATCTGCCTGGGCACCGACAATAACAACAACGATATGTTTGCCGTGATGAAGGTGGCGATGCTCACTGAACGCATCCTTCGTAATGATGAGCATCCTGGCATGCTGCCTCAGCCGGAAGACATACTGCAAGATGCTACAAGAGGTGGTGCCTTGGCCATTCACCAGCAAGAAAGTCTGGGAATGTTGGAAGTGGGGCGCAAAGCGGATCTGATCGTGCTGGATACACAGAAGGCGCATCTTGTTCCATCGGGACGGATTCTGTCAGCATGGATGCATAACGGGCAGCCCTCAGATGTGGAATCGGTGATGGTTGATGGTCAATTCATCATGCGGGATCATAAAATACTCACCGTTGATGAGGATGCCATCATTGCAGAAGCAGCCAAAGTCGGCAAGCGCATTTGGGATCAGGTGGAGAAAGCGAATCCAGTAGTACCACCCGGAAGAAAGGGTTGGAAGTAACTGTTGCGCTGCGTGTTAGTCATTGATTTTGTTTAATACTTGCTGGGCAACATCGCACGTTGTTTCTGCAATCTACATTTTTGTATTTGTCACCTCAGTCTTTTCATTGGTAATACCGACTATTCTTAGTAAACTTAGAGCGTTTATTCCTAAACCCTTTCTATGGCTTCGATTCTCTCGGGTTACGAGTTTGATATATTTGTTAGTTACCGTCACAATGACAACAAGTATGATGGCTGGGTCACCGAGTTCGTAGAGAAGCTTGGGCAGGAGTTGAACGCAACTATCAAAGATCAACTCACGATCTTTTTTGATAAGAACCCAAAAGATGGGCTGCAAGAGACTCATCATGTCGATCAGTCTATCAATGAGAAGATAAAGGCCCTCATCTTCATTCCTATCGTATCGCAAACCTACTGTGATACCAAGTCCTTTGCCTGGAACAATGAATTTAAAGTGTTTAAGAATGAGTCAGATACAGACTCGTTGGGAGGTACTATTAGACTTGCCAATGGCAATTATGCTTCCCGAATTGTCCCCATCAAAATACACGATATAGATGTGGAGGATGTGAAACTCCTGGAGAGTGAATTAGCGGGCGCCCTTCGATCAATTGATTTTATTTACCGCCAGGCCGGAGTCAACCGCCCACTCCGACCAGTTGATGATGAGCTAAATATTGCGGGTGGGGTTCTATATCGGAATCAGATCAACAAGTTGGCTAATGCGATAAAAGAAATTATAAATGGAATAAAGGCCAAGGAGCGAGGGGAATCTCAGCCTGCTCCAAACCATGACCTTACCACCAAGCAGGTAGTCCAATCGACATTTACAACCTCGCTTCCGTCATCGATTAAGGTGCAGGTGATAGATCGGCAAAGACCGACTATCTATCTTGCATGGACCTCTTCGGACCTGAAGGAACAAAGGGAGGAGATGGCAATAATTCTGCAGAAGGCTGGCTTCAACGTGTTGCCTTCCATCGATTGCCCAGCTGAAGATGAGGAGTTCAAAAAAAGAGTAAAGGAAGACTTGAGTAGGTGCTCTTGCTCCCTTCATATCCTGGGAAATGAATTTGGAAGGCGCTTTGAAATAGAGAGTGAAGTCTCCTTCCCTCAGTACCAACTGGCCGAGGTGGAAAAGATAGTGAGTTCATCCAGCTCAGAGTTCCAGTGTTTCATTTGGAACATTTTGAGTCCCGATAAGGCAGTTAATGGAGCGCAGCAGGATTTCATCCGCAATATCCGGAATAATATCACGCGGAATATGATGTTCAGCAATAGCCCTGGTGCTATGCAACTCGTGGATGACATACGGGTGGTGATGATGAAAGAAGAGGTGGCACAATTTGACTCCAAAGACACGGATATCTTTTTCATCTTTAATCAGCAAGACGAAAGTGATGCAGGGCTGATCACCGACCTCATCAGTGAGCATTATCCCATTGAGACTTTGAACATCCTGCCCGATGGCGAAGAATCATATCGAGAGCGTTCTGCGCAGCAGATACCGAAAAGTAAATTGGCTGTGGTATACTTCAAGTATGCTGCCGACTGGGCTATTCCATTTGTGAAGCAAATTTGGAAAGAAATTGGTGGGGCATCTTCACCCACACAAATCATGTTGGTAGGGGAAAACGATCCGGCCAGTAATGCGGCCAGGGTCTTTAAGGCGCCCAAAGTAGTTTCTAGTATTGTGCCGAAAGAGGAGGTGCCGGAAGAGGTCAAAAAGGTTTACGTTAAGGTAGTTCAACTGTAGGTGTTCGATGATAGAAGGAGCTAACATTTGCCCCTACACAGGCTTACGCCCCTTCACTGAGGACGAGTCTCTCTACTTTAAAGGGAGAGATGAGCACATTGATCAGGCCACAAAGCAATTAGAGAAGAACAAATTTATCATGCTCACGGGAGCATCAGGTGATGGCAAGTCCTCGCTTGTTTATGCTGGTATAATCCCCAACGCGAAGGCAGGCTTTCTTAAGTCTCAGTACTCCAGTTGGGCAGTAGCAGATTTTCGTCCGGAGCGAAGCCCTCTTGATAACCTCAGTCATGCGTTAGCAAAACAATTGGGTATCGCCAGCGAGGCCACAGTGCGGACAGAGTTACGCCATGGGTTTTCAGCGCTGGTAGATGTTTATAAAGCCTCCCAACTTTATTTAGACCCGAAGGAGGAAGATCTATCGAAGTTGGATGAAGCGCAACAGGCACTGAGAAAACGAAGTGCAGCCAACCTGATCATTATAGCCGATCAGTTTGAAGAGTTCTTCACCAATCCGGAAAATTTTCACAAAGGGGTGCCTTCACAGGAGGCCAGCTTAGTGACCAATCTTTTATTGGAGACTGCCAGAATAGCACTGGAAGAAAAGCTTCCCATTTATGTGATCATCACCATGCGGTCAGACTTTATTGGTCAATGCGCAGCTTTTAGGGGTCTGCCTGAGGCGATCGGGTTTTCTCAATTTTTCGTACCTCGATTGAATAGGGCGCAGTTACAAGAAGTAATTGAAGAACCGGCCAAGCTAAGTGGAAACAGAATCTCTCGTAGGCTTACCGAGCGACTGATTCACGATATGGTGGAAGGGACGGACCAACTTCCCATTTTGCAGCATACACTTAATCAAGTGTGGAAGATGGCAGATGAAGGCCGTGCTGAAATGGACTTGTTGCATTATGCCATGGTGGGTGGAATGAAAGGAGAGGAATTGCCAAGTGAAGAGGCCAGCAAATTCAGGAAATGGTTCGAAACACTTTCCAGCAAGATTCAGGGGTGTTACGCTGAACCGGGCTTGCACAACGTGTTGAACACGCATGCTAATAAGCTATATAATTTTGCGTCAGCTCAAGAGAATAGAGAGAAGCTTCAAATCAGTGAGCATGATGCGCAACAAATTATCCAAACCACCTTTAAGTGCCTCACCAAAATTGACAATGGCCGCGCAGTGCGCAATCGGATGTCTTTGGATGAGATCACAGCGATTATCAATCAACCTCATGTCAACCCCAAAAAAGTAGCCCATATACTGAGCGCATTCAGAGAGTCAGGCAATACCTTGCTGCGCCCTTTTCAGGAGGAAGTAGGGGAATTAGAGAAAAGTTCGGTGCTTGACATCACCCATGAAAGCCTCATCAGGAACTGGGAGAACCTGGCGGAATGGGCAAAAGAGGAATTTGCCAGCTATAACACCTTTCTTGACTTTAGCCAACAACTCAACCGATGGGTGGAGAGTAGAAAGTCAAGCTCGTTCCTTCTTTATATAGGGCCGCTCACATTTTTCGAAGAGTGGTTTCAAAAAGTGAAACCTAATGTAGAGTGGATTGCACGATATCTTGGTGAGGAGCTGGATCATGCGCAACGTGAATCCAAAGCGAAGAAAATTCTAAGCAACGCGGAGGAATTTTTGCAGCGAAGCGCACGGAAGCACACCATTACGCGCACAGTAATGAAGTATGGGCCGCGCAGAATTGCAGCGGCATTTGCCATTGTTGCCTTCTTAGGACTGAGCTCCTTTGCCTTCAAAACATATTTAGACAGGCGCAACTCCTCGATCCTGCAGGATATTAAGGCGGAATCTATCGTGTTGGTGAACAACCCGAAGCTTTCCTTTGCTGACAGAGCAAAGTTGATTTGCAATCAATTGCAACTAGACCTCACAACCATTCCTAAAGTAGTTGAAAATACTGAAAATCCGCTCGAGCAAATCACAATGGCCAATGCGATCACGGTGTCACTGATCTTTGAGGGAAGGACGGAGCCCGCCTATGAGATTGGTCAGGGACTTGATATTACGGATAGCCTGCTTTCGATTTATGAAGTTGATTATTCCAATGCGAAGGAAATTTCTGACTACCTGAAAAATCTTAGCGAGTGGCGTGCTACGTTAGGACTTGGACATTTCTACAATCCGTCAGAGGACATGATGGAATTGCAACGCAAGAACGGTCGATATTCGGCTAATGCAATCCTTGCTCTCTTAAAAGGTGCGCCAACTAATTTTGATGATCTCTCCAATTTCACTAATGCATTGGAGACAGCTATTAACTTCAATGCCTTTTCAGAAGAGGAGATGACCTATGTGATTCAGTCATTAAGCCCATTTGAGAATGTGCAAAAGAGTGATTGGGTAGCCAATCATTTCAATCGCGATCAGCTCTTGCTGAGGGGTTATCAAGGATACGGATTTACCCACAATGGACTGTACCAGGATCTGGCATGTCTCTACGCTGCAACAGGTAATGTGCCTCTGTCCTTGAATGCCATTGATACATTACTGAAGTACAGTGACGCTTACTATGCGCGAGATTATACGAACAGTTTGGATAATGCTACCAACGTGGCTTCAGTATTCTATAGAAGTGGCAATGCGGAGTTGCTAGATGGTTTTGTGAAGGGCTATATAGAGCGAAAGGGCATTTCAGAATCAGAATTTTATGAACGTCTAATGGGACGTGCTAAACCTTATCAGCTAACACGCAATACGAACTATCAAAATTTTTGGCCGGAATCCAATAACCTCAATCTTCAATATGGGGAGGCTGGGGAGATCCGTTTTTTTTACGAAAGATGGAGAGACGCAATCAACAAAATATCCAACAAAGATCAGCGCAACTTTCTTCTTGCTAAATCCTTCAAGCACGAGGGGATCACCATAGCCTATAGAGCAGAGGTGGTTCAGGCTGAGTACGACAAGGCTAGCGTAAACGCATTATTTGATTTGAGCCTGGATCACTATAGTAAAGTGGGTGAAGGCTATCTAAGCGAGATGGTAGATCGTGTAGGAAGTGCCGGCTCAAACAACCTGTCTGTGGCCCGCAAGAGCCTGTATTTATTTCCGGATCTAATCTATCCTTTCATCCCGCTGGGAGCACGAGATTTCCACTTGAATTACATGTCTACTAGTTTTATTGAGTACCTGATTGATCGCGATCTATTTAAGAAATGGTATGGCGATAGAGAGCAAATTGAGCTAATCGAAGAATGGATCAAAGACTATCAGGTTCATGCCTTGGCTGGAGATATTATGATGCGACATCATGCGAGATTAGAGAGTTTGATCAAGATTGAGGGTGCGTTGAGCGAACTGGAAGAGGCCAAGAGGGCGGACCTTAACCTGCTGCACTTGCTTATAGGAGATTACCTGGTGGAAAAGGGAGATCATGAATTGGCCTTAACCTACTATCGAGTTCTCAAACCTGAAAATTTTGGTAACCTGTTTATCGAGAAGGTCTTCCGTGGCCCACGAAGTGATGGGACCTTCAACTATATAGGCACCTCTTTTGCTAGTTTTTTGGAATATGGTGACTTGGAAAATGCGGAGCGTATTTTAGGTTATTTTAAGAAACCTGCCAACCGATCTTCGATCTATGCCTTCACGGCTCGCGCATTTTACGATAAGGGGCTGGGCACTGACAGTGTGAGCGCCATGTTGGACTCTGCCTTGCTAGAAATGAAGCGTGTTGAAAATTTGAACTCACCCCAGCCTAACCGGTTTCGGATAGCGGTGGGTTTAATTTCCAGTGATCCAGGCAAACCGAATGTGCAGCGGGCCAAAGAAATTATCAAAAATCAGGAGTTAAAGTTTATTGTGCTGCAACGGATGGCTAGAGCTATGGCCTACCGTGATCAGTTATTTGAGGCAACTCAATTGGTTCCATTAAATATCTCCGATGCCGATCGGGTTCAATTCCTTACAAATATTTTGCAGGGATACATCGAACGCACTTCGGTTCCAACAGGATGGGAGGAGTATAGCGATACCTACAGGTGGTTTCAAAAGTCAGATTTTTTACCGTACGTAGATGAAACCGAATAGCGAGCCGAACATCTGTCCATACACGGGCCTTCGCTCCTTTACAGAGGAGGAATCGCTCTATTTCAAAGGCCGTGATGAGCAGATCGATCAGGTTGCCAAATTGCTGGAGCGAAATAAATTTTTGATGCTCACTGGTGCCTCTGGAGAGGGAAAATCGTCTTTGATTTATGCAGGGTTGATTCCTAATGCCCGAGCTGGATTTTTCAAAGCCAAATACACCAATTGGGTGGTAACGGACTTTCGCCCGGAGCGAACGCCCGTAAAGAATATGTCTACCGCTGTGGCAGAGACTTTCGGAGCCAGGCCTGACACGATCGAAACGGAATTGCGAAGGGGATACTCATCTTTGATCGACTTATATGTAAACTCCTCTTTTTATGTAAATGAAGGAGAGCCTGGTTGGAAGGAGTTGGACGAGAAGGAAAGGAAAAGCAAGAGCCGCGAAGCAGCCAACTTATTAATCATTGTAGATCAGTTTGAAGAGTTTTTTACCAATCCAGAAAACTATCTGAATGAAGCGCCTTCGGAGGAGTCACAGATTGTTGTAAACCTGGCCCTGGAAACTGCCCGGATTGCTTTGGAGCGGAACCTGCCGGTATACGTGGTTTGCACCATGCGGTCAGACTACATCGGTCAATGCTCAGCCTTTCGCGGATTGCCGGAGTACATAGGATTTTCACAATTTTTTGTGCCTCGCCTGAAGCGCAAGGAGATAAAGCAGGTAATCGAGGAGCCGGCAGTCTTGAGTGGCAACACAATCAGTCGCAGACTCGTAGAGCGTCTCGTATATGACTTAGCTGATGGCATCGACCAACTCCCCATCTTGCAGCATGCGCTGCGCCAGATTTGGCTAGCAGCAAGCGATGGAGCAGAGGAGATGGATCTTATTCACTACGCGATGGCTGGCGGCATGCCCGTCAACGAGTTGCCCCAGGCAGACCAAGCGCGCTACAGTGTTTGGCTGGAAAGTGTGCCGGAAGCGCAAAAGAAGTTTTATAAAGAGCCGGCACTAAACAAGATCATAGAAATTCATGCCAGTCGCCTCTACGAGAGTGCGTGGGAATATTACAATCAGGCAAGTCAAGGGGAGCAGATTACACAAAAGCATGCCAAACGAATAATCGGTTTGACCTTTGCCTGCCTTACTAAAATTGATGACAGTCGTGCGGTGCGCAACCGGATGACCTTACAAGAAATAGTAAATATTATCAATCACCCCAGGCTAACGGCAGCTGTAGTAGGTCGGGTCCTGAACCTCTTTAGAGAAAGTAACAACTCATTTATTCGACCGTACAAGACAGAGGCGAAGGAGACACATGATCTTGCACCAGATACAGTACTGGATATCACGCACGAAGCCTTGATTCGAAATTGGGGACTGCTCAATAAGTGGGCTACACAAGAGTTTGAATATTATACCACCTTTCTGGACTTTAAGAAACAATTGGCCCGATGGAAGAGCAGTGGCAAAAGTTCTTCCTTCCTGTTGCCCCTGGGTCCGCTTACTTATTTTGAAAATTGGTATAACCAATGCAGGCCCAACACCTATTGGATAGATCGTTATTCCGAAAACAAAACTGATGCAGCTCAATCCTTAGCGCAATCGGAAGCACTCCTGGTTGATACAAGAGAGTTTATTAAAAGGAGCGCCAATAAGGTGATGGTGACGCGAGCCTTTATGAAATATGGCGCGCGTAGAATAGGTACTTTGTTCGCGGTGGCCGCCATACTTTTGTTTACGGGCTTCTACTGGTTTGATGCCCAACAAAAGACAAATTCACAAGTCGAGAAGCTGGTTGTGAACAAAGCGCATCTCTTGTTGCAATCAAACGAAGTAAGTGACATCAGTAAGGGCACTTACCTACTGATGGAGGAGCGACTTCGGGAGGGGAGCCTGGTGAGTTATCTGTCAGAGGTGCCAAATGACAAACAAAGGCTTGAGTTATCGATAGCGGCTTATCGGCTCATGCTCTATTTTGACAAGCACACGGGGGTTCCTTTAAAGACTGAGCTTATAGATCGTATTGTCGATGGCTTTGCTGCATTCGATGGAAGCGGGCATGAGGGAGCTACCTTTTTGCTGGAGCAACAAAATCAATTCCTGTTTTTGTTGGCCTATGATGAATATCACAACCCCTCGAATAGAATCGCTGGGGAGGTGATGCCGAAGATTGCGAAACGGCAATATGAGCTAAGTGATTATTTCTTTTCCACCACGTCTCCTTACAAGCAGATCGTGCCAACTGAGATAAATCAGGCACTTCAGCTGTGGCTGACCTTTGGAAATCCCTCCAAATCCGACATCAATTCAATTTTTGAAAAGATTTCTCCGATTGGCGAGGGGGAAGCGCGTAAGGTATTTGATCACTATTACGTACAAGGTATTTTTGAGAACAACGGACGAATACCCAGTGATCACAATGGTGGTTATCACATGTTTGCTTCTCTCTATGCAGCGGCAGGAGAGGAGGATGCAATCATCAAATGTTTTGAGAACCTGCCAGAGTCTTATTTCAGAAGTAGCCTGTTTAATAACTACAACAATGTAATGGGCTACCTATATCAATACCAACACATCAGTGAGATTTCCACAGTATCAAGGTGGCTGGTTGATCATTATCCAACGGATGATCCGCTTACGGTGTATCGCAATATGGTGATTCGAGCAGGGCATATTCCTGGGCTTTTCGGCATTAACCTCATAAAGGATTTTGCACGGTCAAGCAATGGGTACTTTCATGTAAACCTCGGATTAGCGAAGAGAGATCTATTTTTTGCTATTGCTAATGAATATGAGCGGTTGGCGAATGAAGTGACTGATCCTAACGAACGTCACTACTTGCTGGCCATGCATTACAAAAGAGTGGCGATGCTGTATAGCAAGTATCTATATGATCGTGGGATGCCTATTGATCAAAAGCAAATGGATGACTGGCTGGATAAGGCATGGTATCACTATGGGCAGATTGGAGATGCGCATTTGTTGGAAGAGGTATCGGTGAATTATCGTATTCTTAGTGATGGATCGCGAGCAATACAGTCACCTCGAAAGATGGTATTTCTCTACCCTGATTACCGGGATGGATATTTTGCGCATAAGTATAATTCTGATGTATTCGTACAGTACCTCTTTCGCAAAGATTTGCTGGCCACTTACTATGATAGTCCCGAGACGATTGGGCTTATTCATGAATGGATTTCTTCCGGGCATGAGTTAATGTTCTATCGGGATGCTGCCGAGGCAACAGGTTTCTTTCAAAACGAGTTTGTTCTATCGGATGATTTATTGAACGATATCCTAGCTTTTGCCAATGGAGCTGGAGCGAGTAATAGTTTTGATCAAAATCTACCTTTGATGATACTTGCTAACAGGAGTTTTGAAAAAGGAGAGACAGAGCGTGGGTTAGCCTACTTTGATCGCATGAATACCGATAGACTAATCAGCTCTGGTAATAAGTATGAGTACGTGAGTCAAACCTACTTCATCAATTCTGTGATTGACCTAGCTACGCATTTGGCAGTCGCCGGGAGAATCAGCGAGTCCATGACAATTATCGGTCTTTATGAGCCTTACCAAAAAGCATTTGCCTATGCCGCTGCTGCTGAAGAGTTGTACGAGACCTACCAACCTGAGTCTTTTGTATTTCTCGACTCCGCATTTGCCATGATAGAGCGAACAGACTATAATCTGATCAATGCCGCTATTTATGATGAACTGGACGCCAGGAAATTTATGCCGTACGTGTTGGGGAAAGTAGGTGGAGAGAAACTTAATACACTAGCCAGAGACTACACAAAAGAACTCATAGAATTCTCGAAGGTATATGGTACCGTAGGAACAATATTGGGTACTGCTACCGATGGGAATTATTACACGGCACTTAGCGCGATGCCATCCACACTTACCGAAGACCAGGAGTTGACCTGCTATTATTCTATTTTAGGCCAAATTGTGCGCAGTAAGGATGCAACTGATGAGTGGGCCGGTATGGATGAGTCTTTGCTGTGGAGGTTTAACTATTTTTTAGCACCCAATTGATTTGAAATGACCAAGAATATTGTACTGTACTACTTTCTGATACTCCTTTTGGTGATGGGGGCATTTGCATCGATGGCACTCAATAGCTATGGCACCGTGTTGATGAGTTACGTAATGCTCGGTTTTGCAGGCCTATTTCTCTTTGAACTCTTTTTTATTCTTCCTCGCGAAGGTGAAATGACGAGTCTGTATAAGACCAGTTTGGGTGTTGAGTTATTTGTTTTAAGCGCAATCTGTGCTTTGTATTTTATGCAAGGTATCAGCCATACCTTTTCATTGTCTTCCGGCTTGCTCTTCACCTTGTTTACAGTCTTATTAGCAATCAATTGCTTTCATATGATTCGTGCATGGAAACAAGTGCGTAACGCGCCAGTGAAAGTGCGTTTAAGTATTTTGTTATATTTCTCTGCGCTGCTGCTTTTCATTGCCAGCAATTTTCTAGAAGCTTCTCTTTTTGTCATCTGCACTGTACTCGGTTTTGTGAGTATTGTATTCTTTGCTTTCTATGGTTGGTGGAAAGGCAGGGTCATTATCAATGGTGTAGAAAATAGTGCGATGAGAAAAGTGGTTCAATTTAGAAACAAGTCGGGCATACAGCTTATCGTCCTCGCGCTTGCGGCTGCCTACGCGCTGCTTAATTCTATTCAGGTACTTCCGCCCTTGTACGTGGGTTCTCTGCCGAACGGCTATTCCAAGGTGGTGCAACAGTGGCAAGAAGATAGGTCCAACGTCAAACCTAAAGAATTTGAGGAAGCTTACCGGAAATTTCTTGAAGGTAAGTGAGATTGTGGGTCAGAAGCATCACCCCGATGCACCCGAAATTCAATGCATATTTTCTTAGCTTAGCATTTGAGCAGTTGCAAGATTAAGATAAGGATATAATGATTTCTTGATCTTACTCTTAATGAAGGGACAGCAATGTGCTCCAATAAACAACTTAGACTAAATCACTAAATATTGACGATATGACAAAGCTCAGTTTCGCATGTACTTTTCTAGTTTGCTTCTTATGGTTAGAGATCGATGCCCAAAGCAAATTCGGTGGACTTGCAGATGGTCCTTATAAAAGGTTGGTCATAAGAGGTGCCATGGTGTTGCCTGGTCATGGTGGTCCTCCTGTTGGGCCTTATGATATTGTGATTGAAGGCAATATGATAACAGATATGATTGCTTTTGATCCAGTTACGGCAAACCAACGTGGCGCTACTGAAAGAGTAACGGGGGATCGCATAATAGATGGTACTGGTAAGTACGTAATGCCCGGCATGATTGATCTTCATATGCATCTGCGAACTGATCCTCTACCACTTGAGTATATCTATTACCTGAAGTTGGCGCATGGAGTAACAACAATGGTGGCAGGCGCGGATCGAGGCTTGGAAAAAGGCATGAGTGAGGCGGCCAAGAGCAAATCGAATTCGATCCTTGCGCCCCGGCTATTTCCAATTTGGGGGTGGGGCGCCAATACTAACTATGATCAGGTTTTTCTTGATAATCCAAACAATGCGAAAAGAGTTGTCCAGGAGATGTTTAGTAAAGGCGCGCATGTTGTTAACGTGGGAGACTTAGGTTGGAGCCAAGAACTGCTGGGAGCCGTATGTAAAGAAGTCACAGCTGCAGGAGGTATCACCACTTACCATATTCCGCCCAATACCACATCAGTAACACACGCAGTTGACGCAGCAAGGCTGGGTGTGACCATGATTGAACATCATTATGCCTATGCCGAAGCCTCCCTGGACAGGTCGGTTCAGAACTTTGGGCCTACGTACAACTATAATGACGAGAATGAACGTTTTGGGCAGGCAGGTATGGTTTGGTCAGAAGCGAACAGGGAACGTTTATTGACGGAGGTAGCAGACTCGTTGGTGGCCTATGGAGTTACTATGGTTCCCACACGCGTGGTATATGAGGCCAATCGAGATATTCTTCGTGCCTCAAGTTTACCCTGGCATGAAAAGTACACGCATCAAAAATTAATAGATTGGAACGGACCTGATCCTAACTATCACGGTGCATACCACTATGACTGGACGAGCGATGACGAGTTCTATTGGAGTTATGCTTATAAACTCTGGGGAGAGTTGATCTATGAGTTCAACAAGAGGGGCGGGCGTGTAGCCTATGGTAGCGATGATGCTTATATATTTGCGACACCAGGGTTTTCAAATATCCGCGAATTGCAGCTGCTAAGAGAAACTGGCCTACACACCTTAGAAGTGCTGAAAGCAGCTACCTATAATAGTGCGAAGACCTTGAGACAGCCTAAGCTTGGGCTTGTACGTCCCGGGTATGTAGCCGATTTGATCATCATTGACGGAAGTCCATTGTACAATTTACGCTACATGTATTCTTTTGGTGCGCTAACTGTAGATGCCGACAATAAAATGTTTCGCAAAGGTGGTATCGTACATACTATTAAGGATGGCATTGTGATTGAGAATGCAAAATTAATGCAGGAGGTTGAGAAAATTGTGTTAGAATCGAAGCAAGGGGTTGAGCCCTCTGCGATGATGGCACCCTTTGTGATAAAGGAAAAGTAAGCCCACCAATAGGATCACATGCAATTAGAAGAAGTTCACTACCGTGATCAGGTCACTAATAAGATTTCAATATTCGGATCGAAATCCGAAAGCAAAGTAACCATAATCTGCCTTCCTGCATTGGGAATACGAGCCAGTTACTACGAGACTTTCGCCAAAGCGTTAGTAGAAAGTGGCTGTCATGTAATCACAGCAGATTATCGCGGGCATGGTCATTCATCGGTACGCCCTTCATCAAAAGTGAACTTTGGTTATCAGGAGTTAATCGATGATGTGGATGAAATCGTACATCGCGCCAAGTCGTTGTTTCCCAACTCCAAGATGGTCATCGTAGGTCATAGCCTGGGTGGGCAGATTGGAAGTCTGTACGCTGCCAAATTTAGAGATGAAGTGGATGGTTTGATTCTGGTTACTGCATGCCTGGTTCACTACAAAGGATGGAAGGGTTGGAATAGACTTAAAGTGCTAATGGCTGGAATTGCATTTTATCCCATCAGCAAGGTAGTTGGCCACTTTCCAGGCAACCTCCTTTCATTTGGTGGAAAGGAAGGCCGGCAGTTGATGGGTGACTGGAGCTACAACGCCTTGCATGGACAATACCGAATTGCCAATTCCAACTTTGACTACGAATCGGCATTGCGACAAACCAAAATGCGTATTTTGTCAATCACTATTAAAAGAGATTGGATGGCATCGTACAAGGCCGCAACAAATTTGTACATGAAGTTTAACGAGGCGTCTGAAGTTGTGCATTTACATGTGGGTCCTGAGGAAACGGAGGCCAAAAACCTTAACCACTTTAGCTGGGCCAAAAATCCACGTTACTTTGCGAAGGTTATTGAAGATTGGATCTAGGAATGATTACACTCATACTTAAAATGAAACGACTCCTACTTTTCATGATTGTGCTGACAACGGTGGCAAGTTGCACCAGTGAAGAGCCGAATGTTCAACCTAATATTATTTTCTTTCTGGCTGATGATTTAGGCTATGGGGAAGTAGGTAGCTACGGTCAGCAGAAGATACAGACGCCCCACATCGATGCACTGGCGCAAAGCGGCATGAGGTTTACGCAACACTACTCAGGTGCTCCGGTTTGTGCTCCAGCCAGGTATGTATTCTTAACCGGGAAACATTTGGGTCATGCCTATATACGAGGCAACGATGAGTGGTTTGAGAGAGGGGATGTGTGGGACTACGCAAAGGCAAGTGCCGATCCGGGACTGGAAGGACAGCGACCCATACCAAACTCGACAGTCACCATCGCGCACCGGCTTAAAGAAGCTGGCTACAACACGGGTCTTTTTGGCAAGTGGGGATTGGGCGCTCCTGATACAGAAGGTGTACCCAATGCGCAAGGCTTCGATTATTTTTATGGTTATAATTGCCAGCGGCAAGCTCACAATTTGTACCCAACCTACTTATGGGAGGATGACAGGAAAGAGTTTTTGCAAAATGCATTGGTTTCCCCAGGGACAAAATTGGATTCAATTGCTGATCCTTTTGCCGAAGAAAGTTATGCCCAATTTGAACAGAAAGAATATGCACCAGCCAAGATTCACGAGAAAGCATTGGCATTCTTAAAGAAGCAAAACAAGAAGGATCCTTTTTTCATGTACTACGCTTCGCCTTTGCCACATCTTCCACTTCAAGTGCCCAAGGAGTATGTCGATATGTATAAAGAAAAATTTGAAGAAGATGTGCCGTATGAAGGAGAGACGGGCTACTTTCCCAATCGCACTCCACGTACGGCCTACGCTGCAATGATCACTTACCTGGACGATCAATTGGGTAAGTTGGTAGCAACTTTAAAAGAGCAAGGGTTGTATGAAAATACGCTTATTGTTTTTACCAGCGATAACGGCCCCACGTACTTGGGTGGCGTTGATTTTGACTTCTTTGAAAGTTCAAAGCCCTTTACTAACGGCTTTGGCAGAACGAAGGGCTTTGTGTACGAAGGCGGCATCCGTGTGCCTATGATTGCCGCATGGCCGGGTCGGATTGATGGAGGAACCGTAAGCGATCATGTTTCTGCGTTTTATGATTTTATGCCAACTTTTTGTGAATTGGCAGGAGTGGGCACCCCCGAAGGAGTCGATGGGATTAGCCTATTAGGTTCATTCTTCTCTCAAGCCCAAGAGGAACATGATTTTCTTTATTGGGAGTTTCCAAGTTATAATGGACAGCAAGCGGTCCGTCTTGGCAATTGGAAGGGCATTCGAAAAGATATTTTTGACGGCAATTTAGAAATTGAATTGTATGACCTTAACATCGATCTCGCAGAACAGAATAACGTTGCTGCGAAGCATGAAGACGTCCTGCTGAAGATAGAGAAGATAATGGCACGTGAACATGAACAGGCAGTGAACCCGTCATTCAGAATTAAACAATTAGGAGACCACTTGAAATGAAATCTTTCTGACAAAAAGTGTTTTATTGAGTTTTAAAGATCGAATAAGCAAACCATAAAGAATCACGTATGTCTGCAGAACAATTTCCAACTTCCGATATGGCGGTCACCACCATTCTGGTGGTTTCAGACATGGACAAATCAAAACATTTTTATCTTGATATTTTGGGTGCTACTTTATACCGAGAATATGGAGGAGACTCGACAGTGATACAGTTTTTGGGCCACTGGATATTGCTGGTGACCAAGGGTGGACCCACGGCAGACAAGCCACAGATCAACTATTTACCACCGAGCAATCCCAATGAGGTAAGTCATTCTTTTACCATTAGAGTGAAGGATTGCCAAGCCTCTTACAAGGTTCTTAAAGAAAGGGGAGCTAAATTTATCACGCCACCGTATGATTGGGGATCGGAAATAAGATGCTTCTTCCAAGATCCGGATGGTCACTTGTTTGAAATCAGCCAGGCTTAAACACAATTAATTAAGAATCAATAATATGAATAGAATTCCATTACTCGTTTTGCTTTTCTCTACGCTCATCCTTGCTTCTTGTTCGAAGCCAACTATTGAGGCGGACTTAATTGTGACAAATGCAATGATCTGGACGGGCGCAGGCGGGAGCGATGCCCAGGCTATGGCGATAAGTGGCGATACAATCTTGGCGATTGGATCTGTTGAAGAAGTTTTGACATTTCAGGGTAAGCAGACAGAAATTCTGGATGTGGGAGGAAAGATGATTACTCCAGGCTTTATTGACACGCACGTGCATCTGGTTGATGGTGGTGCAAACTTATCCTCAGTTCATCTCCGAGATGCCAAAACGCCAGAGGAGTTTAGCCAACGAATTGCTGACTTTGCAAAGACAGTGCCTGAGGGTACCTGGATCACAGGCGGAGAGTGGGATGGAAGCGAGTGGGAATCGTGGCCCTCAAAAGACTGGATAGATGAACTTACTCCCAACCATCCTGTATTTGTAGGAAGGCTTGATGGTCACATGGCTTTGGCTAATTCGCTTGCTATGAAGTTGGCAGGAGTGGATAAGAACGTCAAAGATGTGGAAGGTGGTGTAATACTTCGGGATAAGACTGGCGAATTGACCGGAATCTTTAAAGACAATGCCGTTCCCTTAATAAGTAGTAAAATACCCAGGCCCTCGGATGAGGAAGTTGATAAATCCATTCAGGCAGCGATGAATTATTTTGCCTCCAACGGAGTCACCTCGGTTCACAATGTATGGTACCCATCCGATTCTGAGGGACACATGAAAGGCTTGATGCGTGCGCATGAAAGAGGAACAATGATTACCCGAGTCTTCTCGCTGGGATCTTTGGCGGAATGGTCAGAGCGAGCTGCGATGATCAAATCCAATGGTGCTGGTGATAAATGGTTGAAAATAGATGGACTGAAAGGTATGCTTGATGGTGCTTTAGGTTCGCACACTGCTGCTATGTATGATCCGTTCTCAGATACGCCAGGGGACAAGGGTTTGTTAATGATGAGTGAATCAAACTTGTATGAGTGGGCATCAAATGCAGATAAGGCTGGCTTGCAATTGGCTATACATGCAATTGGGGATCGTGCTATTAATGTGCTACTAAACACATATGAAAGAATAGCATCTGAAAATGGATCAAGGGATAGGAGATTTAGAATTGAACACGTTCAGCACTTGAGCCCGGATGATGTAAATAGATTTGCTGAGCTTGGGGTAATCGCTAGCATGCAACCTTACCACGCCATCGATGACGGTCGTTGGGCGGAGCGTGTGGTGGGGCCGGAACGGATTAAAACTACCTATGCATTTAAGTCATTGTTTGATGCTAAGGCCATGGTGGCTTTTGGCAGTGATTGGTTTGTAGCTCCGGCTTCACCTATACTTGGTATATATGCTGCAGTTACGAGAAGAACAATTGATGATGCTAATCCTGAGGGATGGATACCGGAACAGAAAATTTCCGTAGAGCAGGCGCTCCAGGGGTATACCTACAATGCGGCATATGCCTCTTTTGATGAAAAGGTAAAAGGAACACTGGAGGTCGGTAAGTTGGCCGACTTTGTGGTCCTGGATGGAGACCTTCGCAAAGTAGCTCCCGAAAATATTAAGGATGTGAAAGTACTCCAAACATTTGTGGGAGGAAAGTCAGTGTACAGGGCACCGTAATCTTTGTAAAAATCATTATCCCTTAACCGTAAATTATTATGCGAATTCTAATAGTAGGAGCAAATGGTACAATAGGCAAGAAGGTGTCAGCCTATTTTGAAGAGTCTAATGAAGTAATAAGAGTGGGCAGAACGACCCAGCCGGCCCTGGACATGACCGATAGTGCAAGCATCAAGAAGGTACTAGAAGGCGTAGGCAAGCTAGATGCAATCGTATGCATTGCGGGAGAGGCCAAGTGGGCTGCGTTTGACGAACTTTCCGAAGAGGATTATTACATTGGCTTCAAGAGTAAATTAATGGGGCAAGTTAATCTCGTGAGAATAGGGCAGCAGTACTTAAATGATGGAGGTTCTTTTACTTTGACCACGGGCATTCTTGCAGATGAGTCTGTTCCGGGAACGACCAGCGCTTCAATGGTCAACGGTGCGTTGCATAGTTTTGTGCGTGCGGCTGCCCTGGAGCTAAAGCGAGGGCAGCGTATTAATGTGGTGTCGAGTGGCGTGGTAGAGGATGCCGCAGACAAGTATGAATCCTTTTTTCCCGGGCACAACCCGATTCCTATGAATAAAGTGATTAATGGTTACGCAAAGAGTGTGCGTGGCAAGATGAGTGGTACCGTAATAAGGATGTACGATAATCAATAAATCTAGAGCGATCAAAATGAAACTAAATAGGAATAGACTTCCATTGATGAGTACCCTGTGTGTAGGTGTATTTGCTTACCTGATTCAAGCTTGCACTCCTCCAGCTAAGGAGGCTGAAGATAATGTGGTATGGCCGGGTGAAAGCTGGGCAGTTTCTACTCCTGCAGAGGAAGGTGCTGAGGCATCCGTTTTAGATTCAATTCATAATGATATTCTATCTGGAAAATACGGACTGATTGATGAGTTCCTTGTCATTAAAAATGGAAAAGTGATTGCTGATCACAGCTACAATCAAAAGTACGATTCTATTGCGGCGCATTATGACACGACCAATCACATGTTCAACTATGATCATCCGGAGTGGCATCCGTATTACAAGCGCAGTAAGCTTCACTCGCTGCAGTCTGTCACTAAAAGCATCACATCTGCGGCCCTCGGCATCGCTATTGACGAAGGGTACCTGACTGGAATGGGAATAAAACCTATGGAAATGTTTGCTGACTTTGAGGTCGATATGTCGGACTCTCGCAGAGTTGCCATGACACTTGAAGATATGCTCACTATGCGCAGTGGTATCGACTGGAATGAAATGACTTCCTACAATGATGAAGAAAATAGTTGCATCATTATGGAGGGGTCAGATAATTGGGTGCAATATGTACTGAGCCGTCCCATGCGTGAGGAGCCGGGCACGGTGTGGGATTACAACAGCGGAGTGAGTGTGCTTCTTGGAAAATTAGTAAGTATGTCCACAGGGCAACGTGTGGACCATTGGACAGCTGAAAAACTTTTTAAGCCGATAGGGATTCAAAACTATTTTTGGAAAACTACACCAGATAATGAGGTAGATACGGAAGGAGGTTTGTATTTATCCTCACATGACCTGGCTCGTGTCGGTTATTTGTTTTTGCGAAATGGCAAGTGGGGTGATCAGCAAATAATTTCTGAATCTTATGTGCAGCGTTCTGTCAGCCCGGTAGTGCCTGATATCACACCTGATAGTGATCAAAGAAATTCTGGCTATGGATTTCAATGGTGGGTGCCGTTCAGCGAGCCGAAGATTTTTGCGGGTAACGGATACGGAGGCCAATTTTTGATGGTGGCACCACAATATGATCTGATCGTGGTATTCAATGGCTGGGATATTCACGACAATGAACGTGAACTTCAAAGTTGGAGTGCGATCACAGATCGTATCATCCCATCTCTGAACAGGAACTGATGGTGTGCCACCGCTAATTCCTCGACTTTGAGTGTAAGCCAGACATTAGACCGATCATTGGGGTTGAAATTTGCCGTGGTTGTCGTGGTGGGCAACATTCTGGGATCAGGGGTATACAAGAAGGTGGCACCCATGGCTGCTGAACTTGACTCCTCACTTTTGGTACTGTTGTGTTGGGCGCTAGGAGGCATCGTCACTTTGTTCGGCACGCTTACCAGTATGGAGTTGGCGGGCATGCTGGCCGAAACTGGCGGGGAATTCGTCTACTTTAAAAGAATTTACAATCGTTTCTTCGCCTACCTGTATGGATGGTCCAACTTTGCAATATTAAAGACAGCGACCATTTCTTCACTGGGTTACGTGTTTGCCCAATCGCTAAATGAGATCATCACAATCCCTCCGGTACTCACTTCGCTAGCAGAGGTAAATGTATTTGGTGTGTTTTTGCCATTTGAAGATTTTAATATCAAGCTCATTGCAATTGGTTTGATACTTGCCCTGACGATTTTCAATAGCATGGGGATTAGAACCGGGATTCGGTTTAGTACAGGTCTCTTGATTCTTATCGTCACAGGCATTTTCATCATTATCATTTTTGGCTTGTCAAGTGAAGAGTCTCATGCAGCACTGGTATTTGAGAGTGTGACGCCACAAAGTGTGGGGGTCAGTGCCATTCTCACCGCCATGCTTGCTGCATTTTGGGGATATGAGGGCTGGAATGCCGTGGGATTCATTGCCGGAGAAATTAAAGAGCCTCGCAAAAATATTCCACTTAGCTTACTCATTGGGTTATTGATGGTCATCGTCATCTATCTACTCGTCAACTTCGCTTATCTCACCTTGTTGTCCACCGAACAATTGGAGGCCGTATATATTTCCACCAATCAGATAGCAGCAGTGGAAGCGGTCAAAGTGTTTTGGGGTGAGCAGGGTGGAGCGCTGATTTCCATGTTGATTCTGGTGACCGTGCTGGGTTGTACGCATGCCTCCGTGATGAGCAGTTCCAGAATTTACTTTGCTATGGGCAGGATGGGAATGTTTTTTAAGAGTACGGGTGTCTTAAACAAAGCTCGTGTTCCAGGAACGAGTTTATGGTTTCAAGGGATCTGGTCATCGATCCTTGTGTTATCGGGAACATTTGATCAACTGACCGACACATTGGTTTTTGCAGCTTTTATCTTCTATGGCTCAACCGCATTTGGAGTATTTGTGATGAGGTACAAGGAACCGGATTTACATCGGCCCTATAAAGCCTTTGGATACCCCATAGTCCCTGCGATGTACGTCATGTTTTGTGTAGCGCTAATCATTAACACTGTAGCGAGCAGGCCTCGAGAAGCGTTGATTGGCTTATCGCTCATCCTTCTGGGAATCCCATTCTATCGCTATTTCTCCAGGGGTTTTGTTGACGCAAAGCAGGGGGAAGGCTTGGGTTAGTTGACCGACAATGCTATATTCCGATTAAATTATTGCCTCCAAATAACGGTACAAGGTGTCGCAGAAGGACATATATAAAGTAGATAATTATTTCATTACGCTGGGTTGGATTTTCTTGATCGTCAGCGCCATTTCGATATTTGCAGATCCCAGATCATACAACGACTTAAGCATAGGGAAGGACAACTCATATCACTTTGAGGATTTTAATGGAAGGACATTGACTCAGGTGAAAGAGGACAATGCCGACTCTTCGGTGACGGTGAATGGGTTTCCATTGAAACGAGTGATACTTGGAGTTAATGGTTTAATCCTACTTGGGATTGGATTGTATTACCGTGCTCTTGAGCGCAAGATTATTAATCTTTGGGATGCTTTAGATCATACGGGAGAAGCAAAAGTGAAGGACTTGACAATGTCTCTGGGCTACAGTCGACAATTCATCATCAGACATCTCAAAGACATTAACGCGCAAAGAAATACATATTATGTTCATGATGTGCAGCAAGATGCAATTGTGGATGGAAAACTCATGACCGAGTTCCTGGTGGTTGCCGATTGCCCTGGTTGTGGGAATAGTATTAATGAACGGGTCTCTCTTAATTTCTCCTCTCCTCCCAAGTGCAAATATTGCGGAACAACAGTTCCCGTAGAGTACCTGAATAAAGCAAAACAAGATGTGCTTGCCAGCCGAAAGGATGCAGTCCTGCCCACACCAAAGAAAGAATTCAGCATAGGTGTATTTGTGGCGCTATTGATATTTTTTTGGCCTGGAGCGATCATGTATGCGTTTTATAAGAAGGGTGTATTTAGTGGTTTGAAAGGGCAGGCTTCGTGACGTTTACTTCTGCCCGTCTTCAATTTGAAAAATTTAGGAATTCTGACTGGAACGACTATTTAAGCTGGTACTCAAATGATGAGGTCATGCGCTTCCTCACTGGCAAAGGCCTAAGCGAAGAGGAGGCGAGAGAGCGGTTTACTAAAGCATTGGAAACCAATGCAGGCCATTCTGCATTTGGACTGTTTGCCGTGAGCCTTAGTTATAATCAGGAGTTCATGGGTATTGGAAAGCTTTCCTTGCTGAGTGATACGCAGGCTGAGATTGGCTATGGGTCATTCCCTCAGCATTGGGGAAAAGGATACGCAACCGAAATGTTGGAAAGGTTAATAGAACATGCTACGTGTTATGCCGAGATCAAAGAACTGATAGCGGTAGTTCATCCTGATAACCTGCTTTCCAAAAGAATTCTAGATCGCCACAATTTTCAATCATTTGAAAGTCGAATGGATATTTACGGGCCTGTAGAACAATATAGACTGATCTTGAGGGATGCTTAAATTTGCAGGAGTTCACTAAACTTAATTGCGGTAAGACCTTTGAATAGGGCGCGAAAATTCAATTTATATTTTCATTGTGTTATACTACTTTCGCGACAAATTATAATTGCCTCGATGAAGACGAACCTGGAGAGATTGAGAGTGATAGGCACCGCTGAGGCTATCAGCTATTTGCTGTTGCTAGGTGTATGCATGCCTCTGAAGTATATGTTCAACATTCCGGAACCCACTTTCCTGGTAGGGTTGGCACATGGTATTCTTTTTGTGCTCTATTGTCTGTGGGTTTTGATAGTCGCTTACCAGCTCAAGTGGTCGGTGGGTATTATCTTCTGGGCGCTGCTGGCTTCGTTGCTGCCTTTTGGTCCATTTGTAGCGGACAGGAAAATATTCAGGCAAGAAGCGGTGTAGATCAGCGCGCAGTCTTTAGTAGTCTCTCCAGCGATTCATAGTAATCCCTAAGCTTGTCGGTGTTTACTTCTGAATGCTGGCCGCTGGGAATCGTATTTGGCATCTCATTCAGATGCTTTATTAACTCGGGGCGCTTCTCGCGGATCTGCTGTGTGATCGCCAGTATTTTTTGATTTAGTTCCTTTTCAGTTTCCATATCGAGTTTGTTTTTGAAAGTTTACAATTCTCGCCATAAGGCTTTTAACCAAAGTATCGCTAATTTTGCGCGTCATGCACAGCAATTCTATGCCTGCACAAAGCCTTTTATTTTAACTTAACGAAATGGAGACAGGAAAAGATCCTCGATTGGCCGTACTTATTGATGCGGATAATATCCCTTATGCCAATGTAAAGGAGATGTTGGAGGAAATTGCTAAGTACGGCACACCTACCTTCAAGCGGATCTACGGTGATTGGACCAAGCCTACTGTCTCTGGATGGAAGTCTGTGCTTTTGGAGAATGCGATTACACCAGTGCAGCAGTATAGCTACACCTCAGGAAAGAATGCGACCGACAGTGCGATGATTATCGATGCGATGGACATACTTTATTCGGGCCGGGTAGATGGATTTTGCATTGTGTCCAGCGATAGTGACTTCACCAGGCTGGCCACGCGACTGCGCGAGGCCGGCATGAAAGTAATTGGGATAGGAGAAAAGAAAACACCAAACCCCTTCATTTCGGCTTGCGAGAAATTTATCTACCTGGAGATATTGAAACCACCTGCAGCGGAGAAAGGGAAGAAGTCCAAATCCGGGAGCGATGGTGAACGAAAGGCTGTTGAGGAGGTAGATAAAAGGCTAGTGAACTTGATCACCGCATCCATAAATGATTTGGCGGATGAAAACGGCTGGGCCTTTTTGGGTGAGCTGGGTAATCTGCTGCTAAAGAAGCATCCCAACTTCGACCCCAGAAACTACGGCTTCGCAAAGATGCTTCCCTTGATTAAGAGCATCAGCAAGTTTGAGGTGGATGAGCGTGAGTCTGGGAACAAGAATATCAAGCACGTCTTTGTAAGGATAAAATAGCGTGGAGTTGAAGATTTCATTTCATTACAAGAAGGTTTTTTCTATCCTTACACCATATTTATAAGTCATGTCGGCAGAACAACCATTATTTTTAAAGAACCTCTGGTACTTTGCTTTTCACGGGTCTAAGGTCAAAAAGGGAAAACTGATCCAAAAGGAAGTGCTCGGTGAGAAGATCGTGTTCGGTAGAGATCAACAGGGCAAACCATTTGCGCTGAAGGACAATTGCCCGCACAGGGGCGTCCCACTTTCTGCCGGATGGTTTGACGGAAAGACCATTCAATGCTGCTATCACGGTTGGCAGTTTAACTGCAGTGGCACCTGTACTGGAATACCAGCGCTGGCCGATGACAAGATAGACGTGAGCAAGATCAAGGTATATGAATATCCGTGCAAGGAGATAAGCAATACTATTTGGGTTTACATTCCGCAAAACAAATTAAAAGTAGAGGGTGCAGACCAGCACATTCCAGATCTGCTCATTGATAAAAGCAAGGACTTTCTCCACGTAGAAACTGTAACGATGCCTACCAACATCGATCACTCAGTGATAGGTTTGATAGATCCGGCCCACGTCACTTTTGTACATCAATCCTGGTTCTGGCGTTCCAGCAAAAACTTAAAGAAAAAGGAAAAGCATTTTGTGCCGGATGAACTTGGTTTTAAGATGGCTCGGCATAAACCTTCTTCTAATTCAAAAGGATATTCAGTGCTCAAGGGAGGCACTAGCACAGAAATAAATTTTCAGTTGCCTGGCAACAGACTGGAACATATTCAAGTGGGTAAGAATGAGATTGTGTCTATCACGACATTGACGCCCATCAATGAAAATGAAACCGAACTCAATCATATTTTTTACACTACGATTGGTTTGGCCAAATTACTTTGGACACCATTGAAAGGCCTTGGCAAAACTTTCATCGGGCAAGACCTGGGTGTATTCCAAAAATTGAGAGAGGGACTGGATACTAACCCGACCTTGATGCTTATCGGGGACCCCGATACGCAAGCCAAGTGGTACTATGAATTAAAAAAGAGTTGGCATAAAGCGGTGGAGGAGAAGAGCACATTTGTAAATCCGCTTGAGGCAAAGACGCTTTACTGGGTCACTTAGGATTTGCATTCAGCTCTGCCAATTCCTTGTCAAGATCCTCCAGGTTTTCAAATTTCAGGGTATCAACGTCCGCAGGTTCATTTCCCTTCCAGATCATCCCAATAGTCATAATTACGCCTGTGGCCAGGATACTATAGAGTAGAATACCACTGCTAAAGCTGGATTGAATAAACTCCGCAGGTATAGCGAAAAATAGGAGTACAGTGATTAGCCCGCGAGGAGCGAGCAGAAGTTCCGGCAGGATGCTTTTCATGAAGGGCATCAGCGAAAAGTATCGGACAAGGTACAGCGCTGCCACCACGCTCACACTAATGATTGCCGTGTTTACATTAAGCAATGATTGCAGATCTAGCGTAAGGCCGAAGACAACAAAAAAGAATGTTCGAACCACAAAGGCGGACTCAAGGGTGACCAAATGAAACTCTTTGTTTATTCTTTTGAGTACCTCTCCATCAATAAGGGTGCGCAGCTTTCCAAAGAAAAAGAGTTCATAGTTACTAAGTGTTAATCCAAATATTAGAATAACGATTAGTGAAGAGAGATGGAAAATCTTTCCTATTGCGTAAAGCATGATGAGCACCGAGATGAGGAGAAATAACCTTGCATTCTCTGTGATGCGCTGAAAGAGAAGCACAAGAAGGTAGCTCGCTAATACAGACAGTCCGATCGTAATTACAATGTTGACACTTACCTCGCGTGCTAGTTCCAGCGGAGCGGCATTTTCATTGCTGCCGATGGCAAAGTAAAATAACATGATTCCAAGAATATCTGAAAAGGTACTTTCATAAATCATAAATTCCTTCTTCTTGGGAGCCAATTGACTTACGCTCGGAATGATGATGGCACTGCTCATGATAGAGAGTGGGATGGAGTAGATAAATGCGGTGTAGAATTCGAATGACAAAAAGTAGATAAATAGGTAGGTGATCGCTATGGTGGATCCGATAAGTGCAATCAGGGCAATAAAAAATGATTTGATGATGAGGGGCCTCTTTTCTTTTGTCAGCCTTAAATCAAGCGCTGCTTCCAGTACAATCATAATTAAACCAACTATACCTAGTAGTTGCAGCAGGTCAAAAACATTGTCGCCAATTGAAATGTTGTATTCTGTCAAGATAAATTGAATGCCAACCCCTAATAAAATAAGCAGTAGCACACTTGGAATTTTAGTGTACTTTGATACCCAACTAAATGCATAGGAGATAATTACAATGCTGCAAATAGCTATTATATCAAAGTTTGGATTGTTCGAAATCATTTAAGTTCCTTTAACTTTAAAGTCTAAGACTATAACAATTTTATAAAGTCACCAAAAATGCACCGAAAATGTGACTTATGCATTAAGTTAAGGTCTTATACAGGATGGTATTTTAGCTCAGCTCATGTCAAAGGTAAATAAGTTTGGAACGTTTGGGGGAGTATTTGTTCCCTCAATTCTGACAATTCTTGGGGTGATCATGTACCTGAGGTTGCCCATGATCGTGGGTGAGTCCGGGTTGTACATGACCTTGGGTATCATACTTATTGCTCACATCATTTCTGTAACCACCGGCTTAAGCGTTTCTTCGATTGCCACCGACAAGAAGGTGGAGGCAGGGGGTACGTACTATATGATTTCCCGAAGCCTGGGTCTGCCCATCGGTGGCACCCTTGGTCTCGCTCTATTTGTGGGGCTGTCCTTTAGTGTGAGTCTCTACCTGATAGGTTTTGCTGAAAGCTTCTTGGGTTACTTTGGATATGACGTAAATATTACGACCATCCGCATAGCAGGGACCTCCATTTTGGTACTTGTTACCATTGTCACATTCATAAGTACTTCGTTGGCTATCAAGACGCAGTATTTTATTATGGCCGCCATAATATTGTCATTGTTATCCATTGTGTTGGGGAGTCATGACTTTGTGCCAACGGTCACTAATCTCAAGCCAACCTCAGGTGGAGCATCGTTTATGCTGTTGTTTGGAATTTTCTTTCCCGCAGTTACAGGCTTTGAAGCTGGCGTTTCAATGTCGGGTGACCTCAAGGACCCAAAAAAGTCTATTCCCTCAGGTTCCATTTCGGCCATCATCGTGGGCCTGGTGGTCTATATTGCCCTAGCAGTCTTCTTATCATTCACGGTTGATAAGAATGTGCTGCTCGACCCCAAAGTGCTTTTCAAGGTTTCGGCTGTGCCTGAGTTAGTTATTGTTGGTATTCTTGGTGCTACCTTGTCATCTGCATTTGGAAGTATTCTTGGTGCACCGCGGATACTGCAGGCTACTGCGGTGGATAAAATTACTCCTCGCTTCTTTTCAAAAGGTGTGGGTAAATCCAACGAGCCGCGCAATGCTCTGATTCTCACATTCCTGATCGCTGAGGCCGGAATTCTCATCGGAGAGTTGGATGTGATTGCACGGATCGTTTCTATCTTTTTTATTACTACCTACGGTTTCCTGAATCTGAGCTGTGCTTTTGAAGGATTGACCAGTGCGGATTTCAGACCAAGCTTTAAAGTACCAGCCTGGGTAAGTTTGTTGGGTTCTGCCGCGTGTTTCCTGGTCATGATCCAATTAGACTTTGTGGCTACGCTAGGCGCCACATTCATATTAGGTCTGCTTTACTTTTTCCTTAAGCGCAAAGAGCTTTCCCTCTCGTCTGGCGATGCCTGGAGCGGAGTATGGGCTTCGTTGGTCAAATCAGGACTAAAAAAACTAAATAAGGAAAATCTTCAATCTCGCAATTGGCGACCAAACTTGATGCTGTTCGCTGGTTCGGAAGAGCGCAGGCCGCATCTCACTCAGTTAGGCCTGGCAATTGTAGGTAAGCTGGGATTACTCTCCACCTTTGAGTTGATTGAAGAGGATGTGGCTACACTTACCAGGGTAAGGAAGGAGGAGAGTAGCAATGGCGATGGTACTGCTTACTTCAAGCATCAATACAAATGCAAAGACGTCTATGAGGGAATAGGGCAACTTTCAAACCTGTACGGCTTTTCCGGAATTGAGCCGAACACTGTTTTGATGGGATGGACCGGGCAGCCAGCACGGAAGGCGGATTTCATCGAGTTGATCAAGGGCTTTGAGCGAGCTGACCTGAACAGCCTCTTCCTGCGCTTTGACCCCATGCGGAAGGTGGGCAATGGTAAGACTATTGATATTTGGTGGAGCGGCTGGGGGCGCAACTTGTCGCTTGCGATGAACCTTATCACACACCTGACGACTGTGGAGCCTTGGAGGCAGGCTTCTGTACGTTTACTGGTAATTCACAATCAGGCTGGAGAGATTGACCGCATCTATCAGCAAATACAAAGGATTCTTACCACATATCGGTTTCAAATCACCTTAAAGGTGTTGAACAACTTTGCCGAGCAAAACCCAAAGGAACATCTTATTGCCACCGAGTCTGCAAAGACTGACCTCACCATTGTAGGTATTCCAGATAGGAGCTATGATGAGTTGGAATCCACTTATGACTATGTTTCTGCTGTCGGCAAAAATTTGGGTACCTGCTTATTTATCAATGCCTCTTCCAATTTTGAAGAGCACAACATTATTTCAGAAGCTGTACAAACTGAGCTGCCTGAACAGGAGGAACAGCACCAGTGGGTGTTACCAGATCTCGAGGTCTCGAAGTATGAGGAAGTAGCTACGGATATTGCAAAAATAGATGAGTTCGGTAAGGCCGTCATTAAGGTCTTTGTAGAAAAGACCTTTAAAGCTTATTACCAATTTGAAAACAGATTCAATGAGAAATTACGGGATCTCGTTTCAATGGCCTCGAAGGCAATCGTCAAAAGCGCCTCAGTGGAGCAGAAGTATAAGCAAGCAGAGGCAATCGTACGCACACGCAGGCATTTTATTGAGAATGTAAAAAAACTATTGGTTTCCTATCAAGAGAACGATGTGAAGCAGAAGGCGGAGGTGTTACAAACGGGAATCGACTGGTATCTTGGCCATCTTGAGAAGGATGTCAACAGGTTCCCCAAGCGCCTTACCATACCGTATGACAAGGCAGAATTTTATCTTAAGAAAAAAGATAGCTTTGGGTTGAAGTGGTTCAAACTTCAGCAAAGACTTACACATCCGTTTGCTAAAAAATCCATTCCGGTTACCGTGCGCTATCGGGAGGTGGCCAGTCATTTTCTTCGCGACAATCGCTATCATTTTGTTTCGATATTGATGCGCGACTTCCATGAGTCAGTCAAGGAGAGCCTTCGACTTCTATCCGACTATATATCTTTTTGCGAAGTCAACTTTGAGAGGTTTGCAAGCAAGCAAGAAGCAGAGGATGCCCATGGGGATATGGTTCATTTTGCGGAAACGATGTCCGAACGCATGGAGCAGAGGGTGCAAAGGAGCGCGAAGCTGCTTCGTTTGTATGAGGGGAGAATTCAGTTGGAATTTCGAAAGAATCTTTCTCAGATGGCTCACTATCTCGAGCGTATCCGAGTAAATGAAGATTTGGGAAAGAAGAGAAGGGGCAGCGCCTTCTATCAGGACAAGAAGTTATACCTGCGGGAATTCTCTGAGACCTGGGAGGCAGCCCATAAGCTTTCGGTAAACAGCGTCATTGCCAACGCGCACTTGCTGGATTTTCTGGGTCGTTTAGAAAAAGAACTTCAGCAATTCAGGGTGAAGCTAAATCAATGGATTGTTAGAGAAAGTTCAGAACCAGTGGAAGAGATCAAAGCCTCATTGCTGAAACTGAAAGATGGACCGATCGATAAAAGGCAACCCATTGTGTCAACATGGAATATTGACGGGGTCAAACTCTTGGATGATTTTGAAGTGATGAGTGACAGGCTTCTATCTTATGCCAAGACCCTTCCTGACGAAATCAATGTGGCAGCAGATGAGGGTGATGGCGAACTGACCATACCTTTGAATTCGTTGCTAATTCATTTGGTCGAAATCAGGTTGGCTGGCCCATTTTATGACTATCTGGAGGGACTTCAGGATCAGCTGCGGCAATCAAGTCTTTTGATTCAAGACCAGGCCAACTTGTCCATATTTAATGTGTTCAATGCGGATGAAGAGGAGCGGGAGCGCGTTGCAAGTGATATCATCACAGCTGACCTCAAGTCGATTGAGGCTGAGCAAAGTAAGATGACCAAGAACGCAGAGGCCTCTTTCGAAGAATTGTCACATCTATTGTCTGAGCTTAGGGATGCACTGCACATCACTTCGCTGACGGCCAACGTAGGCGAGTTTGCGCAGCTAATTCGAAAGCATAGGAGCAAACAAATTACTTCCAGGTTTGGAGAAGCGATTCTCACGGTGCGGAGAAAAGCGAAGGAGCTATTTGTAGGAATTCTATACTCGCAAAGCAAAGGGGTTCTTTTGGCCAAGCGATTCACAGATGTGGGAGGTGTTTCTTTCTCTGAGAAACTTCTGAAGACAATTGACAGTGTCACTCCAAATCAAGCATTGCTTCAGAACCTACCTCACTATTATAGCATGTTGTTTAGTGGAAGATCAAGCATTAGCGATAACTTCTGGGTGCCGAGGGCAAAGGAGGAGTCGGAATTGCAAGTGGCTCTAACGCGCTACAGAACGGGCATGTCGGGTATGATAGTGGTGCTTGGAGAGAGAAACTCCGGCAAGACAGTTTTGTGCAAGCACTTTTGCGAAAGAAACTTTTTAGATGATAGGGTTTATCACATCTTCAGTCGCGATGCCGGATCAGCAAATCCCGAGGATTTCACCGTAGCACTGCAGAAAGCTACTCGTATAGAGGGAGATTCTGATGAGGTGTTTAGCGCCTTAGTACATGGAAGCGTCATAGTTGTGCACGACATGGAGTTGTGGTGGGAAAGAGCGGATGTGGAAGGACTCAAGGCAATTCAACATATAAAGAGCCTGATCGACAAATATTCTAACAAGTGCTTGTTTATCGTGAACATGAATCCGTTTGCCTACGAGATATTGACACGTACGGAGGCGCTGGATACCTTTAGTATAGGCACGATCAGATGCCAGCCGTTCAATGCATTTGATCTGAGAAGTTTGATCTTATCCAGACATAAGTCAAGTGGAATCACTTACAAACTTGGCAGGCGGATGGAGCAGGATATCAAGGAAATTGGGCTTGCCAGATTGTTCACCAGAATTTTTGAATATTCTAATGGAAATCCAGGCATGGCGATGAATGCCTGGCTTTGCGCGATGCAGAGCTACAGAGACATGACCATAGAAATGAAGCTCCCCTCTATTACCGATATAAGCGTACTACATAATCTGCCCACGGAGTGGAATATAATCAGCCTCCAGTTTTTGCTCCACAAGCGAATGTCGCTGGATAAGCTTTGCCGTGTCCTTGGAGAGGAAAAAGAACGCGTAAGAGAATCGCTTCGTGCCATGGTAAGAGTAGGTGTAATCAAATCTAACAACATGCAGGTGTTTGGACTCAATCCGTATATCGAATTTTTGATGATCAAGGTATTTCATGAAAAGGAGTGGCTATGATTAATTATTTGTTTTTCATCGGTATTGCGTTCGTCCTTTTTCTAGCCTTCAGGGTGCTTCGTTTCGTAAGTTACCGAGTCAATTTTGTACGAAGGTCATATCCCTTCGTAGTGGCCATCGAACTTACGCTTTGGATTGCATTCTTATTTTGGGTGTTGCATTACTTTTTTCGTGCCAAGGCCTACTACAATAATCTTGTGCTCGTGCTCGTGGTCACCGCAGTAATTTTATTGGTGTGGTTTTATATTAAGGATGTGGTGGCGGGGTTTATATTTAGAATCAGGCACAATCCAAGGGTAGGCCAGCTGATACAATCCACTGAAGCAGTTGGTATAGTCAAACTGCTAGCGCCTTCGCAGATCTTCATTGAGGAGGAGGGGCGCAATATTGTTCGAATCCCGTACGCCAGGCTGTTGGGTAAAAGCCTTTCGATCGATAATCCAGACACCCATTCTGCCAGTGAGGCAGTGTTCCGATTGAAAATATCCGCGGAGGTAGATCGCACCAATTTGGAAGATAAAATTAAGGTGTCACTGCTGCAGTCGCCCTGGGGCGTACCAGGAAAACCTATTCGAGTTTCTTTTCCACCTGATTCGGAGCACACCCTAGAAGTGTCACTTCATTTAATAGATAAGTCTTACACTGAGGTAGTGAAAGGGCGATTGAAGACTTTGCTTCACTAATGTCTACACTGTGAAAAGTGCCCATTTTTGACTATATTTAAGCTTTATCGGCACCAACCGCGCTCCTTAGCGGGTAAATATTTTTCGAATTCTTCCATTTTGTACAAAAATCATCAAGGTGGACAATAATATTGCAGCCGGATTTGTAGTAATGTAAAATCAACAGTTTTATGAAAGTAGAGATTGGGGCCCTGAAGATGTCAGACTATTTGGACCTGAAGGAAAGTATGCTTGAGGCCTACAAGGCATGGGGTGCGTATTGGAGTGAAACACACATACAGAAGTTAATAGATATCTTTCCGGCAGGGCAGATTTGTATAAAGGTGGATGGCAAGGTGGTGGGGACAGCGCTATCAATTATTGTTGACTATGATAGGTTTGGTGACAACCATACCTATAAGCAGATCACGGGCAATTATACTTTTTCCACACATGATCCAAAGGGTGATGTGCTTTACGGGATTGAAGTCTTTATTCATCCAGAGTACCGCGGAATGCGTTTGGCAAGGCGCCTATACAATGCTAGGAAGGAATTATGTGAGACCTTAAATCTTGAAGCGATCGTGGCAGGTGGCCGACTTCCAAACTACAGCCAGTTTGCAGATAAACTTAGCACCAAGCAGTACATAGAGAAAGTTAAACTAAAGCAGGTGTACGACCCTACGCTTACCTTTCAGTTGGCGAACGATTTTCACGTAAAGAAAATATTGAAAGGTTACATGCCTGACGACAAAGAGTCGCTTGAGTATGCCGCACTCATTGAGTGGAACAATATTTACTATGATGCGAAACCAAGACTCTATAATAGCAAGAAGTCGAATGTGAGGATGGCACTTATTCAGTGGCAGATGAGGCCTTTCAAAGATTTTGATGCGCTGGTTGAACAAATAGAATTTTTTGTGGATGGTGCCTCTGCTTATGAAAGTGATTTCATTTTATTTCCCGAGTATTTCCACGCTCCCCTGATGGCTACGCTCAATGACGTGCCAGAAGCACAAGCCATCAGAAAGCTGGTAGACTATACAGACAGACTCCATAATAAATTTAAGGAATTTGCAGTATCGTACAATGCAAACATAATCACTGGAAGCATGCCTCTGATAAGAGACGGAAAGCTTTACAATATTGGTTGGCTGTGCAGGCGAAACGGTACTTCTGAAATGTACGAGAAGCTCCACGTGACACCAAGTGAAAAATTTGATTGGGGAATGTCTGGTGGAGATGTGCTTAGGGCTTATGATACGGACTGTGGCAAGATTGGAATCTTGATTTGTTATGATGTAGAGTTCCCAGAGCTCGCACGAATACTGGCAGATCAGGGAATGAACTTACTCTTCGTTCCCTTCTTAACGGACACTCAGAACGGTTATACCAGGGTGAAGCACTGTGCGCAGGCCCGGGCTATCGAAAATGAATGTTTCGTAGCAATTGCAGGGTGCGTAGGCAATTTGCCTAAGGTGCACAACATGGATATCCAGTATGCCCAATCCGCGGTATTCACTCCGGCCGATTTTGCTTTCCCAACGAACGCTATTAAGGCCGAAGCTACGCCTAACTCCGAAATGATTCTCATTGTGGATGCTGACTTGGACCTTTTAAAGGACCTTCACTTTAATGGCTCAGTCCGAACTCTCACGGACAGACGATTCGATATTTACAAGTTGGAGCATTTGCAACCTACTTCCAGCTCCTCCAATGGTGTAGAAAAAGCTAAAGATCTTGTTTACAAGGCACCTTGAGTTTGTAGCAGCGATGAATATTGGAATTAATGGAATGGGCCGAATAGGCCGTTCTTTTTTTAGGGTACTGCATCAACAGAAGCAATTGCACATGCTTAGGGCCATCAATGATGTGATGCCCAAAGCTCACCTGGCTTACCTAATCAACTACGATACCGTGAGGGGAACGCTACCGAGCAAGGTGCACCTAACCGACAAGGGGATTGAAGTGGATGGACATGAGATTATGGTGCATCAGTGTAGTCAACCACAAGACATTCCGTGGCACGCAAGTGAGGTGCATGTGGTGGTGGAGGCCACTGGTGTATTCACCAAAAGATCCGACCTCAATAAGCACATAGAAGCTGGAGCCACTTATTGCCTTCTTACTACTTCGGGTGAAGCAGACCTTCCGCTATTTATCAGTGGCGTCAATGATCAGGCCTATGCAGGGCAAAAGGTATTTTCTATAGGCAGTTGTACTGTGAACGGCACAGCGCCACTATTGAATTCTTTGCAACAGTATGATCCTAAGTCCGTAATGATCAATGTAATTCATGCCTACTCATCGCGTCAAAATATTTTAGACGCTTATCATGGCGAGTTGCGCAGGAGCAGGGCAGCAGCAGATAACATCATACCCCTGAATATTAATCTCAATGTTAGTTTGGAACGTTTGTTTCCAAAATTGCAACATAAGATCGACTCTATGACCTCGCGCGTGCCCATACCTTGTGGCGTGCTAACGGATCTTACGATGGTATTGGCTTCTCCGCCTAAGGATAAAATTCAGCTTTTGGACAGCTTGCGAAATGCCGGTCGAAAAGAAGTTATGGAGGTTACGGAGGAGCCTCTTGTTTCTTCTGATATTATTAACAATACGCACTCATTGGTGATCGATTCGGAGTTTGTACAGGTCATTGATAATCAGATCAAAATAATGGTGTGGTTTGATAATGAATGGGGGTTTTCTAATAGGCTGCATGATTGGGTTTGTGTGAAACTACCTGCTGGTGGTTAGCTCGGTCAAACAAACATTGCAGTTCTAATGTCTGGCAGTAGGCACAAAATCGCTGGCGCTTGCATGACAATTCGACCCAGGCTTTACGTTTCTTATCCCGTATATTTTGGGGTTTTGTATTTCCTTTCTATAAATTTGGGAATGAAAACAAATCTCCTGATTCTCTTTATTGCCCTGACTATTACTTCTTCTGCACAAAAGGTGGAAGCGAACTTTGAGGTACAATTCAAGGGAAAAGGCATTGGCACACTTCATGCCGTGGATGAAAAGAAGGAAGGTAGTTCACTGAAAGATATTCGCACGCAAACAGACGTTAAAATCATTGCCATGTCTATTCATGTTGAGTCCGAAGTGGAGTCGCATTATCAGGACGGTGTTTTCGTGCGCGGAACTTCTTACCGCGAAGCGAACCGAGGTGCCGAAGATATACATGCACATGTCAATAAGGTAGGAGAAAGGAAATATGAAAGAGTCCGAAATGGAGAGAAATCAGTCATTGAGGAATTGATTACGACCTGCGTTGTTGATTTGTTTTTTGCGGAGCCTAAAGGTATTGAGAAGGTTTTTTCAAATATGTATGCTGAGTTTTTGAAGATAGAGGAGTTGTCTCCTGGAAAATATAAGTTGATTACTCCAGACAATAAGGATTCTTATTATACTTATCGAGCTGGCCAGTTGGTAATGGTGGAGACAGATACACCGTTGGGCACGGTAGTCTCTAGGCGCATTTAGTCAAATAAGAGATTCACGGTAAGCGTTTAACCAATACCTTTCTAATCTCTTACGGAAAGTTGGAACCTGCAAACAAGGAAAGATTGTGGAACACTGGGATGCCATTCAGCAAATCCCGGAAGTACCTGCCAATGGAAATACAATGTACTAGTATCTTTGCTAGATGCATGAGGGCCTCTCTGTAATTAGAACCGATTCAAAGCACCCTGATTTTATTGCTTTAGTACAATCGCTCGATAAAGCGCTTTCGGAAATTGATGGAGAGGACCATGGCTTCTACGCTCAGTATAATAAAATTGACCTCCTAAACTATGTAGTGCTTGGCTATTACGGCAGCAGGGCTGTTGCTTGTGGTGCATTCAAACCCTTGTCAGGTGAAAGGGTGGAAATCAAGCGGATGTATGTAGCAGAGGAAGTGAGGGGCAAAGGAATAGCCGGTCAAATTCTTCAGGAGCTTGAGCGGTGGGCGAAGTCACTTTCATACAAGAGGATTGTTCTGGAAACAGGCAGGCGTCAGCCTGATGCTGTTGCATTATACAGGAAGCACGGATACCAGACGATTCCAAATTACGGACAGTACATTGGTGTAGCTAATAGTCTCTGTTTTGAAAAGGTAGTTGGCTAATCTGCCATCCAAAAATTTGTTCTAATATCTTAATGACCAGCGGGAATAATTGATTAAACTTAGGTTTAAACCCGGGCTTTAGTTAGTTGTCTTTGGCAAGGTGACAAGTCCTTAACTAGATACTGCATGCTTAGCATTATTGGGCTCCTCACAATTCTCACCATCATTCTTTTATTGCTATGGGGTAAGATCACACCAATCATTGGTCTTGTGGTTATTCCTATTATTGGTGCATTGTTGGCTGGTTTCGGTTTTGTCGAAATTGCAGATTTCTACGAGCAAGGGATAGTGAAGGTGATGAGTGTAGTGATCATGTTCATCTTTGCTATCCTCTATTTTGGTGTCATGCAGGATGTAGGTCTCTTTGATCCAATCATTAACAAGATGATTAAGATTTCCGGAGCAAACGTGGTGGCCATCACCACAGGTACGGTCATCATTGCGAGCATTGCACACCTGGACGGTTCAGGTGCTTCAACCTTTTTGATAACCATTCCAGCGTTGCTACCATTGTACAGGCGACTGCGCATGAGTCCGTATTTGCTATTGTTGCTGGTAGGATTAAGTGCGAGCATAGTGAATATGGTGCCTTGGGGTGGTCCGTTGGGTCGGGTGGGGGCCATACTTGGAAAAGACCCGTCCGTACTTTGGCGTCCGCTCATACCCGTTCAAATTGTCGGTTTGGTGCTGGCGGTTGCGATGGCTTACGTCCTGGGCGTTCGCGAAAAAATTCGTATTTCAAGATTGGGCCCTGCGGATGAGGAAATCATCGACACACCCGATGAGGTTAAGGAACAAGAACGGAACCCGACCAAGCATGCGCACTCCGATCTTTTATGGGTTAACTTTCTTTTGACAGCAGGTACGGTAGGGATTTTACTTTGGGGTGTGATTCCGGCTGGTTTTACCTTTATGATGGCCCTGAGCATTGCGCTTCCCTTAAATTTTAGAAAGGTAGAAAAGCAGATGGAGCGCATTAAGGCTCATGCGCCCAATGCTTTATTGATGGCTGCAATCATCTTGGCAGCAGGATCATTTCTGGGTATTTTGGGTGGGACCGGAATGTTAAATTCCCTTGCGGTTGACATGGTGAAATTTCTTCCGGATATGATCATCACCAAGCTGCACTTGGTGATTGGATTCTTAGGCGTGCCGTTTGAGATTATTCTTAATACTGACGCCTATTACTTTGCATTATTCCCTGTCATCGAACAGATTGTGACCAGCAACGGGGTGGATTCGTTGTCGGCAACATATGCGATGGTTATTGGAAATATTATTGGCACCTTCATTAGTCCATTCTCTCCGGCCCTATGGTTGGCACTTGGTCTGGCAGGTTGCAGCATGGGTAAGCACATTCGCTACTCCTTTTTCTGGATGTGGGGTTTCAGCATTGTGCTGATGATTATCGCTGCTTTGATTGGTACATTTTAAAGTACCCGTACGATTTTGTGTAGGTATGGAGATATGTCTGCTTTTTTATTCAGACTTAACTACTTAAATTTCTTTTATGAATAAAATACTAGCGCTGCTCTTTATGGTTGTTACAATGAATTCCACTTTTGCCCAAGATCAATATATCTTTCCCTTTGGCGGTGGACAAAATAAATTTTTCATCCAGGAGATTGTTAAACTAACAGGTAAGGAGCGGCCTAGGATATGTTATCTACCGACAGCTTCTGGAGATAGTGAAGCGGGCATCATTCGCTTTTACGATTTGGTTTCAGACCTCTCTGTGGAGCCTCATCATCAAAAAGTATGGATTAGCTCTTATAATCAAAAGCAGACCTTTGAAGAAGTTTTGTTGAGCATGGATGCGATATACGTTGGGGGAGGCAACACGCTTAACATGATGGCGATATGGAAAGCCCAAGGAATAGATGTGGTGCTTAAGAAGGCTTTAGAAAAGGGAATTGTGTTGGCAGGAGGTAGTGCAGGCTCGCTCTGCTGGTTTGACAACGGTACGACAGACTCCCGTCCCAAGGAATTGAGTGTGGTGGAGGGACTTGGGTTCTTGCCTTACAGCCATAGTCCGCACTATCACAGCGAGGAGTACAGGCAGCCCTTGTATCATAAGAACATCGCCAATGGAATTTTTAAGGCTGGCTATGCCATGGATGACTATTCTGGTATCATTTTTAAAAATGGTAAACCTTTCAAGGTCGTGTCCCTAGATGAGGAACATCATTCGTACTACGTATCAATGAAAGATGGTAAGGTAGTGGAGGAAAAGTTGAAGGCAGAGATTCTCAAGTAGATATTGTGAGCTTTTTGCATAAAGGAATAAATTCTTTTTAGTACTATATCATCGTTCCAGTCCTCCAGGCAGCGAACGGTAGCAAGTTGGGGCACAGTTCTCCATGGGCGTAGCACTTTACGTCCGGATTAGTGGTACCTTGCAATCCTCAATGCACTAATCAATTCTTGAAAGGTGTTTGAAATTGCGCTGCTCGTGCTAAATACTTTCTCAATATGAGTAACAAATATAAAGAGGGTAAGATCGTGCAGGCAATAGAAAGACCTGCTATCAATCTGGTGATCAGGCGCTATTACAAAAGGATTTATTACTGCACCATCCAAGCAGATCCCACCCAGAAAGAGCAAGTCTATTTCGAGTATGAGCTTGCGGCTCAGAATTGAAGGTGTCTCCTAATTCTCTTTAGTATTCTTCAGACCTGATTGCTTAATCTGGAGATTTGTAAAACTTGATATGCTAAACCAGCGCATGCAGGTCTTTGTCCATTCGAACTTAATAAAGTAACACATGAAAAATGCAATTGTATATAGTGAAAATGAATTTGGAAAAATTGATGGAAAGGTGGCGAACGGACTCGTGCGACATTCTGAAAAATACAGAATCGTTGGCGTCATAGACAGTTCAAAGGCTGGCCTTGATGCGCTAGAATATCTTGATGGCATTCAGAGTGGAATTTGTATTTACAAGAATATAGATAGCGCATTGGACAGTTTAGGGGAAGTGCCTACATACTTTATATATGGTATTGCACCTCTTGAAACATTTCTGGATCAGGCACATAGAGACGTGATATTTTATGCCATGTCAAAAGGGATGAATATAGTGAATGGCCTTCCGCAGTTCTTAACAGAGGATGAAGAGTTCATTGAGAGAGCACTTGCGCACCAGGTAAAGATTTATGACATCAGGAAACCACCAGAAAGAAAGGACTTGCATCATTTTACCGGTCAAATAGTAGAGGTGAAAATTCCTGTTGTTGCGGTGATGGGTACAGACTGTGCCGTGGGTAAGCGTACAACAGCTGTCTGTTTAGTAGACGCATTAAAGAAGGAGGGATTAAAAGCCGTTTTTGTAACTACAGGTCAAACGGGTATTCTGCAAGGCTCAAAATATGGAGTAGCCATTGATGTACTAACCTCCGGTTTCTCAACAGGTGAAGTTGAAAATGCGGTATTGAATGCCTACGAAAGAGAAAAACCAGATATTATTGTGGTCGAAGGTCAGGGGGCGCTGAGTCATCCGGCATTCACTTCTTCCAGTGCTATCATTCGTGGTGCTATGCCTAAGGCAATCATTATTCAACATCCTCCCAGAAGAGTAACTCATTGCGATTTCCCAGCATTCCCTATGCCTACTTTGGAAAGCGAGATTGAACTTATTGAACTATTCTCCAAGTCAAAAGTAATTGCAGTAACGATCAATCATGAAGACATGACTGATGACGAAGTAAAGAGTTGCATTGTGGAATACGAGTACAAATATGATCTGCCAACTACGGATGTATTAAAAATAGGACCTGATAAATTGGTGCAAAGACTGTATGAAGTATTTCCAGAACTTCAGAGAAGGAGGGCACTCGCATGGGTACCCCAAGAATAGAGATTAACCTCAATAAAATTGCTCATAATGTTAGGACGATCATAAAACTTTATGCAGCGAAGGGAATTGCGGTTGCAGGGATAACAAAAGGTGTCTGTGGAAATCCGACTGTTGCTGAGGTAATGGTAAAAAATGGTATCACTATAATTGGTGATTCTCGAATTGAAAATATCTGCAGAATGTCTCAGGCGGGTGTTGCCGCTCAATTCATGTTAATTAGGTCACCATTAATAAGTCAACTCGAAGCGGTTATTGAGCACGTTCATATAAGTCTGAATTCCGACTGGTCGGTAATTAAGAAACTTTCTGCAATTGCTTTGGCTCACAACACCGTTCACAAAATCATTTTAATGGTTGAAATGGGCGATTTGCGCGAAGGATTTATGCCGCGTCACATCGCAAGCATGCTTCCCGACTTACTTAAGCTCGAGGGTATTAAACTCGAAGGAATAGGTACTAATCTAGCTTGCCACAGCGGCATAAAGCCTGACGTAATGAAAATGGATACGCTTTCTGATTTGGCAACAGACCTGGAGAATCAATTCGATATCAAGTTCAATATGATCTCAGGAGGAAGTTCAGCTAATCATGAGTGGTTTAATGCAACAAATGACACTGGACGCATTAACCATCTAAGAATTGGAGAGTCAATCATGCTTGGTTTAGAGCCAGTTGGTCGCATTCCCATCGTAAATCTGTACACGGATGCTTTTTCCTTTGTTGCAGAAGTAATAGAATCAAAAGTCAAACCCTCTTTACCTTATGGAGATGTTGGTCAAGATGCCTTTGGACATATTCCAATCTTTGAAGACAAAGGGCAAATGAATAGAATTATTCTCGGTCTCGGTAGGCAAGATCTAAGTATTGAGGGCTTAACACCTCAACTTGAAATAGATATTTTGGGTGCAAGCAGTGATCACACCATAATAGACGCCAAACAACTTGAGATAAAAACTGGAAAAGAATTGGTGTTTGATATGAATTACGCAGCTTTGCTTTCGGCAATGACATCACCATACGTCATCAAATGCCTGAGTAAATATGATGAACGCCCAAGAGTATTGCCAAATGGTCGAACAGAAAGACCTGAGGCAAAAATTGCTGAATCCCAGCATTCCTATTAAGGAAGATAACTCGCAGCTAGTAAGCCTAAAAACATCGCCCTTCGATTTGATCTTCGAGCCATCGATTAAAAAGGACTACAAATACTTTGTAAGGGACGCTATCTATGAAAAGATTGGGCGTATATCTCGTCAACTCACAAAACAAAACAAGAAATTGATTATTAGATCTGTTTGGAGGTCTTTTGAGCACCAACAAATGCTTAGAGATCAACGAAAAGTATCGTTACAGAGAGAGCATCCTGAGAAGGGGCCTAGAGAGATTGATGAAATTGTTTCCTACTTCATCGCCCCCGCCACGGAGTCCATGCATGCTACAGGTGGGGCAGTTGATGCTTTGATCTACGATTTGAAGAATGATTGTGTGATGGATTTTGGCACCAACAAAGGCCTTGTGATTGACCTCAATAAAAAATGTTATCCCTTTCATCCGGAAATCACAGCGTTGGCAAAGAGGAATAGGGCTGAGCTCATTAACTTATTTCATGAAGAGGATTTTGTAGTAGACTTGAAAGAATACTGGCATTTTGATTTTGGTAACGTGATTTGGGCTATTGAGAAGGAGAAATACTATGCCAGCTATGGAATTATCAAAAGCGTGGACTAATTTGAAGTAAATATATCGCTATGATCACGCGTAAAGAGTTTATTAAGCAACTGGCAGCTGCCACTGGCGGAGCCGCTTTGATGGGATTTGATTTGCTGCACCAATCAAGGCTTGGCTTAGAACAAGATAGCGATCTGATCATATTCGATTTGCATGCACACCCTGGCCGATTCTATCGCAGGGGCATTGACCAATACCCAGGTGACGAAGCAGTAGCCAAGACTGTTGGGGAAATGAATGAGGGGCGGTTGTCAGGCGTTTTTCTAAGTTTTGTGGTAGATACGCTAGTCACCAAGCGCACAGATACTGGAATTGTTCCCGCACGAAAATTTGAGAAGGGTGAAGCCTGGAAAGAATACAAGCGTCAGGTCCAACAACTTGATGCCTTGTGCGAACTCTTACCAATGCGAAAGGGCACTTCGGTTAAAGATCTTGATAGTGGGGCGAAAACCGTAGCCGCTTTCTACGCTTGTGAGGGTGGAGACTTTCTTGAGAGCGCATCTCAGCTCGATGAAGTGTTTGCAGATGGAGTGCGTGCCATACAGCTCGTACATTACGCTCCAAACCCCCTTGGTGACTTACAAACTTCACCAAGTGAACATGGTGGTTTCTCCGAACTGGGTAAGGCAGTGGTAAGGAAGATGAACAGCTTAGGCATGGTTATCGATGTGGCGCACGCCTCATTCAAGACGGTGAAAGATGTCGCTGGCATAACAGGTAAGCCACTGATACTTTCTCATAGCATCTTGAAGTTAGAGGAAGATCGACCGATATCCGTCAGAGCAATTAGTGAAGATCATGCAATGGTGATTGCCGAGACGGGTGGGGTGATAGGGGCGTGGCCTTCTGGTTTTAGCACAAGTTTTGATGATTATATCGACAACATCATGCGATTGATCGATGTGGTTGGCGTGGATCATGTGGGTCTTGGTACGGACATGGACAGCAACTACAAACCTGTATTCGATAGCTACCTGCAACTACCTGAATTGTTGGGAGCGCTCAGATCTAAAGGGCTGTCTACTGAGGACGTACAAAAGGTAGTTGGGGGTAATGTGGTTCGTGTCTTGAAGGAAGTGGGAGTCTGAAGCAATCCAGTACCTAGCCAAACAAGTCTATCGCATCACGAAGTACCGCAGCTGAAGTGCCGGTAGGATCTGCTTCGTAGTTTTTCATTGAGATAGACTCATAGAGATCTGTCTTCACTTCAATGCCCATTTCCCAACCATTGCAAGAGCCAAGAAATGAATCTCCAGCCACTTCTATGGGAGTTACAGACAAATTCCACGTACCTTCCTTCCGATGAGCGGAAGCCACCAGTTTGATTTTTAAGTTTTTTTCGGCTGCCTCCTTGATTTGCTGTGCTGAGACTTCTTCGATGCCCCGAAGCTTAATGTCAGAGACAGATCCGGCAAAGTCGGTGAAGGACTTCATAAGAATAAACAATTTGTTGGCAGTATCTTGCCCGCTCAAGTCTAGCGAAGGATCTGTTTCTGCTGCGCCAATACGTTGTGCCTCCCTGATGGCATCCTCCATCTTATTTCCCTTCTCCATCTCCTCAAGCACAAAGTTGGAAGTCGCGTTAAAAATGCCCCAAATGTTGGTGAGCGAAGCAGTTTTCAAATCTCGTTGTAATACATTGATGACAGGCAAGCCACCGCATACTGTTGCGCTGTAGCCTATTTTCGACTTATGAGCTTTAGCGAGGGCCTGTAATTCGTCAAAGGCTAATACCAGCGGGCCTTTGTTTGCCAACACCACTTTCCAGCCAGCTTTCAGAGCAGCCCTAGTTACTTGCAGTCCCGGACTTCCATCAGTAAGGTTTACAGGAGAAGCTTCAATTAAGAGATCTGCCTTTGCACAATTCACTACATCTATTGTAGGTTTTGGAATGAACTCTCTTAGTTCGTTCACTTTCTTTTTGTTGTGCTTGTGGTTAATCAGCACCTCGTAGTCGAATCCGCGCGTGCGTACAGCAAGGCCTGTTGAGTCGGCTACTGCTACGATCTTAAAATGCAATTTGTACTTTTCTGCAATCTCTTTCTCCTTTTCGTGAAGAATTTTTAGGAGTCCCTGATTTACATTCCCTAAACCAACAAGTACTACCCTGACACTCTTGATCATCCTTTCTTACGCATTGCCCATCTCCTTAAGGGCCTTCACAAAAACATCCAGCTCCTGAGTGGTGGTGTAAATATTCGGTGTAATGCGACATCCGAAAACATTGGCGCCATTGATGGCCACTGTGTAGATCTTGTATTTGTCTGCCAATGTATCCGCGAGGTCATGAGGATTCATTCCCTTGATACCTACGTTGGCAATTCCACAGGAAAGTTTCGGGTCTTCAGGCGTGTTGATCACGATGTTTCCTTTTCCTCTCACTTGATCAGACCAGTAGCGCTGTAGGAAGCGCAGTCTCTCTTCTTTCCGCTCTCTACCCACCATGTTGTAATAGTCGATGGCATTGGCGATGGTCAGGTCGGTGTGTACAGGATGTGTGCCAATATGATTGAGCAAAGAGATGTCATTGGGATCCTCACGCTCACTTTCAGCCAACAGGGGCCACACGTCCTTCACATTTCCTTTTTTGACATAGAGAAACCCAGCGCCAAGTGGTACGCTCAACCATTTGTGCAGACTTGTGCCGTAAAAGTCACAGTCCAGGTCTCTGATTGCGTAAGTGATATGAGCAAAAGCATGCGCTCCGTCTACCATCACTTTCACTCCCTTGCTATGCGCCATGTCGCAGATTTTCCTGATAGGCAAGATGTGACCGGTGATGTTTATCATATGACACACCATCAACAGTTTGGTTTTCTCTGTGATCGCACTGGCATACAGATCTACGATCTCCTGATCTGATTTGGGGTGGTTAGGCACAGAGACAACCTTGTTCACCACACCATACCGTTTTGCCACCAGCTTAAATTGATTAAGCATGGCGCCATAATCTTGTTCAGCCATTACTGCCTCATCTCCCTCTTTCCAGTGCATACCGCTGATTACGAGGTCTAAGGATTCGGTCGTATTTCTGGTGATGATCATCTCAGCCGGATCGCATCCCGCCACCTCTGCCAGTTTGGCTGCCATGGCTTTCTTGTTGTCCCATTGCACGGTGCGCATGTAGTAGGAGCCCTGGTAGTTTACCTCACGGATATGTTTGATTTGATTCTCGAGCGTTTCCTCCGGGAGAAAACAGTAGTACCCATTTTCAAGGTTGATATAGTCGGGCTTGAGTTTGTATCCACTTCTGATCTTAGCCCAAAAGTCTTCATCTTTGGCTAATTCAATTGCGGGGGTATGTGCTACGCTTTCAAATAGTTTACCCATCGCGCTAACAGATGGGCTTGCCCCAATTCCTAGTACGGTTAGGCTTTTAAGAAATGATCTTTTGTCCATGGCTCCAGTTTTTATTGGATTTAAGGTATCGATAATGGCTGGCAATTACAACCGAATTGGGATGAACCCAGGCGTGGAATTCGTATTTGGATCTGGAGAGGTTCGGGGCTTACGAACGTGATTTTTCCACTATTTGATCGCGGGTACCGAAGGTCACACAAGTTATTCCTTAAAGTAGTTGATCACCCACGCAGCAATTTGATTTTCCGTCATGCTGTCAGTGGTTTCGACACCCCTAAGTTTGGAGGATAGGTCACTTCGTTTCAAGATGAGTTTTTCTAATTCATGTTTCACCCCGGCTGGCCCAAAGATGACAAAGGAATCAGCTTCAATAAGTTGATCGGCAACCTCCTTCAAGTAACCTTTCATTTGCTGCTGATACCGATTCTCTTTTTGCTTTTCAAGATTGGAGAACTGATTACCAAATCTCACAAATTGTTTTGTTTCCCCGGGGATTCGCTCTTTTGAATCGATACCCGATTCAAAAGTGGTTACCTCTTTCTTTCCGTCCTTAAGGTGTACAAAGATTGCCTTCTTCGAATCGATCCAGATGCCCAGATTGTGCTTCATGATTTGATGTTTGTTTTGGAACTAAACCTTAAGATACTTCTCAAAGGTAGTTCTGGCAATGATCGGAGTCATTTACTTCAGCGATAATAGTCGCTATTTCTTCTTGGTGACCATTGGCCTGTTGGTTCTAGACCATTCACTCCACGAACCAATGTAGAGCTTGGGGATTTCAAAGCCCGCATAGGCCATTGCCAGGATAGTGTGGCAGGCGGTGACACCGGAGCCACAATGCACAATGGTGTTTTCCATGGGCTTGCCTGCCAAGGCCTTTGTGTATTTCTCCTTCAGTTCGTCCTTCGAAAGGTACTTGCCGTCCTTATCCAGATTTTCTGCAAAAGGTATATTCGTTGCTCCCGGTATATGACCTGCAATCAGGTCGATGGGCTCGCTCTCTCCGTCATATCTAAATTTGTCTCTGACATCTATCACCAAATGGTTTTGATCATGAGAGACATCTTCAACCTCTTCAATGTCAGCGAGAGGTAATTGCCATGAATGGACAATGCGCTGCGCAGTCGCTACCGTAGTGGTCTTTTTGTCGGTGAGCGCTATACCTGCTTTGACTGCGGCTGGCAGCCCACCATTGAGCACTTGAACGTTGTCATGGCCGATTGCCCTCAACATCCACCAGTATCGACTTGCCGCATTAGCACCACTCTTGTCGTCATAGACCACCACGTGTGAATTGGAGGAAATACCCAATGAGGCCAAATACCCTAAGAATACCTTTAGGTCTGGCAATGGATGTCTGCCCCCTTGAGAGGGGTTGGACTTATCTCCTGAAAGGTCGGACTCCAGGTCTGCGTACAATGCTCCAGGAAGATGGTTTTCCGTGTACCGGTCTCTTGCACCCGGCCCGGCACTTGCATCCACGAGAACCAAATCAGCTTGGTGCAGTACTGATTGCAGTTCTTCGGCTTCAACAAGTGGGGATAGTGGTGGCATAGTTTGGTTACGAAATAGTAAATGTTCCACAATATAATTAGCTTTTCGCGGGGATGCGTATTATCGTACAAGAATCACTTTTTTTGCATTAATGTGGTGAATAAATGCTCTAAATTTGCGTTGTACAAACAACAAGAAATTCGATGAAAGGAAAGTTGAAATTACTAGCAGTAGCTTTGGTGGCCGCAGCCACGCTTGCTCAGGCACAGGAGTATAAAGTAATCACCACCGTGGAGTCGATTGTTCCAGGTGGTATTGGACGATCCCGGATAACAGAGGTTCAGCAGGAAACCGACTATAAGGAATTAACCACTTCCCGAACTGATGGAAAAAAGAGCGATCAGGGTGATGTCGAAAGGAAAGATATTAAGATTGATGCATTTGATGAAACCAAGCTGCTAAACTTTTATAGCATCACGGGAATTAACTTTCAGAATATTGCCTCCAACGATGCGGTAATTACCTCGAAACTTAATGATTTGGCGAAGGAAGGTTGGGAACTAATATTTGTGACAAGTGGAGTGGAGAGCGATGCAGGTAAGGGCGATGGTCACGGCATTTACATTACGCGATATATCTTGAAGAAGTAGCGAAGTTTTCATGTAAGCAAGCCTAAACCATTTGCAGGAAGTGCCTGGATGCAGAAATTTTCTACACTTTCCTGGAGGAAGAGTCACGGATGTTACAACCATTACCTTTTTTCCAGCGTGCTGACTTTTCCTCCGCTTCCCGCCAAAAGAATTCGAGTGCCTTTTCTAGCCTTACGCACCACATGAAAACCATCCTCCGAGAATGACTTCCAGTTTTTCCCTCCATCAAATGAGATATCCGTACCGCCCGGTCCGGTGGCCATGGCCACATTGTTGGCGATAAATTCGACACATTCGCGGTAGCCTCTGGTTGGCGCTGTGGGAGTATTCCAACTTTGTCCTTCATCCATGGAATAGATGTTATGCTTAATGGCCAGCGTATCAACGGTATAATCACCGCCCACTAGTACCATCGTCCTGCTACTTTTCGCAAAAGAGAAAATTCCCGTAGCAGCACCACCTTGTATGATAGGTGGGCTCGTAGATTCCCAATTCTCTCCTTGGTCACTTGAAGACCAGAGTCTAGAAACTTTTCCTCCGGTTGAAATAATGATTTCATTTTGACCAAAGCAACGAATACCCGTGCCGCTGGCCGCAAAGGATGCCTCTCCCTCTTGAAGGCGAGGACTACTGGCTATATCGTTCCAACTCTTTCCGCCATCTTGAGTTTTCAATAATAGCATTTTTCCGTCTATGGGGTCGCCATAGATAACCCCTTCGTTGTCGTTCCAAAAATCCATACCATCAAAGAAAGCATCCGGGTGGGTGTTGGTGTACACCGTCCTCCAACTCTTGCCGCCATCTTCTGTGCGAAGGATGTGCGCAGGGGAGCCTGCATTGGCAATGATCGCGTTTTTGCTGTCGAAAGCATACAAGGAGCGAAAGCCGGATTGCTCAAATCCACTGATCCGCGTAAAACTCCAGCTTTCTCCACCGTTTTCCGTCATACCGACCCAACCATTGCTGCCGCTCACCCAGGCGATTCGATCCGTTACTACCGAGAGTCCACGAAAGGAAGATTCAATATTCGTTTCCAGGTGTCTCAGCTCCAAGGGGTGGTCAGCACAAGATTGAAGAAACAGTGCTAAGAGAACAAGGACAATGTATTTCATGCAGGTGAGTGGTTTGCAGTGGTAATTTCGACAAATAGAATGAATAAAAGTAATAGGTTGCCCTGATACTGCTAAAATTCAACTTGCCTCGATTGTTGAATTATGTCACTTTTACAGAGAAGAAAAAAATATAAAATGACAGTATACGGTATAAAGAACTGCAACACAGTTAAATCTGCGCTGGACTGGCTCAAGAAAAAGAAAATCGAGTTTGAATTTCATGATTATAAGAGCAAGGGTGTCAGTGCATCCAAGCTAAAAGAGTGGCACAAGCAAGTGGGTTGGGAGGCATTGGTGAACAAAAAAGGAATGACTTGGCGTAAGCTTGACGAAAAGGCCAAATCTAAGGTGACAAACCTGAATGCAGCAATCGAATTAATGACAAGCCAAACTAGTGTAATCAAAAGGCCATTGATTGAGGTGAATGGGAGGGTGGTCGCGTTGGGATTTGATGAGGGCGAGTACAAGAAAGTCATCAAGTAACCATGTGCTACGAAGCAAGAGCATTCACAGCACCCAAGATAAAGTACGTAGAGCAGTATGGTGAAAGACTGCTCGATGCAGATAAACTATTGAGACGCCTTGAAGGTGTAACACCGATGTACTATGCTTCAGGCTTTGATCATCCTGATCTCCCCGTAATCACCAGCTATTCTGATGAACTACAAATGTTTGGCTGGGGACTCATTCCACATTGGGTGAATAATTCTGAGGGTGTGGTTCAAATTCAGAATCAGACCTTAAACGCGAGAGCAGAAAGCATATTTGAAAAACCATCTTTCAAAGATTCGGTGCTCAAGCGGAGGTGCCTGGTAATATTGGATGGATTTTTTGAGTATCACCATAAGAACGGGAAGGCATTTCCCTACCATATCGTGCGTAAGGATGGGCTGCCTATGAGTTTGGCTGGTGTATGGGATACGTGGCAGGGAGAGGGAATGGAAAGAAAAACGGTTTCCATTGTGACCACGCGTGCCAACCATTTGATGACACGCATCCACAACAATCCTAAAACGAGCGATGGGCCTCGCATGCCAGTGATTCTGCCAAGAGAGCACGAAACAGAATGGCTTAGGTTGGATGCGGATGATCAAGAAGAGTTAAAAGAGCTTCTTGTGCCAATGGATGATGAACTTCTGGAAGCCTACACTGTTCCACGTCTTAAAGGAAAGAGATCGGTGGGTAACACTGCCGCAGCAATTTCTAAACATTTCTACCCAGAATTGACTACTGTGCAAACTGGTTTATTTTAATAGGTATATTGGATGGAGCACAATTAGTATCAGGTAACTAAGTAATTAACTTATTGCAATGCAATACGATGTGAACAGTCCCAGCGCCTATATTGATGCCCTGGAAGACGATTGGAGGAAGGAGATGCTTTTGAAGATTCGTGCCACGATTCTTTCTGGTGCATCCGAGATTGCCGAAGGTATCGAATACAAGATGTTGCGATATGGTGATGATCGTCAATCCCTTTTCCATTTGAATGCACAAAAGAACTATGTGAGTCTCTATGTAGGTGACGCCAGGAAGATCGATGAAACTGGTGAATTACTAAAGGGACTTGATTTGGGTAAGGGATGTATAAGATTCAAAAAGACTACGAACGTTGAAGAGTCACGTATTGCAGAATTTATCATCAAGGCGATTGACCTTTGGCGAAGTGGGAGTGACCTAAGCTGTTAGTACCACACATCAAATACTACATAAGTACTGCAAATCAATGGCTAATTTGTGATAGTTTTAGTATAAATCACTTTGCTCATGAAGCCGCTAAATATTTTTATTACACTGCTATTTATCTCAACATCGCTGCATGCACAGCAGATAAAAGCACTTGTCGGTGGTACTCTCATCGATGGGTTTGGTGGCAAGCCAATAAGAAATAGTGTAGTAATAGTTCAGGGGAAGAAAATTTTGAAAGTAGGAACAGTAAATGATACTCCTATCCCTGCCGGGGCAGAGGTGATTTCCACGGAGGGCATGAGCGTATTGCCGGGATTGTGGGAAAGTCATGCGCACTTGCAACTCAACGGCCATGCCGACTATGAACACTGGCGACCAACTTACTTAAGAATTTTTGGATCGGTCATCATGCCCTCCTCTGCCCATCAATTGCTGATGGCGGGAGTAACCAGCGCGCGAGACCTTGGAGGACCGTTGAAGGAATCATTGGAGGTGCGAGACAGGATCAATCGTGGGGAAATTCCTGGCCCTACCTTGTATGTGTCAGGTCCTTTCATTCAGCACACCACAAATCCTTCCGTAGAGTTTTACCGATGGGGTGTGAATGGTCCTGATGATGCCAGAAAGAAAGTGAAGAAATTAGCTGATGCTGGAGTGGATGTGATCAAATTCATTGACCATGACCTCATGACGATGGAAGAAGCAAAGGCTGCCGTAGAAGAGGCGCATCGAAATGGTTTGCCCGTAGTAGCACATGCGCACCGTCCGGACGAAATCAGAAGGGGATTGCAATTGGGTGTTGACAACTTTGAGCATACGGGACTTTCTTCTGCGCCCAGATATCCAGATGATATCATGGACTTGCTGGCTGAGCGGACAGCCAAAATGAATATTGGACCTTTGTATTGGACACCCACGGTGGAAGGGCTCTACAACTACGAATACCTGAGGGATAATCCCGAAGGCCTCGACAATGACTCCTGGCATCTTGGGTTGCCAGACTCCGTCATTACAGATATTAGAGATTCATTTAAGCATCCCGATAGATTACCATACTTTCAGCTAACACCAATTCGAAAGCCTACGCTGGAGAAAAAGTTTAACCAACTGCAGGAAGCGGGTGTAGTAATGTTGATTGGAACGGACAGTGGCATTCCAATGAAATTTCACAGCCAGTCAACGTGGAAAGAATTTGATGTCTGGGTAAATGAGTTCGGCTACGATCCTATGCTGGCAATCAAGGCTGCCACTTACTGGCCTAGCAAGATGATGAAAGTAGATGATGAATATGGTACCGTGAGTGAAGGGAAGTACGCTGACATTATTGCTGTAAAGGGTGATGTGTTAAGATACATTTCATTGCTTTCAAACGTGCAGTTTGTGATGAAGCATGGTGAGGTGGTAAAGAATGAAAAATAGTCTTATTGAAAAAACCAGATATATGAACAAGTATTCAGTTTACGTCTTTAGCATTGGGTTGATTGCATTGGTTTTCGGCTGTGCGAATTCAAGTGAAGAAAAACCTCCGGCAGACTATGATCCCGAGTCAAGACTTGCTGCTTTGCAAATCACCTTGCCCTCACCACCTCAGCCCGTAGCCAACTATGTCAATGGTGTGCAGGCGGGCAATATGATATTTCTAGCTGGTAAAGGACCCAAGCGTGTCGATGGCAGCGAGATAACAGGAAAACTTGGCGCAGACGTAACCATTGAGGAAGGGTATGAAGGAGCAAGGCTCACCGGAATTAATCAATTAGCGGTTTTGAAAGATATGGTTGGCAATCTTAACAGGGTCAAACGAATCGTAAAAGTGCTGGGCTTTGTTAACTCTGATCCGGAATTCATCGATCAGCCTAAGGTAATCAATGGATTTTCGGACCTGATGGTGGAGGTATTTGGGGAGAATGGTAAGCATGCGCGTGCTGCCATTGGCGTGGCCACATTGCCTAGAGGTCAGGCGGTAGAGATAGAATTAGTTGTTGAGTTATATGATTAGATTTTCAAATCACTTCCCGGTTCTCTTGAAATTTGTACCTCTTATTTTCATGATGATATGCTACGCCCTAACTGGGCATTCACAGGAGGGTTACAAAGCCAACTGGGTCCTGGTGTATGAAAACGATGAAGAAGGAAATAGGGTGCAAGGGAGTAAGGTAGATTTGATTAATGCCATACGGAACGGTGAGGTGGTTAGGATTTCGTGGACACACGTGATATCTGAGAATCCACTACAGAAAGTAGAGCACCTCGTTGACGCTGGTTATCTCACTATTATGAATGATGAAACAGTGCTTGCTCAGGTGAGCCCGATTATCAGCCAGGCACCAGATTTTGAGGAGCAACATATCGTTCTAATGGAGAATGTGGAGATGGGACTTGTTGCTTCTACAACTGGTAAGAACAACTATATCCGCAGGAATGCGGTCACTGGAGAAGTGATTGATCACAGGTCGGGTAGGAGGGGTTACAAATGGTTTGTACACAAGTAGCCCTCAATCGCTAGTTCCTCTTTAGCTCCGGAATCCTTCCTGGTGTGTAGGGAGCACCTGCCGCTTCAAGTTTTTGCTCAATAGCCGGAATGTCGGTATTCACAACTGACTTCAAATCCTTCAATACCACTTGATATTCATCCTGCGCCATTTTGAGTTGATCTTTCATTGTGGACGTTGGATCACTGGTAGTGTTGACAGAAGAAAACAAAATGTTAAATAACCGGTTGCTTATAGATGGTAATCGATCAATATCCAGGTTGTCAGCCACCCTGTCACCTGATAGTCTATCATGAACAGATCTTAACTTTTCTTGTATGGACAATATATCTTTCACAAAGTTATCGTTGGGTTCAGATACAGCGTAGATCGCTTCCTTCAGATGCTTTGTAGTATTGCCGGCTTCCCTCACTTCTCGCAAAGCTCCTTGGACGCTTCGTTGAAGTTCGGCCACTTCTCGTTGCCAGGCGACCAGCGCTGGCCTATCGCTTGCAGGCAACGTAGTACCAGGTAGCACCTTGACAGCAAACTTTTCAGGACCATCCAACACAGTAAGAACTCCATCCACATACTTGGATAGCGTAACAGTATAATTCCCAGGTGCCACAAGTTGCCCGACATCTTCAGGCATAAATGGGTTGTCATTGGAAGGTGCCTGTAAGCTAATTGGGTTTGAGCTTGGGTATCTGAAGTCCCATGTGATTCTATTGACACCTTTTCTGGCATCAGCACTTAGTTTTCTCACTATCGTACCTTGCTCATTCATCACTGTGAAAATCAGTTTGGGCTTTTCTTCATCCTCCTCCTCCTTCAATTTTTCATACGCAGGGTAGGCAACATCCTTATTATCCTTGGCCAACTTTGCTTCGCGCTCCTGCCGTTCTTCTTTTCTAGTTTTTAGATTTTTATCAAAGTAATTGGTGAATGTAGCGCCCACCTCCGGGTTCATTGCGGCATAATACGATTCGCCCTGGAAGCCCTTGCCTCGGATGCCCAGCGGAGTGCTTTCAATGTACATCCAGCTGTCTTTCACAGGGAAAAGGTAGCCTTCCTTCCCTTCAGTTTCATGCAATTTGCGAAGTGGGCTGTAATCATCCATCACATAAAATCCGCGTCCAAAGGATGCAAGTACCAGGTCGCCTTCTCTCTTTTGAATTGCCATATCGCGAATCGCAATGGTGGGGAGGCCATTGTTCAGTGATTGCCAGCTGGATCCTCCATCATTTGAGAAGTGTACACCAAATTCAGTGGCTAAGAAGAGGAGATTTGCATCCAGATGATCTTCTGCGATGCTGTAGGTGGACCCTCTTTCTGGTAGATTGGCATTTATTGACTTCCAGGTCTGCCCTTTGTCTGAGCTTTTGTAGATATACGGTTTGAAGTCACCACGTTTGTGATTGTTGAGCGTAGCATACATCACGTTCTCATCGTGTTGAGATGTGAGAACGTGGTAGACGTAAGTCATGGAAGGAGCTCCCGGAAAATTTTCATTCTTGCGCCAGGTGGTACCGCCATCAGTGGTTACTTGAATAAGGCCATCGTCCGTTCCGATTATTATTAGATTTTCATTCTTTGGAGATTCTGAAAGTGCACTGACGGTGCCATAGGGTGCTGTACCATCATTTTTTCCTGTAGCATCAATACCCCACACACGACCCATTAGAGGCAATTTATTTCTATCCAGATTCCTAGTAACATCCTCACTGATTACCTGCCAAGTGTTTCCGTAGTCGTCACTTCTAAAAACTTTGTTAGCTGCAAAGTAAATACGACCTCGTTTATGAGTGCTTGTCTGCAAAGGTGCATCCCAGTTCCATCGGTAGTTCTTTTCACCTGCGCGCGGTTGAGGCTGTATGCCTGTGTTTTCTCCCGTGGCTTTATCATAGCGCGTCAGCCCGCCATGCTGATATTGTGCATAGACAATATTTGTATTGTATGGATCGATGGCGCTTTCAAAACCATCACCCCCTTGTGTGACAAACCAATCGTCATTTGTGATGCCATTTCTGCTTCTCGTTCGCGAGGGTCCACCTAAACTAAAGTTATCCTGAGTGCCGCCATATACGTAGTAGAAGGGCTCACTATTGTCCACTTCTACCTTATAAAATTGGGTAACAGGAAGGTTGGATTTGTACTGCCAGGTCTTGGCGCCATCCCATGTTTCGTAAATACCTCCATCGCAACCATTCCGCATGTGGTTGGTGTTGGTGGGATTAATCCAGAGTTCATGATTGTCTACGTGCTTTGAGGTCTCCCCGATGGGACGGAAGGTTTTGCCTCCATCTTCACTGACATTGATCGCGTAGCCAACCGTATATACCTTGTTTGGATCAAGAGGATCTGCAAAGGTTTCGTTATAGTAGTTGCCACCATTTTGGTGAGTGCTCATCTTTTCCCATCGCGCTCCGCGACTGGTAGTTCTATAGTATCCGGCATTTTCGGCTGCCTCTACCACTGCGTAAATGTATTCTGGATTGGCCGGAGAGATGGCTAGTCCTATTCTACCCATGTCTGAGGAGGGTAATCCGTTGTTTATGGTAACCCAGGTTGCTCCTCCATCCGTGGTGCGATAGATTCCTGACCCTGGCCCGCCACTAATATATGCATAGTCGCTGCGCATGCGCTGGTGTGCCGAGGCGTAGAGTGTTTTGGGATCTCTTGGATCCATGATGATGTCATTGGCACCCGTGTACTTGTCAAGAGGAAGCACTGCGACCCACGACTTTCCTCCATCTGTGGTTTTGAATACCCCTCGTTCGCCACCCTCTTTCCATAGCGGTCCAATAGCGGCAACGTACACCACATCTGAATTGGTAGGGTCCACGATGATCTTCCCGATATGCTCGGAAGTTTTCAGTCCCATGTTATTCCAAGTGATGCCACCATCTTCTGATTTATACACTCCGTCTCCAAATCCTACACTTCTTTGGTTGTTGTTCTCCCCGGTTCCTACCCAAACTACATTGGTATTGGTTGGGTCAATCTTCACGCAGCCGATAGAGTACGATCCTTGTGAGTCGAAGATGGGAACGTAGGTAGTACCTGCATTCACTGTCTTCCAGACTCCCCCGGAGGCAGTTGCCACATAGTACTCGTTAAAGTTGTTCGGATTGACGGCAAAGTCTGAGATTCTGCCTGAGGTTACAGCCGGACCAATGCTTCTGAATTTCAAACCACTGAGGGATACTTGCTCTTTCTGGAGAGGTGCCGGTGTTGCGGTCTTTCTATTTCTTTGGGAATAGGCCTGGAGCGTGAGAAGGGTGAGTAGTGCGGCAACGATTGGTCTCATGATTAAAGATTTTGATATGAATTTACCAGAACTTATTATTCGAATTACGAAAAATAATTGAGCAAGTCTCCAATAGTTGATGGATGGCCAAATCTTACCAAGAAAGGGTTTGTTGAATTAGGAATTCGCCTCTTCTGCTTTCTGAATCCAACGCTTTGCCTCCGCTGCTGATCTAAATACCTTCATTTCTAAATCGTATACGGTGTCCAGTCCTTTCCTTGTTATGTAATCGCTCTCTGCATCCTCATCGGGTAAGATGATCCCTATTCTTTTTAGTCCGGCATGCTTGAGAACATCCCTATTTTGAATTCTATAGTTATTAAGTTCAGCTTCATCACGATTGGCAACCAAAGCGAGATTCGAAATCCAATTTGGCGTGTGATAAACTTTAATAAAGTCAATGCTGCGTTGTAGAACATCTTTGGACTCCTTAAGGGAGCCAATTTTTTTCCAGTTGATGCCAATGCAGTTAAGGTTGGCGTTGTAATACAAGGTTGCCAGGTCGGAATCAAATATAGTTTGCTCCTCCAAATGGTCAAGTTTGGGAAAAGTCAGAGTGAATGAGCTGCCCACATTTACTTCGCTTGCCACTGCTACTTTGCCATCCAGTGCCTCTACTTGCAATTTTACAAGAAAGAGACCAAGTCCTTTGCCTTCGGTGTGGGTATGAAATCTTTTGTATAGGCCAAACACTTTATCTTTAAATGTCTCAAGGTTAAATCCTACGCCATTGTCTGTGAATATGATCTCGATCGTATCTTTCTTGGCCTTGCTAGCAACATGTACCTCGGGTTTCCGCTCACTAGATCTGTACTTTATGGCGTTACTAAGTAAGTTGTAGAATATGCTCTGCAACATAGGGCGAACGGAGTAGATATGCGTGTACTCCTCAAAGTTAGTTGTGATTTGAACGTTGTTATCATTGATCTCTTTCTTCAGCAGGTTGCAGGCTATTTGTATCTCGCCAATCAAACTTAACTTCTGTTTAATTCTTGAAATATCATTTCTGATATCGATAATGTTGCCTAAGTCCTTAATAGTAGAATCAAGTGAGGCGACTGAGGCTACAATATGTCTTAGTATCTCTCGGTTTTCTCTTGTGAGCGGTTCCTTGTCAATCAGATTAATTAGTCCCGTCAGGCTCGCCACTGGACCACGAAGATTGTGTGAAATGGTAAAGGAAAACTGCTGAAGTTCGTTGTTGTGTCTTATCAGCTCCTGGTTGGTATTGGTAAGTTGTTCATTTTTAACAATTACTTCCCTATTAAGCTCCTGATTCTCAGTGGCAAGCTTTTCACGCTGCAATTTCATTAGTTCTGAAGCATCAATAATTTCTTTTTGCCTATCTGATAGTTGTTGGATTAGTAATTCGTTTTCAGACTCCGATTTCTCAAAACTGTACTTAAGAAAAAAAGTACTTCCTGTAAGAACAAGATATTCAAATACTACTATATAATTGATAAAGTAGTAGTTGGGAGCTTCGAAGCCCATCTGGTAGTATCCTGCTCCAAAAAATTCATGAAGGGGATCGTAAAATAGAAGACTGAGGAAAGATAGAAGCAGTCCAAATAGCAGGTTTTTCTTTTCTTTAAGAGAGAACAGGATAAAGGGAAGGATTGTGGATCCCAAGAGTATAATCCTAAACTGAAAATACTCAAATTCCTCAAGTGTTTGGGGGTGATCGAATTTGTCTGCTATGGAGATAAGAAGCGAAGGAATGGTAATGATAATTATCAGAAGTATCCTGCTCAAACTAATTTGACCCAGGTAGTTGAGCAACAATGGTATCGTGAAGGAAATCGCTGCTACCAGCGCCAACTTAGTAGAAGTAATCCAACCAAACTGTATAAATGCAACTAGGAAAAGGAGAAAGACAAGCTTGGAGAAAATGAAACTTACACGATTGCAAATCTGTATATAGCGCCTTTCAGTCTGATTGGCACCGTAGTTTGTCCCTACACTGTTAATAGTTTTCCAAAGCCCCATATGGATCTGAGGCAATATAGCATCTTGGTGCATTTGAACCTTAGTCTGGCGCTCGAAAATTGGTATCTTTAGCCCAAGCCTTAGGACTATCTAAACATTGGAATGGCAAAGACATCGAAGACAAAATCAAAGTTACCCAAGCCGCTGCTGGCAAAAGCATTTGAGTTGATTTGTACTGCCAGGCACATGGCCTTCACTTATGATGAAAACAAGGAGATATGCAGCAAGTATGTGCACAGCACGTCTCGCGGCCATGAGGTGATTCAGCTGGCGATGGGCCTTCAACTGAAGGAGTTTGACTTTGCTTCGTTATACTACAGAGATGAGTCCATCCTGTTGGGAATGGGGATCACACCCTACGAACTGATGCAACAACTCATGGCGAAGCGTGACGATCCCTTTTCAGGGGGGCGGACTTACTACGGGCATCCGGCATTGAAGAGGAAAGGATTTCCAACGATCCCGCACCAGAGCTCCGCTACTGGGATGCAGGCCATACCTGCTACGGGAATGGCGCATGGCATTTCATATCTGGAGTCTCAGAAATTGTTGAAGGGTAAGGATAAGCCTATTGTATTATGTTCGTTGGGGGATGGCTCAGTAACGGAAGGAGAGGTTGCAGAGGCCTTTCAAATGGCGGTGCTCAAAGGATTGCCAATTCTATATTTAATCCAGGATAATGAATGGGGCATAAGTGCTACGGGTGAGGAGATGCGTGCCATGGATGCTTATGAATATGCTGCGGGCTTCAAAGGTTTGGAACGCATGCGAATAGATGGTACTGAATTTGAAGAAAGTTATCATGGGTTGGAAAAGGCGATTGCCTATGTGCGAGCCAGTAGAAAGCCCATACTGGTGCATGCCACTTGCCCACTGCTCGGACATCACACCTCTGGGGTGCGAAAAGAATGGTATCGAGGTGAGGATCTTAACAGGCATGAGAAGCGTGACCCTCTGGTAAAGTTTGAAAAGTTTTTGAAGGATACCGGCTTTACCCAAAAGGAACTGGGTGCAATTAAGAAGCGAGCAGAAGACAAGGTCAACAAAGACTATAAAAAGTCGCTGTCGTCTGCTGATCCAGATGTAGAAGAATATGATAAATACGAATTTGCACCTACTCCCGTAACGCAGGAAAAGGGTGTGCGCTCACCAAAGAACGGTGAAAAAGTGGTAATGGTGGATGCGGCACTGCACGCGGTAGAAGAGATTTTAAAAGCGCATCCTGAAGCCCTGTTCTACGGTCAGGATGTGGGTGGTAGATTAGGTGGTGTCTTTAGAGAAGCGGCAACACTCGCACAGAAATACGGTGACGAACGAGTTTTTAACACGCCAATACAAGAGGCGTATATTGTAGGATCAACTGCCGGCATGTCGGCAGTGGGGGCAAAGCCAATAGTAGAGATTCAATTTGCGGATTACATCTGGCCTGCCATAAATCAATTGGTAGAGGAACTTTCAAAGAGCTGCTACATCACCAAAGGAAAATTTCCAATTCAGTCGCTTATAAGAGTTCCCATTGGAGCTTATGGCGGTGGCGGACCGTACCACTCGGGTAGTGTAGAGTCAACGCTGCTGACGATTAGAGGAATAAAGGTCGTATATCCTTCCAATGCAGCAGATATGAAAGGCCTTCTCAAAGCCTCTTTCTACGATCCCAATCCGGTGGTGCTATTGGAGCATAAGGGGCTCTATTGGAGCAAAGTGCCGGGAACGCTCCAAGCAAAGACGATAGAGCCCGACAAGGACTACATCATCCCTTTGGGTAAAGGCCTGATTGTGCAGCAAGCCAGCGATGAGCATGTCAAAGCAGGAGATTCGGCAGTGATCATAACTTATGGTATGGGAATTTACTGGGCGAAGCAAGCCTCGAAAGCATTTGCAGGGCGGGTGGAAATCATTGACTTACGTACCTTAAATCCCATTGATTGGGAATTGATCACAGAGGCGGTGCAGCGACACGGAAAGGCTTTTGTGCTCACCGAAGAGCCGCTCCTGAACTCTTTTGCTGAGTCTTTGGCGGGCAGAATTTCAAAAGAGTACTTCAAGTATTTAGATGCGCCTGTATGGACACTTGGAGCTGCCAATTTACCTGCTGTGCCATTGAATGTCGATCTTGAAAAAATGATGCTGCCCAATGCTGAAAAAGTAGAAGCTGCGCTACAAGAACTACTGAGCTACTAGCAAAATAGGCTTAGTCCGCAATCCAGCACCTAGCAACTAGAAAGGATACCCAATACCAATGTTATAAATAACTGGTTCTTTATTGGTGCCAAATGGCTTAAAGAACTTGAACTTATTCAATACAAATCGATCGCCTTCTTCTCTGGCAGGATCGTGCGCTTTTATACCCATATCGAAGCGCAGAACCAGGAATGAGAAGTCAAATCGAAGGCCAAATCCTGTTCCTATTGCAATTTCTTTGAAAAGGTTTTCAAACTGAAACTTTGTGGAACCCACCCATGGCGCTCTGTTAGGCTCTGATGGATCTACATTGCCAAGATTTTCATTGAACGACCAGACGTTGCCCCAATCAACAAAAACCGCTCCGCTGACAAATCCAAATAACTTTTTTCTCAGTTCAACGCTACCCTCAAGCAAAATCTCACCGGGCCTTTCAAAGCTATAGTCGAACAGACCGTCCTTAACCGGGTCTTCACTAAGTGGAGGAGGAGCTGAACCCAATCCCAACCGCCTGGGTCTCCATGCCCTCAGGCTGTTACTACCGCCAGCAAAAAAGTACTTCTCGTAAGGTAATACATCGCCTTCCCCATATCCGTAGCCTACACCTGTGTTAAATCGATATGCCAGAATGGTGTTTTTATTTAGAATTCTATTTTTTCTATAATCGGCACTCAGTCTGATGTACTTAAACAGCTGCAGATTATTTCGCTCTACGATGCCGGGGGTATAGAAATTAAGTAAGGTACCACCGCTCTCAGCCGATAACCTTAAAAACTTTGAATTTTGAGAAGTGTTGCCATAATTTTCAGGATTCCACGTCATTGAAAATATCATGCTACTGACAAAACTGGGATTGAAAGAAAGAATGATGTTATTGCCCTGCGTCTGTTGAAGATTTTCCAGCTGCGATCGAAAAGTGCTGTCTAGCGCAGATTGAATGATACTTAAGTTAGCTAGCGTAAAGGAGTACTGGGTAGTCCTCTTGCTTTCCCATGAATAAGTGTACTGAAAGTTGGTGTTCTCCCTGCGATATTCCGGGCGATCGGAGAAGGTGTAGCCAGCAGAGAGTTTGGTCTTGGGGTTGTATTTACCAAACCGATAGGTAGCATCTTCGCTTAGCGGAAATAAGAATGTGGGAAAAGTAACGGAGGCGTTGATGCTTGCTTCTATACTTTTGTAGAAATTGTCTGCAGTAGTAGCAGAGGCAACTCCTTCAATTCCGATCCTTCCATTGAGTTCAAATATCTCTAGTCCTCCAAAGAGATTACGCTTTAATAAACTGGTGTTGTAATAGGGGCCAGGATATCCCTGGGACACGGTCAGGCCTGCTTCGTTTGACCATGAGTATCGGTTCAGCGGACTTGAAAAGAGATTTGCAATGAACTTGCCTCCGGAGGTATCATAATTGATATTGACAAATTTAAACATGCCCAGGTTGGCAAGTTGGCGTTGTGTGTTAATGGTGTTTGATCGACTATAAAGGCTATCGCGATGCAAAAATGTTCTCTGACTAAGGATTCTCTTACTGTACTCGTTTTTGTAGTATTGATATGTAATGTCTCGGTAGGGGCTCACTTGTCTTTTTCCGCGTTCATTGTTGCTTGCCAGTGTATTTGCATCGGTGATAAAGATGATAGAGTCTAATTTGTATTGTTTGTGTAAACTACTTCTTACAGGATTTTCAATGTTTAGCCTTAATGCGATCTGATGACGTTCTCCAAACGTGGTGTCAATGTCAAAATCTACATATTCTCTGCTAAATGCGAAGTACCCCTCGTCTTTAAGTAAGAAATCAATTCGTTCCCTTTCCTTGTTAAGGATGTCCTGGTTGAATTTATCACCGCTCTTTAAAAGCGATTGATCTTTGGTTTCTTCCAACAGTGACATTATTTTCTTGTCGGAAATGCCAAAGCTAATAGAGTCGTAGAAGTATGCTCCATTTGGGGTGAGTGCATAGTTGACCGTTACGAGTCTTTTTTTGAAGGGCGTATCATAGGTAGTAATCTCAGGCTCAACCTCTGCGTCAAAGTAGCCCCTTGTAAAGAGATAGTCGGTAAGTCTTTCTGCACTTAGCGCCACTTCGCTGGAATCGTACACGGCAGCCTTTTCGCCCCACTGCATGAACATATTTCCTTCCTCGATCTTTTTATCTAGCAAATCTATCTTGTGCTGTTTTTTGTATTGTATTGCCGACCTTTTCTTGGGGTTTGTTGACTTGGCAATCTTGTTGTCAAATTTCTGCTCAACCTTTTCCTTCTTCTTAACAAACTTCTCTTGATTGTACCTTTTTTCACCGGTATAGTACATCCATACCAGTGAGTTGATCGGAAGTCCCAGGAGCCTGCGATTGGTCTTCTGAACGAATAGGTCTGACAGTCCTTCTTTCTGAAAACCTTTTGGAGCCTTTAACTCTTGTTTGTAGAGCTGTTTTTCACCAGGCTTTAGATAGCGGGTTCCAAGGCAACCAGAAAAGAGAACTGAGAGCAGGCTATAGGTTAAAAAATATCTAAATTTCCTCTTCAAACAATTAAAATGATTAGTAAGAGTAAAGCGAAATTCATCAAATCCTTGCAATTAAAGAAATACCGAAAGCAGGAACAATGTTTTCTGGTAGAAGGGGAGAAAGGTGTATTGGAGCTTCTCAACTCTCACTTTGAGTTGGTACTCATTGCCGGGACTCCCTCATTCGTTGAGCAACATGAATCTGCATTTGACCAACTTGGGGTAGAAGTGATTGTCACCGATGAGCGCCAGCTTGCGACCCTAGGGGCATTTCAATCTAACAACAGTTGCCTGGCAGTAGCAAGGCAAAAATCAAACCAGCAAGTGAAACTCAAAGATTCTGACTACGCACTTGTGCTGGATGACATCAAAGATCCCGGCAACTTAGGCACCATAATTCGCACCGCAGATTGGTATGGTATAAAGCAAATCATTGCCTCCTCGGATACTACGGACTTCTACAGTCCGAAGGTGATTAGCGCCACCATGGGGTCGTTTACTCGCGTACTTGTCAACTATCAATCTCTGCCTTCATACCTACACTCATATCGTGGCTCCATTTACGGTGCGCTGCTTGACGGAGAGGATGTGCGCAGTTGTGCATTTACAGAAGGAGGCCTCATTGTGATAGGAAGCGAATCGCAAGGCATATCACCTGAAGTGAAGGAGTTTGTCACTCACCCGATTACCATTCCAGGTTTTGGCGAAGCGGAATCTCTCAATGCTTCGGTCGCGACTGGAGTTATTTTAGATAATCTGCTTAGGCTAAAGAAATGATTGACTCTTATGCGTGGCTTCTTGCGTCAGCTGCGCAGCATAAGCTTTGCCCAGGTACCGATCAATGATAAAGTGCCCCCCATAGATCACGGGAGTCAAGACGATGGCAACAGCAAATTTGTATATGTAATTAGTGATCCCAATTGCAATTAATTGGTCCAAGCTAAAGATTCCGTAAAACGCAATAAACAGTACTACAAAACTATCCATAAGTTGAGAGACAAGCGTGGAGCCTGTCGCTCGGAGCCAGAGTTTATCAGGCCCGGTAACTCTTCTTAATTTCTGAAACACGAAGACATCAACAAGCTGCCCGATGAGAAATGCAGCAAGGGAGCCAATGATGATGCGCTGCCCCTGACCAAAGATCTTGTTAAATGCAAAATCGATATTGAAATAGTTTCCATCACTATCTACTTTGTTGGCGTCCATCCACCAATCAGCCGGAGGTAATTTCATGGTAAGGAAAATCACCACAAACACATAGGCGATTAACCCTGCCGTAAGAAAGCTGATACGTTTCACACCGGGTTGTCCAAAGTATTCATTGATTAGGTCGGTCGTGATAAAGACAACGGGCCAAATCAATGCGCCTGCAGTGAGATTGAAGTCCATTGCAAATCCCAGGATATTTAGGTTGGCGGGCATCAAGCCCACAGTGCTTTCAGCAGAGAATATCTTGACCCCAATCATTTCAGCTAAAATTGCATTGGTTAGGAATATCCCACTAAGGACTATAAATAGGCTGTTTTTTTTCTTGGTCAGCTCGGGTGTCATGGCTTTCGAAGATCTATGGTTTCACCTTCAATAGCAAGATGTGTATTGGTAAAATGCGCTTTTGCCTCCTCAAGCAGGACTTCCAACGTTTTATACCTTGCACTGAAATGACCAATCAATAACTTTTTTGCATTGGCTTTGCTAGCAATTCGAGCTGCCTCAAGTGCTGTGCTATGTCTGGTTTCGATCGCCTTATCCTGATGTTCCTGAGTAAACGTGGCTTCGTGATATAATAGGTCCACGCCCTTAATTTGATTCGAAATCTCCTCCTTATAGGCGGTGTCAGAACAGTAAGCATAGGAGAGCGATGGTCGAGGCGGCAGGGTATAGTCTTCACTCTTGTAAAGTAGGTCCCCGTTTTCTGCAATGACATCATCGCCTGCTTTTAGCTTGGCAATGTATTCAAGCAACATACCTTTTGGTAATTTGTCCTTATCGATCCGCTTGGGTTTTGTTTTCTCTTTGAACAAGAACCCGGTACAGGAGATCTTATGCAGGAGAGGTATCGTCTCAACGGTCATCGTCTTGTCTTCGCAGATTGTGGCAGGCGCATCTGAAGTGATAGGATGGAAAACGAGTTTATAGTTGAGAGAGGAGTTAGAATACTTGAGTTGTAATAGTATGATTTGGTCAAGGCCAGGTTGACTATATATATGAAGGTCATTTGTTCTTCTCTGTAAATGCAGTGTGAAGAGCAGACCCATGAGACCCAAATAGTGATCGCCATGCAGATGACTAATGAAGATATGACTGAGCCGCTGAAACGGCAATTGAAATTTTCTCAATTGTAGCTGAGTGCCCTCGCCACAGTCAATCAGAATATGCGTGTTGTTGATCTGCAAATAATGAGAGGAGGGCAGTCTTCCATATGCAGGAAGTGCACCGCTAGATCCAAGAATGGTCAACTTAAATGACACTGCTATTTTTAAATAATAAATCCCAACCAAATAGGTCAGGATTTCTCATTGGGGATTAGAAATTATTACGAATCGCCATCCTTCATATCCTTTTCAATTTCGTGCATAAATACAGCATCGACTGCCTCTGCTACGGTTGGAAGAATATGTAGAACGCTATCTAATTGGGAAATCTTAATCAACTTCATGGTGTGCTCTGACAAGCCTGACAGCACAAAAATGCCACCATCTTCTTGAAAGATCCGATTGCCCACAAGCAAAGCGCTTAAGCCTGAAGAATCCGTGTATTTTACTTCACCAAGATCAAGGATGATATTGCGTACTCCTTCCGCATGCAAAGTGATCATTTCAGATTTGAGGTTGGGAGCGATGCTCGAATCCATCTTTTCCTCATGAAGGCTCAAAAGGCTGTATTTCTCTTGCTTATCTATCGTATACTTCATTATCTCAAAATTGGATGCCTAAAATTAACCTATTTTATGGAATTAACGATGTTCTGCTCTATTCGTTGTAGTAGATCGGTATATTCTATTGGAGTCAGGGCTTGCCCGGTCATTTGAGAATACAACTCTTTGTAACGGGCGGAAATGGAACTCACTATCTCTTCTGTCATTTCCGGGATCACCTGACCATCCTTCCCTTGAAAGCCATTTTCTATCAGCCATTGTCTCACAAATTCCTTCGACAACTGCTTCTGTGGTTTGCCTTCCTTTTGCCTCTCCTGATACCCTTCTTCATAGAAGTAACGCGAAGAGTCGGGTGTATGAATTTCGTCAATCAAATAGATCACTCCCTCGTGTTGACCAAATTCGTATTTTGTATCTACCAGGATGAGGCCACGCGCCTTTGCCAGCTCTGAACCCTTCTCAAATAGCGCCAAGGTATACTGCTCAAGTTTCTCATATGCCTCCTTACTTACCAGATTGCGTTTGAGTATCTCCTCTTTTGATATGTCCTCATCGTGGCCTACCTGTGCTTTGGTGGTTGGCGTAATGATGGGATGGGGTAGTTTGTCGTTTTCCTTAAGTCCTTCTGGCAATGAGACGCCACATAAAACTCGTCTGCCTGCTTTGTACTCTCTGGCTGCGTGTCCTGCCAGGTAGCCGCGAACTACCATTTCCACCGGGAAGGTTTCGCACTTGAAACCTATCGTTACGTTGGGGTCGGGGGTTGACAGAACCCAGTTAGGAACAATGTGCTTGGTTGCCTCAAGGTTAATTGCTGCGATTTGGTTCAGCACCCGCCCTTTATCTGGAATGGCCTTGGGTAGTATCACATCAAAAGCAGAGATGCGATCTGTGGCGACCATGGCCATCTTATCTCCGAAGAAATAGACGTCTCTAACCTTGCCTCGATAAAAACCTGTTTGACTGGGGAACTTGAATTGTGTTTCTTTTATGGCTTGCATTCGCGATTGAGTTGCTTTGCAAAATAGCGAATGGCTTGTTGATCACCCAAGGGTTAAAAGAGGAATTATTATTCTTCCACCAGTATTCCAGCCTTAAAAAGATAGCGCTCTTTTATAGTTCCGTCTTCGTTGTATGTCAACCACTCCTTATGCTTCTTATTGGCGACATATTCTCCCTGCTCTTTTACAGCACCACTAGGGTAGTAGCTGGTGTAGATACCATGCTGGCGCCCTGCTCTGTAGCCACATTCCCAGGCGAGCTTACCATTTTCATCGTAGCTCTTCACCGGTCCGGTAATCAAGTTGAACTGGTAAGTTTCTTCTAAGGCCTTTTTTCCTGCTTCATTGTATGTGATCCTGATCCCGTGAAGTTTTCCATTCTCGTAAACCTCCTTCACAGTTGGTGTCTTTCCATCTGCCCCATAATAGATCCAGACTCCCTCAGGCTTCTCTTTTTTATAATTCTTCTCATACCTCAATATGCCAGCATCTGTATATTCAAATACCTGCGTGTACTGGCCGTTCAGAGATACAATTTCTTTTTTCATGATTTTGCCGTTCGGATGGTAGGCCACGTTGGTTCCCACTTTTTCTCCCTCTTTGAATTGGAAGTCATGTCTTACGGTCCCGTCAGGGTAGTAGGCAATATTCTTACCATGAAGTCGGCTGTCTAGAAAATAGGCGTCTAAAAGGAGGTGCCCCTCTGAATCATAATTCTTAAAATTTCCAGTCTTCTCCCCGGCTACCATGGTAGAGATAGTTTCCAGCTGTCCGTTGGGGTAGTAGGTCTTGTAGAAGTCGGTCAGCACACCGTCATTGAAGTTGGCCTCTGTTTCTTTTCCGCCATCTTCATAGAAAGTGGTAGTGAGACCATTCGGTTTTTGATTTCGGTATGAGATCTCCTTTCTTATTTTTCCTGATGGATAGAATTCTCTGACTATTCCGTCAGGTTTTCCCTTCACGAAATAGGATTCTGTTTTAATTTCACCGGAGGCAAAGAAAGATCGAATACTGTCAACCAATAGGTTGTTTTGATAAAAGGCTCGTTGCACAGGTATCCCATTGTCATTGAATACCTCGACTGCGCCATGTCGCATACCGTCCAGGTAGTTGATCCTGCGCAGTAGCGTTCCATCTTCCTTGTATTCGAGAAACAGCCCTGACTTGTAACCGTTCACGTAGGTGCCCTCGATTTCTACATTGCCATTTTCAAAGTATCGTTTATAAGGTCCTTCAAGCAATTGGTTGTTGGCCTCCGATACGCCATAGGCCTCCCGCACTTGTCGTTTACTCTGATCATAGTACTTCACTATCATCTGCTGACCAGAAGTTACTATGCTCGCGCAAGAAAAAAGTATGATTAGAAAACGAAGCATATACGTGACACCTGAGTAACGATTAGTATAACGTATTGTTGTAGTTTCTCTGGCGATCGTGTTACAAATTCTCAACGACTATTGCTGAAGCACCACCACCTCCATTACAAATACCTGCCACACCAATGGTGCCATTGTTTTGCTTGAGTACATTCATTAACGTCACGGAAATACGTGCACCAGAGGCGCCAAGTGGATGACCTAAGGCCACAGCTCCACCATTCACGTTGACGATAGAAGAATCTAGTTCGAGATTCTTGTTGTTTGCCAGCGCTACTGCAGAGAAGGCCTCGTTAATTTCATAGTAATTCACATTCTTCTTTTCAACACCTGCCATGGCCATTGCCTTGGGAATAGCCAGGGAAGGTGCAGTGGTAAACCACATGGGATCTTGTGCAGCATCAGCAAAACCAATAATTTTTGCCATAGGTTTAATGCCGAGTTCTTTCGCTTTCTCCTTACTCATCAGGATCACTGCCGCAGCACCATCATTGATAGTAGAGGCGTTGGCGGCTGTGGCCGTCCCATCCTTTCCGAATACTGGCCTTAGTCCTGGTATCTTTTCGAAGTTCACATTTTTGAACTCCTCATCTTCCGCTATTGTAATGTCTCCCTTTCTTCCCTTGATCTCCACGGGTACCACCTCATCTTTAAACTTGCCAGCAGCCCATGCCGCTGCGGAACGTTTGTATGATTCAATGGCATATTGATCCTGGGCTTCACGTGAGATTGACATTTCCTTTGCAGTGTTGTCAGAGCAAACGCCCATCGCGCAATGATTATAAATATCTGTCAGCCCATCGTAGGATAAACCATCAAGTACTTCGCCATTACCAAATTTGTAGCCAAATCTTGCCTTTGGCAGATAGAAGGGAATGTTGCTCATGCTTTCTGTGCCTCCCGCTACCACCACTTCATTTTGACCCGACATGATCGATTGCGCACCTAACATGATGGCTTTCATGCCGGAAGCACACACCTTGTTTACCTGCGTGCATGGAATTTCATAACCGAGGCCCGAGCCTACGGCCACTTGTGTGGCTGGAGCTTGTCCCAGTCCGGCAGAGATTACATTGCCAACGAATACTTCCTGAATGGCTTTCTTGTCAAGTCCAATTCGTTCAACTGCGGCTTTAACTGCCGTGGCTCCCAACTGGATAGCCGTTAAGCTGCTGAGACTTCCACCGAAGCTGCCAATTGGTGTTCTCACTGCGGATACGATATATACTTCTTTCATAAATTAGTCATTGGGTTTTGGTAATTAGTAATGTCGTTAGTTTGTGATTCACTAATGGCAAAGTACTAATGACTTGTGACTATTAATCACCAGTCTGGTTTTGATTTATCTTTTGGCTTAGTAGCCTTTCGTTTGTTTTGCTGGAGATATTGAATTTCCTGATTTTTCATCGCTTCAAGAATCATCTGGGCTTTTTCCTCACTCATTTCCATATCCTTCAACTTCTCTGATACAGAAGGGGGGATGTCCTTTTTTTCTTGCTCCTTATCTTTTGCTTCTTGTTCTTTCTGCTCTTCGCTCTTCTCTTTGTCTTTCTGCTCCTGGTCTTGCTGCTCTTTGTTCTGCTGATCTTTCTTTTCTTGATCTTTCTTCTCTTGGTCTTTCTTATCTTTTTCGTCTTGCTTCTGATCTTTGTTTTCCTGATCCTTCTTGTCGTCTTTGTTCTCTTCCTTGTTGTCTTTGTTTTGATCCTTTTTTTGTTCCTCTTGCTTCTTCTGCTCTTCCAGTTTTTTCTTTACCATTTCGTAATTATACCTGGCGTCTTCATTGGTAGGATCAGCGCGAAGTGCCTGCTTAAAGTATTCCAGAGCCTCCTCGAATTTACCGGTGCGGTTTGAGAGCACTCCCATTTGCTGGTTTGCAAGAGACTTCATTTTTGTTTTGCTGCTTTGCGTCAGGGGTCTGTAGTAGTTCGAAGCAGCCGTAGAGTCATTGATTTGAAAGTAGGAGTTGGCAAGGTTCATCGTTACCTCCTCCTCATTCACCTGAAGTGAATCAATTAGAAAGCGATACTTGGCTGCTGCGGTTTCAAAGTCTCCATTTCTGTAAGCCTCTTTTGCCTCCGCTTTGTATGAATTGATTTGAGCGATCCGATCTACCGGATTGATAGCCAGGGCTGCGATCAGAATGAAAGCAAATGATTTCATATCAGACTCTTATCGTTTTGATGTTGATCAGCATATCTGCAAGAAGCAAAAATAGTGCTATCAAAAGGAAGTAGTAGTATCGATTGGCAGAAACATCCACAAATCGGGTGTCTCTTAGCTCACCTTCAATACGACTAATCGTATTAATTAAGCGCGAAACATCGTTTTTAGTTTCATTTATTTCGAAATACTGACCTCCAGTCTTGCTGGCAAGCGACTGCAGAGAGGTAGAATTCAAGCGAGTCACCACCGTATTACCCTGCCGATCAGTCTTGAAGCCCTTGCCTGCATAAAGCTGGCTGCCTTCTTGAGTGCCAACCCCTAAAGTGAAAAGCTTAATATCTTCATCCTGCACCTCTTTCAGTACTTCATCCGTGTTTTCTCCAAAGTCTTCTCCATCACTAATCAGGACAATGACTTTAGATTTCTGCTGTGAACTGGGCCCTTCCTGGTCTTCTAATTTTTTCAGCGCCATCTTAATTGGAGGACCGAAGTCGGTACCGGAAGAGGGTACCAGTCCCGTGTTCATGGTTTCTATAAACAGGTTCAAAGCATTTTGGTCGTAGGTCAACGGACTTTGCATGAATGCTTCAGAAGAGAAAATGATGACGCCTATGCGGTCGGAGTTGAAAGCCTCCACGATACGCTTCATCTCGAACTTGATTTTTTCCAGGCGGGTAGGGGGGATGTCAAACGCATCCATAGACTTTGACAAATCAACACACAGCATGATATCCTTCCCTACGGACTTCACCTCACGCTTGGAGTCACCAAAAGAGGGGCCCAGAAAGGCGACAATCAACAGGGCGAAAAAGAGAGTCCTTATGAAGAGCTTGAGAAAGACATTGTTGTATGGTGTGTGAAGGCGCTTCCCGATCCGAATAACTTTTGTAATGTAGATCGCATAAGCGCCTACGAAAACGATAATCAGGAAAACTTCAAATACACCAAAATCGCGAAACCAGACCATTACTTATCCCTGACGTAAAAAACCTATAGGAGTTCTAAATTAGGGCGTAAAGATACAAATTATTTAACCTGGCAGTTACCGCTCGTCCGAAGGGTCGTGCCACTCGCTTTGTCCTCTACTTCATCATCTTTTTCATCCAGTCGATCATGGCTGAAACCGTTTCCTCTGCATACTTTCCATTGGTTTCATCAAAAGCTTCCTGTGGCGAATTGTAAACAGACCAATGATGATCCATGCCCTTAGCTACGAAAAGCGTGGCTTGCCCCTGCTTCTTTTGGTTGAGCATGTCCACCATTAGCTTGCTGTCTTCCAATGTCATGATCCAGTCGTACTCTCCCGCGACCACATACACGGGCTGCTTAACCTCGCTCCAGGTATTCATGAAATTATAGGCCTGCGCTTGCTGATAGAATAGCGCTGGTCTTCCGTACTGATGTTTGGGTTCATCGTACCAGATGGAAGCCAAATGAGGCTTTTCTTCCATGATCTGTTTGGGTGTTTTCTTGTAGATCAGATAGTCTGTATGAAACTCTATATAAAGAGGCATCAGTTGGTTTATCTCTTCCTGAGTGTGACCAGCGTACTGGAGTCTTCTTCTCTCGATTTCGATCATGTGCTCCAGCCAGGTTTTGTAAACACTTACAGCGCTGACGTAGGCCTTTACGGGTTGGTCTTGTCCCACGATGGATGCCAGCGTGCCGCCAAGGCTTGCGCCAAAGACGATGATGTTTGTAGTGTCCACATCGTTCCTCTGCTTTAAGTAGTGGAAGGCAGCTTTGTATCCATCTAGTTCTGTGTAAAGATCACAATCCATGCAAGCCGGTCCTTCGCTATCCCCAACTCCGGGTTTTTCTACTCTAAGGAATAGGGCACCAGATTTTTCTGCCACATCACGAAGCATTCGTGTCCATGAGTCATTAGATTTTCCAATTTCCACTGTGCCGCACGATAACCAACTCACAAATAGTATGGCAGGAATTTTTCCACGACTGTTCTTCGGCTTGGTGACGAAGCCTCGTAATTTATCCCCTGAGCTGTTAATCAATTGGATCATTTCAGCGTCCAGTGAACCCCAAGTTTCGGGGGGAGCAGCTTCGGCTTTAAACTGTATGGTGTTTGACTTGTATTCGTTTGCATGAGCTACTTCAAGCTTCACTATGTCGTTGCTTCTGATTGCCCAAATGTGCTTGTACAATTCAGATTCACCCTCTATAGATTGTCCGCTAATGGTAAATACTCTGTCGCCTTTCCTTAGCCCTGCCTTGTACGCTGCAGATTGTTCGTCAATCCTGCTGACAGTGGCCCCAGGTGAATTTGAGATTTTACGGACACCGAACCCCAGATTGGCTTTTCTTTTCAGTTCCTGACTTTGTCCCGGAGTTAAAATTGATGTGAAAGCAAATAGTAGCAATGCAAAAAGTCTAGAATTCATGACGAGTAGGTTATTTAGTTACTGATTTATTGTGCAAGAAAACGTGGGCTAAAACCATACTTATTTAAATTCGTAAATCAGAAGAGAATAAATTCTTGTAGGAGGTTCTGAATTGCACAGAAATGGAGATTGAATTTTTATTAGCAGCATTAAGTGGAGTGGCAGTGCTCAATGCGATCTTTTTTGGATTTGCATTATTAATTAATGGAAAAGGGCTGCAAAAAAATATCTTGCTTGCCGGGCTCCTGCTTGGCATTGGGTTACGCACCGGGAAGTCAATCATTCTTTTGTTATTCCCATCAGCTCCCGATAGTGTGCCCTCCATAGGGTTGATAGGGATGGCGCTGATCGGCCCTCTTCTTTATTTATACATCCAAAATGTTGCGTACGAGAGACAGGTCAGGCGCAATCAATGGTTTCATTTTGTTCAGGCAGCCTTGATTGCGGCCTACTTGCCAATAGCCGACCCAGCTTCCATTTTCTGGTTATACTTCATCATGGTTGCGCAACTGGCAGCCTATCTGTCTTGGATTACTTATAATTTGGTTCGTCAGGATGATTCACTGCGAAATGGTATTCGTCAATGGATCATGCTGTTGGTGTCAGCTGTCACAGTGAATTGGCTGGTATATCTTGTGCAGCTATTTTTTCAGGGCGTGTGGGTTTACCTCGCGGCTACATTTATTGCTTCCGCAGCACTTTTCGTTTTGGCACTTTATGGTTTTCGTCACAGCAAGGTATTTGCCCGTAGTAAGGGAAGTATTCGTTCTACTGACAATCAGGGGCTAAGTGAGGAGATCATCCACCTGATGGAGGACAAAAAACTCTATCGGGATAGTGATTTGACGATTGCAAGGCTGGCGGAAATTCTAAAGGTAAAGCCTTATATCGTTTCTATTGTCTTAAATGAATATCATGAACAGACCTTTCCTGAATTTGTTAATCAGTATCGGATCAGGGAGGCTAAAGAACTGCTGGCATCGCCAACCCATCAGTTCTATAGCATAGAAGCCATTGCTTTTGATTGTGGCTTTAATACACCTTCCGCCTTTTACGCCCATTTCAAGAAGCTAACAAAGCTGACTCCGTCTGCCTATCGATCAGGCCAGCTAGAAAGATCTGTGGCTTTATGAAGGTTGATTGAGTCTATTAAATAGCTTAAAAACTTCAAAAAAAAGTCTACAATCCGCAGAATGATCGGAATGTGGGTATATATTTGCAACTCTTTTGCAAAACCAGCGTGAATTCTGGCGAAGTGAAAGAGCATTTAGCTTAGGTCTGCCTTAATCGCTTTTGGAGAGGTGGGTGAGTGGCTGAAACCAACAGTTTGCTAAACTGTCGTACGGGTCAAACTGTACCGGGGGTTCGAATCCCCCCCTCTCCGCCAAACTACGCTTCGTGCGATATTATCGCACTCAGCTTCGTTTGGCAGGCCGAGGTTTAAAGGGTCTTTGACATGTGGTTTGTATACGTTCTTAAGAGTATTAATCATCCGTTTCTGTATGTGGGGATGACCAAAGAAGTTGAGAAGAGAGTGGAGTCGCACAATGCGAAGTTGAATCAGTCAACCAAGCACTACGCCCCATTTACCTTGGAATTCTATGTAGCGGTGAAGACCGAGCGAAAGGCAAGGGAGTTGGAGAAATACTTCAAGGGAGGTTCTGGAAAGGCTTTTGTAAGAAAGCACTTCTTGGGTGGAGACGACATTGAATGGTGATTATTATCAGGCGGAGCCTGACGAAGCTATAGCTTGGCAGGTGTGTGGAGAGCGAAGTAAGGGTCCGGTAGCTCAACTGGATAGAGCATCAGCCTTCTAAGCTGACGGTTCGGGGTTCGAGTCCCTGCCGGATCACGGAAAACAACTGGGCGCAAGTCCCCAGTCAAAATAAGGACAAGATTGTTTCGGGGTGTAGCGCAGTCCGGTTAGCGCACCTGGTTTGGGACCAGGGGGCCGCAGGTTCGAATCCTGCCACCCCGACAACTGAAAGACCTCAGACGATAGTCTGGGGTTTTTGTTTTTACGACCGAACCAAAGCGAAGCTTTAGGTGCGGGTGCAAAAACAAAAAAAGCGAGCACAACGAGCGAGGTCTTGAAGTTGTCAAGTCCCCTTCTTAGGATCAGCTCTTGCTAATCCTGCCACCCCGACTTCGCCTTTCGGCTTCGTCTCCTGTTTGTATCCATAATTTGTCGCGCGCTGTTTTGTGAACTCTTTGAGCTAAAGTTATAAACAAGAAACAGCCTCTGGTTTATCAATTATTGCTAAGTCAAATCTTGCTATAATACTTGCTACGACCATTGGATAAATAGCAAAACACCCTTTTTGAATTTGGGCCCCACGGTCTGTAATCTAAGACATCTGATAATCAGTTGGTTGCTTTTTAATCTCATTCAAGTTTTACTTGAACCGTTTGTAGCAGCGACTTTTTCTTGCCCGGATATATAAATAGTTATTAATATTCTTGGACCTTTTATTTATTTTCAACCTCCCATGACGCTGGAAGTTTTTCAGACATATGACTTGTTGGTGCAGGCCAAAACGTTAAGAGATAAAGGTGAGCTTATTGCTACAAGAAACCACTTAGGTTCAGCCGTCAATCTTTTTGCGATGGGAGGTTTTTATGCTGAGGTCTTTACAGTTGCTCACTCGAAAAGGATTTTGCAAATCAAGGTGGGGTTAGGTCATGATGTGCTCAATAACTATGTGGAGAGCCTCAGGTTGAGTGCGGAATAATCTATTTTCCTTATAATTTTAGTTTAGGTATGTCAATTCCTTTGACTTGTTTACCATTATGAAGAATCAATATTATATTTTGATTATCACGCTGCTCTGGGCATGTCAAAACGTGACAGAAGATTCAAATCTTAAGTATCCGGAGACAACCACCATTGAGACCATTGATACTTACTTTGACCAAGAGGTCTCAGATCCCTATCGCTGGCTGGAAGACGACAAATCGGAGGAGACCGCTCAATGGGTAGCCGCCCAAAACGAAGTAACTCAAGCATACCTGGGAGAAATTGACTTCAGAGCGCAGGTGAAAGAACGCCTCACTGAATTGGAGAATTACGAAAAAGTAAGTGCACCAGAAAAGCACGGGGATTACTACTACTTTTCTAAAAATGATGGACTTCAAAATCAAGCTGTTATTTATAGAGTAAAAGCCTTCGATGACGAGCCCGAATTGTTCTTCGACCCCAACACCCTGTCTGCTGATGGCACGACAGCGCTTGGTGGTTGGAGTTTTTCTAAAGACCACAAGTACTTTGCTTATGCCACTTCAACGGGTGGGTCTGACTGGAGAGAAATCTTTGTCTTAAATACTAAAGACAAAACGCAATTGGATGACCATCTGAAGTGGGCAAAGTTTACGGCCATCAGTTGGCATAAAGACGGATTCTTCTATCAAAGATTTGATGAGCCGGAAGAGGGAAGCGAGTTGAAGGCTGTAAATACCTTTGCAAAGGTCTACTATCACAAAGTAGGTTCCGATCAATCGGAAGATGAACTGGTATATCAAAATCCCGATAATCCCCAAAATAGATTCTTTGCACAGGTGAGCAGCGATGAGCGTTTTCTTTTCCTATCATCCAGCGAGAGTACCAGCGGAAACGAACTCTTTGTGAAGGACCTCCGCGAAAAGGATTCAAAGTTTGTTCCGATCATTAGAGGGTTTGCCAACGATCACTATGTGGTGGATAATGACGGGGACTATCTGATTATCCATACCACTTTAAATGCCCCTAACAATAAGTTGATCAAAGTCCATTACAGCAACCCATCACCGGAGCATTGGGAGATTCTTGTGCCTGAAACAGAAAACGTGATGGATGCAGTTGCGGGAGGTGGGAAGTTATTCGGCCTTTACCTGATTGATGCAAAAACCGCAATCAAGCAGTTTGATTACAATGGAAAATTGGAACGCGAAATTGAATTGCCTGGAATCGGCAGAGCATTTGGGTTTGACGGGGACAGAGCAGACCAAGAACTATTTTACGCCTTCACCTCCTTCACGGTTCCGCCAACCATTTACAAGTATGAGGTAGCAAGCGGGAATTCACAGGTGCAATGGGCACCGGAGGTAAACTTTGATAAGGACAGCTTTGAAACAAAGCAGGTCTTTTTTGAAAGTAACGATGGTACCAGAGTACCCATGTTTATAGTAAGTAAAAAGGGTATTGTACTGGATGGTAAAAATCCTACATGGCTGTATGCTTATGGAGGTTTTGATATAAGTCTTACCCCGTCATTTAACACTTCTCGTATTGCCTGGTTGGAAAATGGGGGCGTTTTTGCGATGCCGAACATACGTGGGGGCGGAGAGTACGGAGAGTCTTGGCACAAAGCGGGAACCAAACTCCATAAGAAGAATGTGTTCGAGGACTTCATTGCCGCAGCGGAGTATCTCATTCGCGAAAAATATACTTCAAGCGAATACCTTGCCTTGCAGGGTGGATCCAATGGTGGATTGCTCATTGGCGCCACGATTAATATGCGTCCTGACCTGGCGCGCGTGGCGTTTCCTATGGTAGGGGTGATGGATATGCTGCGATATCAGAATTTTACTATTGGGAGGGCCTGGTCTGTGGACTATGGCACTTCGGAAGACTCAAAGGAAATGTTTGAGTACTTATATTCCTATTCGCCATTACATAACATCAGAGAAAACGGAAACTATCCTTCTGTGATGGTCACTACTGCAGACCATGACGACAGGGTAGTGCCTGCACATTCATTTAAGTATGCCGCCACCTTGCAGGCAAAGAATCAAAATAGCGCCAATCCATTATTGATCCGAATTGAAACCAACGCAGGCCACGGTGCTGGAATGTCTACCGAAAAGAGAGTTGAACTTAGTGCCGATATGTATTCCTACGCCTGGTATAACATGGGCATTATTCCAAAATTTGTAAAGGAAGGAATGTAAAAGTAGTGACCTAGTTGATTACCCTCTTGTATATTTTTTTCTTGTCGGAGAGTATGCCCACAATGTAGACTGAGGCTGGCTGTTGTGACAAATCGACTTCAGTCGAGCCGCTGCCAGCGTAAATCACCTGACCCGACAAAGAGGATGCATATACTTAAGATGTCTAGAAGATTCAAGATGATTCGGTTTGCTACTAGTATCTAAAATTAATGATCTGCTTGATCTTTCCCAATTTGCTGATTCACCCAGCTACTGTTTCATTTAGCGGAGAGCAAGTGCTTATGAATACTATTCTTCTATTAAATAAAAAGCGCCTTACTCTTTTCAGAATAAGGCGTTTCATTTAAGGCAATTCTTTGCTTTACCCCAGATACGATTTCAGGATCTTGCTTCTGGAGTGGTTCTTCAACTTTCGCGTGGCTTTCTCTTTGATCTGGCGCACCCGCTCGCGTGTCAATTCGTACTTCTCACCAATTTCCTCCAACGTCATCGCGTGATCCCCATTCAATCCATAATAGTAGGATACCACAGATGACTCGCGCTCTGTAAGCGTGGACAGTGCGCGTTGCACTTCTTTTCGGAGAGAGTCTACCAGAAGCGAAGCATCAGGAGATTCCTCGCTTGTGTCTTCAAGTACATCCAACAGCCCGTTTTCTTCGCCCGCCACAAAGGGTGCATTCATTGACACCTGTCGACCTGAGATGCGTTGGTTGTTCTCCACTTCTTCAAGTGTCACCTCCATTACCTCGGCTACTTCTTCTGGTGAAGGCTCGCGTTGAAATTTCTGCTCCAAATCCGAGTACGTTCTCGAAATCTTGTTAATGGATCCCACACGGTTTAAGGGAAGGCGAACTACACGTGACTGCTCTGCCAGTGCCTGCATGATGGACTGTCTGATCCACCAAACGGCATAGGAAATGAACTTGAAACCACGCGTTTCGTCAAAGCGCTGTGCAGCTTTGATCAAACCATAGTTTCCTTCGTTGATGAGGTCTCCCAAGGTCAACCCATTGTTTTGATATTGTTTAGCCACTGACACCACAAAGCGCAAGTTGGCCTTGGCCAGCTTCTCCAGGGCAATTTGATCTCCTTCTTTTATGCGAACGGCAAGTCGTACCTCTTCCTCGGCAGTGATAAGATCCACTTTGGCTATCTCTGTCAGGTACTTGTCGAGGGATTGACTCTCCCGGTTCGTAATCTGTTTACTTATCTTTAATTGTCTCATTCTAATATTTAAGCTCCGGCAAACCGAATTTTTGGTTTACCACCTAATACAACCAAAAAATACCCTAATTGGTTTCGATCAATTAAGGTATTCTTTTTTGCTTCTCTAAGCGTTAATCTATGAACGTATAAGCTCGCCCGCCTTTGCCCGCCCTGCCTGTACGGCCGATGCGATGCACATAGCTGTCGAAGTTCTTGGGCTGTTGGTAGTTGATGACGTGCGTGACCTCTGGAATGTCCAGTCCCCGTGCCGCTACGTCAGTAGCGATGAGTACCTGGATTTTACCAGCCCTAAAGTCATTTAGTGCCTTTAAGCGGTAATTCTGAGACTTATTCCCATGTATCTCATCCACTTTGATACCGGCCTTTTGCAGGTTTCTGCGCACTACACTAACCCCTCTTTTGGTCTCTGCAAATACCAATACCTTCTGAAAGGTGGTATCACGCACCATGTTAAGGAGTACATCTGATTTGTTCTCGCCCTTAGGTACTCTTACGGTCTCTTGTTCGATGTGATCACCAGTGGCATTGCCCACACTTACGCGCACGTTTACCGGGTTGTTCAACAAGTTCTGAATTAGTTCTTTCTGACCTTTTTCCTCCGTAGCCGAAAATAGCACCGTTTGTTTTCTACTCACCATCGCTTGCACGATGTATTGGATATCTCGGGAAAAGCCCATGTCCAGAAGTCTGTCAAACTCGTCCAACACGAGGGTGTTGAATTTACGGTAGTCCAATACCCGCTGACGCGCCAGGTCGTTCAACCTGCCCGGAGTCCCTATAATAAGGTGTCTGGGCGATTTAAGGCTGTTGATGTCCTTTTTTACACTTGTACCACCAATAAATGACAAGCAGCTAAGGCTTAAACCTCTGGTGATGGTGTTGAATTCTTCTTCTACTTGTACTGCCAATTCCCTTGTAGGTACCACAATCAATACCTGGAAAGCTGGTTTGCTACCCATGAGGTGGTGTACAAAAGGGATGAGAAAAGCTCCGGTTTTGCCGGTGCCAGTCTGGGCGATGCCCATCACATCCCGGCCACTAAGCACGGTTTCGATGGTTTTGTCCTGAATTTCTGTGGGATGGGTGTATCCCTTGCGCAATAGATTTTCTATGATGCGCTTGTCTACAGGCAGGTCTACAATCTGACGGGTTGGGACATACTTTACCGTTTCGGTAGGAATGGCCTTTTTCACGAATAAGCGAGGGTCTATGGTACTCTTCTTCTGATTGCTGTTTCTGTTGTTTTGTGGTGGTCTGCCGCCATTTGACGGTCTTCTAGACCTTGATTTTGCTCTTAATGAGTTCATTTGTTGTTAAATAATTAAAAAATAGCTGTCCAATACCCTGATAATCACCTTGATTACCGTGGATAGGTGTGACATGATTTACTTTCAGCTAAAATGATTTGGGAAGTTGAAGGAATAACTGCCGGAGGGATTACTTCAATCTAAACAGAATGATTTCCTGCTAAAATTTACACAAAGGTACAATAGAAAAATGCAAAAACCTATTGAGGGGTAGCTCCCTGCTGCTTTCGGCCGACAGTCAAAAGAATCAATCGCGCATCTCTCTCAAAAAGTAATTCACGGGCAAAAGCTTAAAAGTAGCTTTGCTTGAAGTACCTTAACGGCTTCTTATGGATATAATGCAATACAGTATTTTGTTTTGGATAGGTGGAGCGATTGTGGGATTGTGGGTTTTCCTCTATTTCCTTCCCGTCAACCTTTGGATTACAGCCCTCTTTTCAGGTGTACATGTCAACCTGATCACGCTGGGATTTATGCGCATCCGGAAGGTGCCACCGGCCTTGATTGTGGAGTCCCTTATTTTGGCCACCAAAGCCGGCATTCAAGGCATTACCGTGGAGCAACTGGAGACACATTACCTTGCCAAAGGAAACCTGGTTAACGTAATTAAAGCGCTGGTCGTGGCTGACAAAGCCAACCTTAAGCTCAATTACCAGCAAGCTACGGCCATCGATTTGGCGGGCCGTGATGTCTTGCAGGCAGTACAGTTGTCTGTTTCACCCTACATGATAATTGTTCCCGCCATTACAGGCGTGTCAGTGGAGGGCATTCAGTTGATCACGGAAGCCAGGGTAACTGTGCGCGCCAACATCCAACAATTGGTGGGCGGTGCGGGTGAAGAGACCATCAAAGCCAGGGTAGGCCAGGGGATTATCTCTAGCATAGGGCAGGCGCCAAACTATCAGTATGTGTTGGAAAACCCGTACAGCATCTCCAAGCAGGTGCTGGACAATGGTTTGGATGCAGGAACGGCATATACCATATTATCAATCGATATCTCAGACATTAATATTGGGCGCAACATTGGCGCCATCCTTCAAATGGATCAGGCCAACGCGGATCTTCACGTGGCCAAAGCCAAAGCGGAAGAACGGAGAGCCATGGCTGTGGCATTGGAGCAGGAGATGCGCGCTCGCGTGCAAGACGCCAAAGCTTATGTCATTTCGGAACAAGCTAAAATACCGGTGGCACTATCTGGAGCGCTGCGTGTGGGCCGACTACAGGGGATCCGGGTAGCTAAAAAATAAGCATAGTTTCTGGCTTGCTATTTGATTGTTAGTGGGTGTGCTGCATCGATCGTGCTATTACGGGGATTATTGTGCTCTGACCTGTACTTTATCATCAATTTTCATAAACTTTGATGAGGCAAACGACTTACAAAATGCGACAACTCATTAACTAAATTTCAAACTCATGAAAAAGCTATTTACTCTTCTCGTTACCGGGCTTATCTGCTCCATTTCCCTATCTGCTCAGGACAAGACAATAAGCCGACCGGCAGACATTGGAGAAAGTGAATTTGACAGTTTTAAGAACAGCGCATTCAACGTGTATGAAGAGTCCACTAAACTTAAAAGAGACCTTACCCATATCGATTCGGAAATCAAGGAGTATTCAGGGGTGATGTCTACTGTGAGTACAGAAAAGATCAAAGGTCACTACAGGGCCCTTACAGGAATTTCCAAGGAGGTAGAGAGTGTGAACGCGAACATCGCAGAGCTGGACAACAAGGGCAAAGACATGGTGACCAATGCCAGCCAGGTAACGCCCAAAATGAAGTCGGTGAAAGCCTCTTCCAACACCAAAAAATCTATGGAAGGGCTCGATGTTTCTAAAAATAACCTGAAGTCGATTACCGACATGTTAACGGCCGACACCAAACTGTTGGCAGACGAGTTGAAATCCAGAGGAGAACCTATCGAGTAATTTTATCTTTCATCTATAAATATAACTTCGATCACGTGGTACGATATTCTATTGCGATCATTTTCTTATTAACTTTTTCGGGGAGCTTATCTGCGCAGATTAACTTCGACAAGATTGGCAAAAAAATAGGCACAAAGCTGAGCCAGAAAGGAAGTCAGGATGTAGCCAATCTGGACTCTGTGGACTTTCAGTTTGCCATCTCTCTCAACCAAAGCGCTGGCTTCTTTGATGTAGAACAAAAGGGAGAGACGACTTCTGCACTGCTCTATGGACTCAAAGACGAAGCGGATAAGACTAAAATCGAATTAGCAAGAGATAACCTGGAGACGGGTATTGGCCTCTTCGAATACAACCGCTATAAGATGGCGGAGTTCTATGTGCTCGAAACCAAGGTGATGTTGGAAGGAGATGGCCTGACCAACGAGTTGGTCTACTTGCGCACCACCTCCAATCTCGGACTGATATACCTGGTGCAAGGCAAGACCTTGCAGGCGGAGTCACTGATCGTAGAGTCGCTGGGGGAGAGCGAAAGAAGACTGGGCAAGGTGAGTGCAGCCTATATCGCTAACCTTAACAACTACGCGAAACTTCACCAGGCCCTGGGAAAATACAATGAGGCGGAAAAGGAATTGGAAGAGGCGCTACAGCTGTCCAACGAATTCTTTGGCGAAGGCATGCAGCGTGCCATTATCCTTAACAACAAAGCCATGCTCCTTCATGTAATGGGGCGCTACGATGAAGCCTTTGACCTCATGCATCAGGCCATGGCAGCTTCGGAAGTAGGTCCTAAGAAATTCCTAAAGTCTGGAGAAAATTCATTTGACAATCGAAAATTCAGAGCCAATCTAGCCACCATGTACCAGCTGTCCGGCAGGTATGCGGAGGCAGAAGAAAACTTTCTGGCGATCAAAAAGGTGTTTGAGAATAGGGGGCAATCAAAAAACATAGAGTACGCAGGACTCCTTAATCAACTGGGGATTCTTTACATCCAGATGGGTAAGAACGATCAGGTGCGTGACCTATTGGTGCAATCGGGTGAAATCTATCGCAAGCGCTTTGGCGATCAGAATGTGTACTTCGCCAAGGTACTCAACGACCTGGGCAACTTCTACCGCCAGACGGGCAACTATGAGGGTGCAGAAAAGCAATTGACACGTGCCTATGAGGTGCGGGGTAATATCCTGGAGCACTCGCATCCAGACTACATCAATACGCAGGAAGACCTGGCGATTTTATATTGGAAGACCAGCAAGGCCGAGGAGGCGTACAAGTTGTACAAAGAGGTGATGGACAAAACGCTGGATTTTACCAATCGGTATTTCCCTCCCATGAGTGAGGCAGAGAAAACCAAGTTTTGGGACATCACTGCCCCGCGGTTCCAACGCTTCTATAACTTCGCTTTAGAAAACAAGGAAAGTATTCCAGCCTTGCAAAACGACTTCTACAATTACCACATCGCCACCAAAGCTTTGTTGATCAACAGCACCAGCAAGGTGAAAAATGCGATCCTCAACAGCAACGATGTGGCCTTGAAAATGGAATACATCAAGTGGCTGGACCAAAAAGAACAGCTGGCGCAGATGTACTCCTTCTCGAAAGAAAAACTTCAGGAGCAAAACATTGACCTTGCTGCACTTGAGCGCGAAGTGAATGCCATGGAAAGATCGCTGTCAGAAAAGTCCGCACTCTTCTCGGAAGGGTATAGCACAAAGCAAGTGACCTACGAGCAGCTGCAGGCATTGCTGGCTGAGCAGGAGGCGATTGTGGACATCGTGAGGGTGCGTCAGTTTGAGCAAGACCTTACAGAGCAAGCAAAGTACATCGCCTTTATTCTGAAGAAGGGTTATGGCATCCAATTGGTGGAGCTTGACAACGGCAATCAGTTGGAGACACGCTATGGCAAGTACTACCGCACCGCCATCCAGCAAAAGTTAAATGATGAGTATTCCTACGACCAGTTTTGGAGTAAGATCGATCCCGCATTGACGGGCAAAAAAGTATTATTTGTATCACCGGACGGGGTTTACAATCAGATGAACCTGAACACCCTCAAAAATGCCAAAGGAGAATACAATGTGAATCGCTATGACATGGCAATTCTAGGTAACGCCAAAGACCTTATTGATATCAAGGCACGCAAGGGTGCAGCCTCCGCAAAGAATGCATTTCTGTTGGGTTTTCCGGACTACGCCACCAACGAGGTGCCACCTTTACCGGGCACTAAGGTGGAGTTGGAAAGTATTTCAAAAGTGCTGAAGGCGGCAAAGTACAACGTGACCATGCGCATGCAGAAGGAGGCTACGGAGCGTAGCATCAAGGCAATCAAAGCGCCCACGATACTCCACATTGCCACGCACGGATATTTTCTGCAAGACATCGAAGGCTCCACCGGTTCGGTATACGGTGTAGACGCAGAGAATGCATCCAACAACCCCTTACTTCGCAGTGGTTTGATTCTGGCAGATGCAAAAGGAGCCATCAGCAAGACAAGCCCAGTGGATATATCTCAAAGTGAAAATGGAATACTTACCGCCTACGAAGCGATGAACATGGATCTTGAAGGCACGGACCTGGTGATCATGAGTGCGTGCGAAACGGGATTGGGTGATGTGAAATCTGGTGAAGGTGTTTACGGATTGCAGCGGTCGTTCTTAGTGGCGGGTGCCGATGCGCTGATCATGAGTTTGTGGAAGGTAGATGATGCGGCCACGCAGCAGTTGATGTCTTCCTTTTATACCAACTGGATCAAGATGGGCGACAAACAAAAAGCTTTCAAACAAGCACAAGTGCAATTGATGACCAAGTACCCGGAGCCTTATTACTGGGGTGCCTTCGTCATGATCGGAATCTAAAATTGATCACTTGATGTGATGATGCTTTGATGTGATGATTAGCACCAATCAAACCCCTGATAAAACAAAACTGGCTCTACCAAGGTAGAGCCAGCAATGATCAATCCTATTTGTCTAGCGTCAGTTCTTTAAAAACTCCTCTTTGCTCATGAGCTTCGGTTGCTCAATGCCATTCTTGGCGCTGTAGTTTTCAATCTTACCAATCCTTCTGCTCTTGGTCAAAGTGTATTCTGCCTTCGCCTTGTTGAAGGTGTCTTCCAATAGCTGCAAGTTCTCCATCTCCGAAGAAGAGGGGGGAGTGAAGCCCGCAGCTACCTTGCTGTAAAGATCCGCAAGCTTCTCGCGAAGCATGGGCTCGGCCGTACCTACGTAGTTGTCACCGGTAGTCACTACCAGTGATTCCTTGATCTTGTTGAGTTCATCAATGACGGGCTTCGATAGCTTTTGTCCGCCCGACTCCCCAACTTTCTTGGCGTAGGCCAATGTCTCGTCAATTTCGTAGACCATGTAAGCCAACTCTTCCGACATGTCAAACAGTTTCTTGGATACTTCTTCGAGGCGCTTTCTGTCCGCATCGGTCCACACTGAGTTGGGATCAGGAATCAACGACAACGAGGTCTCATATTTGTCCTTTCCTTTTGTCATCACCACCTTGTATTCGCCCGCAGGCGCACGCAGTGGGGTAAACCCTCCAAAGGTCAGCGTCTTGCCCTTGGCCATCTTGGGCTGACTGGTCAGGCCATTCCACGTGACTATGTTGATGCCCTTGGATTTGCCTGGCGCAAGGTCAATCATCTTCTTCCCCGCTGCGTTTTGAATTTCGATATTCATCGCACCGAAAATATGCTTCTTGTTGAGATAGTAGGTGATCTTGGCATCACGTGTGGGGTTCGGGCCCACAAACTCCATCTCTGTAGCGGTTCTGCCAAAGTCAGTTTCTTCCACGATGACGGTAGGCTTAGACTTAAAGAAATGTACCTGCTTTTGTAATACATTGGCATCTACTTCACGTAGCGGACTGATGTCGTCAATGATAATGATGCCGCGGCCATGCGTTGCCATCACCAGGTCGCTGGTCTTCTTTTGCAACTCTACATGGTGGACAGCAGTGGCAGGCATATTGTTGGTGAACCTAATCCAATTCTTTCCATCATCGATGGATACAAACAAGCCAAACTCAGTGCCTAAAAACAATAAACCCGGTTTTTCAAAGTCTTCCTGTATGCTTCTGGCAAAGCCATAAAGATTAGGAGTGGATAGGGAAGTCCATGTTTTACCATAGTCGCTTGTCTTATACACATAAGTGCGCATGTCGTTTTTCGTGTGTCCATCAAATACTGCGTAGGCCACCGCTTTGTCGTGCGCACTGGCTTCGATGTGATAGCACCAGGTATTAGGCGGAAGCCCTGTAATGTTGGCGGTAGCGTTATACCAGGTTTTCCCTCCGTCTTGTGTTACTTGCACGTTGCCATCGTCTGTTCCTGCCCAGATCACGTTTTCATCCAGGGCCGACTCTGCGATGGTAAACACGGTGCAATGATTCTCTGCGCCAGAATTGTCCACGGATAGTCCACCCGAATCTTCCTGATTTTGTTTCGCAGGATCGTTGGTGGTGAGGTCAGGGGAAATCTTTACCCATGTATCGCCCATATCATTTGACTTGTGCACAAATTGACTACCCATGTAAAATCTATTGGGTTGGTTTGTGCTTACCGCCATTGGTGCATTCCAATTGAAGCGAAGCTTCGGATCACCTTGCACGGGCAGCGGCTGAACGGTCTTGGATTGTTTCTTGTCGATATCATAGCGCCACACGTTGGCTGCGCCCTGCATTTCTGAATAGATAATGTTTTTGCTGGGGTGTTTCAACACGCGGAAGCCATCACCAAAGCCCACGTTGTGCCAGTCCCGCGCTTCTATGCCTCCCGGAGAACGGGAAGGACCATACCAGGATCCATTGTCTTGCAGACCGCCATATATATTATAGGGTTCGTTGTCATCCACACTGATGTGGTAAAATTGTGACACGGGTATGTTGGCCACGATCTCCATGGTGTTGCCACCGTCCCAGCTGCGATAGACACCGCCATCACAACCTACGTACATGCGATCGGAATTTTTGATATCAAATACGATATCGTGAATGTCGGGATGCATCTGGCCCAGGTCTTTGAAGGTCTTGCCGCCATCGCGGCTGATGGAACCAAAAAGTCCTGCTTTCACCACCACATCAGGATTGCGTGGATCGATGACGATGCGAGAGAAGTAGAAGGGGCGCACCACCAAGCCGAAGTCGTTGTTGAGATGCTTCCAGTTGGCACCTGCATCATCGCTGCGGTACAACCCTTTCGATTCATCTTTTTCTGATTCGATCACCGAGTACAGGATGTTCGAATTGGAAGGAGCTACAGCCAGGGCAATTCTGCCCAATTCCCCGGAAGGAAAGCCATTGTGGATTTTGGCCCAGGTCTTACCACTATCTGTCGATTTATAGAGTGCGCTACTTTTGCCTCCGGAGCTAAAGGACCAACCTGTCCTGCGAAATTCCCACATACTAGCGTAGAGCACGCTTGGGTTTTTAGGATCCATGATGATGTCAGAACAGCCGGTGGCGGGATTGACGTAAAGTATCTTCTCCCAGGTGGCTCCGCCATCATTAGATTTGTATACGCCACGTTCTTCGCTGTCTCCCCATAGGGCACCCAGCACGCCCACATACATTTCCTTATTGTTGTTGGGGTTGATTTCTATGCTGCTGATGCGTTCAGACTTCTCAAAGCCATTGCGCTGCCAGGTCACTCCGCCATCGGTTGACTTATAAAGTCCATCTCCGATGGAGACACTGTTGCGCGTCCAGATCTCACCCGTGCCCACCCATACATTATTGTCGGGATCGGTAGGGTCTAGTTTGATTTTTCCTATGGACTGAGGATGCTCGTCAAAGATTGGTTGGAAGGAAGCGCCACCATTGTTGGACTTCCATACACCTCCGCCAGCGGCACCGGCATACACAATACGGTCATTGGTAGGATGGTTTTCGAGATCAATGATTCTTCCGCTCATGATAGCTGGACCAATTTGGCGCGCTTTCATGTCGCCAAAAAGTTCGCTACCCACTTTGGGAGCATCCTGCGCTGAGACAGTGAAGATGATGAGGAAGCTGGAAATGAAAAGGTAAAATCTATACATCTTGAATGTTTATTTAGTTGGGAAATGCAAAGTCAGAATCGGACACAGTAGGGTTCACTTCAATGCTCTCTACGATGATAGGCTGCGATTCGCCACCCTTCAGTCCCTGGGTCATGGCATGTGCGAAATAGAGCCCGCCCACTTCCTGGTAGTCGCTCATCTTAATTTGTTGAATCTGCCCTTTTGCTGGCCCCTGCCTCACTTCTGATTCTTGTCCGATAGGTACGGAAGAGTCTACTTCAAAATAGTAGTACTGTACATCCTCCACTTGTGCGCCATCTATGGTGCGTGGCTCTCTGGTGAGCTTAAGTTTGTAAGTTTCGGCACCGTCAAAGGATTCTTTGCCGGCAACCTCTACCTTATATCCTTTCGACTTGTAGTCGAAGAATGAATCGGGAAAGTCGTTGGCATCCAGTTTTGCATTGGCTGTGCTTTCGTCATCGGCCTTTTCTGCCTTCATAGAGGCAAAGTTGGTATTCCATAGCGTAGTGCCGTCAAAAACCCCTTGCATGATCTCTTGTCCCTGAAAGGTCACCTTGGTGTATTGCCTACCGTCTTTCATCTGCACGATCTCCAGCGGTATTTCGATGCCACCCTGATTTACTTTGGCCTTTATCTTCAGGCCCGACAGGTTTTTCCAGGCATCATATCCGCCCGTATTCTCAAAATAGGTGTTTAATATCTCTTCTGCGCTTTGGGCGCGAACGGTTCCCATTAAGGAAACCAGTGCAATAAATAGAACTGCTCTCATTATTTTCATGGATTTGGTGTTTTTAAATATTGGTGACAATAATACGAAGGTTGTTTTTAACTACCACAAGGAGCGGTAGCATACCTCGAAACTGAACGGAGACAAATAGGAATTTGTTTCACATTTCAGTGAATTGATACACATAGACTAAACTGGACTGTAACCTCTCCAAAGCCCACGTCATTCTGACTTGTCCGCCTCTGGTGGAATGAGACAGCTGCAAGCTGGCGATTGCCTGCCAACCTGTGGTTGGAAGAATCTCTTACACAAAACGAGTTCGGAGGAAGCACAAACAAAAGGAGCCCAAATTAATTTGAGCTCCTCAATGCCTGAACCTAATCCTAAAACCTAAATCCTAATACCTAAAACCTAATACCTAAAACCTAATTCTATCCTAACTTAAATACGATCGGAATCACAATCCGGGTGCGTACCGCATGCCCACGCTGACGGCCCGGCTTCCACTGGGGCGACTTGCCAATCACACGTAGTGCTTCTTCATCACAACCGGCACCTATGCCTTTCAATACTTTCAACTCCGTCAGTGCACCATCTTTACCCACAATGGCTTCCACAAAAACTTTTCCACTCATGCCCATCTGGCGTGCCTGCTTGGGGTAGTGCATGTTGCTCTGAAGAAACTTGGCAAAGGCTGCCGTGCCCCCGGGAAACTGTGGCTGCTCTTCCACGATCATAAAGATCTCATCTGTTTCCTCCTTGGCTTCCTCTTCAATCATCATCACCGGTACAATCTTGGTGGTTTCCTTCATCTCCACGTCTATCAACACCTCAATGTCTTCGATGATCTCTTCCTCATCCGGTACTTCTATCACTTTGGGGATGATGGTTTTCACGGGTGGAGGAGGAGTCTGCTCCGTAGGAGGGATGTCCAGTAACTCATCGGTGATGAGGTCATATTGTTTGAGGTCCACGCTGCCGCTGTCGCCTTTTGATTTCCATTCAAATGCCGTGATGATGATCGCCATGGTCACCGTCAACGATACAGAAAACAACATGCCACGCAATTGGTGTACGTCAGCTTTGGGGTTTTTCTTTAATTCCATTTCACAATTCGTTTATAAAGCTGCTAACGTGCATGGCACACATAAAGTGACAGTGAAAAACAGATTAATTTTTGAAGTGCTGAAAAAGTGAGGTGAACCCCAATATTGTATGGATGAATGCAGTTGCAGGCATATTTTCTACCGATTCGCCTGTGCGCATAACAATTTAATAATATGAAAACGGGAACGCGAAAGCACATTTAAAAACCCTACACCTGTTCACTTTTGATGACCGACTGTTCGTTTTTGAAGATGGAATGAAATTCATTTTGTAACTTTCATTAAAAGTACCTCCTTGAAAAAGCTGATCTGTTTCCTGCTCCTGTGCCTCGGCCACCTCTCCACGGGGCATGCACAGGGTATGTATGGGTTCAACGTGAAGGTATATCAGACCAAAGGTGATTTTAACAAGAACGTGCAGGCCGTTCCTGTGGGTATAAGTTTTAACTACTTGCACCACATCAAAGATTCAAAATTTACGCTGGGTGGCGAGTTGGGTGTGGCCATGTATGCCAACAACCAATACGATTATGCACTCTCTTCTGGCGGCTCCACCATCATTGACGAAGAAGATTGCTTTTGGACTTTGCATGGCGATGCCCGCTACTATTTTTATCAGGTGCCGGCCATGAAAGCCTATGCGCAGGGGAGGGTAGGGATGACTACCTTTTTCAGCTCACGCATTGCGCTGGATCCTACGCCCGAGTTTGACGACACCTTCGAATTTCACGGCACCGCTTTCAACGTAGGCCTGGGGGGCGGGGTGCTCATTAACTTTGGAGGATTATTTAACAAAGACAAAACGCAGGGCAACGTAAACCTCGACCTGGGTGCCAGCGTGCACAGTGGTTCCAGGACGGACTATCGCTATATGGCAGAAGGCTCGCAATCCCTTTCCCTCGATGACGGCACCTACAAGTCCGTGACCAACTACATCGACTATCGCATTGGGATTATCTTCAATCCCAAGTGGAAGAACTAGCTAGTCTCTGGCTTCTAGTTTCTAGCATCTAGAATCCAGCCTCCAGCCTCTAGCCTCCAATGTGACCACATCAAAGCATCATCGCATTATCTAATCAGGCACAATAGTATTTATGAGCTCTCCGCCCTGGTAGACCTCTGTTCGAAGTACCTTTCCCATATTACTATAGAAGAGCTGTTCTCCCTCTTTCTTACCATTGACGTAGGTGATTTCCGATTCAATGCCACCGTCTTCATGATACCAAACCCAATGCCCCTCTCGTTCGTCATCTTTCATCTCTCCACCAGAACTTACTTCACCATTCTCAAAATAACTTTTCATCATTCCATTAAGCTTGCCGTCAGCGAAATGCATCTCCTGCCTGATGAAGCCGGTGGGTGCTGTGACAGTCCATAGTCCCGTTTTTAACCCCTGTGAAATAGGACCTTCAATCACTGGTAATAGCGGACTCGAATCTCCAATGTACTTCCCTTCACCATCCTTTACAGACTGCTTGCCGCCAAACGCCCAGGCATTTTTAGTATAATAGGTACCATTGCGATATTCACCCTCTTCCTGTAATTCTCCAACACTGAATTTTTTCCACAAGCCGGACTGCTTGCCGTTTTGCACAATACCCGTCTCCAGCACAGCGCCATCCTCATCATAAGCATTATAGATTCCGTTGCCATCCAATACTTCTTGCTTTCCTCCTGGGCTCCAGGAGTTAAGTATTGACAGTTCCCCATTATCATATTCGAATTCCTGTATCTTGTTGCCTTCCTCACTCCACCAGGTCCATCTGCCCTGTTGCTTGTCTCGTACGTATGTACCTTTGTAGTTGACTTGACCTGTTGGGTAAAAGGACACCCATTCACCATCCGGCCGGTCCAAATGGTAGCTCGCCTGAAGGCTCACTGCTCCATCTTCGTGATATTGTGTGCTTGGTCCCTGCATACGGCCATACTGAAACATGGCGGTGCCGGCAATTTCCCCTGTGGCATAGTATTCAGTCCACAAGCCGTGCTTGAGTCCTTTTCGAAATGGCCCTGTACTACTGATACTGCCCTCTTCATCATAATATTTCCATAGACTGTCTTGCAGTCCGTTCACAAAGAACCCTTCATAAAATAGGTTCCCGTTGTCGTACCAGTAAGACCAGGCGCCCTCTTCCAAACCACCAGACAAAGAGCCCGAGGACATTTTCGCTCCAGATTCGTAATAGAAAGCAACAGGACCCTCGCTGCCACGACTTAGGAAAAACCCGCCTACTGACAAAACCACAAACAAACCAATGACAATTGGTAGCCTCAGGTTTGCGTAAGGGGCAGGCGCTAAACTTCCCGCAGCCATGTTGGTCAATAATTCCTCGCTGATGTGCCTAAAGGCAAACTTATATCCTTCGTACGCAGCGATGGCATAGAAGAATATATCCATAGGAGAAAAAGACTCTAGATAGATTGTAGTGATGATGTCCAGGTTGAGCAAGGATAGTGTTTGTAAATAACCGAGCGACTCCGCGTCTGCGATGAAGATCAATTGACTTAGCAAGTTGCCAAGCGCACATCCCAACAGTGCAAAGGCAGCGCCAATGAAACCAAAGTATTGGTCAATTCCAGCACCAAAGTAACGGACGCTAAATCCAACGAGCAATCCGACACCAATTGCCATAAAGCCTATTTGATAGTTAGTAGCCACGGTTACGATCGCCCAGATGAGTGCCCCTACCAATGCGGAGGCAGCGCCACCTACTAGCGCATATACTAAATCTTGCTGATCTCTTAACTGCTCTTTGGTACGACTGTCCAGGCTTGATACTATTTCGTGATTAGGGGTAGGGTTGGGGTCTACCTCCACAGGTTCAATCTTAACTGTGGGGTCTTCTTCATAGTTGTCGCAGGAGGTTTCAAAATCTGCGATGCGATTGGTAAGGCTGCAGATCGTGCCATGTTGTGGATCGAAAGCGCGTTTTGTACATCTTCTACAAAACTCCAGGTGTTGATCGCGGGTCATAGTGGGTATTGGTTTGAGAAAGTAATTTAGGATATTATTTCAAAGATTTTCCTTCTTTTTAGGGAGATACATTCTGAGATCCCAGCAAAAACCCCTAAGCTTCAGATCCCCTAACGTTTTGGCATCCAGCCTCCAGCTTCCAGCCTCTAACCTCCAGCTTCTTGCTTCCAGCAAGCATCTAACAATTAAAGTGGGCGTGTCCCTTCTGGTCAGGCTTGCCTGCCGCCATGTAATGAAGGTATCACCACATCACCACATTAGTGCATCAACTCATCAAGCGCAGCGTCAGATGTAAGTTCCGCGTAAGTTCTTCAAATAAGATAAACCTCAATAAATGCTGCATGCATATTATTGAAAAAGTATTGAAAAATTAATATGGCGATTCTGTGGCTGTGGGGCATTATTCAGCCCTTGCTTCTAAGGCTTTTCCTATATGGAGTACCAATAATTAATTTCTTTTTATAAGTTAAAGGAGGCTTTGGTCAATACTTAGTTCTTGAAAAATCCCTATCTCGGGGAGATTTTCACTTTCCTTTCTCGTATTGCCTGCGCCTCGGAGTACACCGAAAATCCGAAGAAGAGTAGGGGGACTCCTGAATGTCTGGAAAATGTAGGCACTAACCAATACAACATATGAAAAATGCATTCTTATTCTCGATAATACTACTTGTGTTTTCATTTGCCCACGGGCAAGATGTAGCACCACAGACCCAATTTGAAATCGAGGGACTTAAAAAAATAATGCTTGAAAGGATTGAACAAGTCAATGACCTTATAGAGCAGCACAAATATGATGAGGCTAAACAAGCTTTAAAAGAATCTTTGGATAGAGTTATTGGAATAAACCTAGTGTATGATCTTGAAGTTGAAAAGCAAATTAGTTTACTCCATGACAAAATAGATCAACTCCAGAATCAGTCTAAAGTTAAGGACGATGAGATAAAAGGACTTAAAAACGAAATTACTGGCTTTAAGAATTCTCTTGAAACGATGAAGAGTATTTCCCGGAATGCAAAGGATGACCAGACCAAACAAATCATTGACATAATGAAAGAAAACGGCCGACAGTCTGCTGAATTCGAAAAATTAAAGTCGTCAATAGCTGACATTCAGAAAAATAATGAGCAATTAACTACCGAGAGAAATATGCTGTTGCAGAGGATACGTACAGACAGCCTGGACTTATTTAAAACTCACGAATCATTTAAAACTGTCTCCGAAATGGTTGGCGGTATATATGAGGATTCGATTTCTATGCTAAAGGAGTCATTGATTAAATTTCACGGTCCGGTGCAATTTGGGCTTAGTTTAGGTTATAACATCTCTTTTGCAAGCCCCACGATTTATCAGATACAAAAGGACAGTAGCGCAATAAGAACAGGAAATTCAAAACTTAGTACTGGAATGCTTTCAGTGGTAATGTTAATCCCGATTGGGAAAAAGCAAACTTGGAATTTTGTGGCGAATTTACCATTGACATCGTTTAATGGCAGCATTGGACTGTTCAACGAGGCAATCGCATTCGGTGGCGGAATAGCATGGAGGCTTCCAGAGAACAAGAATAGCCTATTAACTTTTATCGCAAACGTCACTCCCTACAAGCTTCCTATTGAGAATACGCTAGATAGCAAATATCCCTATTCACCGGGGACAGAGCTGTCAAAGGACAATTGCAGATGCGCAACAGAGCAGACATCAAGCTGGAGTTTTAGCATAGGATATATCGTAAGGATAAACAGTCCAGAAAACTACGGATCGTTTCCTTTTTCAAAAAACAAAAAGTGAAGTTTGCACATAAATGGGCCTATCGTATTTTGCCAACTGGGAGGGTAATCAAGTAGGACCTAGGACCTGATATCAAGTCCATGGGTATGCTAAACATGTGCTTTCGACAATAAATTTCAAACAATTGCAGGAATAATCAAGCAAATAGAAGGGAAGATGAATAACCTACTCTACTACCCCTACATCAATCTCCCAAGATCAAATTGGGCGATTAGAACTTTGCTTTACTATGACCAAATAGGAGTAATTGTCCCTTCCAGCTTTATTGATGAGGATTTGGAGTATGATCCATTTATGAGGCAACTAGTGCGTGAAAATCTGGTTAAGCAAGTAAACCCAATGAATGTTCTTAACCGACCTAGTAAATCTATTATTCCTTTTATAGATTATTTGGGTCACAAAAAAGCAAAGACGCTGAAGAGGGCAAAAGCATTTAATAAGAGTATTAAAAATTTAACCAATATTTCAACCATTTATTCTGGAAAATTTGATCAGTCATTGTTTGATGTATTAAAGGAATACGGTTTAGCGAAGCGGCTAAATGATAGGTTGTATTCAGTTGAGACTAAAACCGCGAATGAGTTAATGACATTTATTGCGGCAGTTGTTGGTTTGAAATTGAATTTTCTACCTACTACTGACCGGATGAAATGGACTTTTGGTGCCGTAGGGTTGAAGACTAAGCACTATACGGAGTATAAAAAAATTAAAAGCAAAAGGGAAAAAATTATTAAGGAACTCATTCCATTTCCAGAGGAGATAGAAATAAGAAAAATTAGGAAATTCAAAGAATCACACCCAACTCTTTTGAAATCATTTAAGAACCAAGTAGAGCTAATTGCACTAGATTCTACGCTGGTGCAAGATTCAGATCTCTTCAATGAAAAGATCAAGGAACTCCAGATAAGGAAGGAGGAGGTAGCAAGAAAAATGAAAGAAGATAGACTTGGTGATATTATCTTCGGAACCATTTGCGGTTTGGCAACTGCTGGGATTGGGATGGCTGAAGCACGGACACCCGAAGGCGCATTACTGGCTTTACCTCAATTTGTTAATACGGTTTATTCTTCTCTGAAGATCGAAAGACCAGAAGACACTTTTGATCAAAGTGGATTGAAGTACCTTGCCTTAGTTGATCGGAGGCTTAGAAAATCTAATGATTGACTTAGGAGCAACTCTACAGATTAATTCATAAAAGAGGTAATTTGCCTCTCATTTTCAAATCAATAATTAATGTCAGACATAAGAGAAATTGAAAAGACCCTTTGGGCTGCGGCTGATAAGTTGCGAAGCAATATGGATGCGGCTGAATACAAGCACGTTGTTTTGGGACTTATTTTCCTAAAATACATTTCAGACGCATTTGCAGAATTGCACCAAAAATTACAAGAAGGACAAGGTGAATTTGAAGGTGCAGACCCCGAAGATGCGGACGAGTATTTGGCTTTCAATGTTTTTTATGTGCCTGAAAAAGCCCGTTGGACTTTTTTGAGAGACAATGCCAAACAACCTGAAATCGGTATTCTGATTGACCAAGCAATGGACAGCATTGAGAAAATCAACGACAGCTTAAAAGGCGTATTGCCAAAAAACTATGCTGACCCTGACCTTGACAAGCAACGCTTGGGTGAGCTGATTGACCTGATTAGTAAAATTGGTTTTGGTGGCGAAGGTCACCAAGGCAAAGACTTACTCGGACAAGTGTATGAATACTTCTTGGGAATGTTTGCAGATGCCGAAGGCAAAAACGGTGGACAGTTCTACACACCGCAAAGCATTGTAAAACTTTTGGTTGAAATGCTCGAACCCTACAAAGGCAGAATTTATGACGGCTGTTGTGGTAGTGGTGGAATGTTTGTGCAAAGTGAAAAATTCATTGAAAACCACCAAGGTAAAATTGGCGACCTAAGTATTTACGGACAAGAAAGCAACCCAACTACCGTAAAATTGGCAAAGATGAACCTTGCCATTCGTGGTATTGATGCCAACATACAATTTGGCGACACGTTTACCAATGATTTACACCCCGACCTGAAAGCGGATTATATCATTGCCAATCCACCGTTTAACATCAGCGATTGGAAAGGCGAACAACTGCGAGACGACAAAAGATGGAAATACGGCATACCGCCCACAGGCAATGCAAACTACGCTTGGCTGCAACACTTCATTCATAAACTTAGCCCCAACGGTACAGCAGGTATTGTATTGGCAAACGGAAGTATGAACAGCAACACAGGCAGCGAAGGCGAGATTAGAAAAAATATGATTGAAGCCCGTGTGGTGGACTGTATGGTTACGCTACCAGCCAACTTGTTTTACAATACCACCATTGCCGCTTCTTTGTGGTTTTTGGCTAAGAACAAAACCAACGGTAAGTTTAGAAACCGTGAAAACGACATCCTGTTTATTGATGCCCGAAAATTGGGCGTGATGATAAACCGCAGAAACCGCATACTCAAACAAGAAGACATTGACTTGATTAGCGGCACTTACCACAAATGGAGAAATCCAAATGGCGGTTATGAAGACATTGCGGGCTTTTGCAAATCTGCCACAATGGAAGAAGTGATACAAAATAATTATGTTTTAATGCCGGGCAGATATGTAGGTACGGAAGAAGAAGAAATAGATGCAATGCCTTTTGATGAAAAAATGCAAACGCTTACCGCCAAACTTGCCGACCAATTTGCCAAAGACAATGAATTGGAAAACACCATTCGTGAAAACTTAAAAGGAATTGGATATGAGTTCTAACGAATGGAAAGCAGTTCGTTTAGAAGAACTTTGCTCAAAAATTACATCAGGCGGAACACCTAATACTCAAAAAAAAGAGTACTACGGTGGGAATATTCCTTGGCTGAAAACTCAAGAAGTAACCTTCAATAGAATTTATAAAACAGAAACATTTATTACAGAAGAAGGACTGAGTAATTCATCAGCTAAATGGATACCTGAAAATGCTGTGATAGTAGCAATGTATGGTGCAACAGCAGGACGAATTGCAGTTAACAAAATTCCCTTGACAACAAATCAAGCCTGTTGTAATCTAATCGTGAATTCCGAATTAGCAAACTATAACTTCATCTACTATCACTTACTTTCAAGATTTGAAGAAATTGCAGGAATGGCAATCGGTGGAGCACAACCGAATCTGAATTCAGGAATGATTAAAGATTTAAAAATCTCAATTCCATCCATTGAAGTTCAACACAATATTGCTCACATCCTTTCATCCATTGACGACAAAATCGAAAACAACCTTGCCACCAACCAAACGCTTGAAGAAATAGCACGAACGCTTTTTAAGGAATGGTTTGTCAATTTCAACTATCCCAATGCAGACGGCAACTTAAAACACAGTGAGTTTGGAGAAATTCCTGAGAGTTGGAGCATTGGAACATTGGGTGATATTTATAGAACAACATCAGGTGGCACACCAAGCAGAAGTAAATCAGAATATTATGAAAATGGAACAATTGGATGGGTTAAATCAAAAGAGTTAAACAATTCATTTATCATTGATACAGAAGAAAAAATCACTGAAGATGCTTTAAAAAATTCATCAGCTAAATTATTGCCCAAACATTCTGTATTGATTGCAATGTACGGTGCGACAGTTGGTGAAATTGGAGTAACAACTAAAGAGTTTACTTGCAACCAAGCTATTTGCAGTTTTCTTCCAAATGAAAACTACCCTTTTTCCTTTATTTACAACTTTCTTTTGCATTCAAAGCAAGACATCATTGGACGGGCTGTTGGTTCAGCCCAGCAAAATATCAGTCAACAGGTACTACTTCAATTTAAACTTGTTATTCCACCATCTGAGTTGGTTCAGGAATACCATAGAATAGTATTTCCGTTATTTCAAAAAATTCAGGACAACATAGAAGAAAACGAAAGTCTAAGGGATTTGAGAGATAGTTTGTTACCCAAATTGATGTCAGGTGAAATTTACGTAAACCCTTCAAACGCTCAATAACTTTATGGAGACAGAAGATTTGAGATATGAAGAACACGAAGATTTCAATCAGTATCTTGACGATACTGAAAATGATGTAATTATTGCAGGTGTAACACTTAGAGCAAGTGAAGTCTTATTCACTATGCAAAAAGAAACCTATCGTATTGCTTTAACGGATTATCAAAATCAGCAGTCAGAAGAATTTAAACAAAAAGTATTTGACAACTACCCTACACCAATAGCTTACTATTTCAGACAAACACACTTTGGCTATCTTGACCACAATAACAGATTGCATTTACTTCGTTCCACTTGGGAAGCAATGATTTTCGTTTTGTATGCAATTGTAATCGGGGAAGCCCGTAGAAAAAATTTCCCGCTTAGAACAGCAGGGGTAAGAGAAAACGATTTATATCACTTTTCTGTAGATAGAAAATTAAGCATCATTGAGAAGGTTTTAACTTATGACAGAGATAATGGCTTTGGGCTAAAAAGCGGGACTTACTTTGATGTGGCTGAAATAGTTAAAATCAAACAATTGAATTACAGGCGTAATGGATTTCAGCATTCGGGAGCTTTGTCCGAAGAACAAGCCGCAACACTGTTTTCAGAGTTAATTCCAGAAGTATTGGATGCTTTAAAATCAATGTCGCCTATTGAAAATATTGAAGTGTTCCACTTCTTAAATTCAGACGGAAATCCGCTTTCACTAAAATGTGAAACGTTTATTGGTCAGTCGCCAAACAGAACTCTGAAAACTTATTCAATATCTGCCGCTCAAATGGCTTTTGCAGGTGCAGAATTAAGTAATCAATGTGTACTTGTTAAAATTGATGACGACATTTTTTCAGTTTCACCGTTTTTGCATTTCAAATCAGATGATGACGGTCATTTAACGAACATTTGTTATCTGCACCAATACAATACGGCTAATCCCGCTGAATTCAAGTTTGAGATAGCAAGAAGGGCTGTTTACTATATGGAACCAATCGCAATTTTCAATGACAGAATGCTCGAATTGCGGGCTTTATCAACATAAATTTGAGCTAATGAACATATTAACAGAAGAAGAAATAGAACAAATGGCTTTGCAAACTTTGCAAGAGCAAGGCTATGACATACTAAATGGTGCAAGTATTGAGCGGGCTTATAATGAAGTGGTTTTGACTAATCGTTTGCAAGCCGCTATTGACAAAATCAATCCTGAAATTCCTGCCGATATACGAGAAGAAGCCGCAAGAAATGTGGCAAGAGTTCCTTTTACCAATCTGTTAGCCAACAACGAAGCATTCCATAAACTCATCACCGAAGGCGTTGACGTAAAAGGCAGAGAAGGCGAACAAATCAAAACCTTTAAAGTGTGGTTGATTGATTTTCAAAATCCCGAAAACAACGATTTTACGGCAGTTAATCAATTTACCATAATTGAGAACCACAACAACAAACGCCCTGATGTAATTGTCTTTATCAACGGTTTGCCTTTGGTAGTTATCGAAATAAAAAACGCAACAGATGAAAAAGCCGACCTACAAGCCGCTTACAATCAGTTGATGACCTACAAACAAGCCATTCCTACCCTTTTCAATTACAACAGCTTTTTGATTGTTACAGATGGTTGGTTTGCTAAAGCAGGAACCATCACCAGCGATTGGAGCCGTTTCAGCGGTTGGAAAATTCCTGAAACACAACCTGAAAATATTGTAGCCGAACCCAACGACAGTCTTTATAACTCAACACTGTTTCCAACACCCACCGCCAATATTGAAATGGATGTGGTATTGAGCGGAATGTTGAATAAGAAAACCATCATTGATTTAATCCGCTATTTCATTGTTTTTGAAAAAACCAAAGAGAAATCACTCAAAAAAATTGCTGCCTATCATCAATACTATGCCGTAAACAAAGCCATTTATTCCACCATCAAAGCCGCATCATTTTCAGGCGACCAAAGAGCAGGTGTAGTTTGGCACACACAAGGAAGCGGAAAGAGTTTGAGTATGGTTTTCTATTCGGGCAAAATGGTGGTAACGCCACAACTCAACAACCCGACAATTGTGGTACTCACCGACCGCAACGACCTTGACCAACAACTTTTTGAAACATTCAGCAATTGCCAGCAATTAATCAGGCAAACGCCAGTACAAGCAGAAAGCAGAAGCCATTTACAATCTTTGCTTACAGTTGCTTCGGGTGGTGTGGTATTTACTACCATTCAAAAATTTATGCCTGATGAAAAAGGCGGCACTTATCCCAAACTTTCAGACAGAAGAAACATTGTGGTAATTGCAGATGAAGCACACAGAAGCCAGTATGATTTTATTGATGGATATGCTCGTCATATGCGTGATGCTTTGCCCAATGCTTCGTTTATTGGTTTTACAGGCACACCGATTGAAAAAGAAGATAAGAACACACAAGCCATTTTTGGCGAGTATGTGGATATTTACGATATACAACAAGCCGTTGAAGATGGTGCAACCGTTCGCATTTTCTACGAAAGCCGTTTAGCCAAAATAGAGCTTGACCCGAAAGAGCAGGAAATCATTGACCAACGCATTGAAGAAGTAACCGAAGAAGACGAACTCACCGAACGCCAACAACGCTTTGCCAAATGGACACAGCAAGAAGCCATTGTAGGAAGCGAAAAGCGATTGCAACAAGTAGCGGCAGACATTGTAAAACACTTTGAGCAACGCAGCGAAGTATTTGACGGCAAAGGAATGATTGTGAATATGAGCCGTAGAATTTGTGTGGCATTGCACAATGAAATTATCAAAATCCGTCCTGAATGGTACAGCGGTGATGACGACAAAGGCGTTATCAAAGTAATAATGACAGGTTCATCTTCCGACCCATTGGATTGGCAAGAACACATCCGCAACAAACCAAGAAGAAAAGCCATTGGCGACCGTTTGCGTGACCCAAAAGACCCGTTGAAATTGGTTTTGGTTCGTGATATGTGGCTCACAGGATTTGACGCACCTTGTTTGCATACGTTGTATGTGGACAAACCAATGACAGGACACAACCTGATGCAAGCCATTGCCAGAGTAAACCGAGTTTTCAAAGACAAAGAAGGCGGTTTGATTGTGGACTATTTGGGCATTGCACAAGATTTGAAAAAAGCGTTGAGCGTTTACACGTCAAGCGGTGGAAAAGGCAAAATTGAATTTGACCAGGAAGAAGCAGTTGCCAAAATGGAAGAACTGTATGAAATCGTGGTGGACTTATTCCACGGTTTCGACTACAAGCGTTTTTTCACTTTACAGCCAAGAGAGAAACTCACTTTCCTTTTAGATGCAACCGACTTCATTTTAGGATTAGATAAAGGACAAGAACGATTTAGCACCAATGTTTCTAATCTTTCCAAAGCATTTGCCATTTCCGTTCCGCACCCAAAAGCCATTGAGATACGAGATGATTTGAGTTTCTTCCAAGCCATCAAAGCAAGAATTTCAAAACTAAGAGAAAGCAACAAAAAACGAAGTGATGAAGAAGTAGAAACAGCTATTCGACAAATTATTTCAGATGCGTTGATTTCAACAGAAGTCATAGACATTTTCCAAGCAGCAGGTTTACAAAACCCTGAAATTTCTGGCTTAAATATTCTTTCAGACGAGTTTATGGCAGAACTGAAAGATATGCCGAGAAAGAACCTTGCATTGGAACTTTTACGCAGATTGCTAAATGATGAAATCAAGCAGCGTTCGCAAAGAAACATCATACAAAGCAAGAAATTTTCTGAGATGTTGGCTGATGCAATTAAGCGTTATCAAAACAACGCCATCACAGCAGTTGAGATAATTGAAGAGCTGATAAGACTTGCTAAGGAAATAAAAGAAGCCGACAAGCGTGGAGAAACTTTGAACCTTGACTTTAGAGAATTGGCATTCTATGACGCATTGGAAGTAAGCGATAGTGCTGTACAGATTTTAGGAGACGACATTTTAAAAACCATTGCAAGAGAATTGGTGGTAAGCGTTAGAAATTCTGTTACCATAGATTGGGACAAGAAAGAAAGCGTACAAGCCAAAATGCGAGTATTGATAAAGAGGATTTTAAAGAAATATGGATATCCCCCAGAAAAACAAGACCAAGCCGTAAGGACAATTTTAGAACAAGCAAAAATGATAGCTGATGAATTTTCTAACAATCTTTAGTGGAAGGATATGTCTATATATTAACAAATGAGTCAATGCCTGGGCTTGTCAAAATAGGAAGCACTAAGCGTAGCCCAGAAGAGCGGAGAAGGGAATTATCTAGACCATCTGGAATTCCGACAGGATTCATGGTTGCATATGAAATTTTTACTCCCGATATGTCTCAACTTGAAAAAAGAATTCATTCTCACTTGGATAAATGGAGAGTGAATAGAAATCGAGAATTCTTCAAAATCAATCTTGAAGAGTCAATTTCCTCATTATCAAGCATAGCCAAAGAGATAAACCTTGAAGTAACATTCCAAACTCATGGCATTAATGAAGTATTTGAGCCATACGAAGCAATAGAAATTCTAGGTATTTTATATAATAAATATCCGGGGATGATCAGGAGTTCAATTTCCTCTGCCCGAATTTACCAAACCAAGATTAGATGTTATTTAGAAGTAACTGAAGAAAGCATTTTTGATTCTAAGGATTATAGGACTCTACTCACTGATCTAAAAATACATAGACAAGACCTTGCATTTATAGCTTCTGATTCACCAGATCCTCTTGCGCTTTTATTTGATCCTAAGAAGACAGTCTCCAGTAATGCTAGAATTTTTATTGATGAATTTGACGACTATTCCAAGGTGATGTGTGGATTTGATCTGTTTACAAAGCAAACCGAAGACAACATTATATCCAGCTTTAATCACAATGGAAGCGTTTGGATTTAATCCTTAATTGAAAATTTATGAAAGCCAACGAAGTCTCTCTCAATAGTTTCTTGTCGCAAACCAAAACCCAGTTTATTATTCCTGTTTATCAACGTAACTATGACTGGACAGAACATCAGTGCAGTCAGCTATTTACTGATATTTTGGAAGTAGGTAAGAGGCAAGGAGAAACGCATTTTATTGGCAGTATTGTATTCATTCATGATGGAGTTTACACTTCTTCGGATGTAAAACAACTAGTAGTGATAGACGGACAACAGCGCTTAACTACTTTTTCTTTGTTGTATCTGGCCCTTTATAAATATGCCGTTAAAAATGGGTTAGAAGAGAAAGCCAGCGAAATCAATGAAACCTATCTGGTTAACAAGTTTGTTAAGGATGATAGCAGCAAACTAAAGCTGAAACAATCCGATGTGAACGCCAAAGCCTTTAAGTTTATCTCTTCCGAGAATGACCCAGGCGATTACCCTGAGTTCTCGCGGTTGATTGAGAATTTCAATTTCTTTAGACAAAGGATTGATAAAGATAATTTTGAGACTATTGAAAACGGACTAAAGAGTTTGTTGTTCGTTGAGATCTCACTTGAACGCAACAAAGATGATCCTCAACGTATTTTCGAAAGCCTAAATTCTACTGGTCTTGAGTTGTCTCAAGCTGATCTGATTCGCAACTACATCCTTATGGGACTCGAACCTACTAAACAGGTAAGTGTCTTTACAAACTATTGGGAAATCATTGAGCAAAATGCGAAGGATATTGATAAGGAGGAGAGCAAAGTATCTGACTTTATACGGGATTACTTGACTTATAAAACAAAAAAGATACCCAATAAATCTAAAGTGTATGAAGAGTTCAAGTTCCGGTACTCGATGCGGGATGATAAATTCTACGATGAAACACTTCTTGAACTGAAGGAGTTCTCATATCACTACAATAAGCTGCTGAATCCGGTCAAAGAAACTGATGCGGCCATAAGGAAGGAACTTGAATTAATTAAGCGATTGGAGATTAATATTTCATTCCCCTTTCTGATGCCTGTATATGAGGATTATAGAAAGGGAATAATGGATAAAGTAGCTTTCGCTGGCGTGCTTAAGTTAGTTCAGTCCTACGTGTGGAGACGATTTATAGTTGGCTTACCTACCAATGCATTGAATAAAATATTCATGACGCTTTATAGTGATGTAGATCAAGACAACTATTTGGGGTCTATTGAGGAGTCTTTGGTAAGGAAGAAAGGCTCTCAGCGATTTCCTAATAACAAAGACATAGAAACAGCCTTATTAGAGAAGGACGTCTATAATATACAATCGAAGAACAGGGTGTACTTTCTGGAATTGTTGGAGAACCACAACAACAAGGAGTATGTGTCCATTGATAATCCAAACATCACCATCGAGCATATTTTTCCGCAAAATCCAGATGAAAAATGGTATGGATACATGGCGCCTGAGGAATTCAACGTTATGAGTGAAAAGTATTTAAACACAATTGCCAATCTTACCCTGTCTGGAAATAATGGCAGCTTAAGTAATAAATCATTCCTTGAGAAGAAGAGCATGAATAAAGAAGGGAGAGAGCAGGGGTATAACTTCAGTCGGTTATGGCTCAATCACTACTTAAAGGAGATTGATAATTGGAACCTTGAAGCACTGCAAGTGAGATACAGAATGCTCTTAGATCGCTTCTTCAACATTTGGACTTACCCTGATGTTGAAGTAGACGAGGATTTTGATACGGATGCAGAATACACTATCTATAATTCACCTGAACCACGAAATAGAACGATTGATTACTTTATTTTCAGGGACGAGAAGATTGAGGAAGAAGAGGTGAGTAAAATGTACTACCATGTGATTAAGACTTTGTTTGAAGAAAACCCAACAGCCTTCAATCATCAGGATACTAAATCGTTGATTCAGCTAACTACTAATCCATCTAAGTCAAGAGCTCCATACCCAATCAGCTCTTCTTATTATGTCGAATCTAATATTGATAGCAACACCAAATTTAGGAGGCTAAAAGCGTTACTTACGCGATTCGATTGTGAAGAGGATCTCCTCATTAAGTTTGCAGAGGACGGTATTGAAGATGAAGACGATGAGGAGATCAATGAGAGCTATTGGATTAAGCAGGGGAGTGAAAAGAGCATGGCCATAGTTAAAAAGTGTGAGGAGATGCTCAAACAATTGAATAAGAATTTGAGACTTACTTACAAGGTTGGATACATTGGTGTTGCCGATGGAAACAGGGCACAAAACTTTGTGCTTTTTAATCCACGAAATGACTTTGTTAGAATTAATATAAAAGTATCAGATACGAAGCATTGGATTGAACAATTTGAAAAAGCTCAAATAAAATTTCTTTCAAAAGGTAGGAGAGAAGGGAGATTGAAATTTAGGTTGACGCAAGAGGATATCACAAATAAGACGTCTTTCATACATGATATTTTTTCTAGCGCATTTGAAGGATGGGGAAGTTAAATCACTATTGAGGACATGTCTGAAAAACCAGATTATAATTCGCGTGATCTCCGACTTCATAGAAAGTATATTCTAGTAATTTGCTTTGTGTTGATTTTTTTAAAGTATGGAGGTGTTTCATTAGAACAAGTTAGTTTTTTGGGTGCGGTGTTTCAAATTGATAATCCACAAGCAATTTATTTGGGCCTATACATCATTTTAGCCTATTCAGCTATTCGCTACTATCAATATTTTCGAAGTCAGTCGTATGGTCATTTTAAGAATGAATTTTTACAATTGATGTATATATTATATAATCCATTGTTCTTTAAATTGGTTGAAAGGAGGATTGCGCCTGACCGCATATCTAAGATTGATAGTAGAGGAAATACTGCCTCTATTCCGCAGACGCATAGCGGGATGCGGATAGGATGGATGAGAAGAAAGGTGAAAACAAGGGTGTCTATTGAGGGGAGGGATAAGAATGTTAGCGAGCACGATGTTGAATTTGAATGCCATCTCATATGGGATTTTAAACTTCCCTACCTTAAAACGATTCTGCATTTCACTTTTTTAGGCCCAGTATTCTTCGAGTACATAGTGCCATTCTTCATTTTGATTGGTACAATAATTTACTGCAGCACTGGGGATTGGAGTGGGAACCTAGTTAGATAAATGGCGCACGAAGTGTGCAAGCTTGTGGATCAGGATGGCGAGGCTTGTGCTAGGGATATTTCATTGAGAGATATTTTCAACAAGTTGACTTGGACTGCAGATTAGACTGCAATTACCACTGGTTGACATTAATCATTGTGATTTGTGGGTCGAGAACTAAGTAGCCACTTTCGGACTTAATATTTCAATTCTGGGACTTGTTACTTTACCCTCTGTATGAGAAAGTGGAAAGGTGAGGGTGTGCCCGTGGCTTGGATGGTTGGGTGAGACATCCAATGTACAATTAATTTGAATAGAAGTGGGGTTTGGGTATTGGTCTTGAGCAAGAATATTTCCTTCTACAAAGTTAGAGCCAATATAGATTCTAACTTTTGTCCCGAGAGTAAGTCTATTTCTATCTACACTTTGTGGATTTGATACGGTAGTTTCAATAACAGAATATTTTGTTCTTTCGTGCCCCTCTTTGAGTTCGCTAACAAGATATGCAACTAAAGTAACAATGATTGTCGCTGTCACAATTGAAAGAACAAATACCCAAAACCCATCAGGTATATTTAGCCAATTGGTATAAGCCAAATACGCACCAATACTTGTGATTATGGATCCAAAAAAAATAGCTGTACAACCATAGTCGTCACCTTCCCATGGATGTTCACCATGCTCGCCCCAGTACAATAGAAGTTTTAATAAAAATGTAATGACACCCCCAATGATAAGTGCTGGCATAGCTTCTAAGCCCGCCATGAAGGAGAAAAAGAGTGAAACAACAAAGCCGGCAAGCATAAAGCAGCCAGATTTTAAAGAGTTATCCAATGCGCTTAGTTTGAAATTAAATATTGCATCTTATTGTCACGAAAGGTACCGCACCTACAATCGCTTTAAGGTTAGAGATAAGTGTAAGTAATCAGACCTCTTTCGAGCGTGATTCCTAAAATATTTTATTTATACTAGTTATTGAAGTACACATATTCTCTCCGTAACTAAAAATGTACTTATTTTAGAAACCTTACTTGTTTCTTGCATAGTTTCCAACCGCCAATAGTGCAAGCACCTGCCTGCCGAAGGCATGGTCTCGCTTGTGCGCTTCCAGTTTTCCCTCCACTGGTCTTAGCGTCACGCTAAGACTCATAGGTTTAATGTTTAGCCTCAGCCTGGCTCGAATGTTGTGGGCAACCGCGCGAACAGACTCACTCGTGCCTGCTGCGCATCAGGATATCCTTATCCCACCCCGTTGATTTGTTTTAAAATTCCTAAATTCGGAATGTCGAGAAACAAATAAGTATGGCCGAACGAGAAGACCTCAGAGGCATCAACACCAACCTATCGTACTTCACCCTGCGCAAGCTTATCGGGTGGAGTGGGCTGCTGCTGCCGTGGTTGGTGTGGCTGGTGGCCTGGTCGTACCAGCCCTCCATCAGTGACTTCTACTACACCCGGTCGGGCGTGTTGTTTACCAGCGTGCTCACCCTGTGCGGTGCCTTTCTCATTTCTTATCGCGGCTATGAGAAAGAAGATGAACGCGTCAGCGATAACGTGATCACCTGGATAGGAGGGATACTCATCATCATGGTGGCGGCCTGTCCTACCCCCTACATTGGTGCAGTCTGTGAATGTCCTACACCCATCTGCCACAAGAGTGATCTTTGGGGTACCGTGCATTTTGGAAGCGCAGTACTATTCTTTGCAGCCATGGGCTACCTGTCACGCTATCATTTTGTGCGCGGTTCCAAGCCCTTTTCCAAAGACAAGCTGATACGCAATAGGATTTATAAGACCTGCGGCATCGGCATGTGGGTGGTGTTGGCTGCTGCCGGCATCGCTATTTTTATTTTTGACCTGGATGAAAGCTGGGCCCACCTGGTGTTTTGGGTAGAGGTGATCTTGCTGTTGCTGTTTGGGTTTAGCTGGCTGGTGAAGGGCAAGGGGCTTGTGGATTTAGGGATACAAAAGGATGATTAGAAATAGTTAGATGATTTGCTTATGAAAAACCTCTCAATTCAGCTGTTCCTATTTTTGCCTTTAGGCCTTTACAGTCAGGATTTAGCCCTGATGGAGTATAACAATATACTTAGGTCATGGCTAGTGGGAGAAATGGTGCTCAATGATGGAACACGCTTGACGGGAATGATGCAATACAATCATTATGAAGGCATTATACGAGTGAAGCAGGATGATATCATTAAATCAATGCTTCCCAGGGACTTTCAATCGCTGACTTTGCTGGGTAATTCAAAGCGGCAATTCTTATCGATCCCGTTTGATATCTACAAAACTGGTAATAATCAGCCAACTCTGGTAGAGGTATTGGTTGAGTTTGATGACTTTGCCTTAATGTCAGTGACTTCTCCGTTGCAAGCTGTACGGAGGCCACCTAATAACAATCCTGCTGGTAATCCCGACCTTCAATTTGAAGCTCAGCAAACGGAGTTCATTTACATTTTTGACGACAAGGGATCAATGGAAAAAATAATGTCGATCGAATCTTACGAAAGTTCATCTTGGTTTCGAGCCAGTAAGGTTAAAAAGAGAGTTTATGATCTGAAACTTTTGAAGCAGTATATCCCAGATGCGGACTATGCAGGTCTTGAGGCGTATGCGAAGGAACATGATCTGAGTTTTAAGGAAAGGACTGAGCTCATAATGATTTTAGAGCATTATAAGAGCGTTCTGCGCAAGAGAGAAGAATAGATCACTTGGCGCACCCAGAAGTCCCTTTTCCATTCTCCGCAGAGCCTCCTGTTAGGACGCTGCGATAAGGACTCATAATACTATCCCGAAGACTCCGCGAGGAAAATAAAGGCTAGGAAATATGTTGGAACTTAAATCGACAGTCCTTGCAGATGTCGCCTAAGTATTCCGCGGACCTCAGCGGGGAAAGCGCCTGGGCCCTGGAGCGAGAGAAATCTTCGATTAACCTTGATTAACTTCATCGCCATGGCAAGAGCTGGCGATCCGCATTTTGGTTCGTGAGGCCACGAACTTGGCTGGTTAGCCTTCCACTATCGTGCTTATCTTTTTCAATCTCATCATCTGCGTGATGTAGAAAGAAATGGCAAGCGCAAGCCACAGCCAATAGTCATATCTAAAGGCGAAGAAGATCGCCACGAGAGCAAAGAGGGCCCATTCAATAAGTAGCGCTTGCCTGGGCTTGTTGTTTTCTTTCTTAAACAAAATAAAGTCCATGATGCCCAAAGCCAAATAAAACCCCATCACTACAAATAGTCCAAAGAAAAGGAAGAGCACGAGAATCCCGTAGGTATTATGGAGCAGAAGGTCTTCCCAACTTTGATTGTTGGGCGGCCCAAACACTTTGGCGGCAATGAAAAAAACGTAAGCGGAGAGGTAGAAACCGGGGAAGTGAATCCAGTTGGTAGCGAAGATCCTGAGTAGTTTTTTCACAAGAGGCTTGATTGAGGAGAGCCTGTGGCAATATACAATATATTGCAACGGCAAGGTGCTTTCCCTGCTTGTCCCGGAGCCTTTTTGTGCTATGAATCCCCATCAATCTCGAAGCGTGATTAGGGAATAATCTTTATCTTCGACAAGATGAAAATGACAAGCAAAGGATAACCATGGCGTTTAAGTTAATTCGAGAAACAACGATTGGCGAAGTTCTTACTTCAGTGTCCATTCTCATCAGCATGACAGGTGTGATGTTCAGCTGGAAGCAGGACAGGCAAATCGAAATCAAGAAGCAGGCCACACAAATGAAAGAACTAAGTATTCAGGCATTTTCCAACGTGCTTTCATGGAAGGACTTGAACCTTTATCTCTTCGACAGGGCCGAGGTATTGATTGAAGATGTTTGTGTGGAGTTTGCGCAACACCAGGACAATATTCAGGCAAGAGATCTTTACTGGAGAGAGATTACCCAATACAAGAACGACCTGGATTATGAGATTCTGGAGAAAGACCTGAAGACCTTCCACTTTGTATTGTTGAACAATGGTCTGGATCATGATAGCACTTTTATTCGGACAGTGACCTACATCAACAAACTTATTGACCTGAATCATAAACAGTACCTGAAAGATATGCAGTCGGTAATCTTATCCGAAGCAAAAGCGAATGCGAAGCAAACCGCTATTTTGGGTAATAAATTACGTGCGGTCAATGACCAGTACCGAAGTGGCACATTGGAAATATTTCAAACAGAGTCTCGCAATCTTCAAAGCTACTTGCAGGGCATTATTGTAAAGTCAGATAGAGAATTGGTGTATCCCAATCAGTAGAGGCAGACTGTTGTGGAGCCCAAACTAATTCAGGTAATGAGATTCTTCCTACCTACCGTCAGGCGGACGCGCTGTTCGTGCACGTCCACCGCTCACCAAGCTCACGCTAAATAGTCCAGGTCTAGGGGTATGTTGGCTGGGAGAATTGCGATCGCAAAAAGAAAAGTCCAATAAAATCTTTAATTCTTGAGCACAACGCTGGGCCTGCGACTGTTGACGTTAAGAAATGATTGCAGCGGAGCGTTAAAAAATGAAAGCTGTTTGAGTCACGTCCCCCCGTTAGCTATCGGGACTATCGGGATCGTGACGAGTTTCTTTCATTTTAGCGAAGCGTAGATCATTTTAGTCAAAACAGGCGCCAGCCTTGATTTTTCTTTGCTTCGTTTCTTTTGATCAAGAAAAAGAAATGAAGGCCGTCCGCAGGACACTTAGTTGTGACATGGAGCTCAAACTCCAATCTCCGCAGAGTCTCCTATTTAGGGACGCTGCGGTAAGGAGGAAATAACAAAGGTGTTAATCACCCTCCTCATTTTGCCTACTTTGCATAGGTTAGGGGGGTTTTTAATCTAAAATTTTACCCAAATTGAGCAAGAATAGCTGAGTTAATGGGAAAAATTACCCCTTCAAAAGTTCAGGAAATCAAGAGCTGGCGATCCGTTTTTTGGTTCACACTCAAGCATGGTGTTGTCACCAACCAATTCCTCGGTTATACAGGGGTCTTGCTACCGTTGAAACTGGGTGCAGGTGCTTACTTTTCTTTTGCTTGCCCAAAAGAAAAGTAACAAAAGAAAAGGGCAGCACGAACACTGCCCCTCTACGCACCGCTAACCGCCTTTCCTCGCACATGCCCGAGTGGTCCGCGCTGTTCGTGCACGTCCACCGCTCAGATCAAATAATTGTTAAAGCGCGGTGGCCTGGCAAAATAGCGGGGGTGCGTAGGGATGGGGGTGGAAGCATTATTTTGCCTAGCGTTTTTGCTTACTTTTTGGGCCTGCCTGCGCGTAGCCGCTTCGGCAAAGGCAGGCGATGCAAAAAGTATGAGCCCTCGCGGCTTGAGCGAGAAATGATATAGAAAAACTTAAACCCTCTGTGGTCCTAAGACCTAAAAGTGCAAGACCTCCCATTCTTCGCGGAGTCTCCTATTTAGGGACTCTGCAAGAAGGCCTCATAATACTATTCGGAAGACTCCGCGAGGAAAATAAACTTACCACTACCCACCCATACTCAACTGCCCGAGGTGCGAAGTCTTATGCGATACCCGACCAAGCATCACGTTAAGCCTGTTGCGTTGTGGCTGCTGGGCAAAATCCTCCTCACTCACCGCGGTGTGCCTGCCAAGCCACTCTGCTTCGCTCCAGCTGCTGAACGCCTTGTCCAATTCTGCAACAATGTGAGTCCACTTTTTCAGGAGTTCGGTCTTGCTCAGGTGCCCTGTCTGATTGCTTCCCTTCTCATGGTGATAGATGGTGCCCAGCTCCGGATATTTCCTGTCACCAATGCCGAGCAATTCAAAGAGGCGGTCATCGGTGTCGGCCAGGTGTCCCATGATCCATGAAGGGGAGTTGCCACCTGGCACAATGGGTACATTGAATTTTTTATCTTCAAGATCTTCCAGGATCTTAAAAGTTCTTTTGTTGTTGGCAGTCCATTGGAGTAGGCAGATGTCGAGGACGGTCATAGTTTTGGTGGTTTGGGTTTATAAAAGAGCATAACCATAAATGTGGCAATAAGATTCCGGAAGGTGGCCCTGCCAGTTGATCAGTAGTAGTCTTCAATTGTCAATGGCTTCAGATACCGGAATGTTCCCGGGCGCTTTCGGTTCACCCAAATCTTAAATTGATACATCAGGCGAAACCGAGGAGGAATGATGACGGGATGCATAATGCCTTTTCTGCATATTCGAATCATGTGATTGGCTATTCTCTTATAGTCTCCACGCTCCACTTGCTTTAGCAGATCGATCGCTTCGCGAAACCTGCCGAAGTACCTCAGTAGTTCTGCCTTATCAAGCTTGTCGATGGCATCCGTAGAGCGGAGGTGAGGCAATATGTGTTCTTCCAATTTGGAGAATGCCGGGGTCGGAGGCCAGCTTAATTGCTTTTGCTTGCTATCGTAATGCACTTCATACGCATAGGTACACGCTCCCAAAAATCTCCGCCATGCTTTTTGTCGCTGTAGTTCACTGAGGCTATCATCCTCCGCCAGCTCCAGAAGTTCATCTCTTTCTAATCCTCCTGGTCGGGAGGTGCTATTCATGGCTGCCCATGCGGCCTCAGAGTTTTCCATTCTCTTGCAATACGTATTCACACCTTCCTCTATCCAGATGATGTGCTCGCAGCTTGTACATCGATAAATGTTGGACACTGGCACATACTTAAGGTGTTCAAGCGGGTCGGGTGGAGAAGGCACAGAACTAGACCACACGATGCAGTCTTCTTCTTGCATACCCGGAATCGTTCCGTTTCCACCTAAGGTATAGTGATAGTCATGGTGGCAATGTGGGCACGTAATGAAACGAAAAAGAAAAGAGGAGACATCGTAACTCGTCATAGTCCTTCCCTGGTTAGCAGGGCAGCGAATGCCCCGGCTCTAAATTCATAATCATAGGAAGCAATGAAACATTCAATTTTGCCAATGATCGACTCCACCTCATGAGATATTCGGCCAAGGCCCCGGTAGTAGTTCAGCCACTTCGTATCAGAGGCGTCAAGTTCATTGTCACGACACCACTCCAGATAGTCTTCAGCCGTTTCGTAGTTTTCCAACGCACTTAATACCAGGTATAAACAAACGAGTTGTCTATCAGTATTGAAATAGCGGTACTCATTGTCAATATAAATTTCCCAGAAGTGCTCACCCGCCTGGAGCACCACCTGAATAAAAGATCCATCTGTGCTGGAAGAACTTTGTTCAACGCGCATGTTGAAAGTCTTTTGCAATCGGATCAGCTGATCAATTTCGGGATACTGCATCTTAATTGTTGTCCACCTGGCTTACCCATCCGATAAACCTTGCGCGATCTCCGGGAGGCCATTCATATAGTGACTTAGGTGCTTGCTTAATCGTTTCTGTGATTACCAGCGACCACTTCTTTCCTTTGATTGTTCGTGTTTCTATTGTTTTTACTTTAGTCTCACCGGCAAGGTGTATGAGTTGAATAGGGTGACCGCCCATCAAGGAATCGCGAAGGTGCTTGTTGTTCTCTCTGAAGTAAGGAGAAGTTCCTTTGAAGTCATCTTGGAAAGCAAACAGACTTGCGTCAGTGATCGTACCTGAGGGCAAACTTTCAAAGTCCGGCATGCCACGTAATTTGGGAGATCCAATAACGAATATCGATTCCAACGACACGGAGCTGCTGGCCGAGAAGGTATTGATGTCGATTCTTGAAGTGTAGGAATCGCAGCAAGGCACCCACAGGGTATGGATTTCATAATGATCATGACCTTTGCGAATGTCGATTATTCTGCCGTGGAATATCTTCAAAAATTGATATTGATGTTCCTCCTTGAGGTACACCTTGGTGTCGGTCAGATTTTGCCACCGCGAAACGCCAGTGTATAATAGGTCAAGATCACCATCGAAATCCAGATCGATGAGTTTGATGGCCGCTGTATCTAATGGAAAGTACCTGGGGTCATCCGGATATTGTTCAGGGTCATAATCTGGCAATTCAAACTGCACAGAGTCTCCCGGTGGCAGAAGAGCCAGGGCGGTTAACTTTTCCGCGGGTGAAGGTTCAGACCCATAGGTAAAACCTAACCCTTTGGCAGTACGCATGCCTGCGAGACTTTCAGCCATCTGACAATAGGCCACTGAAGCACTGAGCAGACAGAGGGCTAGTACGCAGAGGACCTTGTATATCATTTAGTGATTCGTTTAGAACTACTATAGTAACAGATTTCCCCCTCATAACCATGAGGTGCAAGGATTCAAATGCTAATCTTCAGCCTTAGATATTAATTATCATTTTAATATAGAAAACATTGAAGAAAAATGGTGACTGTCCTCAAATATTCCCTGTCCATACTTTGCGCATTGCTTAGTGTTCGATCCAGTGCGCAGGCGCCATTGACTTATCAGGTATTGGCAATAGAGCACAGCTACGTAGGTGGCCTGGCGGTGTCCCAATTTGACAACCTGCTTCCGGGTGACACTTCCTCTCAAGGTTGGTGTTGTCACCAACCCCTCCCTAATCAGCCCTTCTTGACAAATATTGATTTGAGCGCCATGGCTCCGAAGCCGTCTACCTTGCAGTCGATGTTATGGTCACCGCTGGTCAGCCTGATGTTTTTCACTTTCGTGCCGGCCTTGATGGCTTTCGAGTAGCCCTTCACCGGCAGATCTTTGATGAGCACTACGGTATCTCCGTCTGCCAACACATTGCCATTGGCGTCCTTTATAATGGAAGAATCGGATTCCTCCGTTGCATCGGCCTCAACGGCTTCATTGGGGTTCCACTCGTGACCACATTCCGGGCACATCATGGAAGTACCTGTCGGGTATCCGTATATCGATCGGCAGCTTGGGCAAATATTACTATCGGGCATGGACTCTATTTTCAGCGAAAAATACCAAAATAACGGGTACCAACACATTAACACCAGCCTGCGTTTCGCATGAAATCTCACTGGCTATCGCCATTACAGGTTTTTTGTTTTTCGACATCAAGAGCCACTATCCTGTAACCCTTTCCAAATTCAGGAGTATACCCTTTATAATAACCCCCAATTTCCATGAAGTACACACCCTATCTGATCGTGCCGTTTCTTGTGCTTACCCTCTTTTCCGTGCCTTGCTGGTCGCAGGACAGTGACAGCGCTGCGGAAGAGTCGGAGCGCAGCCGTCTTAGAAAAGAAAGAAGCAGCCGGTTCCATTCTTCCAGTTTTGAGGTTCACATTGATGACGCCAAGCTAGAGGCAGCAGTCGAATCAGCCATCAGAAATGCCATGCGTTCGGTAGAGGCTACCATGGAACGGTTGGAAATTGAATTTGAAGATATTGAAATTGACATGAGAGATCTCGACTTGTCGATGGACCCCATCAGAATTAACATTCCGGATTTTGATGTCCATGTAGATATTGACATAGACGATGATGATTTTCATTTCGATCATCATGACGCTGATTGGGATGATGATGATAATGACGATGATGATGAACAAAAATACGAAGGGCTGAAGAAGATCAGCCCCAAGCACAAAGAGAAACACAAAGATCAATAGTAGTCCACATAGGTGAACTACTATTGATGCAATCACTTTCTTCCCAATACCATCCCAATTACACCACCGGTAAGGCCAGTCATCACAGCGGCCACCACGCAGTCAGCAAGTGTTCCTGTAAGGTTCATCATGTGGGTGGTACCATACATGCTCAGGTTGAATGCAAGACCCATAATTAGTCCAAGGATGAGTCCCGCCTGCAGTCCTCCTCCAAAAGTGGAGATGGTTGTCCACTTAGAAAAAATGTAGACCAGGAGATAAGCCTGTAATACATTTCCGGCAATCAGTGCCCACCAGATCATCTCGGTGTCACTGCGCATGATGCCCACGGCACTGCCCGCGTTGGCCGCATAAAAGTCTACCAACAAAACTCCATAGAATAACCAGCCCAGCAAGAAGACGGTGACAAAACCGGCCAGTGTAGCAATAATTCGCGTTTTTGAGTCCATAGTACTTGTGTTTAGGGTTTACCAAAGTAAGTTAAGCATTAAAGAGGTTTTTAGAAAGTCATGGTTTGAGGCATTCAAGGCTCCGGAAATACTTAATTTTAAGTACTGAGAAGACATACTATGAAACTAAACCTGTATTTGTTCTTCATTTGCCTTTGCTTCGCATGCACCCAAACACGTGAGCAGGAGAACGCCACTGCTGCTGATTCAGTTGAGGAGCCTACGATAGTAGAGCAGGTCGCATCAGATGCTTCGGAGGTAGAAGAGGCACATCCATCAGAAAGCCCGGCCGCGGAGCATGAAGAAGTTATAGAAACGCAGGAGACGGGTCCACTTGTTTATGTCACTTCCGAAGGAGATAAGTATCATACGGCAGATTGCAGATATTCGAAAGACGCAAACCCTGTGAAACTTCAGCGTGCAAAGTCAGATGGAAAGACAGCCTGCGGCATATGCAAACCTAGCTCCACCACGGGACAAAAACAACTGCGCTGTGCGGGCACCACAGCTGAAGGCAAACAATGCCAGAGGATGACGACTGATGCCAGTGGCAAATGTTTTCAACATAAGTCCTAGGACCTTGCTGGCACTTTAGTCAACTACCAGATCCTTATCCCAGTTGCCAAGCTTTGCGGCTGCCTCATAGGTACTCTGCAAAAACGACATCAGCATCTCATCGGGATTTTCAGAGACACGTACATCGTCATACTTCAAAAAGAACTCGCCCATATCATCACTCCAAAAGGCTTCCGCTGGCAGCACCTTCTGCTTGCCATAGTCTGCCGGGGAAGGGTAGGCGTACGCGTAGAACACAGGCAGTGGCGAAGCATCGCTGCCGGGCCAAAATCCCACACTGCTTACCTCCTGGGAGTAGGCTTCTTGCATGACCGCCTGCGGCATGTTGGGCATGACACCCTGGTGCAGTGGAGCTTTCTTTCCTGAGAAACGCGTGACCGCCACATCAAAGGCACCCCAAAAGAAATGCACCGGACTGCATTTACCTATGAACTTACTTCGAAAGCGCTGAAACACATTGTGCGTGCTCACTGAAGCCTGCCAGAAATCCAATACGCTTTGTTTGTCATAAGATTTGTTCACCGTATTTTCTGCAAACGGAATACTTTCCTCCATTTCGTTGGGACGACCATGGATACTTAACTCGATGCCCAGTTGGCGCAGCGTACCGAATAGTTCTTGATGGAAGTCTGCCACCGTCCGAGGACGCAGTTCAATGATCGCGTTGGGTCTAAAAGTTGAGGAGATAATGACTTGATGGTTCTCGAAGTCAAACTCTATTTCAAAGATCCCATTTTTCCAGGGCATGCTGCCAGTGGTAAATCCACGCGCTGTGATATAGAGCGTAGTGTGCCATGAGTGGTTTTGCCATGGCATGGCCTGTAGTCGTATTTTTCCTACAATTTGTGTCCACTGATGAATGGTTTTTAGGGTCTCCTTCCAGCTTTGATAGTCTAGTGCTGGCCATGCATGGTTGCAGCCTCTTATAATTGTATTCATTATACTAAGATGAGGCACCAGGTAAGCTTATGCAAATAGGAAGTGCACAATTTTAACCCGATGGAGATTGAAATTCATTATGGCGTGCCCCTGCCTTCCTGCTCGATATCAGCGCCAGGGCAGGGTCGGGCTATGCGCTACAAGTCCGCCCTCCCTCATCCTCACCCGCTCCGGGCTTTCCGCTGCTATCCCTCACGCGTAGCGTACGCTGGGGTGACCAATACACCCAAGGTTGCTGTTGTCACCAACCTGTCCATGAGCATTTTTTCCGTATCTTAATCGAATGAAAAGCATTCCCTTCCTAAGTGTCATCTTTGTGCTGGCGTTAGCCTGCTCCACTCCAACTGCTGAAACCACAGGCAGTGAGCCTTACGTATCGCAAGCACCCACTCAATTTGAAGTGGATCCCTTCTGGCCAAAGCCGTTGCCCAACCACTGGATATTAGGAGAAATTTCCGGAGTTCATGTAGATGCTAACGATCACGTGTGGGTGTTGCAACGTCCGGGTTCGCTCACCGAACGGGAACTAGGTGCTGCGCAAAATCCTGCCGAGTCGGAGTGTTGTGTAGCTGCACCATCTGTTATTGAATTTGATAGCGAGGGCAATGTGGTACAGGCATGGGGAAGATCTGACGACACACCGGTTTGGTTTGCAAGTGAGCACGGTCTTTTCGTGGATGAGGAAGGTAATGTGTGGGTGGGAGGTAATAATGAGAAGGATGATGTAATTGTAAAGTTTTCTAGGACAGGCAAACCCTTATTACAAATCGGGGAATGGGGTGTGAGCAATGGGAGTAACGACACTACGCACCTGGGTGGTCCGGCAGATATCGCGGTGGTCAATGCTGCAGGTGAAGTGTATGTGGCCGATGGCTATCGCAACAGACGCGTGATCGTGTTCGATGCAAACACTGGAGCATACAAAAGGCATTGGGGTGCCTATGGAGATAAACCTGATGATACCCCTCTGCTGCCATACGTAGCGAACGAGACACCGATCCGTTCATTTCGCATTGCACATAGCGTGCGCATCTCCAAAGACAACCTGGTGTATGTGGCCGATAGACCCAACAATAGAATTCAGGTGTTTCAAAAGGATGGCACTTTTGTAAAGGAAGCATTCCTGGCGCAACATACCTTGCGGACAGGTGCGATATGGGATATGACCTTCTCACCAGATGAGGAAGAGACCTACCTGTATGCAGCGGATGGTATGAACATGAAGGTTTGGATACTCGATCGAGCCACCTTGGAGGTCGTTGGTTCGTTTGGTCATGGTGGCAGAATGGCGGGCGAGTTCGGCTGGTTGCACAACATTGCCATGGACTCCAAAGGAAACATGTATACCGTTGAAGTTACCCCGGGTCAGCGCGTACAGAAGTTTAGACCTGTTGCATCAAACTAACATCTGAGCCAAGTGCTAAGCGACCTTGGGAATTGCAATGGTAAATGTAGTCCCTTTCTTCGTCTCCGATACGACTTCTATTGAGCCACCCATCCGGAGTAACGACTCCTTGACAATATATAAGCCTAATCCAGATCCCGTACTCCGTTCACTGGCGCGAAAAAACATATCGAAAAGATGGGGTACATACTCATTGTCTATACCCAGGCCATTATCAGCTACAGCAATGAGGTAATGCTGATCATCTGAATCTGCAGTTACTTTAATGAGCTGCTCATTCTTTTCAGGGTCGCTATATTTAATCGCGTTGCTTAGCAGGTTACTGAAGACCGCTTGCAGTCTACCTTGATCGGTGTGGATCACTTTTGTTTTCAAATCCAGCTGCAGTGCGATAGTGGGTTGCCCACAGCTAAACATGAGGTCGTTGTAGAGCGATTGAATGAAGGGTTCCAATTCAATAGCCTCCACCTTGGGATTCACACGTACGTTGCGCGCGTAGTCAGTAATATTTTTGATGAAGTTCTCCGACTGCGAGATCGTTGCTTCCATTTTTTGCAGATACAGGTCTAGCATTTTGGGATCCTTTTCTTTGTTGGCTAAGGCTATGAGCCCGCGAAGTGAAGAAAGAGGAGCTTTGAGGTCATGCGAAGCGCTGTAGACAAAGTTGTCCAATTCCTTGTTGAGCTTTTGCACGTCCTTTACTTGTTGGGTAATGCGTGCCTCATAGTTTTCGCCACCCTGCATAAGGGAGATTATAGCATACACTAAAATGACCACGGCACTTCCAATATTGATAATTACCGACCAGGGGCTGCGCTGGGCTTCCCCAATTTCAGGAAACCAATTTACATTGTAGTTTGTCAACTCCAGGAAGAGTAACACGGTGAACACAAATGCAACCATCATAATACCGGCTACTCGTTGCCTTCCTGAAAAGATAATAAGTGTAAGTACGATAATGGAAAAGAAGTGCCACTGGATTGCATTGCGCGCATGGGTGCCGGCCGCGAAGTAGGTGATCAAGCCAGTGATGAGGATGAAAGCGACTAATCTTGCTGTGAGCTCATATCCCTTCCGATGCAAATAGTAACTAAGGCCTCCAGTTAAGACCACCAGCAAATCTGTAAGCCAGATTGCGGGGGTGTCGTATGCCAGATCTTCAGCAAAGTGGATGATGGCGAGAAGGATAACCAGAAGCATTATCCGCTCGAAGAGAAGTCGGGCTCTTGCTTCTATAGAGAGCGGCTGGCTTTTGTTTGGTTCCCACATAGTAGGTAGAAAAATAGGAAATTATTTCTTGTCTATCATTTCGAGGGCGGCCCGGTAGTCATATTGCAAATCCTCATCTAACTTAGCCAAGACAGATTTGATCTTCTTCACCTGCTGATCATACAGGTTCCTTAACACCACACTCTTATTCAAGGGAATTTGGTGTGCTAATACCTGTTTACAAAAGTCGATGCGCAACTCTAGCTCAGTCACTGGCTGCCCGGAATATTTGATGAGCTTGTTTAATGACCTTAGTATTCTGCGTACACTTTTCTTTAAATAGTATACATTCACGTTAGGTATGGAGGTGAAGGCTTCGGCATTTTCTCTCTTGCTGCTGGTTATGAAAGCCTCCTCATCGTGCGCTTCAAACAAGAGGTAAGTCAATAGCTCTTTGTTATCCTTCTTGAATTTGGCCAACCGCAAACACAAAGCTCGAATTTGTGTTGCTTCCATATCCTCAAGTGCTCTCTTTATCTCGTGTACCGTAGCAGTATTCATATTTTACAGTAATCAAACCTTCATCTTTGATGTTGGCGTAAAAGTTACAAAATTCAGGCACGGTTTTGTGGCCGACTTGCGATGCACAGCCAGATACTTGAAAGCTTTTGTTATATTTATAATCATACCCTGAACCCTTCAAGCATGAAAAGACTACTGCGCTTCCTTCTCATAGGTATCTTGTTTTATAACTGTACTTCGCCTGAACGTGTACCATACGACCTCGCCATCAATGGTGGCAGAGTGATGGATCCAGAGTCAGGCACTGACAAGGTCATGAATGTGGGAATATTGGACGGCAAGATCGCTATTGTCACAGAAGAAGAAATAAGTGCTACAGCATCGATTGATGCAAAAGGTTTGGTGGTGGCGCCAGGTTTCATCGACCTACACGAGCACGGTATGACTGATGAGACTTATGGAATTATGGCGCATGACGGTGTCACCACGGCTTTTGAATTGGAGGTGGGAACAGACAGCGTAGCCAAGTGGTATGCAGAAAGAGAAGGAGGGAAGCATGTCAACTATGGTGTGAGCATAGGACATATCCAGGTGCGTATGAATGTACTGGGCGATCAGGGTGCGTTTCTGCCCAGCGACAAAGCGATAGAAGAGCGTGCTACAGAGGAGCAGATTGCCTCCATGCAGCAGAAAATAGAGCAAGGATTAAAAGAGGGCGCCATAGGTGTTGGCTTTGGCTTGGCTTACACCCCTGCAGCGACCACCGAAGAATTTGAGGCCATGCTTCGTGTTGCCTTAGGTGCGAAAGCTCCTTCCTTCATTCATATGCGTGGGGGACTGGAAGGAATTCAGGAGGCCATTGGCGCGGCAACTAAGGTAGGTACTCCGCTACACCTCGTTCACATCAATTCCAGTGGTGGTGCGCAAACGCAAGATTTCTTAGACCTGGTCCAGAAAGCACAAGATGCCGGATTTGACATCACTACAGAAGCTTATCCATATGAAGCAGGAATGACTCGCATTGAGTCCGCCTTGTTCGATGGATGGGAAGACTGGACGGATGAACAAATCGCCATACATCAATGGCCGGAGACAGGAGAATTTCTGAATCGAGAATCGTTTGGAAGGTATCGGAAGGAGGGAGGCGGTATTATTATTCACAGTCGCACAGAAGAAATGACCATGGCGGCAATCGCCAGCCCTCTGACAATGATTGCAAGTGATGGATTTCTCGCTGACGGTAAAGGTCATCCACGGACCGCAGGTACCTACTCAAAGGTGCTGGGGAAATATGTGCGTGAACTGAAAGCAATGTCGCTGATGGAAGCGTTGGCTAAGATGACGATACAGCCTGCCAAGAGACTTGAAGGCTATGTACCACAAATGGCGAATAAGGGTCGGCTTCAGCAAGGAGCTGATGCAGACATTGTGATCTTCAATGCAGAAGAAGTAATTGACCAATCCACCTACATGGAACCCGCACTGCCACCCAAAGGTATTCCCTATGTCTTAGTAGCAGGACAACTCGTCATTGAGAATGGAAAGCTGAATGAAGCTGTCAAGCCAGGAGTGGCGATCAGGAAATGAATAGTTATTTCGTAAAGAAAATAGTTGTTCAGTCTATTTAAAAAGTTTGTAAGCCATAAAACCCAAGCCTGTAAACATCAACCCTAAAAAGGTAAGGATCGACACGGCCAGCCACTGCTCCATAAAACTTTCAACCAGGACTTCAGTTGGATGATCTGGATCTACCAGGATTTCAACTTCTACGCCTATGTCGTAGTCAATGCTGGACGAACCAGTGGTACTTAGGTAGGTGTACTTGACGCCATTGAACTCGTATTCGTATACGGGCGAATACATGGTGGTGCTACCGCCATCATCATCGCTGCTGTCATAAGAATCGAAACCTACCACTATGCCTTTGGTAGGAATGGCGTGCTGCGCAAATTGATAGTTGGAACGGGCAATGTAGCCTGCCATGGCTAGTAAGATAAGTCCAATAACCATGAAGGAAACACCAACCACCTGAGGGGTTTTGTCTCTGGGTTGATTTGCTCGTTTCTCCCGCAGTTCATATAGTTTGTCACGAAGTTCTTTATCTCCCGTTTCCTCTTCAAGTTTCTCAGCTAAACGCAGTGCTTGATCGGGGTTAATAAGCAGTTCTTCCTGCAGGTATCTCACGGACTCAAGTTTCTTTCCCGTTCTGATCAGATACAGGGCTTGATCTTTTTGCTTAGGTGTCATGGAGGTATTGTGAACTGCCTTGAGATGCGCGCTATATCCCAAAGCAGTTTCAATCATAATTACATGTAGGTAAGGATGGTTGCAACCACAAAAAGAGAGGCCAGGTGATAGCCGGTGTTGATGCCAACTAGCTTCCATGATTTCTTTTCCCAGGTAACCGTACCAATGTCTACGGGTAGGTAAAAGCCGAGCCAGGTAAAGAACGCTGCGTTCATAATGCTTCCAATAGCCGGCATTTCATTCATACCAGGTACATAACTCCACGCCATCATGTTGTTGGCAAATACGTAGGCCATGAAAAAATTGCCAACGACCATAATGATCATGCCTTTGGCCATTTCTCCACTCTTGGGTTTTACACCAGTATCAAATCCCATTTCAGCAGCCCATGCCTTGCCAAACAGAGGTGTGTACCACAGGAATCCGAGAAAAAAGTTAGCGACCACAGCCACCGCTACTGCCACCAAGTTGATTTGCATTTCTTCCATGGTTTTTTTTGTTTTGGGGTGAGGATTGTCTAATAAACTTACTGTAAAAGGTGCGGATTTGCAGGACAGTGGAAGTGATAATTTACCGGGGGGTTGGCAAAATACCGCAAGCTGAGGAAGTGGTTGAAAAATAATGCATTTTGCGACCTGACCCTTTGCTATGAGATGGCTGTGCGCCTTGTATTTAAAGATAATCGGATGGAAGGTAGGGAGTACTCTGGACCCTTCTATTCGCAAGTGCGTGCTGGTAGCTGTCCCCCATACCAGCAACTATGATTACCCCATTGCGCTAGCCACCCTCTATGCTTGTAAGACCAGGGTGCGATTTCTGGCAAAGAAAAGCTTGTTTAAATTTCCGATGGGTATTTTAATGCGAGCTACCGGTGGTATACCTGTGGACCGCTCAAAGCACTCTAATCTGGTGGAGGCGATGATTGATATGTTTAGTCAGCACGATGATCTTATCCTGATGATGGCGGCAGAAGGCACACGCAGTTATGTAAAGGAGTGGAAGTCGGGATTTTACCACACAGCTGTTGGTGCAAATGTGCCTATTGTCATGGGCTACCTGGACTATGGTAACAAGGTGGCGGGTTTTGGTGACTTATTTTACCCGACAGGAAATTACGAGAAGGACTTAAACGAAATTCAAGACTTCTACCGTCAGTTTACTGCCAAACACCCTGAAAAGTCCAGCTTAAACTAATTGCTCCTGACATTGAGGTTAATAAATCTCAATGATCATGGAGAATGAGTCATTGGTGCGGTTCCTCATCATAGGAATATCCCTATCCAATTCTAATTCAGGCGCAATTGCCTTTACGGTGAAGGTTTGTCCTCCGAGTGCAGGGTTGCTTGGGTCAAAGCTGGCACCATCGGGATTACATTCTATCCTTTGTGGAAAGAAGTAAATACGGTCACCTACCTTCAATTGTGTGTTGCCCATTGGCCATACCCGTTGATAGCGCATAAACATCACCGTGACCTTACCGCCATGTTCGGGGCGAAAATCATTGGCATTCCTGTTTGAGGGAAGTTTTGGTGCTACGGGCGCTGCAGGTGCCGCTGCCACGGCAGGCCTGCTGGCTGGCTGCTGAGCGACTTGCGGTTGGACCGGTGCACTAGATGGCGAGCCAACGTTTACCAATTCCCACTGTGCGCTCCACCATCCTGCCTGAATGTCTCCTGCCTCCAATCGACCATTTTGATTGTGAATGGCAACGTTCGGCTTCCAGCGATTTCTCAGTCGGTTGAAAGACGTACCGGGAATAGCCTCCAATTGCCATTGCGCACTCCACCATCCGGATTGAATGTCGCCACAAACAAGAGGACCTTGCTCCACATGCAGGTACTGGTTTCTCCATCGATTCTTGATCTTGTAAAAGGCAGTGCCAGGTACAGGCTCAAATATCCACTGTGCGCTCCACCATCCGGGTTGAATGCCAGATGAGGCAGGACTGGGTTGCTCTACGTGAATGTATTCATTGGGTTTCCACCTGTTTTTCAATTGAAAAAAATCCTGAGCAGCGACAACAAATATATTGGTCAAACAAATTAGTAGGACGATAAGGGTGGATTTCATAAGGATCAATTAAGTCTGGTGAACTACGAGTGAAACAAGCTTAAGATAATGTGAAAGATACAAAATCGGAAGCATAAGTGGGCCGCGTGAGTAGCCCTGAGATCATTTTTGAGAGTATGGAACTGGCGAGATGACCAAAGTCATTACTATTCAGAAATCCAGTTTGTAGGTTTAAGAAGAGCTTCTATTCACCTCCAAAAGCACCTGTCATGGACATTGAGGTAAAAAAGTATCCCAGCGCAGACCTGGACAATTATCAGGGCCTCATCTTCAGCATCAGCCTGCTGATTACCATGTCTCTCGTCATCACAGCATTCGAATGGAAAAGCTATGAACAATCGATGGTGGAGCTGCAGGGCAAGGCGGTAAACTCTTTCGAAATACTGGCAGAAATTCCTCCCTCTGAAATTCCCCCTCCACCGGAACCGGTAAAGACGCCATTGCAATTTGTAGAAATGCCTGACGAGGAAGAAATAATTGAAGAGGTGAAGATCAGCATTGATGTGGAGATGAATCAGGATACACGTATCGAGAAGATCAATATTAATCCGGTACTGCCTGTGATGGAGGAGGAGAAGGAAGATGAAATATTTACTATCGTGGAGACACCCGCGGAACCGGCTGGTGGCCTCGCGGCCTTTTACAAAGACATTTCGGAGAGAATTAAGTATCCGGCTCAGGCACGAAGAATGCAGGTGGAGGGAAGGGTGTTTGTGGAGTTTGTAGTTAATAAAGACGGATCACTAACGGACATCCGAGTAGTGAAGGGAATTGGCGCGGGTTGTGATGAACAAGCAGTTCTGGTACTGCAAACTGCTCCGAAGTGGAAGCCGGGAAAGCAGCGTGGGGTGCCAGTGCGTCAACGCATGGTGTTGCCCATCACCTTTCAATTGAGTTCTTTTTGATTTTTACAGCGGCAGGGAACAGGTAAAAATACTGCCTTTGCCTAGTTCACTCTGTACGTGCATGGTACCACCAAGCTCCTCCATTAGCACCTTCACAATGGAAAGGCCCAAGCCAGTAGAAACTTCACCACGCGTAGGCCGTGCACTTAGCTTATGAAATTTTTTGAAGAGAAGCTTTTGCTCCTCGTCACTGATGCCAGGACCTTGATCATGAACGTAGAACGTTAAAGCATGCTCTGCAATTCTACTACCGATCTTAATGTCGGTATCAGATTCGGAAAACTTGATGGCATTGGAGATAAGGTTTTGCAGGATTCGCTCAATGAATAGTTCGTCAGATTGAATGATGACATGCTCATCTGCCAGCTCTTGAATGGTAAGACCGATGCCTTTCTGAGCTGCTTGCGCCTTGTATTTACTGCAACACGTTCGTAGGAGTTCATTGATTCTCACGGGCCTGAACTGCACCCTAATCTCTTTGTTCTCCAGCGCAGACAAATCCATCAGGTCCTGAATCAGCACACGACTGCTATCTACTACATTGTCTATCAATCCAATAAATTCTTGTTGCTCGGCATTGAGTGATCCTGCAGACGGAAGAATTCCTGTGATTCCCTTGATCGAATTAAGCGGAGATTTAAGGTCGTGCGCCACGATAGCCATCAAACTGTTCTTTTCGTAGTTCAGCTCTTCCAGGTACTGATTCTTTTTGGATAATTCTTGATTTTGCCTTTCTATTTTTTCCTTCTGTGCTGCGATAGATTTGTTTTGCTTCTCAACTTCTATATTGAGTTGTTCCAGTTTAGCCCTCTTGTCCGCGACAATGGCATTGGTTTTTTGCTTGATGCGAAGCGCGCGGTAAGCGAGGAACAAGAGAGTGAGAATTAATACCGAGAAAACGATGCTGGCTGCAATGATGAAGTCCTTATTTTTGATCACCGTTGAGCTAAGTTCGTTTTGTGCTTTAAGAAGGTCGTTCTCCGCCTGCTGTTGCTGTACTTGATATCGCACTTCCAATTCAGCTAATTCATTGCTAAGACTTTTGGCTTGCAAGGAATCGTTATAGACTTGGGCTTTCTTCTGTTGTAGGTAAGCGCTCTTATAGTCACCCGTGCGTTCGTATAGTTCAGCCAAATGTTCCGCAATGTCATTGAGTAAATCAAGGTTGTTGGCCTGCTCAGCGTAAGTTTCTGCCTCGGTCAGATGCTGCAGCGCCCGATCGTATTGGCCCAATCGAAAATAGACTCGAGATATGTTGTCGTTGACAAGGGCTAAGCCATATAGATCATTGAATTCCTTCTGCAAGGTCTTTGCAATGCCAAAGTGCTTTAGCGCAAGATTGTACTGCTTAAGTTCCCGATAGGAAATGCCTATGTTGTTATTGATCAAGGCGTATCCAAATTTGTGCTTTTCCTGATCTAGATAACCAAGTGCTTCAAAGAAGTAGGTCAATGCTGTTTCGTCATCACCCATACTCTTGTAGATCAAACCGATGTTGTTGGTGAGGCGAGCGTTAGAGACGGTGTTTCCAATGGAATTGTTGAGAACGATGGCCTTTTTGTAGTAGGACATGGCCTGCTTGTACTCCTTTTTATCCCAATAGATTACCCCAATATTGATGTAACTTTCAAGAATGCCTGCGGTATCGCGCTCAATGGTGTACAAGTCGATGGCCTTCTGGTTGAACTTCAAAGCTTTCACCATCTCACTGGTCTTTTCAGCAACCACTGCCATCTCCGCATAAATGCGAGGCGCTATGTAGGTGTTGGGATATTGCTTGATGTAGCGCAAGGCGATGTCAAGGTTAGCTTGCGCCTTGGGATGAATACTTTGTTTGTTGTAGGCTTTGCCTTTGAGTAAGTACAGTCTGGAAAGGTAGTCGTTGAAATCTTCATTGCTTTGAATCAAGGCCTCCGCTGAATCCAGGTAAGCCAGGGAGAGAAGTGCCTCATTTTCAATTTGTATCTCTCCGATTTCAAGGTATGATTCTATTCTTGCTGTGACTCCGGTATCATTTTTTGACAATAGCAGCTTTAAGCTATCCAGTGCTTCAATTGACTGGCCAAAACAGGAGCATGCAAATGAGAGTAGAAAACAAGTAGCGAAACGAGTCATTACAGGACTTGGCAATAAATTGGGTGGATAAGTTACTGAATTAGTAACGTAATCTGAATCAAAATTTACATAGCGCTGGCCTAGCTTGGTATGCTGCCAATACCTCTGGACATTAATCCGGCTAACAACGGAATAATAAAAAGTAGAAGTATCTCTATCCGGACCATCCAAAATATGGATTGGGGAATAGAGACCGTTTCACTCTTATCACCCTTCCTCTGTTTGAGAAAAAAGATGGTAGGGTAGATAGAAAGCAGACCAATCGCGATGAAGCAGGTGAGTTTGGTATGGAAAATCCAATTCTGACTGTAAAACGATGTGGGCTTACCAAAGCCTCCAAGCCACAGCGTCAATCCTGCAGCAAGCAGTGATAAGGCCGCCAGCCCATAGATGCCGTCAATCTTTGATATCCTTCCAATTTCTGCACGGGTCAGCTCCGGCTTTAAAAGCAAATGCTCAGATACGAGTGTCCCTACGATGGTGAATATACTGATAAAGTGAATGTATCTCAGTAGGAGTTCGGTGGTCATGGATCAGTTAGATGATTTCGATTGCCCGAAGATAATTCAGCGGATGCTGGGCGGCAAATAATTATTTCAATCTCAATAGCGACTAAAATTGAGCCAACACGCGATGCAATGCCCAGCTTAGTCCACCGATGACCGCTCCGTAGATGCTACCGAACACGGGAATGAAACGGAATACAAACATTCTATAGTCCTGATTTGGGTCTAGCCCTTCTTTATACATTGGATTACTTTGGAGGTACAAATCGATGAAAAGCCCCTGTGTTAAGCCCGTAAAAAGTGTGATGCACAGCCCCATTAGTAGGCCATGAAGAAATGGCGCGCCACTAGAGATTCCGGACAATGTGATAGCCACTACAGCAGCGGAAAGCCATCCGACTGTTTCCCACCCTTGCACTATGCCGAACAAAGATAGAATGCCGTGGACGAGGCCAAGGCAGGATCCGATCGCTATGAGAGGCCACTTAATTTTCATGTTCTTCATGCCGATATAGTCGTGGCGTTTCGGATAAGGTTCATTCATAGCAAGAGTAAAGGGTCGCATCAAACGACTCATGGCGGGGAGATGCCGGCTTGGAGCGGCAATATGCTTCGGGTGCTAGTGAACTACAGTAGGTGGCTGCGAAAATTTCAGGCAGGGGAGATTTACTTGGATTGGTATGATTACTACTGATCGTTACTCATATAATTTCAGTCTGTCTTTAAGGCTTTGATTTTCTTTTTGAAGTTCAGTCACCTGATGCAAAAGGTTATTTACCACATCTAAACCCTCCATATTGATATTTAACTCAAAGTGAAGTCGAATCATTTTCTCCACACTTTGTAAATGAGTTACTTTGATGTACTCTGCACCTCCATCCGTATGAGTCTCTATCAGTTGGTACTCTCGCAGTGAGTGGACAAACGTTTCCGGTACACTGTATCGCGTGCAAAATGTCTCAATTGAAATTAGGTCTTTGTTTTCCATGGCTATCTTAATTTAGCTAACTCAGAAAATAGTTCTTTCTCTTTATCGGTGAGGGAGGAGGGTGTCTTTAGCTGGTAGGTCAGATAAAGATCCCCAAATTGATTTTCCTTCTTATAGACAGGAAAGCCTTTACCACTTAACTTTACTTTAGTGTTGTTCTGCGTTTCTGGTTTCACCTTCACTTTTACTTTGCCGTCAAAGGTATCCACCGTAATTTCCCCACCGAGTAGTGCGGTATAAAGTGGTAAATCTACCGTAGTATATAAATCATTCTTATCCCGTTTAAAGACAGTATGATTCTCAATGATAAACTTAATGTATAAATCCCCGCTGGGTCCACCATTGATCCCTGGTCCACCGTATCCTCTAATTTTTATCTCTTGTCCGTTTGCAACGCCTGCCGGTATGGTAATCCGTATGTTTTTATTATTTATGGTGAGGGTACGTTGGTGGGTGGTGTACACATCCCTCAGGTTCAATTGCAGTTCTGCATGATAATCCTGCCCTCTGAATTTAATGCTGGAACGACTTTGCCGGGAAGAAGAGCCGCCCCCAAACATCGACTCAAAAAAATCTGAGTAGTCTTCATTGCCGAACTGTGGTCCACCCTGGTTAGTGCTTCGGCTTTGTTGTTGCTGTTTGGCTTTTTCGAACTGATCTGCATGTTTCCAATCTTTTCCGTATTTATCGTACTTCTTGCGCTTCTCTGGATTACTGAGCACCTCGTTGGCTTCGTTTACCTCTTTGAACTTGCGCTCTGCCTCCTTGTCATTTGGGTTAAGGTCTGGGTGAAACTTCCTAGCAAGCTTGCGATAGGCGTTCTTGATATCTTTTTCTGTAGCCGTTTTCTGAAGTTCCAGTATTTTGTAATAGTCGATATAGTTCGTCACGCAGGGAGGTAATTGTTATTATAGGTTAATTATCAATGCAATGGTTCAGAGTAGTCTACAATATTCTGATTGTAAAAAATCTCGAGAAAGACCAGGAGTAAATTATCATTCTTCTTTGACTTTTGCTCATCAAAGAAAATATCGATATCCTTGAATCCGGTGATCTTAGTAAATTCACTGTATGACGTTCTCTTAAATCCCATAGACCAATTCTTAAATACCCTCTTTTCGGGCATGCCTTGAATGATCGTTCTTACACGTTCATGTCGTAGATCCTTTTTGATTTTATCAAACAAACTTAGTACTGCATTTTTTCTGCCCTCTAATACCTGAATGAACTTGCCTTCCAGATACAGTAACATTCCAGTTATATCATTCTCCATGTTGTATGCTCTACTTTGCTTCAAAAGTCCAAGCAATTCCTTCTGTGAAAATGGAATAATGGCATGACTGGTGTAGACGAGATGAAACATGTATTGAATCTACAAAAATATGCAGTGCTCACCCTCATGAGTTATTAAATAGACAGTGATGCCCTATAATGCTCAATCTGGCGCGCATATGCACCATCTAAGAATAGAGTAGGTGCTCAACTAATAATCTCAAAAACAATAAGGTTATCACCCTAACCTTTTAGAAGGGCTTGCACTTGTCCTTTTATTTCCTTATATTCTTCACAATGGATCGTATTTCACTCTCATAGCATACCTTTTGCGCAAGCTTTTATTAAGTTAAGCGATTGCCCTCGAACAGCCGTATTTTGAACCTCAGACGCATTTTGACAGGAGTGCCAGGCGTTCATCGTACCTACACAATCTTTAATCCAACACTAAAACTCATTTATGCGTCAATTAAAAATCACTCAGAAAATTACCAATCGTGAAGCACAGTCACTGGACAAATACCTCTCTGAAATAGCCAAGATAGATCTAATCACCGCTGAAGAAGAAGTCAATTTAGCACAGCGAATCAAACAAGGAGACCAAGTGGCACTGGAAAAATTAGTCAACGCAAATCTTCGCTTTGTCGTTTCGGTGGCTAAACAATACCATCAGGTAGGTATGACCCTGAGCGATTTAATCAATGAAGGCAACCTGGGATTGATCAAAGCTGCGTCAAGATTTGACGAGACCCGCGGATTTAAGTTTATTTCCTATGCGGTATGGTGGATTCGCCAATGTATACTTCAGGCGCTTGCGGAACAGTCGCGCATTGTAAGATTGCCCATGAACAGGGTTGGGTCTTTGAACAAGATCAATCAAAGTTTTTCTGAACTGGAGCAAAAGCATCAGCGTGAGCCTACGAATGAGGAGCTGGCGGAGTTGCTCGACCTCACCCCAGCCAATGTGGGGAGCATCCTATCTCACCGAGCACGCAAAGTATCTATGGATGCACCCATGGGTAATGACGGAGAAGGTGGCAATCTGATGGACGTGCTAGCCGATGCAGACGCTGTTTCTCCTGATGCCGATCTGATGAAGGACTCGTTAGCTGAAGAAATAGCAAGTGCACTCAATACATTGTCAGCCCGGGAGTCACAAGTGCTTTCGATGTATTACGGCCTATCCGGAGGTCATAGTTTATCGCTTAACGACATCAGCAATGAGTTTGATTTGACCACCGAGCGTGTGCGGCAGATAAAAGAAAAAGCAACTCGTAAGCTTCGAAGTACTCCAAGGCTGGCAAAATTGAAATCTTATCTCGGATAGGGGACAACACCGAAAGCCTGCAGATCATGGACTTATGTTCAGTGGTCTGCCAGGTTTTGTTTGTAGAACTGTTCAAGAAAATGGAGTAGTGATTCAGGATGTTGCGTAGGAGCATGCTCGTCAAAAAATGTATCGATTTCCTTAAAGCCGGTGACGCTGGAAAATTCACTGTAAGAGCTTATCCTAAAACCCATCGCCCAGTTCTTAAATATTCTCCTTTCTGATTCACCCTCTTCTACTACCACAACGCGGTCATGCCAGGGATCTTTCTTTACTCTGGCGTAAACTTCTTGCACCACATCCTTGTCGCCTTCAAGTACTTGGATAAACTTTCCTTCTATGTAGAGCAGTATCCCCGTCACGTCCCACAGCCTATTATATTTCCGGCTATGCTTAAGCAAGTCAACCAGCTGCAACTGATCAAAAGCTTGCGTGGCACGACTGGTATACACGATGTGAAACATGGTTGAAAATTACAAAACTTTTTTAGTCCCGCATGAAGTTTGCGGTAGGTAGAATTACTGTTTACTGTCAACGCTAGATACCTTTTAACATAATTTCACTTGTGTTAAGCCAGAAGGTTTCCCACTTTTCTTAAAACCTAAATCTTTATGAGACTGATTCTCTCTGCTTTTCCGCTGTTATTATGCTGGACCCTGAATGCGCAGCCGCAACCGCCAGCTTCTTTTCATGGTTATGAGATGGGAACGACCTATACGATCACCGCCAACCATTTCGAGTATTATAGAGAATTGGAAAAAAGTCCGAGGGTGCTGCGCAAAGTGTATGGGAGAAGTATTCAAAACAGGCCGCTGGTTCAGTTGGTCGTGAGTAGCGAGGCTAATCTGGCACGACTGGAAGAGATAAAGGCAAACAATCGCAAACTTACCAGGCTTAATGTGGCGTTATCACAACAGGAGAAGGCATCTTTAATTCAAAATAACCCAGCCATACTGTACATCTTCATTGTCGACACGGATGAAGAGGCCGGTACTGAAGTGCTTTCGGAGGTGGCCTATGATTTGGCTTCCCGTAATGATGATGCTGCAACTTCTATTAGAGATAACCTTGTTGTTATATTTTCCCCACTCACTAACCCCGATGCCCATGCACGATACGTCACTTGGCAGGGTTTATATGATGTAAAGGGTGCATCTGTCGATCAAAATGCGGTAGAGAACAAAGCGCATTGGGGAATGAACACGGATGGTAATGCGGTAGGCATCGATGTAAACCGCGACTTTAGTTTTTTTGTCACTCCTGAGATGTCGGCATTAGGTAAGACCATGATGGACTGGCGACCAAGCCTAATTCTTGATGTACATAGCGGGCCTACTACCCATTTCATTCCACCATTTTCACCGCCTTACCACAAGCTATGGCCGGAGAAAGCATATCAGTGGTGGGTAGATGTAGCCGAACAAACAGGCAAAAGATTTGGTGAAAAAGGATGGTCGCTGTTCAGCAGAAATCAATTTGATGGCGTAACGCACGTGGGCTTTGGTTTGTCGTGGGCCATGTTTGGCCCAAGTCTCAGTTCTTTCTTATTTGAAACATTTGGAGGAAGACCTGGGCGCTCCACAGCGTTCATTCGCACGGACGGTACGTTGGCCACCATGCGTATGGCAATGGACAGGCATGCCGAAGGTGCATGGACATTAATGGAAGTGGCTGCAAAACGGAAAGCGCAATTGCTCGAAGATGTCTATCAAACACAACTAAAAGGGCTAAATGATGCCGCCAATGGTTCGGTGAAGCAGGTGGTCATTCCCAGGCGTGGAGATCCTTCCAAACTAAACCGAATGTTGGAGCGGTTGATGCTGCAGGATATTGAAGTGAGAGAAGCACAAGCTGATTTCTCATTGGCCGTGAACGATTATCTCGGGGAGGCCAAGGGAGTAAAAAGGAATTTTAGGAAAGGTGATTACCTGATTACAGTAAAGCAACCTCAGTCAAGACTTGTGCGAGCGCTGTTTGATCCAACTATTGATGATGACAGACCGGAAACTTGGGTGCCCGCTGGAAGGGACATGCCATTTTATGATGTGACCTGGAATACCTTTCCGTTAATATTTGGCGTGGAAGCTTATTACTCCAATGCGACAACAAATGTGAATTCAACTGCTGTAGGGATGATAGAAATTCCTGAGGTAGCGATCCCATCGCCCTCTTATGGATATGTGGCCACAAGTGATAAGGAGGCCAACTATAAGTTGGTGATGAGAATGGCACAGGAGGGCTACAAGTGGCGGGTATTTAAGAGTTGGTTTAAGGTGGGAGAGACGGTATATCCAAAAGGAACCTTTGCGGCCATCAGTCTGCGCAATCCTGATCACTTTCATGCGAGACTTACACAGCTAGCAAAAGAATATGGTGCCGAAGTGTCGGTCGTTACCAATCCATTTACAGATGCGGGTGTCACTTTTGGAGATGATGCGCGCGTGGTACCAATCGATAAACCTACGGTAGCTGTACTTGCTGATTGGCCGGTGATGCAGGATCACTACTTTGGCGGAATACGTACGGTGTTAGAGCGAGACTATGACTTTGCCTTCTCTCCCGTAATGTTGGAAACATTGAACGATGGTGATTTGTCCGCGTACACTGCTATTGTTCTTCCTAATGCAGGATTGGATATTCGAGGAGGTCCAGGATTCAGCAAAGGTTATAAGGGTGTATTGAAGATGGAAAAGCTGAGGGCATATGTCATGAATGGCGGAACCCTGGTAGTTTCTCACGCTGGGGGTGAGGTCATTGCACAGGATGAAGTTTTGGGCAAGGGCGTAAGTTTTGAAGGCTACGCCCGTTACAGTAACGGAACCATTTTAAAAGGAGAGTTTACCAATACCACATCGGTGCCAACAGGAATCGTTCAATGGCAACCTGGAATGAATGAGGTGGGCAAGTCCATGTTGGCGATGGGTTACGACACAAACCAAATTGGATTGCCGGCAGCCTATCCTATCATATTAAAGCCAGAGAATGAGAAAGATGTGGTGGTGCGTTATGCTTCACAAAAGGATCAGCTGTTACTGGATGGGTTCATGCTGGAGGAAGACAAAGTCAAACTGGCAGGTGTTCCATACCTTTTAAAAACCCAAGTGGGGAAAGGGCATGTTATCTACTTTGCATCTGACCCGACCTTTAGAGGATATTGGTATAGCATACACAAACTGTTTCTGAATAGTTTGTTGGTAGGAGGTAGTGAGTAGTAGGCGGTAGTAGGCGCTGCCCATTTTGTTCTTGATAAAAAATGAGTTACTTAACAAATAGATTCATAAATCCTCATCCATGACACAACCAACATCAACAAAGCGAAACGCCATCCTGTTCTGGGTTTTCACTGGGCTCTTTTGCGCGTTTATGCTTTCGTCAGCCATTCCCAATATCCTCTCGGCTCCGGAGTGGGTTAAAGTTTTTGAGGATCTGGGATATCCTCTTTACCTTTTGCCCGCCATTGGCTGGGCGAAACTGCTGGGTGTTGTTGCGTTGCTGGTGCCGGGCTTTCCACGTATCAAGGAGTGGGTTTATGCAGGGTTTTTCTTCGACCTGACAGGCGCGGTCTATTCCGGACTTGCCGTGGGTGGTTTTGATCCGAAGATGCTTATCCTACTTATTCCATACGCACTGGGCGCTATGTCGTATGTCTACCATCACAAGAGGCTCAGCCAATAGTATCTTCGTATCGTCATTGCGAGCGAGGAACGAGCGAAGCAATCTCTCGGGGGAGACTCCTCTCTCACCTGATATACCTTTGGTCGGTGTTGTCACCGACCGTAACTCTGTACTTTAGTGAGGTCGTCTGACCACTGTCTGCTAAAGTATTCAGTGGTCTGACGACTAAAATCTTCTTCAACCATCACTTTCACTATCTTCACTCCCCATGATCATCCACCTCATTGACGGCACATACGAGCTCTTCCGCCACTTCTACGGCCTCCGAACTTTCAACAAAGGAAAAGACAAACCCTACGGTGCCGTATCTGGCGTATTGAACAGCATCTTGAAAATGATAGAAGACGATGCCACCCACATAGGCGTGGCCACTGATCATGTGATCGAATCCTTTCGCAACAAACTTTGGCCGGATTACAAGACGGGATATGGCATGGAGCGTGTGCTCCGATGGCAGTTTGGCCCTTTGGAGAAGGGATTGGAAGCGATGGGCATAGCCGTGTGGCCAATGGTGGAGTTGGAAGCAGACGATGGGCTGGCCTCTGCCGCATACCTTGCCGCCAAAAGCAAACGCTTAGATAAGGTTTGCATCTGGACACCGGACAAAGACCTGGCACAATGCGTGAGGGGAGACCGCGTGGTGCAGATCGATCGCAGGGCAAACGTGATTCGCAATGAGGAAGGGGTGAAGAAGAAGTTTGGTGTGCCTCCCATATTGATTCCAGATTTCCTGGCTTTGGTAGGCGATGATGCCGATGGCTATCCCGGCATTACGGGCATCGGTAAGATTGGAGCCGCGAACTTGCTGAACGAGTACGGACCCATTGAGGATTTTCCTAAGGAGGTGCTGGGCAAGAAGCGGAAACAGGCGTTATTGTTCAAACGCCTTGCCACCTTGCGTACAGATGCCAAGCTCTTCAAAAACATGTCCGAACTGCGCTGGCGTGGACCCACCCCGGCCTTTGCTGCCTTTTGTAAGAAGATTGGGGATGAGAAGCTTTTGGACCGGGCTAAGAAGGCTGTTAAGTAGAGAGTCAGAATGAGATAGTTGTGATTTTAAATTCTATCTCTTTCAATAGGGAACAAGGATTGATCATTCTTAAGTTACAGACTTACTGGCCATGATTGAATACATGCATCTGCAGAAGTTAAGATAGACGTTCGAATCAGTATTGTTGTCTTGAATTTGAATCCCTAAATTGAAACTAATTTACAATTCTCCATAATGGACAGTTTTGCAAATCTCATTGAATTTTCAATTGCCTTGGCAGGCTTTACAAGTGTTGTTGTTGTATTTGCACATAAGGATGAAAGGTGGAATCGTTTTGATGCCTTTCGAATAACCAACGCATTGATGGGTAGTCTTGGTGCTGCTTTTCTAGCAACGATTCCTGGGGGCCTAATCTTATTAGATCTATCAGAACAAAGGGTGTGGCAAATTGAAGGTGTAGCTGTCGCAATTTACCTTTCAATATTCCTTTTTTCAGTACTTTGGAGAAGAAGTAAAGGACTTACCCTAGAAGATCGTAGACAAATACCAGGCAGGATGGTAACCATGATAATTCTCGTATATATCTTGCTGGTAGCATTACTATTGCTGTCGCTATTTGGGTTGATAGCTATACAAATAGAAGCCCTGAGTTATTTTGGAATTGTCTTGTTGCTGTTAGGGTCTGTGTTTGCATTTGTTAGAATGATTTTTTATCGCCCTGTTGATACGAACTGAAATCAAATCTTACTTCCCGATACAGAACTTACTAAATATGTTATCTAAAAGATCATCGGTTGTGATACTCCCCGTAATCTCTCCCAGGTAATGCAACGATTGCCTGATATCCATGGCCAGGAAATCCCCGGTTACTCCTTTGTCCATACCATCTAATACGCGTGTCAGTGACTCGTTGGTTTGCAACAGGTTTTGGTAATGGCGCAGGTTAGTCACCATCACATCACCAGTTTTTACGTTTTGGATTTCAAACAGCGATAGAATCTTTTCTTTCAATGCTTCAATGTGATCTTGATGTTTTGCAGAGATAAAAATGAAATCCTGTTTTTGCAATTGATCCACTAACGCAGCCTCAGCCTTGTCCAGTTTGTTGCCCACTTTGATAAAGGGAATGCCCAGTTCCACTAAGGTTCTTATTTCACTTTCTATTTCAGCCAGTGAAGTATTGGAAAGGTCCACCAAATAGATGATGAGTGACGCCTTTTTCATTTGAGCCCGCGTGCGTTCCACACCCATGGCTTCAATCACATCTTTGGTATCGCGCAATCCTGCCGTGTCGATAAACCTAAAATTGATCCCGCCAACTACCATCTCATCTTCAATGCTGTCTCTTGTGGTACCTGCGATATCGGATACGATGGCTTTCTCTTCATTGAGCAAAACATTCAATAGGGTAGACTTGCCAGCGTTGGGTTTGCCTGCAATAACCGTAGGGACTCCATTCTTGATCACATTACCCTGATCAAATGATTTGATCAACGAGGTGAGGTACCCTTGAATCTGGTATATTAATTTTTTAAGATCACTGCGCTTGGCAAACTCTACATCTTCCTCCCCGAAGTCCAGCTCCAGTTCGATCAATGAGGCAAAGTGAATGAGCTCTTCACGCAGGTGATTGATTTCTTTGGAAAATCCTCCGCGCATTTGGTTTAGTGCAGCTTGTCTGGCATTGTCGGTTTCGGCATTGATGAGATCTGCTACCGCTTCCGCCTGCGCCAAATCAAATCGACCATGGAGAAAAGCACGCTTGGTGAACTCACCGGGTGTGGCCAACCTTGCGCCTTTCTTTAACAACACTTTAATAATTTCCTTTACGATGACCGAAGATCCATGACAGGAAATCTCGGTGGCATTTTCGGTGGTGAACGAGGTTGGCGCTTTAAAAACTGAAACTAACACTTCATCTATAATCCTGCCCTCATCCTGAATAGTACCAAAGTGTATGGTGTGAGAGGCTTGCTTCGTGAGGTCCTTGCCTTTGAAGACCGCTTGTGTGATGGCAATCGCCCCCTCACCCGACAACCTGATGACGGAGATCGCTCCGATTCCTTGTGCGGTGGCGAGGGCTACTATGGTGTCTTCATTGCTCAAAATGGATTTAAGATTTAAGGGATTTAAGGGATTTAAGATTTTTAGATTTGAGATTTTTGATTGTTAAGGTAATCTAAAATGAAGAAATCGTAAATCTTAAATTATTACTTCTCTCTCACAATAAACACAGGTATATCTACTCGGTGCCTCACTGTATCCACTGTAGTGCCAAAGACAAGGTCCTTGAAGAAATTATGTCCATGCGCACCCATCACCAGCAAGTCCGCTTCAAATTCCTTGACAGTAGATGGAATTTTTCTTTTCGGGTTGCCATAGCCAATTTTAGTTTCCACGGCATAACCAAGTTCAATCAGTTGATCGGCATACTTCGTTAAGGCGGCTTTGTCCAGGCTAGATTCTTTGTCTGCAATGGAGCTGCCGTATACCATTGCACCTGCTGACTCCACCACGTGGATAAGTATATACTTAGCCTCTTTGCCACCTTGCGACAGCGCACTTTGTATGGCTAGAGAATCTATTTTGCTAAAGTCGATGGCGATGGCAATTCGTTTATAAATAGGTTTTGTGATTTCATCGAGGATCATTGCGGTACCATGTGGAATCTTGGAGGTCTTTTCTATGCCCTTCTTATCGAAGGCGGGCTTAAAGGTAATATAGATCAGCAGCAATGCAGCGGCAATGCAAACAGGAATTACTGTAACCCATAGAATCCATGCATCGCTACCTGCCGAAACCAACCAGCCTGTTACTTCTTGAATAACCAACTGCACATTCAAACCCACAATGATTAACGCAATAGCCCATGCGAGTACCTGCACCCAAAGTTTATTGGCAAAAACGCCCATCTTCGTTTTGTTACTGGTAAAGTGAATCAAAGGGATGATGGCAAAACCCAACTGCAAGCTTAATACCACCTGGCTGAGCACCAGCAAAGCCCCCGTTTCACTTTCTCCATAGATGATGATGACCAGGTAGGCGGGTATGATGGCGATCAAACGTGTGATCAATCTTCTCAGCCACGGTGCGATCCTTAAGTTGAGGTATCCCTCCATTACAATTTGCCCAGCGAGTGTTCCTGTGATGGTAGAACTTTGTCCTGCAGCCACCAACGCAACGCCAAAAAGGAGGGGAGCCCACTCTGTACCGAGTAAGGGAGCCAGGAGCTTATGCGCATCTTGAATTTCCGCTACTTCGTACATGCCTGCCTTAAAGAAGGTAGAGGCGGCCAACACCAGTATAGCTGCATTGACAAAGAATGCCGCGTTAAGCGCAATGGCGGAGTCGATGAAATTATACTTTATGGCCGACCAAATTCCTCTGTCTGAAGAAGAATCAATTCTGCGCGTTTGCACCAGAGAGGAGTGGAGGTAGAGGTTGTGCGGCATGACCGTGGCACCGATTATTCCGATGGCAATGTAAAGGGCGGTATCGTTGGGAAGAGAAGGAATGAAACCTATCACCAGCTCACTCATGTCTGGTTTGGCCAATATCATTTCTACAAAGAAAGCACCACCTATGATAGCTACGAGTGCTACGATGAATGCTTCCATTTTGCGCATGCCGTAACTTTGGAGCACAAGAATAATGAGTGTATCCGCCACGGTGAGTGTGACACCCCACACCAAAGGCAAATCAAATAGCAATTGAAGACCGATGGCCATTCCCAGCACCTCAGCCAGGTCACACGCGGCAATAGCAATCTCTGCCATGAACCACAGCGAATAATTGATGGCGGGTCTGTACTCACTACGCGAAGCCTGCGCCAAATCCAATTGCCTCACCACGCCTAACCTTGCACTGAGACTTTGTAATAGAAGTGCCATCAGGTTAGACATTAGTAAAACCCAAATGAGTGTGTATCCAAATTGACTGCCACCCGCTATGTCGGTGGCCCAGTTGCCCGGGTCCATATAACCCACACTCACCAGGTAGGCGGGGCCCAAAAATGCCCAGAGCTTGCGCCATCCTTTGCGGCTGGTGGCATCTACGGATGCGTGTACCTCACTTAACGACTTGCGGCCTTCTTCTTTTCTCATATCAGGCGGTCACGAGTATGTTTCTTGAAACTTCTTTTGAAAGGAAAACCTTGGTATGGCTAATGATCACCTCCATCGAATCATCGTAGCTTTCCTTATTGATTAGTTGAATCTTCTTGCCGGGCTTGGCGCCAATTTTGTCCAGGTACTTGAGCAGGTTAGAGTCAGAATCTTTCACGGCCACGATGGTGCCGTGGTATCCTTCGGCCAACTGATCTAATGCCACATGAGGTTTCATTTTAATTTTGCCTTTTCCGTCAGGAATGGGATCACCGTGGGGGTCTACTGTGGGAAATCCCAAAAACTCGTCCAGCTTTTCTACAAGCTGTGAGGATTTAATGTGTTCTAATTGTTCGGCCACGTCATGTACTTCATCCCAACTGAAGTGTAGTTTCTGCACCAGAAACGTTTCCCATAACCTGTGCTTTCGAATAATAAGCAATGCTTTGCTTTTGCCCTTGGCAGTGACATTCACTCCATAATACTTTTTGTAGCTAATCAGCGATTTGGCAGACAGCTTCTTGATCATGTCCGTCACAGAGGCGGCTTTGGTACTCATGGAATCGGCCAGCTCATTGGTGAGCACGTCCCGGTCACCGCCCTCGGAGAGGTGATAAATGGCCTTTAGGTAGTTTTCTTCCGTGAGGCTAAGGGTGGAGGCGGTTGTTTGCACACCCAAATGTAGATATTTAGATGAGTCTAAAAAAATGTTTAAGGTATCCTTTGCCATTAGAGGTGCAATTAGCTGACCAGTGTTCGAAACAAAGATGCTCGAAGGCGTGTTTAACATTCATGAGCAATAAAGCAGGATTAAGCATTTCGATAACTACTGGACTACTGATGTTGTATGTGGTATTTGCAACACTACCTATTTCGTTTGCATTGATCTTCTCCTTTTTCATCGTTACCTCTATTAGCCTACTTTGGATGGTGTACGCAATCCTGACAGATTATTCAAGGCCAGTTACGAAGACCTTCGATGAGGCATTCTATCTGGATTACGATCACAAAGCTTATTGAGCTTTCTATTAATCTTTTCTTGATACTTTGTTTAAGGCATTTGTCAATTTTCCTACTGCCGTAGGATGAGTGCTTCAACAAAATAAATTATATCACATGTTTTCTAAACAATGGAGCGAGCGGCATGTTGACTTGTCAACTTAAAACATAGAAATAGAAATATGAAAAATCTAATTGTAATCTTAGTTGCATTGACTTGTTCATTGTCAGCTTTTGGTCAAAGCAAAGACGTGGTGGATATTGCCATAGGTTCTGCTGATCATACCACATTGGTCGCTGCTGTTAAAGCCGCTGATTTGGTAACTACACTGAAGAGTGATGGACCATTTACAGTTTTTGCGCCAACCAATGCTGCTTTTGACAAGCTTCCTGAAGGAACTGTAGCTAGTCTATTGGAGCCAGCAAACAAAGCACAACTAGCAAATATTCTTACCTACCATGTGGTAAGCGGTAATGTGAACGCAGCAGGTGTGGTAGCAGCTATCAAAAAAGGAAAAGGAAGTGCGGAACTCACCATGGTAAATGGTGGCAAGCTCACTGCCTCTATGGACGGTGCGAAGGTCGTGTTGACCGATGAGAATGGAAATAAGTCTTACGTAACGGCTACTGACCTTACAGGTAGCAATGGCGTGGTGCACGTAATTGATACGGTACTATTGCCGAAATAATTGTTTGGTTGAGGTGAAGGTTGAGAGGGCTTCTGCGGAAGTCCTCTTTTTATTTATTTAGAGATTGTAAGGCAGCCTCGATGGCGTAAGCGATGTCTTTGTTACCGTTCTCCTTTTGAATTTTGAGCAGGGTAGGTTCGGCAACTTTTGCATCCCGCCCGTTCTTACCTAGTAATACAATAAGTTTATACCTAAGACCACCATCCTGAATTGTCGTTGACTTGAGTTTGGTGAGCATGGGGTTGATGGCTGGCTTCCCGATTTTTGTTAGCGCCTCCTCAGATTTGTCTGATTCCTTATAGTTATAGCTCATCAGCTTACTGATCATATAATTGATGGCTCTGGTGTCACTAGTCTTTATGTTACCCAGTATTTCTATGGCATAGGCCTGGACACTGATCAAGTCGTTCTTGTTGTCAAGGGAACGTTTGTCAAATAAAGCAATCAAATCCTTTTCTAGTGAGCGAGGCTGATCACCCATCTGAATCAATAGCTTCATCACTCGCTCTTGCTCCTTCAGATCGTTGCCCTTTAAGATCTGCGAAGCTTCTTGCATACTGGGAATCATGCCGGGCACAGGTATGCCATACTTTACGCAGAAATCAATCCGATCTTCTAGTTGGCTATTATATTTGGTGTCAATGGCGTAAGTAGTGAACTCATCTTTGCACATCTGAATCAAACGCAGCAGGTCTTTTTCAGGATACTTGGCGGAGATCTCTTCATTTTCAAGGTCTATTGCTTTATTGCCATTCTTATTCTCTCGGAGCTTATACTTGTAGGCGAAGTCATAAAGTTGATCAGCAGACTTTTCGTACTTGTGGTTGTGAAAATAATTGGCAATCCATTGCAACACTTTACTCTTTATTTCAGGATTGCGCTCTCCCTCATACATTCTATTTAGATAGAGCATGTGATTGCTCACGGTATAGGACTTTTCAGACCCCAGTTTATCAGAATACCGCTCATAGGTATAGAGCATCAGCTCATGCTTGCGGCTGAGCCCCTGCATCATTTGATAGAAGGCCTTGTCATATTCAGTCGGAGTGGGCAGGCCCATCTTTTGAGCGTTGACAAGTTCAAAGTATTGATCAATTCTACTTTGGGCTGTTCGAATGTCATTATCGCTGATGGCCAGTGAGAGGTACCTATACTGTCCATATTCAAGCTTTGTAATTGATCCTAAAACCACTTGCCATTCTTTTTCACTAAGCTCATCATCCTTTGTAATGAATCTGATTATTTCGTACGACCTTTCATCTTTTGAGGGGAGTGCAATTTCGTTCAAGGTGTTCAGCAGGAAAGAGCGATATCCTTCGTGTTTGATCTTATATCGATTGAAGTTGTACATCACCTCGTAATGCAGTTTGCCACACAGGTTATCGAAAGGTGTTTTCATTGCCTCGCTAGCGATGTGATTAACCTTTTCAGGTGTGCTTAAGTCCTCCAGCATTGTCTTAAATTCTTCCACCCTTGCGCGGCACATTTCTTCTTCAGACGGTTCATATTCAGCGGTGGCTGCAATCACGGTAATGGTAGCTGGGTTAGATGTAGCATTTTCAGCTGGCCCTTGGGAGCTAAGCTCTTCGCTATTTATCGGGAATAGTGTTTTTACATTCTTGGTAAGCTTAATCCTTCCCGCATAGGCAGTGAGAATTTCTCCTGTGGTAACATCGATCAGCCTGCCACTTATATCCACGTAGGATTTGAGCTTTGTGTAGGTGCCTGAGAACAGCGCGTCAATGGGAAGTAATTGACCGATCTTTAATGCCTCGCTTGGGTTCATCATACCAGAGAGCATTAGCTCATTCTCCTTGAATATTGCATCAAGCCTACTGCGTTCAAAGAGTTTAAACTGAGCTGGGTTTTCAGAGAGCTTTCCCAGGATAGATTCTGTTAGATATTCTCCGAAGGTATTCTTGGCATCTTCGGACTTTACTGAAGAAACGAATGGCGCCATTGCCAGACGAATCGGCTTATTGGGAAGGTTAACTTCATTTAATTTAACCACAAGCTCATCCGCAACCTTTGTTTGAGACTTGGTCTTCTGCCCGTAGGCAAGGTGACTAAGTAAAATAGCGAGAAGGAGAAGTTGTTTCATCATGGCGATTCTATTCAAAGATAGTCTCTTAGAATTGTTCCTGAATCAGATCCTGGAACTTTTGCTCCTCCCAATAGATATCGGGGATCGGAATATTGTAGCATTGGATGCCTTTTAGCCGATCCAGGATAACTGGTGAGGTACCATCTGCCAAAATCCCTGCTCCGTGTTGTGTGACCAGACCTGCAAAGGACTGATTAGCACAGGTGATTATCGGGAGGCGGTTTGCCAAATACTCATATAATTTGGTGGGTATGGAATTGACGGTGCTGGGGGAGGATGGATAGTACACGATTCCAAATCCTGCACGATCAATTTCATTCATGATTTGGGAGTGGGGGACCAAATGGTCCAATCCAACGCACTTTACAAATTCGTAAGGTGCAATGGCTACTTTAATCTCCCGCCTGCAACTTTCCGTGGCGCAATATCCTGCTAAAGTAAGGGTGATGGAGGGGTCTAACTTATGAAGGTCTACAGCCAATTTGATGGCCTCGAAAACCCCTGTGCTCCGTGCTATCGTTCCAGAAAAAAGTAGTCTACTTCGATCCCGGGTTGTGACGGTCACGGACCTTTTCACACTCCTGTTTTCTAATAGGGTAAACCGATTTCTAAAGAAGCTAAATTCGCTTTCGTATCCTTTTTCTGCCAGGATAAAGTGATGAAAGGAAGGTGCAAGAAGCTTTTCTTTGAGCCGCACCAAGGCCGCCAATGGCCACCGTAGAAGGAACCCAATGGAAGAGGTGTAACCAATGTTTCTGAAGTAGTTCTCCCGGATATCGTAGATGATTTTGGTGCCAAATAATATTCTGTTTGCAATCGCAACTATCAGTAATTCATAGGTATTAACAATCAATACTTCAGGTCTTAATTGGATGATAATTTTGAATATTCGCAGAGGAGCTACCAGTCGTGAAAAGCTAATCCTGGAAAAGGGTTGCAGGTCCAAAAAAGTAATACCTGCTTGTGCGGGTTTATGTTTTGAAGGATACCCGATTACTGCCACCTCCCAATGATCTAATTTAGACAAAGAAGTTGCCATTTTCTCGTACATCCGCGTGTCATCGATGGGCTTGAGAACAGATGCAATGACAAGTCTTCGTTTTTTCATTTATTGCGACAAGGTTTAAAATTAAGACTAAAGATGGAATTAAAGGAAAGGGTTGAGCAGGCGTGGAATAACAGGGACATGCTAAAGGAGGACGCGACACAGCAGGCGATCCGTGAGGTAATCGAGCAGCTGGATAAGGGGAAACTTCGTGTAGCTCAGCCTGGTGACAATGGATGGACAGTGAACGAGTGGGTGAAGAAGGCAGTGATCCTCTATTTCCCCATTCAGCAAATGGAGACTATCGAGGTTGGCCCGTTCGAATTTCACGATAAGATGGCGTTGAAGAAGAACTATAAAGACCTGGGTGTGAGGGTGGTGCCCCATGCCATCGCACGCTATGGTGCATTCATTAATAAGGGTGTCATTATGATGCCTTCCTATATCAATATCGGGGCATATGTGGATTCAGGCACCATGGTAGACACGTGGGCTACTGTAGGGAGCTGCGCGCAAATAGGAAAGGATGTTCATTTGAGCGGAGGAGTTGGTATTGGTGGTGTGTTGGAACCTATTCAGGCCACGCCAGTGATTATTGAAGATGGTGCCTTTGTTGGTTCTCGTTGTATCGTGGTGGAAGGAGTTCACGTGGGAAAGGAAGCGGTGCTTGGAGCCAATGTTGTGCTTACAGCAAGTTCCAAAATAATCGATGTGACGGGCGCAACGCCCAAAGAGTACAGATCCCAAATCCCACCACGATCGGTGGTGATTCCAGGTACAATTCCCAAGCAATTTGCTGCAGGGGAATATCAGGTTCCTTGCGCCTTGATTATTGGCAAACGCAAAGAAAGTACGGATAGAAAAACCTCCCTAAATGAGGCATTGAGGGAGAATAACGTATCTGTCTAGTACTTGGCACACCCTTTGAAGGTGTTTGAATAAAATCCTAATTTTGAATTATGGAGCGCCTTTTGACTGGCCTTGTTTTCTTTTTCTTGCTAACGGCTTTTACCGTGCAGAACAAGTATGACCTGCCAGCTATCGAGAACAATAGCTTTGGCACGGGAGAGGAGATCAACTATCGGGTGAACTTTGGAATATTCACCGTAGGAAGTGCCGTCACCAAAGTAGACAAGAAGGTGTATAAGATCAGTTCTAGACCGTGCTACAAAGTAGATGCTTTTGGGGCTACTAGTGGTATGGTTTCCTGGATCACAAAAGTGGAGGACCAGTGGGGAGCTTATATAGACACTTCTGCCTTAGTGACTCATGTCTCTTATCGCAAAATCAAGGAGGGTCGCTATCGGAAAGATGAGCTGATTACATTTGATCATGCGACAGACAAGGCGGAAGTGAAGGTCAAAGACAAGGACACTGGTATCTATGGAGATGCCAAGTATTATGACACGCCTGACAATGTGAGGGATCTGGTAGGGGGGTTCTTATACTTACGCGTGATTGAGTTTGAAAAAATGCACAAAGGTGATACAGTAACTATCTCGGGCTTTTTTGAGGATACTGCCTATAACCTGAAGATCATCTATGACGGCAAGGAGACGATAAGCACCAAAGTAGGCAAGATTGCCTGCCTCAGGCTTGTGCCCATCATGCCAGACAACAAGTTGTTTGATGGCGAAAACTCGATTACTTGCTGGATTTCCGATGACCAGAACCGCATCCCGGTGAAGATACAGGCAAAGATGTTCATCGGCAGTACAGGCATCGAAATGGTGAGTTTTCGAGGCTTGCGCAACCAGCTTAAGATTGTCTTTTAGCGGATCTAAGATCGCGGTCGCAGTTGTCTGATTTGCTGGTTTTGCTGATATTCGCGGCAACCAAACCTAAACTACATGTTATCAGAATTTAAGAAGTTCGCCATGCGTGGCAACGTCATTGACCTCGCTGTCGGTGTTGTAATTGGTGGTGCCTTCGGGGCCATTGTGAAATCTCTCGTGGCAGATATTTTTATGCCTATCGTAGGTGTGCTTACTGGAGGATTAGATTTTTCGGGATTATCTTATACGTTCGGAGATGCCGTGATTACCTACGGAAGTTTTGTGCAGGCTACGTTTATATTCATCATCACTGCATTTGCTCTATTTTTGCTGGTAAAGGGTATCAACAAGATGAAGAAGAAGGAAGAAGAGGCACCTGCTGCTCCTCCTGCCCCCGCACCTGATGTTGTATTGCTTACCGAGATCAGAGATTTGTTGAAGAAGTAAAGATTGGTGATTAGTCATTAGTGATCAGGAATTAGTCATTGGTCATTCGGAGGAAACCCTAATGACTAATGACTAATGACCAATTCCTAGTGACTAAACCGATCAGCCACCACAAGTTCTTTGCTGCCCTTTGTGTATTTGTAGAAACCACTTCCGGACTTCACACCTTTATGTCCTGCCTGCACCATATTGACCAGCAGTGGGCAAGGCGCATATTTGGGATTTCCAAAGCCTTGATATAACACATTGAGAATAGAGAGACATACATCCAAGCCAATGAAATCGGCAAGCTGGAGCGGACCCATGGGGTGGGCCATTCCTAACTTCATCACGGTATCAATTTCATTGACGCCTGCTACTCCTTCATATAAAGAATATACCGCCTCATTAATCATTGGCATCAGAATGCGATTGGCCACGAAACCAGGGTAGTCGTTTACTTCCACTGGCTCTTTGCCAAGCGCACTGGATAGTTCCATGATTTGGTTGGTTACTGCATCGCTGGTGCTGTAACCCCTGATTACTTCCACCAACTTCATCACAGGCACTGGATTCATGAAGTGCATCCCTATGACCTTGTCTGGCTTGGTAGTGACTGAGGCAATCTTTGTGATGCTTATGGAGGAGGTGTTTGACGCAAGAATCGTCTCAGGCTTTGTTGCGCTGCTGAGATCCTGGAAGATTTTAAGCTTTAGGTCTACATTTTCAGTGGCTGCCTCCACTACCAGATCCGCGTTTGAAACGCCATCCTTCACTACCGAGTTTGTAGAAATATTAGCAAGGGCGTTGCTGCTGGCCTCACTAGTGATATGTCCTTTCTCCACTTGTCTATTCAAGTTCTTTTCAATGGTGGCCAATGCCCTTTTCAGTGCCTCTTCAGAAATGTCAATCAAGGACACTTTGTAACCCTTAAGCGCAAACACATGCGCAATACCATTCCCCATAGTTCCAGAACCAATAACAGCAATATTCTTCATCAACGTGATTTAAGTTTTGGCAAATATAAAGTTTAACGCTGTGGGCTGAAAGCGAATTGACATACCTATTCGATGAGGGTCTCCTTCAATACGCCCATGGCATTGAATCGCAATACAAGTTTCAGCGCAGCAGGGTCTGGTGCTGCACAATTGGGACCTGCGCCCAGGTAGTAGTGATAGAACTTTTGGTTTCTTGTCAACAGGATGCTCTCGTCAGGTCTACCAAGCAATTCAACGACCTGCATTTCGGTGAGGCGCTTTAGCTTTAGCTTTTCCTTTCGGAGATTTTCAAGGTCTGACATTCGCAGTGCCTCGCATCCATCTTTATCTTTCTTCCACCGATCCAGATTGATACCGTCAAGGGTTGGGAGAGGCCTGCCACAGGAGATTAGGATCAGGAAAACGGGGATGAGCTTAAGCAGCCTGTAGATGTACATTCTTGTTTATTGAATAGAACCAGCCTCCTGAAATAAGTAAGTATCCAAGCGCTACGAAAAAGAAAATTGGTGGCCAAAAATAGATCATAGTAAATGCGGCAAGTCCGATAGAATAAGCAAAGATCCTTAGCCATTCCGCCATCTTCACCCAACTGCGGTTTTCGAATAGCACCCCACAGTTGACCACCACAATGGAGATAATAACGGTGATGAATATTTTTTCGCCCATCAAAAAATTATTCTGATTGAAAAGAAAAAAAGCTGTTCCGCCCAGACACAATGCATATTGAAAGAGCACATAGTAACTCAGTCCCAATGGGGCAGGAGTATGGTATTTTTGATAGGTCTCTTTATTTACTTCAGGCGGTGCCTGATATCCTCCCAGAGACTCCGGCATCCAACCCGGCTTCTTAAATAGGTATCTAAATTTATCCGACCAGGAGGGAATTCGTTTCAGGTCGCTGCCCATCTGTGCATAATGACTGAAGTTTGCCCAAACTGCATTCCAACTGTTAATCGGCTTGGTGATGCCGTAGGTGGGACGTTCTTCTTCCGTTTGAAAGGTACCGAACATCTTATCCCAAATAATTAATGAGCCTGCGTGGTTTTTGTCAATATACTTTGGATTGCGCCCATGATGTACACGGTGATGAGATGGAGTGTTGAGGAAATACTCAAGGAAACCCATCTTGTTGATGGTCTCAGTATGGATCCAAAACTGGTAGAGTGTATTGAGTGCGGAAATCAACACGAAATCAAGGGTATTGAAGCCAAGCAGTGCAATCGGCAGATTGAAGGCGAAGGTCCATACTATCTGAAAGCTGCTTTGCCGCAAGGCTACAGATAAATTATATTCTTCGCTTTGGTGATGCACCACATGTCCTCCCCAAAAGAGATTCACCTCATGGCTCATGCGGTGTGCCCAGTAGTAGGCAAAGTCCACCAGTAGAAACAAAGAGAGCCAGTAGAACCAATTGCGTTCAAATTGGAAGAGGCCGAGGTTGCTGTGAACGAGTTCGTAAGCACCTACTCCTAGTACCTTTAAGAATAAGCCTGAAAGCTGTGAAGTGATGCCGCAGCTGAGATTAGCGATCGCGTCTGGGAGGTTGTAGAGCTTCTTATGCGTGAACCTCTCCACGATGAGTTCAATACCAATCAGGATGAAAAAAATTGGAATTGAAAGTACGATTGGATTCAGATTCAAGGTAATTCTGAGTTAATTTGCGACATCAAATTTAGCCAATGATTTTAAAGATATTCAAAGCAGTCTGGTTTCTTTCCTTATTAGCCTGCATGGCCGTATTCTTCTATATCTATGCCTCTCTACCTGAGACCGTTTTGGTGGGAGAGTGGCAACCTGCGCTTTATGCTTCGCGCGATACGGTGTTTTATGCCACACTTGCCGTGATTGCGTTAATCAACACCTTAGTATTTGCTTTCATGAAAGTATTTGGGCCAAATGAAGAGCAGTTTAGCACCTGGTTTTTTGGCCAAATTATCCTGTTGAATTTCTTTTTCTCCATTGCAATTGGTTTCATTAATCTGTTGAATAGTGGTGAGAAGTTTGCCTACGAGCGTCTTGGTGTGGTGATCTATGGAAGTGTGTTACTCATTATTATTTGGGCGTTAAGTTGGCCGGTCTACTCCATTTCACGCAAAGTTTTGAATAAACCTGCGGTTTGATTAACTCTTTTTGGAGCATTGATTATCAGCTACTTGCGACCATCTACTTCATAATTTTTTGTAGTTAACTTGATGGTTGAATTGCTTGCGATGCGAGCAAAATTCCTTTTCTTAGCTCCGATCATTTTTTGAACTTTAATTTCTTTGTATGCATTTTTTGAAGCATCAAAGCTTTATTGAGTTTAACAGAGCATACTGACTTTATGGCAAAAGATCTTTTTCAATATGATGAGTCCAGCATTAAGTCGCTGGACTGGCGAGAGCATATCAGGCTAAGACCCGGTATGTACATCGGCAAGTTGGGCGATGGTTCATCAAAGGATGATGGCATCTACGTGTTGGTAAAGGAGGTCATAGACAACTCCATTGATGAGCACATGATGGGTTATGGAAAAACCATCGACATCAAGATTACCGATCAGAGTGTTTCCATTCGTGACTACGGCAGGGGGATACCCTTGGGGAAAGTGATCGACTGTGTCTCAAAGATAAACACTGGTGCAAAGTACGATTCCAATGCCTTTCAGAAATCTGTCGGTCTTAATGGCGTAGGTACCAAAGCGGTCAACGCGCTCTCTAACTACTTCAAAGTGCAGGCCTTTCGAGATGGCAAGACCAAGCTAGCTGAGTTTAAAAAGGGCAAGGTGGTCACCGATGCAAAGATCACGAAGTCATCGGATAGAAATGGAACCAGTATCGTCTTCGAGCCCGACAACACGATGTTTAAGAACTATCATTTCATACCTGAGTACCTGGATGATCTGATGTGGAATTACGCCTTCCTGAACGCAGGCCTCACCATCAACTATAACGGAAGGAAGTTCTTTAGCAAGGATGGGTTACTCGACCTGCTAAAGCAAAAAATTGAAGCTGAAGAGATGCGCTACCCGATCATCCACTTGAAGGGCGATGACATTGAGGTGGCCATAACCCACGGCAGTCAATATGGCGAAGAATACTATTCATTTGTAAACGGACAAAACACTACTCAAGGGGGAACCCACCTTGCCGCATTCCGCGAAGGACTTATCAAGGGGGTGAGGGCTTACTTCAAAAAGGATTATGACGCTTCCGATATACGAGCCAGCATTGTAGCTGCTATTGCGGTGCGTGTGCAGGAGCCTGTATTTGAGTCTCAGACTAAGACCAAGTTGGGTTCTATCACTGTTGCCCCTGAAGGGCAGACCATCCGAAGTTTTGTGGGCGATTTTGTAGCTAAGGAACTGGAGATATACCTGCACAGCAACCCCAAAGTGGCAGAGGCGTTGCTTAAGCGAATACAGCAATCCGAAAGAGAGCGTAAGGAGATCGCAGGAATAAAGAAGCTTGCCAACGAGAGAGCCAAGAAGGCAAACTTGCACAACAAGAAATTGCGTGATTGCAGATTTCACTTCAATGAAGAGAAGGGCGCTCGCAGCCAGGAGTCGATGATATTTATCACGGAGGGAGATTCGGCCAGTGGTTCTATTACTAAGTCAAGGGACGTGGAGACACAGGCGGTGTTTAGCCTCAGGGGCAAGCCGCTCAATTGCTTTGGGCTTTCTAAAAAAGTGGTGTACGAAAATGAGGAATTCAATCTACTGCAACATGCACTGAATATCGAGGATGGGCTTGAGGGTTTGAGATACAACAAAGTGATCATCGCCACCGATGCGGATGTGGATGGCATGCACATCAGGCTGCTGCTGCTTACATTCTTTCTTCAATTTTTTCCGGAACTCGTCAAAGCCGGCCATGTATTTATTCTGGAGACACCCCTGTTCAGGGTACGGAACAAGAAGGAAACCATCTATTGCTACAGTGAAGAGGAAAAGCAGGAGGCCGTGGCCAAGCTGGGCAGCAAACCAGAGATTACAAGATTTAAGGGCCTTGGTGAAATCTCACCAGACGAGTTCGGTGGGTTCATTGGCGATAACATCAGGTTACAGCCAGTCATCCTTGGCAAGGACAGTCAATTGGTGAAGATGCTGTCTTTTTATATGGGTAAGAATACTCCAGACCGACAGGGTTTTATCATTGATAACCTGAGAGTTGAATTGGATGTACTTAAAGAAGAATTGGCCGAGGAGGCCGCTTAATTTTTATTAGTTGTAAGCAATGGCTAGGAAGCAAGCAAAAAAGGGCACTCCTAAGAAGGTGGGACAGGAAGATGCCATACATGACGTAGCGTCAGTAGATGGACTGTACAAAACCTGGTTCTTGGATTACGCTTCCTACGTAATCCTTGAGCGGGCTGTGCCCAGGATAGAGGATGGATTGAAGCCTGTGCAGCGAAGAATTGCACATGCCATCAAGGAGATGGACGATGGTCGCTTCAACAAAGTAGCGAACGTCATTGGACAGACCATGCAGTATCATCCTCACGGTGATGCGGCAATAGGTGAGGCGATGGTGAATCTGGGACAGAAGGACATTCTGTTGGAAACTCAGGGAAACTGGGGGGACGTGCGAACGGGAGACAGCGCGGCTGCTCCCCGTTACATTGAAGCGCGTTTATCCAAGTTTGCACTGGATGTGGTTTATAACCCCCAGACCACAGAATGGCAATTGTCTTACGATGGAAGGAAGAAGGAGCCAGTTACACTGCCTGTCAAGTTCCCTTTGCTGCTCGCTCAGGGTGTGGAAGGAATTGCTGTCGGTCTATCCACTAAGATACTGCCGCACAACTTCTGTGAGCTCATCAAGGCTTCTATCGATGTGCTCAAAGGGAAGAACCCAAAAATCTACCCCGACTTCCCAACCGGGGGCATTGCGGACTTCTCGGAATACGATCAGGGTCTAAGGGGGAGCAGAATCAAAGTAAGAGCAAAGATTGAAGTGCTTGATAAGAAAACACTTGTAATCAAGGAGATACCATTTGGCACGACAACCACCTCTTTAATAGAGTCAATTGTAAAGGCGAGCGAGAAAGGGAAGATAAAGGTGAAGCAGGTGGTGGACAATACCGCCAAGGACGTGGAAGTTTTGATTCACTTGCAAGCTGGTCATTCTCCTGAGATCACCATGGATGCCCTTTATGCTTTCACCGACTGTGAGGTGGCCATTTCGCCAAATGCCTGTGTGATTGTGGAGGACAAGCCGCGTTTCATGAAGGTGAACGAGATTCTCAAGTATAACACGGAATTGACCGTAAAACTGCTTAAGCGAGAACTCGAGATAAGGAGAGACGAACTGATGGAGCGCATTCTTTTCTCGTCATTGGAGAAGATCTTTATAGAGAAGCGTATCTATCGCAATATTGAAGAATGCGAGACTTTTGAGGACGTTATCAGTACGATAGACAAAGGACTGAAGCCGTACAAGAAACAATTTTATAGGGAGATCACCCGAGACGACATCCTGCGCTTGACGGAGATCAAAATCAAACGCATTTCGAGATACGACTCCTTCAAGGCAGACGAGTTGCTTAAGAATTTGGAAGAAGAGCTTAAGCAAACCAAACATCACCTTAAGCACCTTATCGAGTATGCTATCAATTACTATCAGAACCTTCTGGACAAATATGGCAAGGGCAAGGGGCGCAAGACTTTGATTAAAGATTTTCAATCGGTGACTGCCATTGAGGTGATTGCTAACAATCAGAAGCTTTATGTCAATCGCGCGGACGGATTCGTAGGTTATGGATTAAAGCGTGATGAGTACATCAGCGAATGTTCTGATATTGACGACATCATTGCCATACGCAAGGATGGAAAAGCAATTGTCTCCCGTATTTCAGAAAAGGTATTTATGGGAAAGGATATCCTGTACGCAGGCGTGTGGAAGAAGGGTGATGATCGTATGGTCTTCAACCTCATTTACTCTGACGGCAAAACCGGAAAATCCTTTGTGAAGCGATTTACGATGCCAGCTATTATTCGTGACAAAGAGTATGACTTGACACAAGGCAACCCCAATAGCAGGGTGCATTATCTGTCGGCAAATCCTAACGGTGAAGCGGAGGTTGTACAGGTGAAGTTGACTGCTGCCAGTACCGCGCGTAAGAAGATCTTTGAATTTGATTTTTCGGAGCTGGAGGTAAAAGGCAGGGGATCACGTGGAAATACACTCACCAAATACCCTATCCGAAAAGTGGAAATGCTACAGGCAGGTATTTCGACCCTTAGCGGACTTGAACTGTGGTTTGACCCCCACTCAGGGAGATTGAATAAAGATCAGCGCGGGAAGAAGATTGGCAAGTTCGATGGAGATGATTTAATACTCTCGATTAGTAAAGGAGGTAATTACAAGCTTACTAATTATGATCTCAACAATAGATACGAACCGGAGGAGAAGACCATACTCATCGAAAAATTCAATCCTAAGAAGGTGATAAGTGCGGTATACATCGATGGGGAAAGTAAGCTGTACTATGTAAAGCGTTTTCAGGTGGAGACGACCACCCTGGATAAGGATTTTGGGTTTATTTCGGAAGCCATTGGCTCGAGATTGGAGTTTGCGACCACAGCAGCAAATCCTGAGATTGAGTTGGAGATAAAGAAAGGTAAGAGCAAGGAAAAACAGGTAGAGGTTGTCAACCTTGCTGACTTAATAGATGTGAAAGGGTGGAAGGCACTGGGAAATCGTCTATCAACCAATAAGATTATCAAGGTGAAGGGCGTGGGCGACCCTGATGAGCCTTCCGGTGATGAGTCGGCATCTCCGAAGAAAGCGTCTGAAACCAAGGCTACAAAGGCTGGTGCTAAGACGCTAAAAAAAAAATTGGAAGAAGCTCCAGCCGAAAGCCAGGAAGAAAGCAGCCCGCAAAAAAACGAAAGCAAAGCAAGCCAGCAAAGGGAGCAAAGTCTCAGCCAAAGTCAAAAAGAGGAGCCAAAGCAAGCAAGCCTCTTCGGGGAAGAGCCCCAAAAAAGGCCGGCAAAAAAGGAAAAGGTAGCCATAAAAAGTAGGAGCAAGAAGCAAGAGGTGAAGGCCTTTGGAGTAGGAGATACCATCGACCTGGAATTATAGTTCATTTCTGCGCAACTGCCAGCTTCTTAAGAAGGACTATGATCGAAGGGCTGATGATGCTAAATCGTAAAAGAGAAAAGGTGACCACTTGATCACCTTTTCTGCTAGACTTCTTAAAAAGCTTTACTCATTTGCTTAGCTCAGCCTTAATCGCTTCATATTTGGTTTTTACTTCCTCATCGCTAGCCAACGCCTTCTTAATGGCATTGTATGATTTGGCGCCAATGTAATCCCTTGCAAGGGATTGGAAGGCTTCATTTATTTTTGCGGTCTCTTCATCCTTCTTAGCCGCTACCGCTCTTACGAATTCCTTTTCCTCTTCTGTGGCTTCAGCTTCCGTCAACTTAGCTTCATCATCGATAATTTTTGAGAGCTCGTTATAACGAGAGGCCGATACATTTTCATTGCTTTTTACCATTTCCGAAATGGTTTCTATCAGTGTGCTCGTCATATTGTCAATGGAGTCCATCGCCACAGCATACTTTTGTAGGTCTTCGTCACTAATCGCATCATCATCCTGAGCTTGTGATACATTGCCCGCCAACATCATTGATGCTATTAGCAAGAGTACATTAATCTTCATCATTCTGTAATTTTGTAAGACATTAGGTTTATAATAACTTGAATTATACAACTTTTTGCTGTGCACACAAAATCAACTGATGACAATGGCAAAAAAATTACGTAGGTGCGCTCAGTAACGATGTGTTTCTGACGTGATGTAGGGGATTTAATTTATTATCTTCTTTGATGAACAGACAGGCAGGGCTAATTGCGCAGCTTTCTAAGTATGCGACCGATCACAAGAAGGCATTTGTTGAGAATGTGCTTTCTCAACGCACGAGATTTGTCACTTTGGTAATGGAAGACATTTACCAGACACAAAATGCAAGCGCAGTTTTGCGTACGGTCGAGTGCTTTGGTCTACAAGATATTCATATTGTAGAGAACGAGGGTGCCTATACCTTGAACAAGCGAGTGCTCAAAGGAGCGGACAAATGGCTCACGATCAATCAGTATAAGAGAGCAAGTTCTAATAACACGAAAGTGTGTTTCGGAAAATTGAAAGAGGAGGGCTACACGATACTGGCTGCGGTGCCTAGCCATGAAGCAATTTCGATTCAGGATTACAAGATCGAGAGTAAAGTAGCGGTTGTCATTGGCAATGAACTTCATGGACTTTCTGCGTACGCAAAAGAGCACGCAGATCAGCTCGTGAGGATTCCCATGTATGGGTTCACAGAAAGCCTGAATCTTTCAGTGAGTGCCGCGATCTGCTTAAATCAACTCATACCACAGCTAAGGGGATCAAAACTCAACTGGCAACTTACGGAAGCTGAAAAAAGTGCGTTACGCCTCGATTGGTATAGAAAGATTGTAAAAGGATCAGCGATTATCGAAAAGCAGTTTCTGAAATCAATTAAGTAACTTTGTTTCGGTTTTAGATGTTGGGTCTATATGGGGTTTTTGAGACGCGCCTTGAAGCGCTCATTCTACTTGATTTTTGTCTTATTCCTTCTGTTGGTTTTAGCCAATATTTGGATAGTAAGCTCCACAACTGCCAAAATAATCGCCCATACCAGTGATGTGCCAGTAGGCAAAGTGGCGCTGGTGCTAGGTACCAGTCACCTCCTTGTGGATGGCTCGCCAAATCCATTTTTTCACAACCGAATCACGAAAGCAGCATCGTTGCTGAGAGAGGGTAGGGTATCACATATTATTGTAAGTGGTGACAACCGTACCAAATATTACAACGAGCCTCTTGTGATGAGGAAGGCGCTGATGGAGTTAGGTGTTCCTTACGAGGCAATCACACTTGACTATGCAGGACTTAGAACATTAGATTCGATTGTAAGAAGTAAGGAGATATTTGGTCAGGAAAAAATAATCATTGTCACCCAGGAATTCCATGGGCATAGGGCAATATTTATTTCGAACTTTTACGGTATTGATGCCGTTGTATCGGTTGCTGACGACCCAGAGAAGTCAAACATCAATATGGTCTATTTGCGGGAATATTTTGCGAGAGCGAAAGCTATCCTGGATTTATACATTCTAAAAACAGAACCACGCTATTTGGGTGAAAAAGAGCCTCTTGATATTTAATTGCCGATAGATGCATTATGTATGAGGTAAATGGTAGTCTTTGATCTGCGAATTTGATTATTTTTGACCCTTAATGTGAGCCGGATTTGAGATTCAAAGCATCCTTATTACTCCTTTTAATCGGGCTATTATCAGATTGTCTATTTGCTCAGGAGACTCGTGTCTCAGGTAAAATTACAGATGCAAATACGGGTGACCCAGTACCTTTTGTGAACGTAGTTTTCAAAGGAACTTCCATAGGTATTACTACCGACTTTGAAGGCCGCTATAACCTGGCCACTACCACGCCCACAGATACACTGGTGGCTTCCTACGTGGGTTACAAAGCGAAAAGAAAGGTCGTTAAGATTGGCGTGTCGCAAACCATCAATTTCCAACTAGAAGAAGACGTAGTTAGCCTCCAGGAGGTAGTGATATTAGCAGGGGAGAATCCTGCCTGGTCGATACTGCGCAATGCAGTAGATAACAAAAATAAGCATGACAAGAGAAATCTTTCTGCTTACGAATATGATACCTACACCAAGATTGAAATTGATATCGACAATATGACGGACAAATTTCGTGAGAAAAAAATCATGAAAAAAATCACGCAGGTCATGGATAGTGTCGAGCAATTGGCTGGCGAAGATGGTAATCCCGTGTTGCCGCTTTTTATTTCAGAAAGTGTTTCTAAGCTCTACTTTAGGGATAATCCTAACTTGAAAAAGGAGCACATCCTAAAATCAAAAATAACCGGTATTGGTGTGGAGGACGGAACCTTAGTCACGCAGGTGATTGGATCTTCTTTTCAAGAGTACAATTTTTATCAGAATTGGCTTAGTATTTTGGGAAAGGAGTTTGTATCACCTATTGCTGATGTTTGGAGGCTCTACTACGATTTCGATCTTTCTGATAGCTTAATGGTGGGTGGTCACTATTGTTATCGACTGGATTTTATTCCACGTAGCGAGCAAGAATTGGCTTTCACTGGCACCATTTGGATTACGAAAGAAGAGTATGCACTCAAGCAGGTCGATGTGACTATTAACAAGCAAGCCAACCTCAATTTCATAGAGAAAATAAAGATTCAGCAGGAACTCGAAGTGACTTCATCGGGTCACTGGCTTCCTTCAAAAAACAGACTGCTGGTGGATATCGGTCAAATCAATGACAAAGCTGCCGGTATGCTGGCCAAGTTTTATACAAGCAATAGAAAGCCCGTCATCAATCAGCCGAAGGAGCCATCTTTCTATGCCAACCCAATCTTGTTAGATGAACGTGCACGCCTGAATGAAACAGAGTCCGCGTGGGATACCTTGCGACATGACCCCCTGTCCGAAACGGAGAAGAGCGTCTACCGCATGATCGACACCTTGCAAAATATCCCGGTAGTAAAAACCTATGTGGACGTATTAAAGGTGGTACTCAACGGCTACTATAAAACCGGAAAAGTCTATGTCGGTCCATATTTGGGGTTGGTAGCTTACAACAACATTGAGGGCTTGAGACTTCAGGGTGGAGGATACACGAATATTAATTTCAGTGACAAGTGGGTGTTGGGCGGACAGCTTGCCTATGGATTCAAAGACGAAAAGATCAAGTACAGCGCCTACATACAAAATATTTTGTCGCGAGATCGATGGACTACGATGACCTTTCGAGTCAGGCGAGACATCACACGAATAGGAATTGATGACGATTTGTTGTCTGACAATCCACTGTTCCTGGTGGCGACTCAGTGGGGTAATATCAGGAGGGGTTACTATTACGATGAGAGTAGGTTTGACTTTAAGAGAGAGCTCTTCAGAGGGTTTTCGCAACGTGTCTCTATGAGATATTGGACCTTTAATCCCACTTACAACTTTGGTTACTACGAAGATGGATCAGACCCAAGTTCTCCTGTGCTGGAGACTTTTAAAAGTGCGGAGCTCACCTTGGAGGCCCGCTATGCTAAAGATGAAATATTTGTTCAGAACGATAATGATCGCATCAGTTTGGGTACGGTGAAGTGGCCGGTTATTACGCTCACCTACACGCATGGGTTCGAAGGTTTGTTTGGTAGTGATTTTGAATTCGATAAGGTGAGGTTGGCAGTCTCCAAAAGAATTAAGTCAGGACCGCTAGGTGTGGGGTATACCAGGATCACTGGCGAGTATGTCTTTAACACGCTTCCATATCCCATGCTCTCTCTGCACCTAGGTAACGAAACGAGTATTTATACTAAATCTGTATTCAACCTGATGAACTTTGGTGAATTTATTAGTGATCGTTTTATTTCGCTGCAGCACAGACAACACATGGAGGGATTCTTCTTCAACAAGATACCACTGCTGAAAAAATTGAAGTTGAGGGAAGTAGCGACTGTCAATGTGGTTTATGGTGGAATGCGTGATGCCAATAAGAACCTTATTGCCCCAGTCGATCCGAATGGCGGCCCTGCGCTACTCGCTGGCACGCTCACGGCCGGCAAACCCTATGTCGAGCTGGGTTATGGCGTTGAGAACATCTTACGATTTCTTCGTGTGGACTTCATTCACAGGATGACCTACCTTGACAATCCGGGTGCCCGCTCATTTGGTGTGCTGCTGAGCGTACAGTTTACACTGTAAGTCCAAAACCTTTAGCCTTTTTTGCCCCATTGTGGCGCTAAAAATTGCCATATTTGCAACCTGAAATTTTTTGTATGAGTTCAGTTAAGATTACACTACCTGATGGATCTGTTAAAGAATTTCCAAAAGGAGTGCAAGGCATTGAAATTGCCAAGAGTATTAGTGAAGGATTAGCACGAAACGCTTTGTCCATTGAAGTCAATGGAGAGATCTGGGATTTGGATAGACCCATAGCGCAGGACAGTGAAATCAAGATCTTTACCTGGAAAGACAACGGAGGGAAATATGCTTTTTGGCATTCTTCTGCCCACTTGATGGCAGAGGCACTTGAAGCATTGTATCCTGGTGTAAAATTTGGAATTGGTCCACCCATTGAAAATGGTTTTTACTATGATATCGACCTGGATGGAAGAGCCTTTGGGGACGAAGACTTGCAGCAAGTTGAAAAGAAGATGGTTGAGTTGGCCAGGCAGAACAGCTCCTTCAGGAGGAAGGAGGTTACGAAGCGTGACGCCATTTCTTTTTTTGAGAAGAAGGGCGATGAATATAAACTTGAGTTGCTGGAAGGACTTGACGATGGTACCATCACTTTCTATGAGCAAGGTAACTTCACAGACCTTTGCCGCGGGCCGCATATTCCTTCTACAAGCGTAATTAAAGCTGTCAAACTTCTTAGTGTAGCCGGAGCGTACTGGCGTGGGAATGAGAAGAACAAAATGCTCACCAGGATTTATGGTATCACTTTCCCCAAGCAGAAGGAGTTGGAAGAATACCTCGTGCTAGTAGAAGAAGCAAAGAAGCGCGATCATCGTAAACTTGGAAGAGAACTTGAGCTTTTTGCCTACTCTGAAAAAGTGGGTATGGGCTTGCCCCTTTGGTTGCCGAAAGGTACTATTCTCAGGGAGAGGCTGGAGCAGTTTATGCGCAAAGCGCAGGTAGAAGCAGGATATGATCCGGTGGTGACGCCTCATATTGGAGGGAAGGCATTGTATGTCACCTCAGGGCACTACGAAAAGTATGGAAAGGATTCGTTCCAGCCTATTCGCACTCCTGATGAGAATGAAGAGTTCTTGCTGAAGCCGATGAACTGCCCGCATCACATCGAGATATATAAGACGAAACCTAGATCGTACAAGGAACTACCGATACGATACGCAGAGTTTGGTACAGTATATCGCTACGAGCAAAGTGGCGAGCTGCATGGGCTTACGCGGGTCAGGGGATTTACGCAAGATGATGCGCACATATTTTGCAGGCCAGATCAGGTAAAGAATGAATTCATCAAGGTGATCGATCTGGTACTTCATGTTTTCAAATCGCTGGGATTTGATAACTATACTGCACAAGTCTCCTTGAGAGATCCTGCAAACAAAGAAAAGTATATTGGTGCAGATGAACTTTGGGATAGGGCAGAGCGTGAGATTCAAGAGGCCGCAGATGAGAGAAAATTAGAAACCATAGCCGTGAAGGGTGAAGCTGCTTTCTACGGTCCCAAGCTTGACTTTATGGTGAAGGATGCTTTGGGAAGGAATTGGCAGTTGGGAACGATACAGGTAGACTATACCCTGCCGGAGCGCTTCGAGTTGGAATACGTAGGGGCCGATAATAAGAAGCACAGGCCCGTGATGATACACCGAGCGCCTTTTGGCTCTTTAGAGCGGTTCGTGGCCATTTTGATCGAGCACTGCGCGGGTAATTTCCCCTTGTGGTTGGCGCCCGATCAGGTGGCGGTACTTCCCATCTCAGAGAAGTTTAATGATTACGCGCACCAGGTGATCAAAGACCTTAAACAGCGTGATATTCGAGGATTTGTGGATGACCGAGATGAGAAGATAGGCCGCAAGATCAGGGATACGGAGATGAAGAAAGTACCTTTCATGCTAATCGTGGGAGAGAAGGAAGTGCTGGATCAAAAGGTGGCGGTGCGGAAGCACAGCCAGGGCGATCAGGGGGTGATGGGCTTAACAGAGTTTGCAGCCATGTTTGAGAAGGAATCCGCGACCCCTGCCATAGCTTAGATTTGACCCAAATCCTTTGAAAATATAACGGGGAGGCGGTTTTGAAAAGTAGAAAATATGCCGATATTTGCACCCCTGTCTGCGAGCCAGACAGGCTGTTTTTTTAATTTAAACCCATTTAGTGGCAGTATACCAAGGCAACAAGCGGCCCTTCAACAGGAGAGGCTTTAGACAGAGAGTAGTAGAGGAACCTTATCGAGTAAATGAAAGGATAATCGCACCCCAGGTGAGGGTGGTTGGTGAAAATATCAAGGTGGACGTTTATTCCACTTCGATAGCTATTAAGATGGCAAAGGAGCAGGGTCTGGATTTGGTCGAAATATCGCCCAATGCTGATCCTCCAGTCTGCAAAATAATTGACTATTCTAAGTTCAAGTATGAGCAGAAGAAGAAACAGAAGGAGATCAAGTCCAATGCGCAGAAGACGGTAATTAAAGAAATCCGTTTTGGACCGAATACGGATGATCATGATTTTAACTTTAAGTTAAAGCATGCCATCAACTTCCTCGAAGAGGGATCCAAAGTGAAAGCGTATGTTCACTTTGTAGGCAGATCAATTGTGTACAAGGAGCGTGGCGAAATTCTATTGTTGAAGTTTGCCCAGTCTCTTGAAGACTATGGCAAAGTAGAACTGATGCCAAAGTTGGAGGGAAAGCGAATGTATATGATGATGGCGCCTAAGGCAAAGAAGTAATTTTTTAAAGTGTAAATAGAATGCCAAAGTTAAAAACAAAGTCAGGAGCCAAGAAGAGATTTAAGCTCACTGGTAGTGGCAAGATTAAGCGTAAGAAAGCTTATTTGAGACACATTCTGACAAAAAAGGAGACTAAGCAGAAGAGAAGGTTGGGCAACAAAACCACCGTGAGAAAGGAAGATGAGCCGAATATCAGGCTTATGATTCCTTACGCCTCTTAAGTTATAGTTTCGGTTAGGTCCGCCAACGGGCGGACAATTATGTTAAACCCGGTACATGAGCTAAAAGACCTGTTAATAAGAGGGCGCCATCTACCAAAAATTAAAGTATTATGCCACGTTCAGTAAACAATGTAGCATCGCGAGCAAGAAGAAAACGCGTGCTAAAATTAGCCAAAGGATACTTTGGCCGCAGGTCCAATGTTTGGACTGTTGCAAAGAATGCAGTAGAGAAAGGACTTGTCTATGCTTACCGCGATAGAAAGGCCAGAAAAAGAGATTTCAGAGCTTTATGGATTCAAAGGATCAATGCAGGAGCAAGGCTTCATGGCATGTCTTATTCTGAATTCATGGGCAAAGCCAAGACCGCAGGAATTGAACTCAACAGGAAGGTGCTAGCAGACTTAGCGGCTAACCATCCCGCAGCATTTGAGGCCGTAGTGAAGAAGCTTGGTTAAGACTTATTTACGATTTAAGAAGGGGCTTGTGCCCCTTTTTTGTTTTTGTGATATATGACCAATTCAAAAAAGGTATTTCTGGGGGCCTCTTTGCTGTTTCTAGCGGGCCTGGCCTATCTGAGCTACGATATAAGCTCTCGCACTACCTTTCCCGGGTCGAAACCACAGCTTAGGGAACGTATCCAAAAGCAGTTTTTAGAGGCGGATACCACTCAACTCGACTCAGCCAAAGCAATTCATCGGCAATAAATACACTTCGTCAAGTCATATACCTGATCATCGGGATGGGGTTTCGTACCTAAATACTTCCCTGTACTTTAGTATCAGATTAAAGCCAACTATAGACAGGATTATCCCCTGAGGTCAAGGACTTCGGGGGATTTTCTTTTTTATTCCAGGGTGATCCTTCACATATTCAAATAGCTCCTTCCAATTGGGGTATTTCATACCTGTTTACGAAAGACCCCCTCAGGTTCTCATGTGCAAACACTAGTTTTTTATAGCTTAGATGTTTTGAGACAACATCTACGTTAGGATTGAGATAGCATTCTTGGCTTCTTGCCCATTAGTCTTATCTGGAAAGAGTGCTGAGTGTAGCAAGGTGGATATAAAAATGACCAGCTCGTTCACCTAAGTAGGATGGCGCTATTAGCAACAGGCAAATGTATATTTGATTTGCTACTGAGCTGATGAATTGAAATAAAATGATTCGGAACATATGGTGGGAAGCTTGACAAGAATAAAATATTCAGCATTAGTGATCTTTTCCAGTTTGCTCATGATCAACAGTGCTTGTGAAAAAGAAGAACTTGCAGCCCTTCCTGATTGTACAGTTTTGAATCTGTCGCTGAATAGTAAATCTGATGCCAGCAGTTGCACGGCAGTGGATGGTAGAATATCCATTGAAGCTACAGGTGGTGTTGCTCCATATAAGTATGAGTCTGATTTTCTGACGAGCTCTGATGGGAACTTTACAGGATTGAGAGGTGGGGACTATGATTTTACAGTCACTGATAGCAACGGATGTATAGCTAAACTCAGTGTCGAGATAGGTACGGAAGGTTCAACTTTTGACATCTCGATCATCGCAGAAGCGAGTACGGTCTGTGCGCCCGATAGCAATGGTTTTATCGAGGTGAGTGTAACCGGTGGAGTTGGACCATATGAATTCAAAAATGGAAACGGATCATTTGTGCCTGATAATACCTTTTTGAATTTAGGACCTGGAGATTACATTGTGGAGGCACGAGATGCTGCTGGTTGTAGCTTTGTCGTCAAGACGGAGGTACCGGGTATGAGATATAGTACCATTAAAAGCATCATTGAATTGAACTGCATCAAGTCTGGTTGCCACAATGGAGATATTGGGGCGAATAACAATTACACGATTTTTGAAAATGTAAAGGAATTCTCAAGAAGCATCAGGGCCACAACTTCCAACATGACAATGCCTCCAAGTGGCCCTTTGTCCGAAGCGCAGATCAAACTGATTGCATGCTGGGTAGATGAAGGCGCAAATAACTAATTGAATCGCGCGCCTTGACTTCTGCAATGCGGATTATGGGAAATTGAGATGCGCAAACGCAGAGCTTGCTTTTTATACCCCAATTGGTATTATTTACTATGGCCAGCAGTTCGATTTGTCTGGGAATCCGCTTACCTTAACATGTTCAAACAGATACCTTAGCAACTGCGAATTTATTTTTCCCTTATGAACAAATTATTGTTTGCAATGTTGCTCACCGTTCTTATCAACGGCTGCACCAGTAATGAAGACCCAACTCCCAATAACCAAACTCCTTCCACGCCAACCCTTGACTGTGGCGTTGATGAAGTGAGCTACCTGGCAGATGTGAAACCTATCATTGAGGCAAATTGCTTGATCAACAACCCCAACTGTCATGGGATGAATTCGCTCTTACCGGATTGGTCCAACTTTAATACAGTGAAGTCCAGAGCAAATTCTATCAGAACAAGAACTGGCAATCGATCAATGCCTCCTTCAGGTGGACTTTCTGATGATCAAATCAAGTTGATTGCTTGCTGGGTACAGCAAGGAGCAAAAGACAATTAGTTTATGAAACGTCTTTTACTTTTGACTTTTGTTTTGGCTTCGGTTTGGGCAGAGGCTCAGAAATTTAGAAGCCATAGCAGCAACGTTACCTTTTTTTCAGAAGCATCTGTGGAGGACATTGCGGCAAAGAACATTCAAGGTTCCAGTATTTTCAATGCGGAAACAGGGGAGGTTGTTTTCCTCATTCCTATCAATCAATTTGAATTTGAAAAGTCTTTAATGCAGGAACATTTCAATGAGAAGTATTTGGAGAGTGATAAGTATCCAAAAGCAACTTTTGAAGGACTCATCAACGGCTACAACTTGAGCATTGGCACTTCGCAGCCAGCAAGTGCCAAAGGTAAACTAACCATCCATGGGGTGACCAGGGAGGTGGCACTCAAAGGGACCTTGCTGATCCTCGGGGATCGCGCCAAGGTCAACGCGAAGTTTACGATTCGCCTCGAGGATTATAAGATCAAGATTCCTAAGCTCTTGTGGTCTAATATTGCTGAAGAAGTGGATGTAGAGGTCGATTTCGATTATTCCAAAATGTAAAACTTATGAGAAAATTCGTTCGGTACACCGCGGCATGGCTCTTGGTGGTAGCCTCATTTATAGCAAGAGGTCAAGAAGACTTGATGGCTGAGCTGCAGGAAATGGAGGAAGAAAAAACTGAGTACACGCTTCAGACATTTAAGGGCACCCGGGTTATTAACGGGCAGTCAGTGGAAACAAAAGGGAAAGGCTCACTGGAGTTTATTTTCTCTCATCGCTTTGGGCGAATAAATTCCGGCTCATACAATCTTTGGGGACTTGATGACGCATTCGTGCGTTTGGGACTTGAATATGGCATTACAGATCGCCTTGGCGTAGGCTTTGGTAGATCCTCTACAGACAAGACGTACGACAGTTTTCTTCGTTACAAACTGTTTCGACAAAGTGAAGGAGTGAAATCTTTCCCCTTAACAGTTACTGCCCTTGGTAGTTTCAATGTAAAGACATCGCCAAAAGCCAGTGACAATCCCGATATTGAATTTGAGCAGCGAATCGCTTACACAATGCAGGTGATGATTGCCAGAAAGGTGACATCTCATTTGTCGCTTCAGTTGACTCCCATCTATATTCATCGCAATAGCGTAGATGTAAATACTGAGAATAATGATGATTTTGCCTTAGGCATGGCTGGGAGATACAAGGTTAGCCGAAGTGTTGCCCTTTCTGCCGAGTACTATCCGAGACTTAATGCAAAGGACAATTCGACCAATTTCAACTCTCTGGGGTTTGGTGTTGATATTGAAACGGGTGGGCACGTCTTTCAACTTCTATTCACCAATAGTCTTGGCATGATTGAACGGGCATTTGTGTCGGAAACCACCGGTGACTTCTTTGACGGTGACATTCACTTCGGTTTCAATATTTCCAGAACTTTCCAAATTTCGCATAAGCGCTAGCTGAGATAGCATGATATTCAATGACGTTTGATATTTTTAGGCCTCATTTAACCCCCACCAAGGCGAATTGCTCCTTTCTTCCATCGTACTGTACTTGATTCTTACCATTGCCGTTGGGTATTGGGCATCGAGAAGGGTGAAGACCTCAGGGGATTTTATGTTGGCAGGAAGGAGTCTGCCAATCATGTTAAGTTCATCAGCATTATTCGCCACCTGGTTTGGATCTGAGACAGTTTTCGGTGCATCTGCGGAATTTTTGGAAGGCGGACTTTATGCGGTGATCGAGGATCCCTTTGGCGCGGCGCTTTGTCTGGTGCTGTTTGGTTTGTTCTTTGCCAGAAAACTTTACAATATGAATCTTCTCACGTTGGGAGATTTTTTTCGCAATCGTTACGGCAAGCGAACTGAGCTTGTGGCGAGTATTTGCCTGGCTCCACCCTATGTGGGTTACATCGCAGCACAACTGGTGGCCATGGGCTTGATTCTGAATGTCGTAGCGGGAATGGAAGTGTGGCAAGGGATCGTGCTCAGCGCACTGGTGGTCACCTGTTATACTTTCATTGGAGGTATGTGGGCTATTTCGATCACCGATTTTATTCAGAGCATTATTATTGTCAGCGGTTTGCTGGTTCTGGCCATTTCACTTTCTAGCAAAGCAGGCGGAGTGGGCGTGGTGCTCAGCGAAGTATCTCCTGCAAACTTCAAATTTTTCCCTGAGCTGAATGCCAGGGCGATCACCGCCTATGTGGCGGCCTGGTCAATCCTGGGTTTAGGGTCCATACCCTCCCAAGACGTGTTTCAGCGTGCCATGTCTTCCGGCTCGGCTACCATTGCAGTGCGCTCCTGTTACATCGCAGCCGGCATGTACCTTACTATTGCAATGCTGCCGCTATTTATAAGTTTATGTACCAAGTATCTCTACGGAGACCAACTTTCTGGGGATGCCCAATTGGCTTTGCCCAACATGGTGCTTCAGCATACCAGCATGCCGATACAGATTTTGTTCTTTGGTTCACTTTTGTCTGCGATCATGAGCACCACGAGTTCTGCGCTGCTGGCACCTGCGGCTATCGTATCAGAAAATTTGGTAAAACCAATAATGAAGGATCAGCTCTCAGATTATCAATTGTTGCGAGTTACCAGAATTTCGATTCTTCTCTTCGGTGTCATCGCTACAATAATGGCGTGCATGCGCGAGAACATTTACGAGTTAGTGGCAGAGTCATCGATATTTAGCCTGGTGTCTTTGTTTGCACCGATGGTCTTTGGCATCTATTGGAAAAGAACAACCAGCGCTGGAGCGATCTCTGCAATGGTAATGGGAATTGCTATCTGGTTTCTTTTTAAAGTATTGGAGATTACGGATATTCCGAGTCTTGTACCGGCTACGCTGGTGAGCATCACTTCGCTGATCGTGGTAAGCTGGTTTACCTCCAAGCGGGACGAATCGAAGTTCGCTTAGTATTTTGGCATGGAGGGATCAATTTCATCAGCCCAAGCCGTGATACCACCCTTGAGGTTATAGAGATTTGTGAAGTTATGATTTTTCTCCAGCCACTTGATTGTGTTGGAGCTCCTTGAGCCACTACGGCAATGAAGGATTACTTTCTTGCTTCTGTCAATCTTTTCAATTTGCTGTGGAATATCGCCAATAGAGATTAGCTCTCCACCTATGTTACAGATTTCATATTCATAATCTTCGCGGACGTCTATCAGTTGAAAGTCTGCATTACTATCTTTTAGGGCTTTTAGTTCCGCTACTGTAATCTCTTGCATATCCTTATCATTGTTGAGTGGGGCTACGCCACAAAATTCCTCGTAATCTATTAGATTTTTGATAGAATCCCTTTGTTTTCTATCAGGAAATTCAACCACATTGGTCTCTAATGTGAGACTGTCAAATAGCAGTAGTTTGCCGCTTAATGGTTCACCAATTTCAGCAATGATTTTGATTGCTTCATTGGCCTGAAGGCATCCAATTATTCCCGGCAGTACACCTAGTACACCGCCTTCTTCGCAGCTGGGCACGGTGCCTGGAGCTGGTGGCGCAGCGTACAGGTCTCGATAGTTAGGACCATTCTTATAGTTGAATACTGCGACTTGCCCTTCGTAGCGGAAGATTGAGCCATAAACCAGGGGCTTGTTGAGCAGCACACAGGCATCATTCACAAGATATCTTGTGGGAAAATTGTCGGTGCAGTCAATTACGATATGAGCCTCATCGAGGATTTGCAATGCATTTGAAGAATCTAATTTTTTAGTAACTGCAATTGCTGTGATGTCGGGGTTTAAGGCAAGGATTTTCACCTTGGCAACGTTCGCTTTATTTTTTCCCACATCATGCGTGCTAAACAACACCTGACGTTGCAGATTGGATTCGCTAACCGTGTCGAAGTCCACAATTGTGATGCGACCTGCTCCAGCAGCTGCAAGATATTGCAGCACGGGACTACCGAGGCCTCCGGCTCCAACTACACATACACTAGCATCGCGAAGTTTTTGCTGGGCCTCTAATCCGAAACCGGGAAGGATGAGGTGCCGGCTATATCGCTCTAATTCTCTTTTACTAAAGTTACTCATAGATATACTCGGTACAATTTACGATACTTGCCTGAGTACTAAATCAAATTCATATGACAAAACGATTGACGTTCTCTACTGGTGCGAAGTGGGAAGATATTGTAGGCTACAGCAGAGCAGTACAAATAGGGAATCAGCTTGAGATATCGGGTACGGTGGCCGTAGATGACGATGGTGTTGTGGGGAAAGGCGATCATTATGCACAAACGAAATTCATTCTTAAAAAGATCGAAGGCGTATTAAAAAATGCAGGGTTTGACCTCAAGGATGTCCTCAGGACAAGGATTTTTGTGACAGACATCAGTCACTGGGAGGAGATAGGAAAGGCGCACGGTGAGGTTTTTAAGGACATTAAGCCGGTGACGACAATGGTGGAAATCAGTAAGTTAGTGGATCCTGATTTCCTGGTCGAAATCGAAGCTTCAGCAATGAAGATCGACTAAAACCGGGCTTGGGCCAGCTTCGCAATAGTTTCTCCAATAGCCAAGGATGAAGTGGCAGCAGGAGAGGGGGCATTGCAAACGTTGATGGTATGTTTTTTCTCCACGATCATGAAGTCATCAAGCAGACCACCGTTACGGTCACAGGCTTGTGCGCGAACGCCTGCCCCTCCGGGTTCAAGGTCGTCTTTCTGAAGTTCCGGGATCAGCTTCTGTAATGCTTTGACAAATGCAGCCTTTGAAAAAGAGCGATACATCTCACCCATACCCGTCTTCCAATACTTGAACGCTACCTTTTGAAAGCCTGGCCATGTAAGTGATTCCATGAGTTCAGACAGGCTAATGTCGCTTTTTTTATAACCTTCTCTTTTGAAGGCCAAAACTGCGTTGGGACCCGCTTCAATACCGCCCTCGGCCATACGCGTAAAGTGAACACCCAGAAACGGGAAGTTTGGATCAGGCACCGGGTAAATTAGATTTTTTACGAGGTATTCTTTCTCCTTCTTAAGCTTGAAGTATTCACCTCTAAATGGAATGATCTTAAGTGGCAACTCCGGAGCTGTAAGTTTTGCCACCCGATCAGAGTATAGCCCGCAACAGTTGATTACCAATCGGGTCTTATAGCTCTCCTTTTGAGTCACCACTACGCACTCGGTATCACTCTCCTGGATGTCTATTACTTTTTCTCCTAATCGAATCTCGCCACCACTTTGTAGAATCAACTCCCCGTACTTTTTCGCTACTACTTTATAGTCTACTATCCCGGTTTGAGGCACCACGATGCCATCTATGCCCGCCACATGTGGTTCGTATTCTTTGATCTCTTCTTTGCTTATTCGCTTGAGGTTTGTAAGTCCATTCTGGTTTCCTCTCTCGTAGAGGTTACTTAGGAGAGGTACCTCTTCTTTGGAAGTTGCTACGATTATCTTGCCACAAAGCTCATATGGGATTTCGTTTTCTCTACAAAAATCTACCAGGAGGTTATATCCCCTGATACAGTTTGTCGCCTTAAGACTGCCAGGCTTGTAGTAAATACCTGAGTGGATTACTCCGCTGTTGTTTCCCGTCTGGTGGAGTGCAAGTGCGTTTTCTTTTTCGAGCAGCAGCAGCTTAAGATTATGTTTAGAATTTTGAAGTTGGAGGGCTGTGGCAAGGCCTACAATGCCACCGCCAATGACTACTACATCGTATTTCACCTACATAGAATTTGCGGCAAGCTAATAAAAATTTAGGCATTGATAGGTTTGATCCTCACATTTAGGCTGGGCTCCACAATCACAAGATGATTTTTTGGAATCATCGTCCACTGTTTTCCTTCTGTCAGTTTTTCCGACACAACCAGCACCGCATTGTCGTCATCTTTGGGTGCCTCTAGTCTTGTCTCTCCATCCTCCACCACGTAACGACTTCCCTCCGAGTGATAGAGGGTGAGGGGTTCCAGTGCGGGGTCGGATATGTAGCGAGTCGCCACGATGAATTGTCCATCGGTAATCGCCATGTTAAGGTAGGCGGGTTGATCAATCCCCACTTGCTTCATTAATCCATTCACCTTGTCGTAAGTGTAATTAAAAGCATCAGCTACAGCGTCCCCATCGATCTTCTTGTGATTAGTGTAAAGGTAGTTGAGGAGATATGCAAACAGGTGTTCCGAATCGGTCTGGCCCTTGATCCAATTGTATAATTCATCGTTGAGTGGTTCTCGCAGTTTTCTCTTGATCAGTCCGAAGTTTTCTAAACCACCGTTGTGCGCCATTAGAAGGTTCTTGTGCTGAAACGGGTGGCAATTGGATTCGGAAACTTCGCCTACGCTGGCGGCACGCACGTGGGCGACCAGGCAGTTGGTTTTGATCTTAGGCGCCAGATTGCGCAAGTTGCGACTGTTCCAGGCAGGATGCACGGAGACAAAATTTACTGGCTCATTATTTACTTCAGGTACGTACCAGCCGATACCAAACCCATCACCATTGAGAGGTTCTTCGATTTCCTTGGCGTTGGTGCTCTGTCTGATGAGTGAATTCTTTGGCTGATAAAGGAGCTTATCAGCAATGATCGGTGTGCCTTTGTAGGCCATTAGTCGACACATGGCGGTAGGATTTATTGAAAAGATAATGAAAAAGGCCGTTGATATTCGTCAACGGCCCTCAACTTATTTTTCCTATTCAACACCTACTTATCCTCTTTCTTGAATTCCAAAGCGGCTGAGTTCATACAGTATCTCAACCCGGTGGGTTTGGGACCGTCTGGAAATACATGGCCGAGGTGCCCACCGCAATTGCTGCAAACAACCTCATCTCGCACCATTCCATAGCTGGTGTCAGTGCCAATTTCCACCGCTTCTTCCTTTACAGGCTTATAAAAGCTTGGCCATCCTGAGCCAGACTCAAATTTAGTATCCGAGGCAAAGAGCTCTTGATTACAAGCGGCACAGTAGTATTTACCTTTTTCGTGGTTATCCCAATATTTGCCCGTAAACGCTCGCTCTGTTCCTTTTTCTCTTAAGATATAGTATTCTTCCTCAGAGAGCTCAGCCCTCCACTCCTTGTCTGATTTTTCCATAGGGTATTTTGTTGCCTTATTTTGATCGGTTGAACTTTTTTGAGCACATGCGTTGAGCGCAAGGCCAATCATTAGCAGATAAACGTACTTACTTTTACTCATTCTAACTGGTTTGAAACTAACATTGTATACGAAGATCAGAAGGTCTTAGATAGTAATAAATGTTCCAATGTCCTGTCTCCGACAAGTTTGATTTATGTGTATTATAAACAAAAAAAGGTATAAAAGGTTCAGGCTAGAGCCTCTCAGATTAACTTCATTGGGTTTGAAAAGCAAGGAGCAAATTTTCTGTTGTTCTTTTTGGACAACTCCCTTCAGCTGAGAAATATCTGCAAATTGGAAAAGTGAAAATTTCATGTACCACTTAGTATTGGCAGCTTTATTGCGTTCTTCTTGTTTTTCTGCAGCACAATTAGGCTGACCCAAATTACCCACCACGCATCAAGTACAAAAGTGATTTTTTGCAGAAATGGCAGGTAATAAAATCCATATTTGGTCTCGAAAATAAAGAAAACCACTACGCTTAGGGCATAACACGTGAACGCCAATTGCTTGAGTGATTTGCCTTCATACTGGCGCAGTTCGAGAAAGAACGGGATCAACGCGATAGTACCCAGCACTCCGGTCGCTGTCACGATCTGATCGTGATAGGGTGTGTACATAAATATGAATACGGTCATGGTCAACATGCCAAATATTCGTACTAATTGTGTGTTTCTATTTTTTTGATGAAATATCTCTGGAAGTACGAAGAAGAAAGAGATCATGGTGAAACTCAAAATCAGGTGCGATATTACTGCCATCGATCGGGCATTATTTTCAGCTCCGCTTTTGGTGATGGGATCCATAACATCACAAAGAAAATTGTGAAAGAAGCTATATTCTACTGAAGCAGGCTCGTTAAGGGAGCCCCCAGGATAAGAAAGCGCAGCAGCAGTAAAAACCAAAACGTACAATAACATTCCTACAATCGGGAGGTATGGACTGTAGTACTTTAATAGTTTCGGTAGCACGGCTATTAAACAACAATTCCCTCGATGTGTTCAAACTGTGCATATTTGAGTACTGCAAAATCTTTAGTTCACGAATTGTTACTTTTGATGCAGACAAAACACATGAAGATGGAGAAGATCTTAGCTTATGGTGCAGCAGATAGTAAGTCGCCACTTGCGCCACTAAATATAGAACGAAGGGACTTGTTGCCCAACGATGTGAAAATCCAAATTACGTATTGCGGAGTTTGCCATAGCGATATTCATACCGCGCACAATGATTGGGGCAATACGCGATACCCATCTGTACCCGGACATGAGATTATTGGCACGGTGGCTGACGTGGGCAGCGAAGTCGCTGCCTTTAAAGTAGGGGACCTTGTGGGTGTAGGTTGCCTGGTAGATTCCTGTCGCGTTTGTGATTCGTGTAAGGAGCATTTGGAGCAATACTGTGAAAACGGTGCCATTGGCACTTATAATGGGAAGGACAAACACCTTGGTGGGCACACATTTGGAGGCTACTCTGAGTCGGTAGTGGTGGACGAAAATTATGTGTTGCGCATCCCAGCTTCTCTAGATCCAGCAGCAGCCGCGCCTTTATTGTGTGCAGGCATTACTACCTGGTCGCCATTGCGACATTGGAAAATAAAGAAAGGTGATAGGGTTGGGGTAATCGGACTGGGAGGTTTGGGGCATATGGGTGTCAAGTTTGCAAACGCGCTTGGAGCTCATGTGGTGATGATCACCACTTCTGAATCTAAGCGAGGTGATGCAGAAGCGCTTGGTGCGCATGAAGTATTGATATCCAAGGATGCTGAGGCCATGAAACAACAGGCAAGAACTTTTGATTTCTTATTGAATACGGTGCCAGTGAAACACGATGTGAATCCCTACCTCGCCTTACTAAAGCGCGATGGTACCATGTGTATGGTTGGGGCGATTGAACCTCTGGAACCTGTGCATGGAGGCCAGCTTATCATTGGAAGAAAACGTTTGGTAGGTTCTCTCATCGGGGGTATTGAGGAGACACAGGAAATGCTGGACTTTTGCGGAAAGCACGACATTGTGTGCGACATTGAGAAAATCAAAATTCAGGATATTAACAGCGCATACGCGCGCGTAACGAAATCGGATGTGAAGTATCGTTTTGTGATTGAGATGAAGTCTTTGAAATAAAACCATTTCCTTCCTCTCCACACATTTGCATCCTACCGAAAGGCTTCTAGTAGTTTATATCTACGATCTTTTTGTTATTCAATTTCCTCATCTGCTTCGGCACAATATTTAAGACTTCTTCCTTTAGTGTATTTATCAGCTTGGTCTTGATGTGATTGCGATGTGTGACGATGCTCACCTCCCGGGCTGGGCTTGGTTCCTTCAGACGTTTGACCAGTCTGCGCTGGGGTTTGCTGAATTCCATCACTGCCAACTCAGGTAAAATAGTAATGCCGTCACTCTTGTCAACCATTCGCTTAAGTGTTTCAATGTTTCCCGTTTCATATTTAAAGTGGTGGTCGGTACTTTTTCTCAGCTCACACAAGTTTAGTATTTGAGAGCGAAAGCAATGACCCTCTTCTAACAGCCAGAGTTGGTTTGGGTCGATTTCATCCACCAGCACATACTTCTTATTGTGCAGTGCATTGTTCTTTGAGACATAGACAAAAAGTTCTTCATAGAAAAGCACGTCTTCCTTAATTGAGGCGTCTTTCAGGGGGGTCACCACGATACCGCAATCGAGTCGGTTACTTTTTAGCTCGTGGAGCACCTCTTCAGTGATGGTCTCTTTGACTATAAGGTGGAGCTGAGGATACTTTTCACTCATGTACTTGTAGAGTGGCGGTAAGAGATAGGGGGCGAGGGTGGGTATGATGCCAATACGTAGTTCTCCGCTCAGCGCGTCCTTTTGGTCACTGATGATTTGTTTTATCATCTCCGCTTCGCGCAAGGTGATCCTGGCCTGCGCTATAAGGGTTGCGCCAATCTCTGTGGGAATTACCGGTTGCTTGGTCCGATCAAAAATCTTCACGCCCAGCTCTTCCTCCAACTTTTGAATTTGCATACTGAGTGTGGGCTGGGTGATATTGCACTTGTCAGAGGCCAATACAAAATGGCGGTAGGAATCAAGGGCAACAATGTATTCTAGTTGCGTTAGCGTCATAGATAATAACTATATGATTATAAAAATAATCAATTTGATTTATTAACAAAAGAGTCGTAAAATTGAATACATCTCAATCATATTAATCAATAGACAATGGCAGATAACAAACAATCAAGTACAAGTTATAACATGAATGGTGAGGGCAAGTGTCCCTTTACAGGTGGAACGGTGAAAAGAAGTGCCGGAACGGGGACATCCAATCGCGACTGGTGGCCCAATATGTTGAACCTGAACATTCTCCGGCAGCATTCATCTTTCTCCAATCCAATGGGTGATGATTTCAATTATGCTGAAGAATTCAAAAGACTGGACCTTAAGGCGGTGAAGAAGGATCTTTATGACCTCATGACCGACTCGCAGGATTGGTGGCCGGCTGACTATGGTCATTATGGAGGACTCTTCATTAGGATGGCCTGGCACTCTGCTGGTACCTACCGCATACAGGACGGTCGTGGTGGCGCAGGCTCCGGCTCTCAACGGTTTGCGCCCCTCAACAGTTGGCCAGACAATGGCAATCTTGATAAGGCACGTCTGCTGCTGTGGCCTATCAAAAAGAAGTACGGTAAGAAACTTTCGTGGGCCGACCTGATGGTTCTTGCCGGCAACTGTGCACTGGAGTCAATGGGCTTTAAGACGTTTGGATTTGCAGGCGGACGCGAAGATGTGTGGGAACCTGAGCAAGACATCTACTGGGGCGCTGAAACTGAGTGGCTGGGTGACAAGCGATACACCGGAGACCGCGAGCTGGAGAATCCACTTGGCGCTGTGCAAATGGGACTTATTTATGTGAATCCGGAAGGACCAAATGGAAATCCGGATCCATTAAAGTCTGCCATCGACATACGAGAAACATTTGGCCGCATGGCCATGAATGATGAAGAAACCGTAGCGCTGGTGGCCGGTGGACATACGTTTGGTAAAGCGCATGGTGCTGCCGATCCCGGGAAGTACGTGGGCAGAGAGCCTGCGGGCGCCAGTATAGAGGAACAAAGTCAGGGATGGAGGAACAGCTTTGGTAGTGGCCACGGTGATGACACCATCACCAGCGGTATAGAAGGAGCATGGACACCAAATCCGACAAAGTGGAACAACGAATACTTTGAAGTGTTATTGGGTTACGACTGGGAACTGACGAAAAGCCCAGCAGGAGCGCACCAATGGACACCTACTGCTGCCTCCAATGCCAAGCAGGCTCCAAGAGCAGGAGACGCATCAAAGACACAGCCATTGATGATGACTACTGCTGACATGGCACTAAAGATGGATCCGATCTACGCACCAATTTCAAAGCGCTTCTACGAAAATCCTGACGTATTTGCGGACGCATTTGCCAGGGCATGGTACAAACTCACGCACCGCGACATGGGGCCTATCGCAAGATACCTCGGCCCCGAAGTGCCGAAGGAAGAGTTGATCTGGCAAGACCCGATACCTGCCGCTAAAGGAAAGCTGGATGCAAAAGATGTTGACGCGCTAAAGGCGAAGATACTTGCCTCCGGTTTGTCTGTGTCGGAATTGGTGTCAACGGCCTGGGCCTCGGCATCCACGTTTCGTGGTTCTGACAAGCGAGGCGGTGCCAACGGTGGCCGCATTCGTTTGGCTCCACAGAAAGATTGGGTAGTTAACAATCCAAAGCAATTGGCCAAAGTGCTAAAGGCGTTGGAAGGCATTCAAAAGGAATTTGGTAAAGGAGTTTCTATGGCAGATCTGATTGTGCTAGGTGGCTGTGTTGGAGTAGAGAAGGCTGCCAGGAATGCAGGTCACAATTTGTCCGTGCCATTCACTCCGGGCAGAGCAGATGCTTCGCAAGAGCAGACAGATGTAGAGTCATTCGCGGCACTTGAGCCTGCTGCTGACGGCTTCCGCAATTTCTTCGAGCCACGCCACAAGGCATCGGCAGAAGAAATGCTAATAGACAAGGCGCAGCTGCTAACGCTTACTGCACCCGAGATGACTGCTTTGGTAGGAGGGATGCGCGTGTTAAATACCAACTACGATCAGTCGAAGCATGGTGTCTTCACAGATAAGCCAGAAGCACTTACCAACGATTTCTTTGTGAACCTCATCGACTTGGGCACTACCTGGAAATCCACTTCGGATGCACAAACTGCGTTCGAAGGGCGCGATCGCAAAACAGGAAAAGTAAAGTGGACGGGAACGCGTGTGGATCTGATTTTTGGATCTAACACGGAACTTCGAGCACTAGCTGAAGTATACGCATGTGAGGATTCAAAAGATAAGTTCGTGAATGACTTTGTGGCAGCGTGGAACAAGGTGATGAACCTCGATCGTTTTGATATAAAGTAAATTGGGTTTGAATAAGGTGAGGGTGATCTAGCAATAGGTCACCCTTTTTTTGCTCCATATTTTTTATAAAACTTTTCATTATCTGAGCTCCCTATTTTAACGCGTACTGCGACAATGCAGCTCTACAACTTTGGCGATGGAGCTTCCCTATTAGGAGATAGAGTTATTATATGAAAACTTTATTTGTTAGCCAAGTATCTGGCTACCGCTTCGTAGGCCGGCAGAGAAGTAGGATCAATTGCCGAATTTTTTGCTTCGGGACATGTTTACTTCTGGATTTATCGGCAGAGGCAAGGCGATCATGTAAAGTAACCTTTCGCATATTTGCCTTTCGCTTGCGCAATTTAGGAAATCTGGCTTGGTTTTTCGCAGTATGCAGAGGGCTTGGTTCGTGTAAGCGCTTCAGCAAGCCATCTATGATTTGATAAATTACCTTCTTATAACTTTGAAGCGATGCCTCGCCTGATCTACTTCCAATGTGATTAAGTAAATGCCGCTTGGCAAGTCTTTCAGGCCTTCGATTAACAGTTGGCTGGTGTGCGCAGATTTGATAAAAGATCTGGCTAGCATTCCACTAAATGTATAGATTTTTACATGCACGGCTTGTTGGGGATGACCCTCAAGGGAAATGATGAGGTGATCGTCAAAAGGGTTGGGATAGAAGCTGATCGCGTTTTTTTCAGCGGTGTATATGGCGGTTATTACTTCTTCATTTTCTTCTTCTTCCTCCTCTACTACTTCTTCTTCTATTTCCTCTTCCTCCTCCGTTTGTTCTTGATATACGCGCACATAATCCACAGCCATGGTACCTTGTACAAAGCCAGTAGAGATGTTAGGCAGAATAGCGAGGTTGAGCAAAATGTAGAAGTCATTATCGAAAGGCCAAGTGCTTGAATTCCTCACACTTGGTTTGTAGGTATAGTGTACCACGTCATCTACGCTGAACACCAATTTATCTGAAAACCAGTCTAAGGCGTAAGTATGAAAAGTGCTAGACGCAGTGGAGATGGTTTGTCCGCCCTTATTGATTGTTCCTCCAGAACTAGAGGGTGTATGGGTAGCACTTTGAACAAAATTTTGATTGTCGCCCCAATGTTCCATGACATCTATTTCGCCACATTGAGGCCAGGGCGTTGTTCCGAATCCTTGATTATCAAAGTAAGCACCATCTTCGTTGATGTTCTTGCCCAAGAGCCAGATAGCTGGCCAAGTGCCGATTCCTGAAGGTAGTTTTGCCCTTACTTCGATGCGACCGTAGGTGAACGCAAACTTTGAATTCAATCGGGCAGAAGTATAATTCTTGGTAAATCCCTGGTCCGAATAGTTTTCCTTCTTAGCGGTGAGGTTCAGCACGCCACCTGCTAATGATGCATTAGCCTGCTGGTTGGTGTAGTGTTGGACTTCTCCATTGTACCAACTTCCTCCTCCGGGTAGCTGCGTTTGATGAAACCATTTGGTCGAGTTGATGGGTCCACTTCCATCGAATTCATCCGACCATACGAGTTTATCAAAGACGGGGTCACCACTCGATTCAGGAGCGGTCGCAATTGTGCCATCATAACTGAAATCATCAAGATAGGCCAGAACGTGATCAGTGTTGTTTTCTCCGTTAAGTTGAATCACTATCCTATTAAAGTCGGAGCGTTCGGTGGGAGGAGCCGAGCCATTATCTAGATTGATGTAGGTGTCATTCTTAAAATCGAAGGTGACCGTCTGCCACGTATTTAATAGAATGGGTTTGATAATTTCGCTCTGCGTGGACCATGGCGCAGCAAGGGATCCATCTTGAAGTTTAAGCGAAATCTTATTGACCTGGCTGCCAGAGAGACCGGATGAGGGCACATATACTTTCAGCGTGAAAGTATAACTTGTTGATAATACAAAATTGTTCGGCACATCAAAACGTATGTTGGCAAATTGACCGCCAGTGTCATGATATTCTAGAACCTTCAGGGAGGTATTGATTCCAACCTGAAAAGGGTTACTAAAGTTCTTATTCAAACTGCAGGCATCGCCAAACCAGGAAGTGATTGTGCCGTTGCCTTCAAAATCATCTTCGACTGTCTGAGCCTGAGTAAGTAGGGGAAGGAAGACAACTAAGAATGTCAGTTTTGTATACTGCCTCCATCTCATAGCAAGACAATTTACATCATTAATTTGAAGATGGAGAAACTATCCTGTTTTGATAAAGCGACCTCCTTCTTTAGGCTGGTATTCTTAAACAAAACCTATCTCTAGATTCAATATAGTGCCTCGGGGATCTACTGTTTTTTCTCATCCACTGAGATTCTTTATAAATCTTTCACCGCAGTGCCTGTGATTTTTATTTTTCCACCGAAGGGCAATGCTGCCGCCTGGTAGATAGTTCTGGCGGGGCGTTTGCCTTCTGGAAATAATTCCGTGTACAGTTTATTGATTGGAGGTAGGTCCTTTAAATTCTCAAAGGCAATATCGACAAATACAACATCCTCCTTTTCAAAGCCCGCATTTTTGATGGCGGCAAAGAAATTGGAGAACGCCAACGCGCCTTCTTCATCAATGGTGCCTGAGACATATTCTCCCGTTGCATTTATGGCCAACTGACCGCTGACGAAACACATGTTGTTTACTACTACTGCATGACTGATGGGGTTCGACCAGTTGGGAAGGCCTTCGCCTTTGGTAATGTATTTTTTACTACTCAATGCTAATAGCTAGTCTTTCTGAAATCTTCCGATGGGTTCGCCCATCAAGCGGTGTGCATAGGTTCCTTCTGTCTCACCTTGTGGTGCATCCAACGTAAATCCTGCTTTCTCTTGAAAAATCATGATGAAGTCCGAACCTCCGAACAGGAAGTATCCCATTGGATCTCCCTTGGATACCTCCACACCAACTTTAATGTTTTCCTCAAAGTTCACGGAGCTCACAGTGGCCATTCCAATGGGCATCATGGCTACCAAACCAAACTCCTCAGTATCCACAATAACGCAGCCCCTGGTCTCCACAGATTGCCAGCCAATGTGGGAAACATCCGGAGTATACTCCTTGAGGACAGGGTCCCACGTTATGACAGCGCCAATAGCCACCTTGCCTGGTATTACTTTAACTTCCTTAATGGTCCCACTGAGGGGAAAATGATAGCGGTGGTAGTCGTTTACACTGAGGAAAGAATGAATAAACTTACCGTTGGCAAATTCCTTATTGTATTCGCTGTCTTCACCAATGAGCTTTTCGATAGAATTATAAACGCTCAACTTGATTTTGACACCTTCCTTTCCGGCAATGTATGAACTGCTGTCGATGGACCATATCCCTTGAGGCACCGCATCGGCAGCAGAGACGACTATTGAGCTGTCGTCTTTGGAAGCAATGGGACGCTGATCAGGATCCTTTAAATACCTTGAGAAAAACTGATTAAATGTTTTCCAATTGGAGGGATCTTCATACCATCCTTTTGAAACGCCAAACGATTCTGCGGCAAGTGCAGTCTGGTAGTAGGTTTCGTTCCATGAATCTTCTGTGCTCAGGTAGGCGCCCCAGTTCTTGCTAAAGTCAACTAGCCATGAGCTAAACGGCTCCACGTATTGCAAAGTATTTCTATAATTTCCATTGCCTTCCAGCTCGGGCAGTGGCTGGTCAACGAGATAGTAGAAGTACCCAACACCCTGTAGGATGTCACTGGTTAAATTTTCGCCCCCTTCGGGATTTATGAGTTGCCATGGCATTGACGTTTCTGCCCACGAAACAAATTCGTAGTACTCTTCCAGGGATTGAGCTGGGTTGGTGACCTTGTCCGGATTTATTTCTTTCACCTTCTCAATGGAGGCTATAAGGAGCCTCTTGATCTCCGGATTGCCTTCCACCATTTCGATCAGCTCTGTGGTTGCCTTTCCGTAGGTGGTATCGCTTTTGGTTTCATTAGCACAACTTGCGAGTATTAGACTTATGGAAATGAATAGTGCCGTTTGTATATATTTCATCATAGAGGAGTTTGAAAACGAAAAGTAAGGCTTTCAATTGAGAAAGTAGCGTAGTGTTGACGGTATTTCACCTTCGCTTTGTGTGATTAAAATGACTGAAGATTTAAACAGCCTCTCTTGAAGAGGATGCCGTGGTGAAGCAGATGACTCATGACACAGGTGTAAGTTTATATGCTCGTGTCTGCTTAGTTTCAAGTAGATCGGTACGAGGTTACATGTTTCTGGGTAGTAAAAAGCAGAAGAATTATTCATGGAGCACAATGTTGACAGCTGGCTTATTACTCTTTTGTCAAGTCCATAGGATTTTGCCTAGAATCCCAAACTCTGATGATTTCAATTCTGTTTGGAGTATCCCGGTAAAAGAGTTTGTAATTTCTCACAATCTTTACCCTTAAATCCTCAAAGTCTGTAGGGTTTCCCATTTGAGGAAATTCTGCAAGTAATTTGACAGATTCATTAAATAGATATTCAAGCTTGTTGCTGTAGATTGCCGACTTGTTGTGGATAAGTCAAAATTGAAAAATTTCTAGTCTATCCCGCACTGAGGTTTCGGTCCAGACTACTTCTTTAGCCATTCTTGGATAAGTTCATTGGCTTTAGTTGAAGAAACTACTCTTCTCTCTCGAAGGTCTTTAAGTCCGACTTCAATTGCATTCTTCTCTTCATCTGTCAATTTATATACTGGTTCCAAATCGGCCTCTGCCCCAATGATGTCGTAAATTTCTTTTAAAATTTCTTCATTCTCTATTGAACTTACTCGTTCCATTATCTTCCTCCTTAGCTCAATTACACCCATAGTCGCTATATTTTATATACTAATTTCGTGATTCTGGTTCATCAAAACAAGCTTGCTGCCAACATGAAGACGTTGAGGGAAATCAAGATGAGGACCTCGTTGGGCAAATCACTTTACCTCCTTTACCCCTCCATATTCGAACTAATACACATGACGGTGTCATTCACGTTGATGGGTGGGGTAGCCAATTGATACAAAATGATTCCATCTCTTGGAGCCTTATAGACCTCTAGCACTTTTCCGAATTCATCCGTAGTGTGGCCAACGATTTCATCTTTTTTGACCACATCTCCTGCCTTGCGCTCGCTGTAGAAAATACCTTGCACGGTAGATCTTACATAGACCTGGCTATTGAGATAGATCAGGTTTTCCGCAGGTGCTGTGCCATTGGCGTACATATCCATAGCGGCAAGCATGTTGTAAACACCCTTTTTGATCAAGCTCAGGTTCTCTTCTTCTACAATGCCTAATTTCCCACACTCAATACTTAAGGCTGTTTTTCCATCTTGTACTGCTTGTTTGAAAGCATACTTTGCCGGCTCCGTATCTGAAATGGTATAGGGATAGGAAACAACATATTCAAAGCCGCTGTTTTCAGATAACTTCCTGGCCAAAGCTGTCTGCGTTGCCCCTTTAGTGTTGTTGTAATAACATACAAAAGGAATCAGGTCTTCCGGTGCATCCCCACCATGGATATCTAAAAAAACATCACTGGCGGAAATAACATTTGTAGTGATGAAATGTGCTATTCGCTCCGTGATACTGCCCTCGGCCTTTCCGGGGAAGGCATTGTTCAGATTTTTTTTATCCTGTGGATTAATAAAGGGAGTTCGGGTATAAAATGAAGCTAGGCTCGCAATGGGAATTACAACGAGAGTTCCTTTAAGTTGCTCCTGGTCAATTTCTTTCATCAATGCTTGTGTGGCCACAATAGGAGGGTATTCAAAGCCGTGAACACCCGCAACGATCGTAAAAACAGGACCTTCACTTTTGCCTTTTATAATGCTTATAGGTAAGCCAATGGAATTCCCATCGCCATCTGAAAGCTCAATTCGGAAGTTCTCTTTGTAAGGTCCAGTTTTGCTGAAAGTGCTTTGAAAGTCATTTTGACCTACGGCAACACTGGTCACAAAAAGTATAAAAATGAATGAAGGTATTATGCGCATTTAGTTTGAAAGATTTGGTTTAAAGTGTTTCTAACATTTTGGTATTCATGTTTGAATATGTTCAAGGGAGGTGCTTCAAAGCAGATCATAGTATACCATGCATAATATTTCCCACTAACAACCCTAAATAATTGCCCAGGGCATAGCCCAGCAGACCTACGGCAATACCGGGAAGGATTTTGTCTGTATAACCTCGCGCACTGGCCAGCGCAAGTGCACTGGAACTTCCGCCTACGTTGGCTTGTGAGGCAACGGCAAGGGTGCCCGCATCGATTTTCATCATGTACCCCACGCCAAACAGGAATATGCCGTGCAAAAAGATGGTGCCTACGGCAAAATAGAATACTGCAGGACCCACAGCAACGATGTTGGCGACCACACTCTTGGCTCCGTTGCTTGCCAGAAAGAGGAGGAGCAAATAGTTACCCAGCATGGCGCCACCACTTATCTTTTTGATGTAGGGAATTTGTGCGGTGAGCAACACCAGCGTGGTCAGCCACAAGATTTCAGGGAGGAAGGAAAGGTATTGTCCCAGCGCCTCTGAAATCCAGATCACCCCAAAGACCACCGTCACCAATACCGCGATGTGTGAGATATTAATAGAGCCGTCACTTTGGTACAAAGACTTTTCGATCGTATAGCTTCCGTCTTTTGCAGGAGTTGGCGCAGCTACCTGTTCGTCTGTGTTGCCCTTCCGGGTGAGCAGGATAGGAGCCGCCAAACAAACCACCAGCCATATGGCGGTGATGATCACATCTGCTGCGATGCCGGCTGTAAACAAGTCAGAGGAAGTTTCAAACGCGCGTCCCAGTGCCGCAAAATTCATCCCGCCACCTACATAGGTTCCGGTGAACTGTCCGGCCAATTTGTAGGACTCGGAACCAATTGCATCAGCGAGAATCCAGCTCATGGTCATCGCGCCCAGCGCGGAGCCAATGGCACCCAGCAAAAAAGCCTTCAGCATGGTAGGGCCCGCTTGTTTGATGGAGCGAATGTCTACGCTTAATAAAATAAGGACGATAGAAGCACTGACACCTTGCGACATCAGGAAGTCGTAGGCAGGAGAATCGCCCGGCAGGAAGCCCGAATTGGAAAGGAGTATACCCAGGATAATCGCGATCGCCCCAGCGCCCAGTTTTTTGAAGGTGGCGTATCTCTTTTCGAGCCACAGCGAAAGAATGACGGCAAAGGCCAGGATAAAGAAGATGGCAATGGTGTTTGTGATCATCGACCTCGTTATGGTTCATAATTATACGTTAATATTCTTACTCGGCCCATAAAAAATGATGAAAGGAAAGTATAGCTTTTAATGATAAGAGCTTGTGAGGATCAAACGAATTCCTGAGCTTAGACATGATGTCCATCGAATCCTTCAGCACATTGGTAAAGAATCATTCTGCAAGTCAGCAAGTGACCTTGGCACGCAATGAATATTTAATAGAAGCAGGGGCAACGGAGAAAAATATCTACTATGTGTTGTCCGGTACACTGCGTGTATTCATGACGGACGAATCGGAGGAGCATACCATCCGCTTTGCATATCCTGCCACCTTGTTTATGGCACTGGATTCTTTTCTGTCAGGCAAACCCACAAGATATTCCATTCAGGCGATCAAGCGCTGTCAATTACTGGCGCTGCCCATGGCAGTTTTTCATGAGATCTTAGATAATGACACGACATACAGGGCGCTTTATCAGACCGTGCTTGAACAATTTGTGTTGCAGCAAATGGAACGTGAAGAAGATTTATTGACATCTTCCCCTGCGGAGAGATATAGGCGAGTGATTAAGCGCAGTCCACATCTATTTCAGGAGGTACCCAATAAATACATTGCTTCGTACCTTCGCATGACTCCGGAGACGCTGAGTAGATTGAAAAAATCTTGATTTCAATCAATGTAATTTAGACCTGCACTATGGACTTTTGTATAAAAAAAAGATGACCAGAAGCACCTTATTAGATGATCTTATTAAACGCACAGAAAGTGTGAAGCAGGAGGTATTGCAATTTTCTGATGTGCCTGTAGAAATGCTCAACCAACGAAAGGCCCCTGACAGTTGGTCTGCCTTAGAATGCTTGGAGCACCTGAATCGATATGGACGCTTTTATGTTCCGGAGATTGAAACAAGAATCAATAGCGCCAAAGTTTCTGAAAATGAAGAATATAAAAGTGGCTGGCTGGGCAATTATTTTGCTTTGAGCATGCTGCCTGGGGAAAACGGAAAGTTGAATAAGATGAAGACCTTCAAGTCGATGAACCCACTTCTTCAGGTGCTGAATAAAGATGTTATTGATGAGTTTGTTCAGCAGCAGGATCGTCTCTTAAACCTTTTACAAAGCGCCAGAAGGGTAGACCTCGCCAAAGTAAAAACGGGAATTTCGATTAGCAAATGGATCAAATTACAACTGGGTGACACCTTCCGCGTGGTGGTCTATCACAATCAGCGTCATGTGGTGCAAGCACGCAAAGCACTTCCGCAACTAGCGCACAACTAAATTTTTTGACCTCGGTAATGAATCTTTAGGTGAGATTTACGTTATTGGTAGTGATAGTTGTCGCTATCGGCATTTTGTTTAACGTTCTAAGTATAATTGAGCAAAACAAAGTGCTTATGTTTCACTTAAAGAAAGGAGGTACCATGTCTAGTCCCACGAATGTTTTATCAAAATTTACTACACTTAATTTCACAGGTGTGAAATGCTGAGAAGTAGATTGTACCTCGTGCAGTTTTAAGTGTTTTGATAAAATTGAAATGAGGATTTTAAAACTTGATCGGTTGGCTTCGCTGACTTTGTAAGATCAAGTAATAAGATACCCGGTCCTGGTGGCCGGGTATTTTTTTATCCTCACTCTGATACCAAACCGTCATCGCGAGCCCGATAAGGTATGGCGATCTCCTGTTCTAAGGGTCCTTAATTGGAGATTGCTTCTCCACCTAGCGGAGGATCGCAATGACGACTAACTTTGAGGTGTCTAAAGCCTTAAAGTATGTTGATATGATACACATCCGTCTCGTTGCGACTGATGTTTTTGATTTCAAAGCCGCCAGGCTGTGCAATCTCTTCCACCAAATCAAATTGCGTACAACTCTTTGGCAAGGTGCCGAATACTAATAAGAAATTATGAGTCACGCCTTTGGGCACCAGCAACCATTGCGGTGCAATCGTGATATTCTCTGCATGTAGCAACTGGGTCTTATCACCCATACCTCTGGCAATTAAATAGGTGGTCTTCCATATTCTCACCAAGAGATTATCACCACGATTGGCACAGCGGCAGTGTACATAGATACATCCTTCTTCCAGGGAAACAGGATTTACCTCGGCAAGAATATCGCTACTGATTGCAGGTTTGACCTTGCTGGGCGATTCTTTTATGGAAGGCAGTTTGCTGGGTGCCATTCTAGGGTTCGCTATACTTTTTTCGGAGGCAAATCAAATGCCTTTGCATCGTGTTCAAAGTGGCCATTGTGAGAGCCATCGCAGAAGGGCTTGTTGGCAGACTTACCACATCGGCACAAACCTAGTACAGTTCTGCCTTGCAAGCCATATGGCTTCCCTTCTCTATCTACAATCTCAAAATCTCCTTCAACCTTTAAGGAACCATTGTTGTTTACTGTAATTTTTGTTGCCATTAGATCTTCTATTTTTGTTTGCTAAGTTACTGTTAATCTTGGGGAAAAAGAGATTTATCAATATTGGGGATGACTTTCAGCGCATTTTTATAATATATTTTTTTTAGCACCGAATCCGGTAAGTCAAGGCCATACATTTTCCAATGTGCATGACGTTTTCTATAGTAATCAAAGTATTCATCGGCTGTCTCTAGTACCCTAAAGTAGGTGTAGTATTCTTCTTTCTTATAAGTGTCTTTGCCCATCATTACTCGATCCTGGTATTTGATGAGGAAATTTCGGGCCGCAATCGGTTGCCTTCCTAATTCAGCGATCACCGCACCTATTTCGGTATACATGTTGGGAATTTCGTCCATCAACCTGGCAAGTGTTTGCAGGTCGTTGCCATACCAACCCAAGTGCGCATTGATAAATTTGGTTCCAGAATGTTTTCTGAACACATTGTGTTGTTCCGTCATTACTTCATCGAAGGAGGGGTTCTTTGCTGGATCCTTATAGCGACTGGGGTATTGCTTTAGCTCCAACCAGCGCTCATTGTATTTATCTTTAGGACTCCAAAAGGCGTTAGGTTCTCCAGTGTGAATCAGTACCGGAATACCCAACTCACCGCACTTTGCCCAGATGGGATCCAGTCTGGGGTCATCTACGGCAATGCGATTGCCTTCATTGTCCTTTTCTGTAAGGCCGAGACTTTTGTAAACCTTGAGTCCATTAATGCCAAGTGTCCTGGCTTCATCCATCATCTTCAAGGTATTATCTGGCCATCCATCGTCATCCAGTTCTTCAAAGTCAATATTGAGAAAGAGGATAAATCGATTGCTGTACTTTTCGTTGACATTATCCAATGCCCACTCCAGGTATTTGCCTCTGAATCCGCTGAGGTTGACCATGACGCCCATATTCAACTCATCCATCTCACTTACCAACTTATCCAAGTCCTGGATTGGCATGGTGAACTGGTGATTGTGCACATCGATGAAGGGAAACTTGGCTTGGGTAGGATGGTGCTCGGGAACTTTGAGGGTGGAGATCGGAGAGTAGTCTTCCACATCCATCACGTTGGAGCGATATTGGATTTTACCAATCAGCCAATAGGTAAGTCCTAAGAAAATAAGAAACAGTGGAAATGCAATCCACCATTTCTTTTTCAAAAATGTAAGCACGATGATTACTGAGCCGTGATGGGAATGCTCACTTTGGTTTGATCCCAGACAAAGTTCATGATGGCACCACCGTCACCGCCTTCGAAACTTATGGTAAACTGCTCTGTTTCCGGTGCTGATTGCGAAGGTACATTTACTTTCACCACATCGAGGTCGTAGTTAGGTTCTGCCACGCCAAAAAAGACATCTATTTCGCTGTTGAGGGAAACCTCCCATTCGTTGGCTCCCGGCACGGCATACATTCTGTAAGTGCCTGCTGGAACAGATTCGCCAGCAAACTGCACATCTTTGCTAAACGTAATTTGTGTTGCCGCATTAGCACCCAATCTCCAGTACTGGCCGTAGGGTTGCAAGGCACCGGCACTTTCTTCTCCGAAGATGAGTCTACCTTTCTTGTAAGGTCTGCTGTATTCCACCTTTATCTGAAGGTCGCCAAAGTTTCCTTCAGCAGTGTCAGGAGGGCTGGCAGGAGTTGCTATGAAGAGGCCGTAAACGGACCACAGCACAAAAATTATAATTAGAACACCAATTCCGAGTAATATTTTCTTTAGCATAGTTTTAGGGGTAAGTATACGCACTACGAAAATAAGAATGTTTGGGGGATGTTATGTCCCATTGCCGCCATCTTTTGCATGCTGCTTCAAATCTTTTCTTTCTTCGCCTGTGCTTAGATCCGCCAAATGGTTTAAAATCGCGATTCTTAACCTATTAGTTGACCTGCACTTATCTCCCGAAACAAGAATTTCTTTTCTTTATGGCCATCTTCTAAAGCTAAAATGTAATTTATGAAAAGGAAAGTATTCTTGAAGCGGGCGATTGGTGGTGTAGTGGGTGGTATATCCGGACTGTATGTGCTGTCAGGTTGTTCCAGTTCTGAAGATGTGGCTCCAGCGCCAAGCTGCGTGGACAAGGGAGCGAAGCCGCTGTCGATTTCAAGTAACCACGGGCACACCCTAAGTATCCCCAAGGAGGACGTAGTGAGCGGTACTGCCAAGTCGTATAACATTTTTGGTTCTGCGACCCACGGTCATTCTGTGACGCTGGAGCCTGCGGACTTTGCCAAGCTCCAAAATGGCGAGCAAGTGCAGGTGGTGTCAACCAATGATAACGCGCACACGCATAACATTACGGTAGTCTGTAATGCTTAAATAAAATCAGGTATTTCCAAGGCAGGTCAGGGGAAAGTCAATCCTGCGCTTCTTTGATTGCAGTCGGTGCTAGCAGGCTTTTTCTAAAATTGGAAGGCGTAAGGCCATATTTGCTTTTAAATGCACTAATGAAACTTACCTTGTTGCTAAAGCCAGAGATGTACATTATTTCCTTTACAAGTTTTAGGTGCTCACCATCTTCCTTCATGATCTGCACTGCTTTTTCTAGTCGGTAATCATTGATAAACTGACTGAAGTTTTGTCGATACCCTCGATTGATTGCTTCGGAGATTTGGCGTTCGCTGTAGCCAAGGTGCCGTGAAAAGTTTTTTAGATCCAAGTGAGGGTCTAAGTAGGGCTCAGCGTTTTTCATCTTAGTGCGAATTGCTGAAATGACAGCGTCTGGCTCACCCTGCATAAGCCTATTAGATGCTAATTTACTAAAGTTCAAAACCTGTGGTTTCATCAGTACATGCCTGAAGTTGTTGATGACAAAGCAAAGGAAAAAGGTAGTGAATGGTATTTTAAAAGATAAGTAGCTGTCGGGAAAGTAGAGGAGCGAAACATGAACGATAGGATAGATCGAAAAAGCTATTGTGAAGCCCCACAAGAACTGAAGCAGCCATGCCTTTTGATTTGGTGTGATTGTGTGAGGGTGCTTGAATGTAAGGTAAATGCCATAACTCGTGAAACTAATATTCCAAAAGTATTCACCGAGGTTGAAACTGGTAAAGGTAGTGGTTGACAAATAGAGTAGGACCAGTGCTAATGAAAACACTAGAAAGACAACTTCTTTCTTTACGCTGCTGTGCTGATAAACAAGCGTATTCACCATCAAGTAGCTTATTGGTCCATAGCTAATGAAAAGAAGGGATTGGAAAGCATCAAATCCCTCAATATTAAAGGTATTTCTTAGTGTGAGGAAAAGAAAGTGGATGGCTAGCAGCAAGAAAATTGTGCCCTGAATCAGTGCTACATTTCTGGATCCTCGCCTGCTAATAAGGTAAATAGCTTGAGCGCCCGCAAAAAAGGTAATGGTAATCTCCAATCCATTTTTATAAGAATAAAATTGTTCCAGTAGTGTCATACGCTTCAGGTTGTCACCATCAAGTGTCGTAATCTTATAAAGATTCGCTGAATTACTGACGCTTTCTTGTCAACGGATCGCACAGTACAACAATATATCCCCCACGATTCGGGAGCATCAGTGGGGTCACATGGGGTCTTTTGTTAGATTTGAGTAAAAGTTAGGACGCTTGTAAAACATTTTGAGGTAACAATTAATGATATGAGGCACACACTACTGCTGACAATACAGTTAATATCGTTTTCCTTACTCGCTCAGGTTACTAGTGGAATACAGGAGGGAGATTATCAAATTTCTGATTTTGAATTTTCTGAGGGAGGAAGTATTCCCGTGATGAACCTCCATTACACGACACTTGGAGTTCCTCACAAAAATGCTGCTGGTACGGTGGACAATGCCGTACTCATCATGCACGGTACCACTGGCAACGGCTCCGGATTTTTGAGCGATCGATTCGCTGGCAATTTGTTTGGCAAAGGACAACTACTGGATGCGAGCAAGTATTATATTATTCTCACAGATGGAATTGGACACGGCAAGTCCAGTAAACCGAGTGATGGCCTTCATATGAAGTTTCCCAAGTATACTTATGACGACATGGTGGTGGCACAATACAGGTTATTGACTGAGCACCTAAAGGTCGATCACCTGAGATTGGTGATGGGCACCTCGATGGGAGGTATGCATACCTGGGTTTGGGGATACATGTATCCAGACTTTATGGATGCGCTGATGCCATTGGCGAGTGCACCCGTGGAGATTGCCGGCCGCAATCGAATGATAAGAAAAATGATTATTGATGCGATACAATCGGATCCGGAATGGAAGGGTGGTGAATATTCCGAACAACCTCTCGGTCTTACCCATGCGATCTATCCACTGATGTTTATGACAAGCAGTCCGCTGCAATGGCAGAAAGCTGCGCCAACTCGTGAGGCTGCAGAAGAGTTTTTGAGCAATAGAGTGGAGCGATACAAAGCCGGCCTGGATGCCAACGATATGATTTATCAGTTTGACGCCAGTAGATTTTATAATCCTGCGCCACACTTAGGAAAGATCAAGGCGCCTTTGTTCGCCATCAATTCGGCAGATGATCAGGTCAACCCTCCTGAGCTGGGAATCCTGGAAGAGGAGATAAAGAAAGTGAAGCATGGGCGGTATATACTCATTCCTATCTCAGATCAAACCAGTGGCCATGGCACGCATAGTAATCCCCTTGTTTGGGGAAGTTATTTGAAGGAGCTATTAGGGATGACTGAGAAGTGAGCGCGACTTTCTTCCTGTGCTCAGTTACCGCCTTGAGTTTTAATAATCAAGCTTGAGATTTAACCACCTGTCAATATTCTCATTGCCCTAGCAAAAGACTTGGCTAAATTGGATTGAACAAAAAATCATTCCCATGAAAGCCAACATCTTTACCTACTGCCTCATTGCACTTGTGCTTAATTTGAACCTTGTTGTGCAGGCGCAGCAGTTCAGCCTGGAGCAGATTAAAACCTATCCGTTTCCTACTGAGTTGACGACTGCGGCCACAGGAAATAAGATAGCCTGGGCTTTTGATGAGCAAGGCAAAAGAAATATCTACGTGGCTGAAGCACCTGATTTTGCTGCAAGAAAACTCACCAACTACAGCAGCGATGACGGACAGGAGTTGACTAATATATCCATTTCGAAAGATGGGAAGTGGGTGGTGTACGTGCGCGGTGGCGATCATGGATCAAACTGGGGGGATCTCGAGCCAGTCAATCCATCCTTTGCTGCAAATCCATTAAGGGTTACTGTTTGGAAAGTGCCTTATGCTGGCGGTGAGGCCACAGCGATTGGCGAAGGTGATGCAGCAGTCATTTCTCCGGGCAGCGACAAGATCGCTTACATATACAAAGGGCAGGTATGGACCGCAGCATTAGAAGGAAAAGAAAATCCAAAAAGCCTATTCGTCACTCGGGGGCTGGTGCATTCGCTGGAGTGGTCTCCAGATGGAAGCAAAATGGTATTTCTTGCGGACAGGGCGGAACATCAATTAATAGGAATCTATGATTTTTCCAATACGTCCATATCCTGGATTGCTCCCTCTTTTGACATTGATCGCTCACCCCGCTGGTCGCCAGATGGGAAACAAATCGTTTTTGTAAGGACACCGGGGGAAGGAGGGGCACCAAAGGCGCTATTAGAAAATCACCACAGCCCCTGGTCTATTATGGTGGCTGAAGTAAGTACTGGCGAAGCAAGATTACTATGGGAATCACCCAAGACCTTGGCCGGGTCGAGACCTACTACGCATGGTGGCACAAATCTGCATTGGGGTGCGGGTGATCGCATTGCCTTTCTAGCCTATCACGATGGCTGGCCACATTTGTATTCTATTTCTTCTAAAGGTGGAGCGCCTATGCAGTTGACGAAAGGAAATTTTATGTGTGAGTACATCAGCATGAGCACGGATGGAAAGTGGTTGATGGCCAGCGCCAATACAGGTCCTGATCAATTGGATATTGACAGAAGGCATCTCATCAGGGTACCAATTGACAAAGCTGCAATGGAAGTGATCACGCCCGGTGATGGTATAGAATGGGCGCCACGCCTCACAGGGGATGGTTCTCAAATTGTCTATTTGAGTGCAACCGCGCAGCGCCCACCACTACCTACTGTGCAATCTTTCAACAACGGGAAACCCAAACTCATTGCAGCGAAAAATATCCCATCGGAATTTCCCACCAGGAGCCTGATTGTGCCAAAGCAAATCACTTTTAAAACCCCGGACGGACTTACAGTGCATGGACAAATGTTTGAATCTGCGGGGGGTCCGGCAAAGAAGCCCGCACTGATTTATGTGCATGGTGGTCCTCCGCGACAAATGCTATTGGGTTGGCATTATTCTGATTACTACTCCAATGCTTACTCCTACAATCAATATTTGGCCAACCTTGGGTTTATTGTAATCACCGTCAACTACAGACTAGGAATTGGCTATGGATATGAATTCCACAGGCCAGAGAAAGCGGGAAGTGCCGGGGCCTCTGAGTATATCGATATTAAAGCAGCGGGAGAGTGGCTTGCAAAGCAGCCGAATGTCGATCCAACCCGCATTGGAATTTACGGAGGATCCTACGGAGGATTTCTGACTGCAATGGCACTGGGCAGGGATTCAAAGTTATTTGCTGCTGGAGTAGATATTCACGGGGTGCATGACAGGACAATTCGCAGGACAAGAAACATGATCGCGCCAGATAAATACGAAAAAGCTCCTGATGCTGAGGAAGCTTTGAAGGTGGCATGGGAGTCGTCCCCGGTTTCTACTGTCGATTCGTGGACGTCACCGGTGTTGATCATCCACGGTGATGATGATAGAAATGTTCGCGTTTCTGAAAGCACTGATTTAGTTCAACGTCTTCGTGAGAAGGGTGTACCAATGGAAACAATGATGATAGTAGATGACACGCATCATTGGATGAAATGGTCCAATGCCATCAAGGTCGGCAATGCGACTGCCTCTTTTTTTCAAAAGCAATTTCTAAACAAGAAATGAGTTGACCTTTAGCTAGTCCGGCAATTTTCTTCCTCCAATATACACAGACTCAATACTTCGGGTGTGGAGAATGTCTTCGAGCGGATTGTTCTTCAAGATGAGAAAGTCAGCGAAGTTTCCTTTTTCCAAGGTGCCCAACCTCGGTTGATGAATCGATGCGGCAGCTGTTTTTGTGCCCGCCTCCAGGGCTTGCAGCGTAGTGAGGCCTGCCTCAACCATCAACTTCATCTCCTCATGCTCAAAGTAACCCTGGAATCTTGCCGGTGGCCCCGCGTCAGTGCCCATCGCAATTTTCACTCCACGATCGGATAAGATTTTAAGATTTTGCATAGCGATCTGAAGTGCTCTTTTATATCCCTGAGCGGTTTTACTTTCTTTAATTCTTTGTTGCCGCTCCGGCTCTTTGAGTTGGAGTAGCAATGCGGTATCCGCTGCTTTTAAGAAAAATGGATCATTAAAAAATGCTGGCGTCTCTTGATAAACGAAGGTCGAGACTTCTCTCATAAGGGTAGGGCAATAGTATGCCTCCTTGTCCAGCATCAGCTGAATAAAATCCTCATCAACAATTTGGTCACGAACACTGTGTGCTATGAACTTTACTCCCAGTCGCAGCATCGCCTTGGCATCTTCCTGATAAAAAATATGCGCGGCCACCGGAATACCAAGTTCAGCTCCGCGATTGATGACCGCTTCGTAAACTTCGGGCTTCATTTTTTCAGCTGTTCCCAGATTGTCATCAATTCTAATTTTGATAAAGTCAACGCCCATAGCTACATTTTCCTCTACCATTCTGAGGGCCTCTTCGGGCGTGTCTCCAGCCACTACGGCACCAGCTACAAAGATCCTGCTGAAGTTGTGCTTCACAGTATCTTGCTCGTTTCGGATATCAATGGATACCTGCTGATCACCACCCAGGCTGTTGATGGTTGTTACGCCATAAAATGCGTTGAGTTTTAGGTCACGAATTACATTCGCTCGTGAGTACTTCCCCGATTCCAATCCTTCCACATCTCCAATGTGACCATGGGCGTTGATAATCCCTGGCATCAGAAATTTTCCAGAGGCATCTACTACTGTGGCTGCTTCAGGAATTTGGAAATCAGCGCGGCTGCCTGCCGCTGTAATCACTCCATCCTGTATAAGTAGAATACCATCTGCGATGGGCGTCTGTCCTGATGTTCCCAGTATCGTGCCACCAACAATGGCGGTGATGTTGTTGTCTTTTGCCACTTCCTTTTGGCGTTGGCAACTAGAAAAAACCCCTGCAAGCAGTAGCAGGGCAACAATTCTGAATTTCATAAGTAATGTATTATGTTTCATGAATAGCAAAGTTACGCATTACTGGTAACCCTGTCAGGGGGATGGATTCTTGTAACTTTAGGTAAAAACGCTTATCTTTAATTACACCCACTTTAGAGTTAAACCCCTAATAGCCTTTTATTTATGAATTTCAAGCCTAATTTCAAGACAAAAGAGGAGCTAAGCGCAGGTCAGCCCAAGTATGAGCTCGTGACCCAATACATGGTGGGTGTTAGTGATCTTATCACTTTCAGGCCAGATCAGACCATTGAAGAGGCTATTGAAATTATCATCGATAAGCGAATATCCGGTGCCCCCGTGCTCGATGAGAGTGGTAAGCTAGTGGGTATGCTCTCCGAAAAGGACTGTTTGCGAATTATAGTAGATCAAGCTTATCACAACCTTCCGATCGATTCTAAAAGAGTATCAGATTATATGACCGCAGATGTGAAGACTGTGCCGCCTGATAGTGACGTGGTGTCGGCTGCAAACCAATTCCTACATAGCCCTATCAGGAGAATGCCTGTCGTAGAAAATGGTGTGCTCAAGGGGCAGATTAGCAGAAGAGATATTCTTCGCGCGGCAAAGAACTTCAAGGCAACCACCTGGTAGGGATTCTTTTGCAATCTCACTGACAATTCTTCGAAATCATTACGATCCATTAAACCACTTGACGCTCTAAAGCGTTATCCAATTATCTATTGTCTAAACTTGAATCATGAAATCTCTGAAAGGACTAATTTCCTCACTTTTGATTGTTACTTTATTTGCGAGCTGTTCTGGCCAATCCAAAAAGGCGAGCGCCACTCAGGAGAAGACTGAGGTGTATGAAGTCAGTCTTACGCCTCCCGCAGGTAAAGCCATTGCTGCATTTGCAGAAGGCTGTTTTTGGTGTTCCGAGCATATATTTGAAGCGGTGGTGGGTGTCGACTCCGTGATTTCGGGCTATGCTGGGGGCACCACGAATAATCCTACCTATGCACGCGTAAACACAGAGACCACCGGACATGCCGAAACGATATTGGTCTATTATGATCCATCAATAATTGACTACAAGGAATTGACAAATGTGTTTTTCACATCTCATGATCCCACTACAAAAGACAGACAGGGCCCGGACAGAGGAAATTCCTATAGATCAATTTTGTTTTACTCTACACCGCAAGAATTAGATATTGCCGTGGCGGCAAAAAAACGGTATGAAGAAGGCGGCCTGTTTGCAAATCCTATCGTGACGGAAATAGCGCCACTTAAAGCATTCTATCGTGCAGAGGGATACCATCAAGATTACATCCATCATAATCCCGGCAGTCCGTATGTGATAGGGGTGTCAATTCCCCGGTATGAATTATTTAAAAAAACATACCAGGGAAAATTGAAGAAAGAGTAGCAGCTATTTTCGATAATCCAGCGCAGGCTTTCTGTTGCCAAGTAGTGCTTCGTATTTGAAGTTCGCACCTCTTCTTTCGTTGAATTCTTTTTTTGCGTCCTCCAACATTTTAGGGTTGCTCATCAAGTCTGCAGCAGTGAGCGCCATGGTTTTAGCGGCTACCATCATGCCTTTGTAACCGATAGGAGTGCCCCCGGCTGCCACTGCCTGCCAGCTGTGTGGAGGTGTGCCAGGTACCCACGTGGCAGCACGCATGGCCACTAGCGGAACATTCCAACTCACATCGCCCGTATCTGCAGAAGCTTTTCCATCTTCGTGTTTCATTGGCTGTACTTTTCCTGCCTCAGATATGGGTGGAACCTGACCAGGTAAGGTCTTTTGCAGTTTTTCTGCAAATGCATTGTCCTCTGCGGTATAGGCCACACCACCTACTTTAGTGAGGTTGGCATGCATTACTTTAGAAAGAGACTCATTAGGCAAGCGGTCGTATGTTCCTCCGATGATTTCATACTCCATTTTTGTTTCCGTTCCGATCGCAGCGCCCTCGGCACATTTTACCACTCTATTCCACATCGAGCGTACCTCTTCGCGATTGTTATGGCGTATCACATAATAAACTTCCGCGGAGGCGGGAACTATGTTAGGAGCATCACCACCCTTGGTAATCACATAGTGAATGCGGCTTCCTTCTGTTGTGTGCTCGCGCATCATGTTGACCATATCATTCATAGCTTCCACACCATCGAGTGCCGATCGTCCACGCTCAGGTGCCGCGGCTGCATGCGAGGATACACCACCAAATCGGAATTTGCCGGATATTGTAGCAAGGTTTGTGCTTGGGTTGCAGGCGTTTGCATCTCCGGCATGCCAGCTCACTATGGCATCCACATCATTGAACAATCCTTCGCGTACCATATAGACTTTCCCTGAACCACCTTCTTCTGCTGGAGTACCATAAAATCGGATGGTACCAGATTTTTTATTGGCCACCATCCAGTCTTTCACACCAATGGCTGCAGCCATTGATCCAGTGCCAAACAGGTGATGACCGCACGCTTGACCTGGCGCGCCTGCTACACGGGCCTGCTTCTCAGGAACTGCTGCTTGTGACATGCCGGGCAGGGCATCGTATTCACCCAAAATTCCGATTACTGGTTTACCGGAACCATAGGTGGCCGTGAAGGCAGTCGGTATTCCTGCTACTCCACTTTGAATGGTGAAACCTGCTTTCTTGAGTTCACCTTGAAGCAGGGCGGCACTTTTTTCTTCAAGATAGCCCAACTCAGGATTTTCCCATAATTGTTTAGCCACTGCTGTGAATTCGCTGGCTTTTGCATCCAGATTTTTGATGACCTGATCTTTATCTTTTTGCGCATTTACGCCTATTGACAGCAGCAGGGTGGCAGCGAGTAGTTGTATTCGTTTCATGTTTCGGTTTTAGATATTAATTATTTAGATTTTCTGATGTCGAGTGGGGGAGGTATATCGCCCACTAATGATTCGTACTTAAAATTAGGGCCACGTTTTTCGTTGAATTCCTTTTTACTTGCCTCCAGGAGTTTAGAATCCGTGAACAAATCCATGGCGGTCATGGTGAGTGTTTTTGCTGCTACCATCATACCCTTAAATCCAATGGACGATCCCGTGCATGATACCGCCTGCCAGCTGTGTCCCGGTGTGCCCGGCACATAAGTAGCTGCTGTCATGCCTACCGTAGGCACTACCCAACTCACGTCACCTGTGTCGGCAGAGGCATTGGTGTGGCTGTATTCGAAAGGTTGGATCTGAGTTGAGCTTTCGATTGGAATGCCACTCTTGCCAAATGAAAGGCGCAGCTTTTCTGCAAAGGCCGCTTCCTCTGCGGTGTAGTTCACGCCCCCCACAGCAAGAAGATTGTTATGCATCGCACGGCTCAGTGTTTCGTTGGGCAGGCGATCAAACGTACCTCCAATTACATTTACTTCCACTTTCGTTTCTGTGCCGTGTGCAGCGCCTTCTGCACACTTGACGATGCGATCCCATAGCGCCCGCACTTCATCTCGAGAGCGATGCCTCACAAGATACTCTACCTCCGCATAAGCAGGAACCACGTTGGGAGCTTCCCCACCTTTTAAGGTAACGTAGTGAATGCGGGTGGCCTCGGTGGTGTGCTCGCGCATCATGTTCACCATGCTATTCATAGCTTCTACACCATCAAGTGCAGATCTTCCACGCTCAGGCGCTGCTGCTGCATGAGAAGCTATTCCGTAAAATTTAAATGTACCAGATTTAGTTGCCAGGTTGGTACTGGGGCCAGCAGTGTTCTTGTTTCCTGCGTGCCAAGTGACTACGGCATCCACATCGTCAAACAGTCCTTCGCGCACCATAAACACCTTGGCGTCTCCAGCCTCTTCGGCAGGCGTTCCATAGTATCGGATAGTGCCAGATCGTTTTGTGCGGATCAGCCATTCTTTGGTTTCGATAGCAGCGGCCATAGATCCAGTTCCAAACAAATTGTGTCCGCAACCGTGGCCCGGTGCGCCCTCTACTTTTATCTTTCTCTCTGGAGCGAATGCCTCCTGAGATAATCCAGGCAGTGCATCAAATTCGCCCAGGAAGCCAATGATGGGTTTACCAGAACCGTACGAAGCGACAAATGCTGTAGGAATGCCTGCGACACCTTTTTCAATTTGAAATCCAGCCTTAGCCAATTCACTTTGCAAGAGTGCTGTACTCTTGTCTTCCAGGTAGCCGGGTTCTGCAAATTCCCAAATTTGTTTTGCAATGCCGGCATAGTGATCATGCTTGCCGTCCAGAGACTGAATTACTTTTTCCTTGTCCTTCTGTGCGTATCCGAAGACAGGAAGAAGGATCAGTAGAAGGTAGAAAATATTTTTCATAGGTGCGCGGTTCAGGTTGACCATTGAATGTATTCAAAAGGGGAAGAGAAAAAAAGTGAATTATATAGAAGGCATTGCATTCTTGATTGCAATGGTGAAAATTATCCCTGCGAATAGCTAACTTGGTCTATACTTGATCTATGGAAACAATAGTTGAATCATTTGTAACTGCTTTAGAAGAAGTAGTCAAAGGAGAAGTGTTGCACGATAATTACTCCCTTGGAATGTATGCTACAGATGCAAGCATCTATCAGCTGAAGCCCGTGGCCATAGTGATACCAAAAGATGAAGACGATGTGAAGAAGGCCGTAGCGCTGGCCGCCAAGCACAAGATTTCGATCTTGCCAAGAGGCGGGGGCACCAGCCTTGCAGGCCAGTCCGTTGGAGAGTCACTTATTCTCGATTTTTCTAAGTATATGGATAAGGTTTTGGAGATCAATGCCGAGGAAAAGTGGGTGCGTGTACAACCAGGGAAAGTACGTGATGAACTCAATGCGGAATTAGCCAAGCACAATTTACATTTTGCGCCTGATCCTGCCACCAGTAGCCGAGCCAATGTAGGCGGCATGGTGGGAAACAATTCTTCTGGCATGAAGAGTATCCTTTACGGGAAGACGGTCGATCACGTGTTGGAGGCAAGGGTGCTGCTGGCCGATGGGACAGAACTGAAGCTGCAACAACTTTCTCGGGAGGAGTATGACAAGATAGCGCGCCTCTCAAGTCGAGAGGGAGAAATCTATAAAAATTTTAAATCACTGGTGGAAGAGAATGCGAGTGAAGTAGCCGCTCGTTTTCCAAAAGTAATGCGAAGAGTAGGGGGGTACAATCTGGATGAATTCACCAATACCGACCATTGGAATTTAGCTAAGTTGGTCACAGGCAGTGAAGGTACATTAGCAGTAACGTTGGACCTCAAGTTGAACCTTGTGCCACTACCGAAACACAAGTCAGTTTGTGCATTGCACTTCAATACTTTTCTGGACGCCATCGGTACCGTAAAGGAGATTTTAGCTTACCAGCCTGCCGCTGTAGAAATCATCGATGAAACAGTAATCAAACTCAGCAGGGATAACCTCACTACAAAAAAGTATTGCCATTTTATCCATGGAGAACCTGGAGCTATCCTGCTGGTGGAATTTTACGATGAGGATGAAGCGCAGGTGATTACTCGTGCCGAAAAGATGGTGACGGACCTAAAAGCAAAAGGAAAGGGTTACGCTTATCCTATCTACGGACAAGGCCGAGAATACAATGAAGTGCTCCTGGTAAGGAAGAAAGGCCTTGGGTTGATGATGGGAATGACCGGTGGCCCCAAGCCATTGGCTTTTATAGAGGATGCCGCAGTTCCTGTGGAGCACCTTCCTGCCTACATCGAAGAGGTGATGCATATATGTGCCCGGCAGGGTACTACAGCGGCCATGTATGCCCATGCCAGCGTAGGTTTGATACACGTAAGGCCCATTTTGGATCTTAGAAAGCAAGAGGACATTGAGAAAATGAAGATCATTGCGCGGGAAACCTTTGACCTGGTCGTGAAACACGGAGGAGCCTGGAGCGGGGAGCATGGCGATGGGATGGTGAGGAGCCCGTTTAATAAGGAGTTCTTTGGCGAGAAGCTGTACAATGCCTTTAAGGAGGTGAAAGGACTTTTTGACCCCGAGAATCTGATGAACCCGGGTAAGATTGTGCAAGCGGCTCCCATGGACACGAATCTTAAGTACGGGGCTTCCTACAAGGATCAGGAAGTGACGAGCCACTTTCACTATAAGAATGAAGGCAACTTCTCTGAGTCGGTGCACATGTGCACTGGGGTGGGTGAGTGCCGAAAGACAATAGGAGGAACGATGTGTCCCAGCTTCAAAGCCACACGCGATGAAGAGCACTCCACGCGGGGAAGGGCAAATGCGCTGCGTATGGCGATGAGCAATCAATTGGATGACATGGGACTGGCAAGTCCTCGCTTGCATCAGGCGCTTGATCTGTGTTTGTCTTGCAAAGCCTGCAAGTCTGAGTGCCCAAGTAATGTAGACATGGCCAAGATGAAGAGTGATGTGTTGCAGATGTATTACGACAAACATGGAGCAAAACTTCGCGATAAACTCATACGTGATTCCGCAAAGGCTTCAGCCAAACTTTCCGGTGCTTTATCTGGCATAGTGAACGCAGTGCAGCATACATCTCTGTTCAAATCGTTGCTTGATGGCGTGGCAGGATTTGATAAAAGACGGACCTTACCTGACTATGCTACAGAACCTTTTTACAAATGGTTTGAAAAGCATGGCAAAGCTCAGGAGAAGAAAGAAAGGCAGGTGGTTTTGTTTGCCGACACCTATCTTAATTTTCATGAACCGCAAATTGGCATCTCGGCATTTGAGCTGTTGCAAGGCTGTGGTTATGAAGTGATACTTGCGAATGTGGGGTGTTGTCAGCGTCCGAAGCTGTCGCATGGCTTTTTAAGAGACGCCAAGAAAGGTGGTCAATCTACCGTAGATAAGCTTAAAATGTACTTGAGTAAAGGATTAGATGTCGTAGTTTGCGAACCCAGCTGCGCTTCGGCCCTCAATGAAGACCTGCCGGACCTGATCGATGATGCCGAGGCAGCCAAACTTCTGAAAGGGCAAGTGATGATGATTGACGTGTTCCTCAGTAGGGAGATGGATGCGGGACGTATCAAAGTGAAGCTGGCACCGCAAGGTGATATTTCTATTCACGGTCACTGCCACCAAAAGGCATTGTATGGCACCACCGCCATGAAGAGTAGCCTGGCAAGCAACGGTAGTGCGGTGGAAGAAATTCCTTCTGGCTGCTGTGGTATGGCGGGTTCATTTGGTTATGAAAAAGAACATTACACCTTGTCGGAAAAAATTGGGGAGGAAATTCTATTCCCCAGGGTAAGGGCGATGAAAGAGGGAATAACTCTTGTGGCGAACGGCTTCAGCTGCAGGCACCAGATTGAACACTTCACAGGAGTGAAACCAAAACATTGGGTAGAGGTGGTCAGGCCCATTGCCGATGATCAACGCTAATAAACTAATGACTAATAACTAATAACTAATCACTAACTACTAATGAAGAACACCCAATATGTCATTGGTAATTAGTAAGTAGTTTAAAGCCTAACCTAGCTCATGAGTCTGACCACGCTCGCACTTCTTGCCCTTCTTCCCATCCTGATTGCGGGGACTATGCTGGTTGGCTTCCGGTTGCCGGCAAAAGTAGCAATGCCAGTAGCGTTTGTGCTGACCGCCCTCATTGCGTACTGGGCCTGGGGATTGTCTTTGGTGACGCTAGCCGCCAGCTGCATTCAGGGTCTGTTCATTACCTTCGATATTCTGTACATCATTTTCGCTGCCATACTGCTACTCAACCTTTTGAAGTACTCCGGTGCCATACAGGTCATACGAGAGGGGTTTGCCGATATTAGTGCAGACAGGAGGATTCAAGTGGTAATCATTGTCTGGTTGTTTGGCTCCTTTATTGAAGGCGCATCGGGATTCGGCACGCCAGCCGCGATCGTGGCTCCATTGCTGCTGGCCCTGGGCTTCCCTGCACTAACCGCGGTAATGCTGGGTATGATGGTGCAAAGCACGGCTGTCACCTTTGGTGCGGTAGGCACTCCCGTGCTGGTTGGCATCAGAGGTGGCCTTCAAAACCCAGCGCTGGATGCTCAATTGGCTTCTCAGGGCCTCACATTTATGGATTACATCCAGCAGGTCACCACCAATGTAGCCGTTATACACGCTATTGCGGGTACACTAATGCCGACCATTATGGTATGCATGATGACCCGTTTTTTTGGAGCCAATAAGTCCTGGAAAGAGGGGCTTGAAATTTTTCCCTTTGCGTTACTTGGCGGGTTGGCGTTCACCATTCCCTATATGCTCACAGGGATATTGCTGGGGCCGGAGTTCCCGTCATTACTAGGCGCTTCATTAGGTATGATCATAGTTGTTTTTGTCGCCAAGAGGGGCTTCCTGCAACCTCAACGCCCCTGGGCCTTCCCAAAAAAGGAGAGCTGGCCTTCATCTTGGATGGGTAAACTAGATCCCAATACCGGAATCAAAACTAGGGCGAGCCTCTCCTTGGCTAGGTCGTGGGCGCCATATTTAATGGTGATCTCCTTGCTGGTGCTTAGTCGGCTATCGCAGTTGCCATTGAAATCATGGCTGTCATCTATTACAGTTGGATGGAAAGAGATACTGGGTACCTCAATTTCTGCTTTGAGTGCGCCTCTTTATTTACCTGCTACCGTACTTTTTGTAGTGTGCCTTATCACCATATACTTTCATCGTATGAGAGCCACGCAGGTGAGATCCGCTTTTGCTGAAAGTGGTAAAATGATCTTTGGTGCGGGCTTTGTGCTCCTCTTTGCCGTGCCTATGGTGCGGATTTACATCAATTCTGAATTTAATGAATTTGACCTGCAGGGTATGCCTATCGTGATGGCAGAGTGGGTGGCCGTGAATGTAGGACAGATTTATCCATTGTTTGCGCCCACTATTGGAGCATTAGGTGCTTTCATTGCGGGCAGCAATACGGTGAGTAATCTCATGTTTAGCTTTTTTCAATTTGGCGTGGCGGAGCGTTTGCTCATGCCGACTACTATGATTGTCGCGCTCCAAGCTGTAGGTGCTGCCGCAGGAAACATGATTGCCATTCACAATGTGGTGGCAGCTTCTGCTACTGTCGGATACCTGGGCAATGAAGGGATCGTGTTGCGAAAAACCATCATCCCAACACTCTACTATCTAATTGTTGTTGGCCTCATTGGATTAGTGGCCATCGCGCTTTGGCCCAACTCGGGTCTACGCTAATCCCATTTCACTACACGTCTGTTTTGGGTTTCTCATTCCGTATTCATACTGATATAATTCCAGTATCGGTATGGATTGATACACTTTAGAAATGGGGCGAAATTTCCTCTACCAAAAACGCAATGCTTTGAAGAGTTAGTCCTATAACCACTTAACGAGGAAATCATGAAAACAATGAGACAAGGTTTGATTTTAATGCTACTGCTTTCAGTGGCGCAATTTTCGTTTGCTGGTCCAAATGAAGATTTGATCACCGCGATTCAGATCAAAGATACGGAGGCTGTAAAAGCCGCACTTGCCGCTGGAGCCGATGCCAACTTTGAGTTTGAGCACTATCTCATCTGGCAACTGAATCGCACGAAGTTTGAAAAATTTACACCTCTCATGTTGGCAAGCGCCATGGGATACTATGACGGTGTACTGCAGCTCTTGCATGCTAACGCGAAGGTGAATGAAGAAGCCAAAGGCGGCACGGGAGTCTACTTTGAAAAGGTTCCGGTTAAATCTGTTAAAGGCGTTACTGCGCTCCACTTGGCGGCAGGAAATGGTCACCTGGAAGTTGTGAAACTGCTCATGATTGAAAAGGCACATGAAAAGGTTGTCATGATGGAAATCAATGCAAGCACTTCGAATGCTGCCAAAAAGTATGTGGCTTTTGTGGGCGGCAAGGCAAACTTCACGCAGAAGAAATGGGCTGCTGAAAATGGGCATGAAGATGTGGTGGCACTCTGGAAGGAAGTCAAAAAAGCTCAGTGGATGAAGGATGGACTTCCAGCTATTTAAACCTTAACTAATTGTTATGCTGAAGCAGTCAATATTCCAACGAAGGAAGTCCCTAGTACTTTGGCTCCTTATGCTCCTTCTGGCAGGAGCTTCAATACCCTCTTATTCACAATGCATCATTGTAGAGAAAGGTCAAAAGATCCAGGTAAAGTCCACCTCATATGCCAACACACTACCTGGTACTGAAAAGAAGTGGGAAAAAATGAAACCTGAACAGCGTGATGAGTTAATTGACAATTTGAATCAGGATATTCAAGAGGGAAATGTTAAACCCTGGATGAATCTCACCTCAAACTTTGAAATCACGGATGTTCACAATTCGCCTTTCCTATCTTGGTACACCTTGGAGGCTACCGATGGAACCTATGAATACAAAACCACAAACTATTGCTATTATGACACCATGCACCTGGTTAGAAATGCGGATGTAATATATAATATTCAAAATGGGGACACGATAGGTGTAGCTGTTCAGGGGGTGGCGCGAATTCCAAATAAGCTCAAGGTGGGTGATCGAATTGCATCATACAATGACTACATGATCGGCTTTCCAGAGACATGGACTAAATCAACCAAGGAAGCGGTGAAGGCATTTAGCTACACTACCACGGAGAATAAAGTGGGCTATTATCAGGATACGGAGAGTGGGCTTTTCTCCAATGGCGAATTTAAAGTAACAGAACGGAAGGATGTGTATCAAACCATCACCCACAAGCTGAATGTTTCGCAGCACATTCAAAATCTAACCATCAATTACTATGTGGCTCAGGTAACCGCAGAGGAAGAAGTGAAGATAGGTGCAAAGACTTATAAAGCATTCGTGATAGAATCAGAAAGCTGGAGCAAGGGTGGAGTAGTAAGGGACTATGAGGCGGAGAATAAGAAAATAGAGCAGGAGCAGCAGGCAAAATTTGATGCGCTCATACGTAAACAGGCCGAATGGATGACCAAGAGTGGATACACCAATGATCAGGGTTATACGGTGAGCTACAAAAAGGAATGGTTTGTGCCGGGATACGGCCCCGTTAAAATTGAAGTGCACGACTCCCACGGAGCCATCCAAACTTATATGGATATTATTTTGTGACCATCTCATGACGCAAAAATCGCTCATAGTCTTTTGTTAACCTTTTCAGGGTCAATAAGGCCGTATTGAAAGGCAAATTTAATCAATCCCACGAGGGTGAAGACTTCGGTTTTCGCTAGAATGTTGATCCGGTGTGTATCTACGGTTCGTTTACTGATAAAGAGTTTTTCAGCAATCTCTTCACTAGACAGTTCTTCGGTGATCAAAAGAAGTATCTCCAGCTCTCGTGCTGTTAGTTTTTTCAATGCGCTTTCCTTCTTCTTTTCATGCTTCACTTTCTCAAACATGAGAGACAAGACTTCATTGCTGTAGTAGGTGCCGTGATTGTTTATCTTGTCAAGGGCAGCCAGCAATTCTTGTTTTCCAGTATTCTTTAAGATATAGCCCTCCGCTTCAGACATCAGTATTTCACTGATGGTTTCCCGGTTGTTGTGCATTGACAAGACCAGTATCTTGATGTCGGGGTATTTGAGCTTCACTTCTCTTACCAATTCCACTCCACTCATTTGGGGCATGTTAAGGTCTGTGATTATCATGTCCACTTCGCTTTGCTCCAGTTGACTCAAAGCATCCGCTCCATTGGTTGATTCAACTACAATTTGAAATTTGGCTTGATCAGCTAACAGGGCTTTCACGCCATCGATCAGCATTTGATGGTCATCGACCATCATGATTTTTACCACCTCGTTCATATCGCAACGTTTAGTAATACCGATGTTCCTTTTTCTGGTGCACTCTCAACAATGATGTCCCCATTGAGAACCTCAATCCTGGAATTGATATTTTCCCAACCAATACCATTTTGAGGTAGCGCTGTATCAAATCCCTTGCCATCATCTTTGATTTCAATTATCAGGCGTTGGTTTTGCATTTGAATGGAAATCCAAATATTCCTGGCGTGAGAATACTTGAGTGCATTGTTGAGGAGCTCTTGAATAATCCTGTAGAGTGAAATGGACAGTTCTTCCGAAATGGCTATTTTGTTTTCAGGCACCGCGAGATGGACTTTGAACTGGCCTGCGTCATTAAGCATGTGCACCTGTTCCCGAAGTGCAGACTCAAGGCCTATCGATATCAACGCGTTGGGCATCATGTTGTGCGAAATGCCTCTTACTTCATCCACTGCACTATCTAATAATTTGATTGAGTTGCTGATCTGCTTTGACTTATCGGCATCAAGTTGACCATCAAGGGCTGCCACGTTAAGACGAGCGGAAGATAGCAACTGGCCCAACCCATCGTGCAGCTCTGCGGCAATGCGTTTTCTTTCCTTTTCCTCCGCCTCGATCACGGACTTAAACCTTGTTTTTTGATGCTGCACCCTTTCCTCTGATAGCAATGCGTGTTGCTTTAATTGCATTCTCGTGTACAGCAGAAATCCGATGGCTATCAGCATCAGGATTCCTAGCAGTGACAGGTAGAACCAATTTTGTATCTGAGCAAACCTGGAGTCCTTTAATTCACTCTGAAGCTTTAGCATAGATATTTCTTGCGTCTTTTGCTTTGCGTCATATTGATAGGTGAGCTGCTGGATCACTTTCTGATTTTCCACATTGAGCGACTCCTGATAGAGGGTGCTGTAGGCAAGGTAGTACCCAAGGGCATCTTCATACTGTCTTTCACCTAACGCAATTTGATAAAGCCAGTGGTTTGCCTCTTGCGTCTTTTCCTTATAACCAATTGCAGTCGATAGGATCAGGCCTTCGTTGATAAGATCTTTTGCTTTTTGAATTCGTCCCATTTTATAGTAGAGCGCACCTAGGCTAATAGCGGACTGGGCTTTTCTTTGGCCTCGCCTATAAAGCACCTTATCTTCATCTCTGGCCATTTCGTAAAAAATAGTGGTGTAGTAAAGGGCAGAGTCCAGATTGCCTTTCAACATGTAGGAGCTGCCCAGGCTACCTATTAAGCTTAAGTAGTTATTTGATTTTACATCGCTGGTCCTTCTTAAAGCGAGACGTTTGAAGTAGATGGCGGAGTCGTATTCATTTTTCAAATCATAAATATTGCCGAGGTTAGAGTAAGCCTCTGCTTCGTAGTAGTCAAATCCCTTCGCCTTGGAGAGTGCCAGCATCTTTCGGGTCCATTCAAGGGCTTGTTCGAGGTTGTTATTTAGTTCGTGAATGTGTGCGATGGTGCTTAGCGTTTCGAGTGTGCCGGGATTGACTTCAAGGGTCGAATGATAATCCAGAGCTTTCAGGGCATAAACCATGGCCGAATCGTATTGCAGCATTCGAATAAATATTTCGGCAATTTCCCGCGTCATTCCTGCAGCCCATATCAAATTGTTATTTTCGTCAAATTTTTGAATAGCGGTTTTACCGTAACTGATCGCCTCCTGGTATTGCGCAGAATTCTCAGCAGCAAGCGAAAGATACATGAGGAACTTTCCCTCATAATCGGAATTGCTTTGTAATGCACTTTCGGCCAGGCCAATTTGAGCGTACTTGTAAAGGCTATCATTTTGAGGGACACTTGCTTCGGCAATAGCGCGCAGGGTTTCCAGTTTTATGGTGTCGGGCGCTGTGCCAAATCGCGCTTTTAGACTGTCTAAGGAATCTTGAGCCATTGCCAGTTGGCTAAGACAAGAGGTGAGTACACTTAAGAGAATAGCATGGAGGCGCAATCGTATTTTCATCTTAAGGGCGGACCAATCCCAGTGGGCGTGGAATCAATTTAAACAATTTATGCCTAAGAGATGCCGAAATGCTCTTCACGAGCGGCCCCCGCATACCAATTTTCAGATTCCACCCATTTTCGTGATCGCCAAACTGGCAAACGTAAGCGTCAAAAAGAAGCCAAACATGTCGGTGATGGTAGTGAGGATGGGGCCGGAGGCAAGCGCGGGATCTGCACCGACTCTGCGGAGCACAAGTGGTATAGTGCCACCAATGGAAACGGCCACCAATGTGTTTATCATCAGTGCACCACCTACAATAAAACTAAGCACCACACTTCCTTTCCACAGAAAGGCAACTCCTCCAATTAAGATGCCCAGGACAATTCCATTGATTATTCCCACAGAGGCCTCTTGCCACCACACGCGCATTACCTCAAAAGGTCGAATCACGCCAAGGGATAACTCTCTCAAGCTCACAGCTACAGCTTGATTTCCTGAGCAACCGCTCATGTCTGAAATGATAGGAAGGAATACCGCTAAGGCAATGATGGAACTCAGCGTATCCTGATGAAATGCAATTACGCTTGCCGCCAAGACATTTAATAAGATATTTACAGAGAGCCACGACAATCTCCTTCTAGATCTCAGCAACACCGGCATCGTGCGCAGCTCCTCACCACCCACGATACCTTGTGTCTCCAATAGTTCAATATTTGCCAACTCAGATTTTGCCTCCAAAATATCCCTTCGAAGCACTACTCCCAGCAACACACCGTCATCGTTAAGCACCGGTGCACCGTAAAAGTCATAGTCATTTACAAAATTGATAAGGTCCTGCAGTGTGTCGGTGTCCTTGACTGAGATCACATCGGGATGTACAATTTTGCTTAACTCGGTGTCCAATGTGGCGAGCAGGAGATCGCGCATTTGCAACACACCTTCCAAACGACCATGCGAGGTGACATAAATATATTGCAGGTTGTAATCTTCATATTCTGCTACTTTGTCCCTAAGCTGTTGCACCACACTTCCCACGTTTCGCCCTTCATCAAATGACAAAAATTCCGTGATCATCATTCCACCCGCGGTGTCGGGGTCGTACTTGATAAGCCTTCTTACATTCTCAGCTTCATCAGGTTGCATTTGCGAGATGATGGCTTCTGCTTCCTTCTCATCCATTTCAATGAGTAAGTCAGCCTGGTCATCACTATCCAATTCATTGAAGATGGCTGCGGCTTTGCTCGCCTCCATGTCTTCCATGATTTCGGCTGCATGGTACTCCGGGATGTCATCAAGTAATTCCGCGGCATCTTCTGGAGATAGAAGGGTGAGGAGAAGGAGCTGCTCTTTCTTTTCCAGTCTGCTGATGGAAAGGACGATGTCTTCAGTATTCATCGATTGCAGGTAGTCTCTTACCTGCTCCGGCTGATCCGCCTCCATGAGGTCGACCAGCTTCTCCCACGGTCGTTTTACATCTTCCATAATTTTCGGTTTCACTAAAATTAAATAATATTATTGCGGCTTTGGATTGAAAGGAGGTTTTGATTTCACAAAATGTCCTTTTGTAGAAACTCCAATTGCATTAGCGCGTAATTGTTATTAATTAGAACTATGAAATTGAAATTATTGAACTTCTGCTTCGCCATAATGTTGGCTGTACCCGGAATGGGTCAGCTCAATGAGCAGCTCTACAACGCCTACGACAAATACGATGAGCAATCGATTACGACCAGGCGGTTCAAGCATGATGACATCATGGCCGTCATCGAAAAGCTGGGCAAGGAGTTTAAGGTGAATCAGGTGGGCACTTCCGTGGAGGGCCGCGCCATCAAGTTGATTACCTACGGTAGTGGCCCTGTCGATGTACTCATGTGGTCGCAAATGCATGGCGATGAGACCACCGCGACACGTTCGATCATGGATGTGTTCCATTGGCTTGAAGCCGATGACGAGTTTAATGAGGTGAGAAACAAAATTAAATCTTCCATCACGTGGCATTTTATACCGATGCTCAACCCGGATGGCGCTTCCCGGTTTACGAGAAGAAATCATTACGGAATAGATATCAACCGGGATGCGATCCATTTGCAAACACCTGAGGGCAGAACGCTCAAGCGCGTCCGAGACAGCCTCAACGCTGACTGGGGTTATAATCTCCACGACCAGGGCAGAGGGACCTCGGTGGAAGGCCTGCGACCGGCTACCATTTCATTGTTGGCACCTGCCTATGATGTGAAGAAGAGTATCAATGAAAAAAGGGGAGACGCCATGCAACTCACTAAGTTGATGCATGATCAGATTATAAAATATATACCGGGGCAAATTGGAATCTATGACGACACCTTTGAGCCGCGCGCTTTTGGAGATAATATTCAGAAGTGGGGGACAAGGACCATATTGATTGAGTCGGGTGGGTATCAGGATGATTGGGAGAAGCAGTATATCAGAAAATTAAATTTTGTCATGCTGATTACCGCAGCGCACAGCATTGCCACCAAGTCATATGAGAAAACGCCTGCGGCAGATTATCAGAAAATTCCGCGCAACGGGCAAAGCAGACTTCGTGAGCTCATCGTGGCCAATGTGCAATACGAAGGATTGATGCGCGATGTCGCCTTTGACCGGACAGAGCGAGACAGCGAAGACTACAGAAACTACTGTGCGCGTGGCTATATCACCGACCTTGGGGACCTACAAACCTCTCATTCCTTTTTTACACTGGATGCGAAAGGCTACGAGGTACTTCCTGGAAAGATTTATGAAAAGGTTTTTAGGGACATCAAAGAACTGGAGGCGATCGATGCCGCCCAATTGTTTCGCCAGGGATACACCGACTTTATCGTGACAGAGGGGTTCGATCCTTTTACCTCAAATGTTCCCTTTAACATCCATGAGGAAGAAGCTCCCCCCAATGATAAGATACAGATGGGTGCAAATCCTTCTCTGCTATTTAGAAAAGACGGAAAGATCAAATACATTGTGGTCAATGGGCAGCTTCACAAAATTGAGTAGGGACAAAGTATGTTAGAGACGCTACTCACTTTTGCATTGACGGTATTCACGGGCTTCTTTGCCATTATGAATCCCATTGCCAATGTCCCTATATTTCTGGGACTGGTGGAAGGTAAGGACAAGAAGGCACAAAGGGAGATTGCGAAGACCGCCACCATCACTGCCTTCCTCATTGTGTTGTGCTTTGTGCTGCTGGGCAAGTATATTTTCGAGATTTTTCACATTACGATACCGTCTTTCAAATTGGCAGGTGGTCTGCTTATCTTTTACGTGGGCTTTAGCATGCTGCAGTCCAAGAAGCCTGGCGACAAGAAGGTGGTAGATACTGCCAGTGACGATGGTATTGCCATCTCACCGCTAGCCATCCCGATTCTGGCCGGACCCGGCACGATTGTCACAGCCATGAACTATACCCATGAGGCTGATTATATCCACATCGGTATTATCATTGCCATTTTTGCCCTTATCACGTTCCTTACCTACTTGGCATTTCGCATAAGCGACAAGATTGTGCAGAGAATGGGGTACAGCCTTATCAAGGTTATCGGTAAGATTATGGGATTGATACTCGCCATCATTGGTGCAGACATGGCGATTGAGGGAATCAAGCTGGCCTTTGACCTTCAGTGATAGCTGCTCAGACGGTTAGCTTTTCAATTTGTTTCCGAATCTCTTCTGCTTCGGCTTGCTTTTGATCGCTCAGCGTGCGATTGGTATGCGATAGCTTGTACGCCTCGGCAATGAGTTTTTTGTACTTTTCTTCCAGGCGCTCCGCTTCTGATTTCTTCTTAAATAGATTGAACATGGTTTTTGATTTATAACTTCTTTTTTAACAAGTTAATGGAAATAATGTTTTTTTGGAGAATGGAATACCGCGACCTCATGAACTACCACCTGGCCACGGTGGTGCCGTGCTTTTTGATCGGCACATTGCTTTTGCTGATAAAGAAAGGCACGCCACTGCATAAGCAATTGGGACGGGTGTATATGGTGCTCATGCTGCTGACCGCATCAATCACTTTGTTTATGCCCGCTGAGGTGGGCCCCACGATATTAAATCACTTCGGCTGGATTCACAGTTTCAGTTTCTTAACTATTTACACGGTGCCCACCGCCTATTCGGCAATCAAAAGGGGAGAGGTGCAATCGCACAAGCGCAAGATGATCTTGTTGTACTTTGGAGCCATCATCATTGCAGGAGGTTTTACATTTGTGCCGGGCCGCTACCTTTATGAGTTGTTCTTTGGCTGATTTTGTTTTGTTACGCCTGTCCGAAAAGGTAAATCTTTGTTATGCGATTACAAACAGTTACAATGGATACACACCGCGCCATACCGATGATCGTTTTGATAATAAGTCCATTGGCATGCGTGCTAATTCTGATTGCAAGGAATCCATCTGAGAAGAATCGGAACAAAATGCAACATCGAAGCTATTTTGTGCGTCCAATGGTAATACCAGGCAGATGAGAAAAGTTTCAAATCCAATATTAGCTATTATCGGGCTTCTGATTTTTGCATCGTGTAGCAAGGAAAATGTATTACCTATTCAGCCAGGGGCTGATTGGATCGTAGAAATAAACCAAACTATCACAACTTCTATCACAGTTGGAAACCTGACTGTAAAAGGAAATGCGGTCTTGACAATTGATTATACCTCTATTCCTGAGAATTCGTTCATCATAAAAGGAGATTTAGTAATAGAAGATGATGGGCAGTTAATCGTTCTTGGGAACAAAGATTTAGTGAACGATGAGCTTATCATTGCCAACAACTACAGTTCGCAATTCACTATAAAAACCACGGGGAATAGCATCTTAAGGATCGAAGACATTATCGTACGAACGCAAACGGGTACAGGCGCTGAGAGCGGTAGTATCTACATGTCTTATGATGCTATGGACAACTCTTCTATGATCATTGATGGCGCTAAATTGGATAATGAGTCGAGCTGGCTGCTCGGAAATTTTAGAAACCAGTCGAAATTGGTGCTTACCAACTCCGTTTATATTCCAACTGAGATCTATCTTAATGACGCCTGCTCTGTTAGCATAAAGGGAGCGGAAACCAAAACAGGTTTATGGATGGCACTAACCACTGGGTCACATAATATTCAGCTTCCAAATGTAGGAAGTGAGACTTGGACTTGGAATGCTGGTTCTAATCTTGGTGCAGGAGTTCATTGGTCTCTGTCAGTCGTCAATTCAAATACCGGACTGGGTGTTCAGCTCTTTCCAGAAGCCACTGCAATAATAGGAGGACATGGCGTTTCTCCGGGCGAATTGACTATTGGATATTTCGTATCCGGCAACAACGAAACTATTGCTGATCTACAGGTTGGGCTTCAGAATGGGGAGATCATCCCCGGCCGACTCACACTTAATAATGTTAATCTTGGTCCAATTGCGTGGCAGATCTATTCTACAACATCATCTTCCCTAACTATTAATAACTCTATTATTAATGAAATTGGTATCGTTGGTGATGGCAAGGTGAGTGTCAATAATAGTTTGCTTCAATTTGCCGTATTGGCATGTTATGGTCAAAATAGTTCATTGACAATAAGTAATAGTGAGATTTGGAACCAGTCGATTGAAGCGGACAACAACGCTTTGATTACATTGAATGATTGCAACGTTTACGGCTCCCATTTCATAACTAGACAAGGACAGTCAAAGATTACCATCGAAGGAGGTACTTTTCACAGCAATCCACCAATTGACAGGAGTACAATATTTGTGGATGTCGCCACCGGGCATCCAAACTTTAATCCTTTTAGCGCACCGGGGCCACCAAAAAAATCAGAAACGGGTGTTATCACTTGCACGGATGTTACTAACTGTACCTGGTAGCTGAGCTGCTAACTATTTCCGGGTTGCTGAGATGAAATTTGTGATTGATAAAGCTAATCCTGCAGCCACTTTACTTTTTCAATGTGGGTGCTTGGTGTTGCCTTGTGGCTTTTGTTTTTTAATTTTGGTTCGGCCCTGCGGAGCAATTTTGCTGCAGGTAGCGCTTTTCGTCATTGAAACTGATGAGACTACTAATAACTCTGATAGCGATCCTATTTTTAGTTGGCTGTACTTCAAAACAGACAGACCAATTTGATTTAGTGATATCGAACGTCAATCTGATTGATGGGACAGGGAAACCTTTGCAGAGCGGAGTGTCGATAGGAATCACAGATGGGAAAATAGCAGCGATTGACACTACATTATCAGGTAGTCATGAAAATCGAATTGACGGAACGGGGAAGTTTGTTATTCCAGGTCTATTTGATTGTCATGCGCATACAGGAAATTACGAAAGAGACTTTCCAAGGTTTATCCATTATGGAATAACTTCAGTATTCATTACGGGTGGTGGCTTATGTACTAATGATTTCTATGCCGCAATGAGAAGGCAAGGTAATCAGGATAGCATCCCTGCGCCTTTTGTTTTTCATACCAGTCAACACTTTTCAATGGAGGGTCGGCATCCTTCCAAAACTTACGCAAGTAGCAATTGGCGTGATGGAATATCGATTTATTATCTCAAGGACACCCTGCAAATCGAACAGATTGTTAAAGAAGTGTCTCAACACCCGATTGTAGGAATAAAATTAACCATAGAAGATGGACCTGCCCCTCCATTTGTGGAGCGCATCCCTCAATCTTTTATCAACAAGACTGTGGCGGAGGCTTCAAGGTACAATTTGGAAGTTTTTGCCCATGTGAGTGATAACACAGAATTGGAGATGGCTATTAATGGAGGTGTTCAAAACCTGGTTCATTTCACCGGAGTAAATATTGATCCAACGGATAGTATCCAGCGAGAGCTTTTAGGAAAGTTTAAGAAGAGAGATCCCTATTGGGTGACAACTTTAATGATTGATAAGTCATTTCTGTATCCCATCCATCCCGAATGGTTTGAATCTGAGTCAATGCTCCCTGAGTACAGAGCAATGATAGGGGAACTGAGTCCAGCGCTAATCGAACGTGCAAAGCGCTATGTGAATATCCTGATGGAAGAATATGGACTACAAGAAAGCAGTCTTGAAGCCTTTATGATTCCTCAGGTTGAAGATATCCGCTTTTTGCATGAAGAGGGGTTTAATATGGTGTTGGGAACTGATACGGGAAATGATTTCAATTTCCCCGGTTACAGCCTTCATGAAGAAATGCAACTTCTGGAACTCGGGGGAATGGAACCGTTAGACATCATTAAGATGGGAACCCTGAATGCGGCCAAAATGATGAACGCACAAGATAGTTTAGGCTCAATTGAAATTGGAAAAACTGCGAACCTGGTATTGCTGGATAAAAACCCCTTGGAAGAAATAAGCAACACGCTGTCAATTCATTCTGTGATTAAGCGAGGTAGAATTCAAGAACGTCTTAACAAATAAGAATCGACTTTAGGTATTGTATTTATTTCTATAGCAATAATTATGTTTTTTGGATTTCATAATTTCAAACGATTCTATAAGAGATCATTGTGGAAAGTTGGAGAAATAAAAAGGAATTCATTCGAAGGGAATTTAAAATTGAAGCAGAGAAAGTTTATAAGGAACGAGATTGAAACCCAGATGAGGTCTCTACCAATCAGACCATAAATGGGTGGATTTTTATAAGCAGGAATGCTAGATTGCCTCTCGTTAGGGATTGAAATAAACTTCAGTCGATGCAGAGTGTAAAAAATTGAATGCTGGATGAATGATCTGAAAATAATCAGTTCCTTGCTTATCTCAATCCTATTGGCTTCCTGTCAAAACAAAATGCGACAGGATCCAGCTGTAGATCCTAATTATTATCACTTCAACAATAACCGCGTTGCTGCTGAATGGGAACCTGCCAAAGGAGTGATGTTCATGTGTCCACCGGCAATCCCAAAGGAACTGATCATTGAATTTGCCAGGGACGCGCATATCTATCCAACTGTAGGTAGTGATGAAGAGCAAGTCACGGCACTGAATTGGTTTCTTGACTGGGGTATAGATACGAGCCGGGTACATTTTATTAAGCTACCACAAGTCGATTTTGACATCACGGTGCCAAGGGATTGGGGGCCTCCTGCGATATTTTCAAACGACAGCCAGATGAGACTTGCTGATGTGGTTTTTCAAAACTCAGCACCTTTTACCGACTTAGCCTGCAATGATTCCCTTGCGCTGCACCGATATCCTGACACAGGTGAAGTGTATCACAGTGCAGTGGCCGACACTTTAATTAAACCTGTCGCCCAACAACTGGGGCTTGAGGTCCTTCAGGTGCCCATTGCGAGCACGGGCGGTAATGTTTTGGTAGATGGAATCGGAACGGCATTGTCCACTTGTATACTATTGACGGAGAACAGATTTAATGGTGTAGGGGACGAGGAGTTTTTTGCGACCAGCGATGCTTTGCTGGGAATCAATAATTACCATGTGACATCCAACTTTGACCATTACGGTATTCAACACATTGATTGCCTTTTAAAGCTCATTGATGAGGAAACACTATTGGTGGGACAACCACCTGAAGACCATGACTTATTTCAAGTCTATGAAAATATAGTGAACAACGAATTGTCTCAACTTAGAAATGCATATGGCAAACCCTATGTGATTAAACGTATAAAGATTGGACGTATCATAGAGGAATACCTCAGTCCCTACACCAATTCCCTGATACTGAATAAAACCGTCTATGTACCCCTCTACGGTATTGAAACGGATGCTCTCGCGCTCGAGACCTGGAAATCTGTTTTACCCGGTTACGCAGTGAAAGGTTTTCACTTTGATATCAAAGATCAACCATATAAAGCCGATTGGTATTTTGAAGGGTACCTGGAAGAAGGGGATGTTCCTGGCTGGGGACCAGATGATGCACTGCATTGTCGAACCCGGGCCATTTGGGACAAAGACATGATATTCATATCATTGAACAAAGTGCCATCGGAGATCAGTTCATCTCGGCCCGCAGCGCTATACGCTTCAGTAATGGACTACAGCGGAAGCGGTATTCCAGATGATGGGGTGGTTTTGAACTGGAGAGTTCAAGGAACAATGGATTGGAGTAGCACAAATATGACAATGGCCGCTAATCAAAATAATTGGCACGTGGAATTCCCTGCTTTTGACGAGGATACAAGTTTAGAATATTATGTGACGGTAACTACGAAGGAAGGGGATTCCCAATCAAGACCCATGACGGCCCCAGACGGATATTATCAATTTAAGTACGGACAATGAGCCATAAGATATTTACCAGCCTCTTGATACTCGCCTCACTGTTCGCGGTGCGTTGTACCAAGGAATCGAAATCTGGACTGAGCCAGGGGACTACGGCAGAGGAGATGGCCATTCAATTTGTTAACGCGTTCTACTCGTTTGATGAAGACAGTTTGAAATCTGTATTGAGGCATGCCGCGGAATCGCAGCCCGGTATTTTGTATTATCAAAAGTGGGCACAGTGCGGCAATTACCAGGTGGTGCAACGCAATGATTTTGTTGTCAAAAATGATTCATTACTGATTTGCCCCGTGACAGTCAAGGATGATTTGATAGGGGCATTGGCAATTGACTTTAATGTGACGGACTCCTTTCACGTGAAGGTGATCAAAGGACAAATTCGTTCGGTGTACACTTCCTCCAATGATCCTGATTTGTACTTTGAGGCAAAGGACTGGGTGCGGCAGAACCGGCCTGACCTAATAGACAAGTCTTGCGAGGGCATCTGGGAAGACGGAACGACCCCATGCGAGTGTGTGAAAGGAATGGTGGCAGGCTTCAGAGCGTTCAATTCAACACGTTGATAGCATGGTTGGTGCAATGAATGGGTATACAACTAGTGTGCATTTTTCTCATGTGTATCTTTCAAAACTAGACTTTATCTGCTTTTATCTTGGCTTGACGAAATCTCTGGAAACCACTATTTTAAAGTGCTGGATAGAGAGTTATAAACATCAACAAGGATGAAGTCAAGAACATTGTCGATAATCGCGGGCGGTAGCTACCTGATCATATTCTTCGCTGCGATCTTTGCGAACTTCTTTGTGTTGGAGTCTTTGAGCAATGAGCCCTTGATTACCGTCCAACAAAACCATATGCTGGTGAGGTTCGGGATAATGGCATTTTTGCTCACCGTGGTTTTTGATGTAGTGGTGGCATGGGCGCTTTACGAGCTGTACAAAGCACATCACCTGACAAGCCTTAGCACTTATTTCAGGATGATGCATGCAGCCATTATGGGTGTGGCACTCTTTGCACTTCCACAAGCGTTATCATCGACAACCGCAGAAGAGATCTTGCATCAGGTTGAGCTCTTTAATCTAATTTGGATTATAGGCTTGTTCTTTTTTGGAATCCATCTAATCATACTGGGTGTCGTCATGGGAAGGCCAAAGTTCATTGCTGTTTTTCTTATGATCGCAGGGGTGATGTACATGACTGACACCGTAGCCCATTTTGTATTGCCTGAATATGATATGTATAGTGATGTATTTTTGGTATTGGTTGCTATTCCAAGTATCGTAGGTGAAATGTCCTTTACGGTATGGTTGCTTCTGAGGGGTGGGAAGAACGGCAAGGAGTTGCGAACCGATTCGGTGATGTGACTGTTAACACTTGACTTACTCAAAAAAATATGATGATCGCCAGCGGTACTGGCAACAAATAACCAACCACAATGATGAAATCAAAACAATACATAAAGGAGGGTGAGGGCGAGAATTACAACTACTCACAAGATCACTGCTTTGTCAAGTTATCTTCTCGAGACACCAATGGGGAATTGTGTTTGGTGGAAGACACCTTAAAGCCAGGGTTCCATCTGAAACGGCATCATCACAAGATCATGACAGAGGTTTTTTATATGCTGGTCGGTGAACTTCAATTGATTTTTGATGACGAAACGATCACGCTGAAGGAAGGTGATACGATCACGGTGCCGCCCGATGTATGGCACGAAGCGAAGTGTGCAGCAGGAGGAAAGATGCTCACGATATTTAAGAATGGTCAATTTGATATCTTCCTGGAGCAACTCTCCACCATGAACGAAGCAGATTTTGCTAATGGGGAACGGATGAAGGCTTTCTCTGCCAAGTTTGACATTTATGAAAGTTAGAGGTTTCTACAAAACATTTTGCCTGAACATGAATAGCCACACAGAGAAACGCACATGAGTTTCCTCAAAGCAGAGTGGAGAAAATTGGCAATGGCAAACTATGCAGTAGATCCAAATCTATTAGCTCCATATGTCCCTGCAAAAACGGAATTAGACTTTTGGAAAGGTACCTGCTATGTGAGTTTGGTCGGCTTCATGTTTTTAGATACACGGTTGCTGGGTATACCTATTCCATTTCACCGCAATTTCGAAGAAGTAAATCTCAGGTTCTATGTAAGGTATAAGGATGAGGGCAGATGGAAAAGGGGAGTGGTCTTTATAAAGGAGATTGTGCCCAAGCCAGCGCTGACCTTCGTGGCCAACACCATTTATAAAGAACACTATCAAACCATGCAAATGTCGCATATGTGGCAAGAAGACGAAACTAGCAGAATGGTGAGCTACAAATGGAAGCACGATGGACAGGAGCATTCCTTCATGGTCAAGGCTGCGTTAATATCTGCCCATATTGAAATAGATTCTGAAGCTGAGTTTATCACGGAGCATTATTGGGGATATACAAAAGCAGGGGCGGACAAGACTTTTGAATATGAGGTGGTACACCCGCGATGGGAGTGTTATGAGGTGCTTGAACACGAAATACAAGTCGGCTTTGAAAAGGTTTATGGCAGTGACTTTGCCATATTGAATAACCTGACGCCTACCTCTGTCATGCTTGCGGAGGGATCTGAAATTGCCGTAGAGAATAAAAGAGGTATTTAATTACTCCTTAGGCAATTCTTTAAAGAGGGCATTGACATCAGTTCCAGCCTTGCGAAGCCCTCCTAACTTGTATCTGTAGAGCAGGGTTGCCAGCACCATCACAATAATCCAGACAGGTGTGGAGTGAAAGTACCATTCCGCCACTGCGGAAGTTAAATCTTTCCAGATGTGTACACATAGGAAACCCATGAGAAGCACGATGCCTGATGTAGATAGTATGAGTTGTGTCGTTCTATTAGAAAGTACCTTCACTTCTTTAGCTAAGGATGGATTGCGCCTTGGTAATGTCACAACCGTAACGCACATCAATAGGAAGTTGACCAGCATGGAAGTCACCATAATGTCAATACCCAAAAAGAAGTCTCCAGCAAAATGACTTCCCAATATGCCAACGGAGGCCATCACACCACTCATGATGATGGCATTTTTGGGTGTGTGATATTTCGAATCAATATTGGAAAACCCTTTTGGGAAAATACCGTCCGCTGCCCAGGCAAACATCAACCTGGAGACGGACAAAATCATGGCAGGCAAATCGTTGAGTAAAGCGATGGCCGCACCAGCCACAATTAATATTCCCCAGCTTGCAGGCAAAAGGTAGGTAAGCATTCCCGCTGCGGTAATATCTTTTTGCAATGCCTCTTGGGCCACAAACTGCCAGGGCACCGCATGGTAGACAGCTGCCGTAAATAGGAAATAGAAACTCCCGACAATCACCACGGCTAAACCTATAGCTTTAGGCAGAGAAGATGCGGGGTTCTTCGCTTCGCCACCTGCCTGTGCAATAGAGTCGAAGCCAATAAAACTGGAGAACAGGATGGCAGAAGCTGCAAGGAGCGTAAACACACTAACCGAATTCTCCCTGTTCAGTTGTGTTGCGCTAAACTGCGAAGGTGATATGGCATTAAGAAAGTCCTGATGATTGAAGAGAAAACCCGCTATGATCACCACCGCTCCTAAACCAAACATCATGAACATGAGTGGCACCAGTGTGCGTTCATATATTCTCACACCTCTGATATTGATGTACACAAACAGCCAAAGCAGCAGGAGCGCGAGGCTCACACGAGGAGTACCCGCATTAAGAAAATTGCCCAGCGCCAAATAGTTCAGCGCGATGGCGATGTCCCTGAAAAAAGGAATGATCACGTAGGAGATCACACCAATGGCAATTGACAATCCAAACCATTGCGAAAAGCTGGCGATGAAACCGAGATAGGGGCTAAGTCCCCTGCTGGCATAAATGTAACTGCCGCCTGCCCGTGGCATCGCAGAAGCCAGAATGCTGTAGGCGAAGGCAGCGAAGATAGCGGGCAGGGCCGCAAAGAGAAATGCGGGTAGCACAGCGCCATCAATGCCCGGTACATTGCGCTGAATCATAAAGGGCACTACATATATCGAGGCGCCTAGCATAGAACAGATGCCGGTAGAGGTAAGTCCAAGTAAGCCAAGCTGTCGCGATAGTCCGGCCTTATTTCCTGTTTGCAAATTGATTGGTTATTACTTTATAGTTACTTTGCTCCTAAAGATACTGACAATTGGATAACCTAAAAGACTTTGAAGGATATAGCTGCAATCGGTAGAAGATGAGTGGGAATGCCAGAAGTGTTTTGATCGCTATCACAATTCTACTGAGTAGCATTAGCATTGGGACGGTGGGCTACATGTGGTTTGAAGACTACGTGATGCTTGACGCATTTTACATGACGATGCTGCTGATATCTACGGTGGGCTTTAGCGAAATCGCTCCCCTAAGTGACAGCGGAAAGTTGTTTTCAAGCATCTATATGCTATTCAACATAGGCCTGTATGCTTATATCGTGTCTATCATAAGTAGATACATGTTTGAAGGAGAGTTCAGAAAAGTATTTGCAAAATTTATTTTAAACAAAAAGAGCAAGAAAGTGACCGATCATATAATTGTGGTGGGGTATGGCCGAACCGGTGCCAGGACCTGCGATGAATTGTTGAAAAGCAAGAAGCAGTTTATCCTTATTGAACATGACCAGGATGCGCTTGACGACTTGCCTGAGGATCCTAAGTTCAGTGTGCTCAAGGATGACGCCTCCAAGGAAGAAACTTTGCTGACGGCAGGCATCGAAAATGCAAAATCATTAATTATCACTTTGCCCAATGATGCAGATAACATGTTGATTTGTATCACGGCCAAGGGTCTGAATCCCAACATCGAAATTATTGCACGAGCGTCTGAAGAAAGTGCTGAGAAGAAGTTGTATCGGGCGGGTGCCAATAAGGTGGTTAAGCCCTTCGCTATTGGCGGTATTCACATGGCACACTTGATCACGCAGCCCTATGTGATTGAGCTGCTGGAGATACTCACCGGAATCACGGAACGAGATTTGAAGCTGGAGGAGTTTGAGTTTCACGAGCTGAAAGAGGAATACAAAAACAAAACAATCAAGGAGTTGGACATCCGAAACAATACGGGGGCAACTGTACTGGGAATCAAAGACAAAGAGAAGGGCTTTATATTTGACCCCAATAGTGATACCACAATCGAAAATGGAGATATTCTGATCATTTTGGGTTCAGAAGAAAGTATTCGAAACTTTAAGATGTACTGCACGTAAATTTACTCTGACCGTAGCGACTGAGCAGGATTTGCCTTTGCGGCTTTAAACGATTGATAGCTGATGGTTAACCAGGCGATCACTAGTGCCGTTACTCCAGCGATCAACACGGTCCATAAATTGATGTCAATCCGGTAGGCAAAGCCCTCCAACCAGATACTCATGCCATAGTAGGAGAGAGGGGCAGCAATAAGGAACGAGATAATCACAAGTTTGGTAAATCCCCTAGACAGGAGGACCACTACCTGAGTGACGTTAGATCCCATTACCTTTCTTATTCCAATCTCTTTAGCGCGTTGCTCTGCTGTGAAGGAGGCAAGTCCCAATAATCCAAGGCAAGCAATAGCGATAGCCAATACGGTGAACACCGTGAAGATTGCACTCATCCTTTGCTCTGCTCTGAATAAGGCATCAAATTCCTGATCAATGAAAGTATAGTCGTACGGAGCGCCTCCTGAAAGTTGCTTCCATTGTTCGCCAATAAATTTCACTTTGTCTTGTAAGTTGACACCGCTAAGCTGGATACTGATCATCTGATTTTCCGGAGCATAGAAAAGTAAGAGCGGCCTCACTTTATTTTTTAAGGACTCAAAGTTGAAGTCCTTCACTACACCAATTACACGGTAAGGGATCAAACCTTCTTGGCTGTACTCTCTAATTTCTTTGCCCTCTATGTTGTCCCAGCCGGTGAGGTCAAAGGCTGCTTCGTTCATCATTACTGCCATTGAATCAGAAGCAATGTCTTTTGCGAAATTCCTGCCCTGCACAAGTTCCATTTTCATGGTGGCGATGTGATTGTCGTCAATAGTGTTATAACTAAATAGGATGTCTTCACTGTTCTCTCCGGAAGGCCTAAACACCGAACTATTGCCGATACGAGGTTGTACGTGCTGAGAGTAGCTCACGTTAGTAATCCCTTCCTGTTTATGCAGAATATCCTTGAACGCTACTTTATTTGTGCCAAGCTTGTTGACATTGTCGATGACCAATACATTCTCTTTCGAGAAGCCGAGATTTTTATTTTGGATGTAATCGACTTGCTGAAATATGATAAGCGTGGAGATGATAAGTACAATACTAATGGTAAATTGAAGGGTCACCAAAAAACTTCTTATACCACTGCTCTTGAAGCCTGCTTTGATTTTTCCTTTAAGTACTTCTACCGGCTGAAACGATGTTAGATAGATGGCGGGATATACGCCTGCTCCCAAACCCACCAAGGCTACAAGTGAGATCATTCCCAAAAGGAATTGAGTAGAAAATAACGCGGAAATTGTAATACTTTTTCCTGCCAATTGGTTGAATAGAGGTAAGAGGATCCACACCGCAATTAGGGCAATGAGCAAAGAAAGTAACGCATATAATATTGACTCGGAGAAGAACTGTGCAATCAATCTTCCTTTCACGGCTCCGATGGTTTTCCTAATACCCACCTCTTTGGCCCGATTAGCAGACCTTGCTGTAGCCAGATTCATAAAATTGATACAGGCAATGATGATGATGAATAAACCAATAGCTCCGAAAATGTAGAGGTACTGTATGTTTCCGTTGGGTAAAATCTGGTCTCCAAACGTTGACTTCAAATGTATGTCAGTAAGACGCTCTGGTAGGTAGCGGTACGCACCACCCTGTTGACGGAATTCATCCATGGTAATGCCAAGAAATTGCTGGATCTCTGGCCCAACATACTTATTCACGATTGCATCAAATTTGGATTGCAAATCGCTATTCGCATTTGGAGCGAGTCGATAGTAGGTGTAGCTGCTGTTGCTGGTGTACTGGTTGCGATTGTGTCCTTCCCAGGTCTCAAAGGATTGGATCATATCGTAGGTAAAGTGCGAGTTGGCAGGAGGATCTTCTACTATACCGGTTATCTCGCAGGCTACTGACCGTGTGCCATAGAGTATGATCTTGCCAAGTGGACTGGGATCGCCCTTCCCGTTGTAACCAAAGTATTTCCTTGCGGCGCTTTCGGAGAGTACCATTTTATTTGGTCCACGGAGCGCATCCTCTGGAGATCCTTCAATGAGAGTAAATGTGAAAAAGGAAAAGAAGTTCGAATCAGCGAGTAACACCCATTCTTCAGTAAAAGACTTGTCCTCATACTGAACAATCACCTGGTTGACAGGCCGCAGTCTGACCGCAGCCTCGATTTCCGGTACTTCCTCTACCAATGTGTTTGCCATGGGCTCAGAGCAGGTAGCTATATTAAAGTCTTGCTCCGCAAGGCGGCCGGTGATACCCAATCTGTAGATTATGTCCGCATCTTTATGAAATCGGTCAAAACTTACCTCGTCAGAGATGTATAATAAGATCATCAGTGCGGTGGCCATGCCCACCGTGAGGCCAAACACATTGATGAAAGAATAGAATTTCTGTCGGCGCATATTGCGCAAGGCAATTTTGAGGTAGTTTAGCCACATGGAAGTGTCTTTAGTTGACAACTGCTAGACGTTCAAGAATAAACGATGGTTGCATGCGTAGTGAGTAATGCCTGTATATTGGTAGTTTTGCAATGAATATGGAAAATTTTCTCAGCGCTATAAAACAACACTTATCTGATGATTCTTTTGTAAAACTTACATTCAGTAAGCCTATCGGAGAAGTGGAGGAACTGAAGAACGTCTATGCGCGCCCTGTTTTGGTAAAAGGACAGCAGCAGATCTCATTTACATATCACTACAAAACCAGAGATGTAGTGAAGAACCATGACTATGAAAGTAGCCTGGCGCTTGTTGAATCCTTGCTTAATAAGACCTTCCGTGCTGCTACGCTGTTGACAACTCAAGAGCAAATTATTTTTGAAATATCCAAAAAGGGTAAGCAGTCCCTGCGAAGATCGGTAAAGGGTGCGGGCAGCAGCATTGATAGATCGCACGACAAAGAGAAGAAGACATTAGTGAATGTGGAAGCGCCCTACCTGAAGCACCTGGGCCTAACAGATGACAAGAAGCGCATCATACCACGTATGAGTGATAAGTTTAGACAAATCAACAAGTACCTGGAGATTGTGGATGGTCTGATCAAAGGCCAATCGTGGGAAGGATCATTAGATATTGTGGACATGGGGTCTGGCAAGGGGTATCTCACCTTTGCGCTGTATGACCATCTGGTAAATGGGTTGGGGCTTGAGGCAAGAATAGTGGGAGTGGAGCAACGAAGTGATCTGGTAGACAGTTGCAACGCCATTGCGGAGAAGTGTAAGTACACAAACCTACAATTTGCGCGCAACACGATTGAGAATTACCAAGCAGATAAGCTTGATATACTCATTGCCTTGCATGCGTGCGATACCGCTACCGATGATGCCATTGCGAAGGGAATTGGAAGTAAAGCTGACTTGATTATATGTGCGCCCTGTTGCCACAAGCAAATCAGACAGCAAGTAAAGGGAAGAGAGCAGGAGAGTCCGCTTCTGAAGTACGGAATCTTTAAGGAGCGTGAGTTTGAAATGGTGACCGATACCCTTCGTGCGCTAATGCTTGAACAAAAGGGTTATCGGGCCAACATCTTTGAATTCATCTCTAATGAGCATACCAGGAAGAATACGATGCTGGTGGGAGCGAAGCAACCAGGGAATGTTAATGGGGACGAGGCAACGAAGAAAATCGAAATGTTAAAAAAGGAATATCAAATCGACTTCCACTACCTCGAGAAATTGATTAGCTGATGTGATGATTAGTTGATATGATAATGTGCCTATTACACCTAAGCAGATTATCATAGCACCTAATCGCTAGATACCAAATTCCTAATGCCTAGTTACCATTTTTCTGTTTCTCCACCATCCCTTCCACGTCTTTTAACAATTGCTTTGCATCGTAGATGATCCCGTCCTTAATAGTATACTTCACACCACCCACCCGTTCTACTTTACCCGTTTCATCGTTTAGTCTTGGAAAGCCAGTGCCATAGAGCACTTTTAGATTTTCAATTGGGTTCTCGTCCACAATCACAAGGTCCGCCAACAGGTCTGGTCTCACTATGCCAAACTCAATCGGCTTTCCTTTCGGTTCGAAGATAGCCTCTGCAGCATGAAGTGTGGCACCACGTATGACTTCCAATGGATGGAATCCTGCTTCTTGAAGTAACTCCATTTCTTCAATGACACCTACGCCATAGAGATTGTAAATAAAGGAAGCGTCATCACTGACAGTGACACGGCCACCTGCATTTTTATAGTCGTTGAGGAATGACATCCATACGCGATAGAAATTCTTCCAGGCCACTTCTTCCCAGGTGGTCCAATTATAGAAGTAGGAGCCGTGGTTCAGTCTGTTGGGTGTATAGAATTCGGCCAATGAAGGCAGTACGTATTTGGATTGCCAATCGGCAGTGCGTTCGCGCATTACATCGCGACCGGCCAAGTATGCAGTCATGGTAGGATCTAGAATGAACTTGTGTTTCAAAAAAGTGTCTATGAGATCGTTCCACTGCTCACTGCCACGCGGATGGATCTTATCCCACTGATAAGCTACTTGTGTGAAGCGCTCTTGTTCATTGTTATAGTTCATATTGCGTGGCCAGTGCTGAATGTCCTCATCTCGGTACAGCGACTCGAACAAACCATAGAAGTGAGTAAGGTTATGCAATCCCATTTCTGCAGCGTCTCTGGCATTCACGCGACCTACCATCAGCTGTGCAAGGTGCGCTACGGATCCCATGTTTCTCTTTCTACATTCATCTATAGCCGCAGCCATCACTTCAGGATCGAGGTTGAAGATCTTTATTCCATCCACGCCTTTAGAGTTGGCCCAGGCCACCCACTCGCGCGCTTTGGCAGGGGTGTGTACTGACCCTCCCTTCCATCCGGAAGCGGCACCACTTCCAGGTACCTGAAAGTTGACGATCCTGGGAGCTACAATTTTATTTTCTGCGCTTCGTTTTTTCTCACTTTCTACCCAATCGAGTTCACCTGCTGGCACACCGCGGATAGTGGTAATGCCATGTCCCATCCAAAGTTTGTAGGCATATTCCGCCTCAGGTGCCTTAGGTACGTCACCCACATGCACATGAATATTGACAAAGCCAGGCATCACATAAGAGCCGCTGGCATCGATCTCTTTGTCACCTTTTGCCGGGCGATCTTTTGGGTCAATAGGTACCATGGGTGTGCCCACGCCCACAATCTCTTTGATCTTATTTTTCTCAATTACTATGTCCACGGGTCCGTAGGCAGGCGCACCCGTACCATCAATAAGTGTAGCGCCACGGATCACCATTCGATTGAAAGGACCTTCACCTTCACCAGCTTTTCTGTCGGGTGCAGGTTTTACTTGCTGTGCACTAACTAGTAATACAATGCTGCATAGTGCCAGGGTTAGTATTGTTCTCATAGGATTATTCTTTATTCTGATCAATGCTCACTTTGGTGTCGGCCGGGCGTTCTGCCTTTTGTTTGTTTACCATATTTTCAACGTCTTTGAGTAAAGCTTTTGCATCATAAACGATACCATCCTTGATGGTGTACTCTACACCACCCACACGCTCAGGTTTGCCGGTCTGATCATTAAGCTTTACCGCACCAGTGCCATACAGCACTTTAAAGTTTTGCAACGGGTTCTCGTCTACAATGATCATATCTGCAATAAGCCCTTCACGAATCACGCCATATTCAATCGGCTTTTTCAGTGGGTAGAAAATTTCTTCTGCGCTGTGCATGGTTGCCGCACGAACGACTTCCAGGGGATGGAATCCCGCTTCTTGTAACATTTCTAATTCCAGCACGGTACCAAACCCGTAGAGTTGATAAATGAATCCCGAATCACTGCCGAGCGTTACTTTGCCACCTCTGTTTTTGTAGTCATTCAAAAATCTCATCCACACTTGGTAAAATTTCTTCCATGCCACTTCATCTTCCGTAGTCCAGTCGAACCAATAGGCACCATGACTTAGTCTTGAAGGCTCATAAAAATCCATTTGGGTGGGTAGGGTATACTTCTTGTGCCAATCGGCATTGCGCGCAGCCATCACATCTCTGCCCGCAGAATAGATCGTCATAGTAGGGTTTATGAAATAGTCCAGCTTCAAAAACTCTTCCAATAGGGCATTCCATTTTTCACCTCCCGGTACTACCATATCCCATTGCCTTGCCACCATCCCGAAGCGATGTTGTTCGTCATTGTAGTTCATGTCTACGGGCCAGGGCTGCACGTCATGATTTTCATACATGGATTCGAATAAACCGTAGAAGTGTGTCATGCCCGTAAGCCCTAGGCGGGCGGCATCCAAAGCATTCATCTGCGCAACACCACTTTGAGCTAGATGTGCGGTGCTACCCATGCCCAGCGAGTTTGCTTCGTCCAACAATGCCTTCATGATCTCTGGTCGATATGAGCCGAGCTTCAACCCGTCAACACCTTTCTTTTTTGCATATTGGACCCATTCTTTCGCATCTGCTGGGGTAAGGATTTTACGATTCTTCCATTCTTCGCCACTTCCGGGCCGGTGGAATGAGATGATGCGAGGTGCCACAATCTTGTTACTTGCACTACGTGCTTTTTCATTGAGAGACCATTCTAGTTCACCTGTTGGAACGCCTCGAACAGTGGTGATTCCATTAGCCATCCATAGTTTGTAAGTATATTCCGCTTCTGGTGCTTTGGGTACTCCACCTGTGTGCACATGTAGGTCTATAAGGCCCGGCATCAGGTACTTGCCTGTTGCATCAATTTCTTTGGTATTTCCTTTGCCAAGCTGTGGTCTTTTGGCAGGGTCAATGGGAATATGCGGTACACCTACCGTCTTGATGTCGACAATCTTGTTCTTCTCCACTACGATGTCGACCGGGCCGGTTGGAGGGCCACCTGTGCCATCAATCATTGTGACTCCTCTTATAATTAGTCGATCAAAGGGGCCTTCTCCTTCTCCAGATTTACGATCAGGAGCACCAATCATCTGTGCCTTTACGAGCACTGGAACAATTAGTGCAATTATAATTATTAAGTGTTTCATTTATAGTTAGTTATAGTTTATGTAATCAAGTGAAAATTCATATTTAATCCTTGCTTGAATTCGGTATAGGAGGTGGCCCCTCTGGAAGAAAAGCTTTGTACACGTAATCACCCTTTCGCTCCAGAAACTCATTCTTAACTGCCTCCAGCAGTTTTGCGTCTTCAAATACATCGATCATTGTCATACTAAGCGCCTTTGCCGCATAGATCATTCCCTTATGCCCTATGCTCATACCCCCGCAGGCAACTACAGCCCAGGAGTGGCCGGGACTTCCGGCAGGCATCGTGGTGCCTCTGAACGTGATCTCAGGAACAAGCCAACTTACATCTCCCACATCGGAGGAGGCACCTCCTGGATGCTCCAAGGTTTCTTCCATAGGTTTGATGGTACCGTCTAGTCCAGTTTCTGGTACTCCTGTATTTTTTTGAATTTGCTTAGCGAACGCGACTTCCTCTGGGGTATAGGTTATATCCCCTAACATTTCAAGGTTCTTTTGCATGGCTGCACCTCCCGTGCGATTAACCAGAATTTCATGTATGCCTGATATCAGCTTGATATCGTAATCTACATCTGCCATTAAGGCCGCACCCTTTGCAATCCGTTCAACTTTCTTCCAGACTTCCACCATACCTTCTCTACGATCATCTCGTACGCGTGTCCATATCTTCGCGTAATCTGGAACGATGTTGGCGGCATTGCCAACGTTTTGCATCATATAGTGGACACGAACAGTGGGACGTATGTGTTCGCGCAAATAATTGATGCCAGTGGTATATAGCTCCATCGCATCAACGGCACTTCTCCCATTCCAGGGATCCAAGGCCGCATGGGATGTTTGTCCCCTAAACTCTACTTCAAAGTCTACCAAAGCAAGGGAGCTTTGAACACCAGCTTTAGTGCTATTGCTCGGGTGCCAGTCGAAGCAGGCGTCCAGGTCATTGAACAGTCCAGCGCGAGCCAGGAACAGTTTTCCGAAGTAACGTTCTTCTGCAGGTGTACCGTAAAACCGAATAGTTCCCTTCAACTTTCCAGCTTCAATCAACTCTTTGATGGCAACCGCTGCGCCCATACTTCCAACACCAAACATATTGTGGCCACAGCCGTGGCCGGGAGCTCCCGGTACTGCAGGTTCCTTGTTTGGCGAAGCCTTTTGCGACAGGCCAGGAAGCGCATCAAACTCTCCCAATATGCCAATGATGGGATTACCCGATCCATAGCTTGCGATAAATGCAGTGGGTATATCGGCCACGCCCTTTTGAATGGTGAAACCTTGAGAAGCTGCGTAGTCGGAGAGGAGCTTTGAAGAATTGGTTTCTTCGAAGGACATTTCAGCAAAGCCCCAGATTTGATCACTCATATCAACAAGTGTGCTTTTTTTCTGCTCGATGCTAGCAATTGCTGCTTGTTTGTTTGCCGAAGGCTTAGGTTTCTTTTGAGACAATACATCGGTTGGAAGCACCAAAGTTGAAACTAAGAGTAAGGCGATGAATCGATGAATCTTCATAAGGAGACATTGTGGTCTGTTATAAAAATAATTAAAAAGTGATGCCGAACCTCAAACTGTTTACGGATGGTAGTATGAGAGTTTAAATTGTCGTTTATCTTTAGGCAGCGCATATTTCTACATGAAACGAATACAATTTATCTTGCCACTCGTCTTCTTTCTGCCTATAAGCACACTTGCCCAGGATATTGAAAAGGATCGCAATGAATTAAGACCCGATGAGTTCATCATCGAGTACATCGCCCATGCCTGTTTCAGGATACATACTTCGGACAAGACCATCATGTTGGATCCTTATGCAGACAAAGTATGGATCGGTTATAGTTTTCCAAAAGACATTGCTGCCGACACCATCTTCATCACCCATCCACACTATGATCACGATGGCGGCATTCATCTGGGACATCGCCCGGAGTGGATTGAAGACACACCTTTCATCATGATTCCGAAAAAGTATACGGTGGGAGACATGACTGTCACCGGGTATGCAGGGAAGCACTCAGAGCCTTACGGCAAAGAATTCAATGCGATGAATACCATCTGGATTGTGAATGTAAAGGGTGTAAACATCGGGCACGTGGGTGATAACGGACCGCTTACAGATTCCATTGCGAGTTTGCTACCGCCTTTAGATGTTCTCATGCTGCCGCTCGATACACAACACCATATCCTAAGCATCGAAGAGTTGGAGCATTGGCAAACACGCACCGGAGCTAAGATGATATTTCCGATGCACTACCGCATTGACGACATCGACCCAGAGACTCCAAAACCCAAAGGGCTGGGGCAACTTGATGTTCCGTTGATGAAAAAAGGGCATATGAAACAGTTTGATTCACACTACCTTAAAATGAAAAAGAGCGATGTGCCAACCTCCATGACATATTATGTATTAGACCACTATAGAAACAATTAGAAATATGAACTACAGAAAGTTTTTAGCAGCCTTTGTTTGTTTGGTATTGACTGTAAGCTCCCTAAGTGCCCAAGAGGCCTATCGTAGATGGCGGGTGATGAATGAGATTCGCAATGACAAATTTGATCTGGTGCTGCCGGAGGTGATGAGAGAAAATAACATTGATATGTGGATCATCACCAACAAAGAAGGAAACTTTGATCCATTGTATCCCGACATGGGAGCGGGTTACACTACCACCAACGGCTACTACATTTTTACAGATAGCGGAAAGCCGCGCATTGAGCGTGCAGCCCTGGGTATTGATGGCGGCTTCCTTGAAGGTGGGGGATCATACGATTACTTTGGCAGCGAGAGCGAGTTGAAGGACTATGTAGCCAAGCGCGATCCGAAGCGAATTGGATTGAATATGTCCAAGACCATCGGTGGCGCTGATGGTTTGTCCTACATGATGTACAAGCACCTGGCCGAGACGTTGGGTAAGAAATATGAGGCGCGTTTTGTCTCTGCCGAGAAGTTAGTTTCCGACTTCAGGTCACGCAGGGTAGCGACAGAGATTGCCACTTTCGGAGAAGCTGGTAACCTGTCGTACCTGATCGCAGAGAAAGCATTTTCTAATGAGGTGATCACGCCTGGTGCGACAACACTGGAAGATGTAGCCTGGTGGATGCGTGAGCAGCAGTTCAAAAACAATTTGGAGACTTCCTTTGGGATGCCCTCGGTATATGTCACAGGGACTGATGGCATAGTGGCAACTTCATCGGATAGGATCATTCAACGCGGAGATATATTAATGCTGGATTGGGGTGTAGGGCTGATGAACATGTATACAGACATGAAGCGCATGGCGTATGTCCTTAAAGAAGGGGAGACGGATGTGCCAGAAAGTATCAAGAATGCCTTTGCGCAAGGCGTGAAGGCGCGCACCATTATAAAACAGACCATTAAGCCCGGCATCACTGCGCAGCAAAATATGGATAACATTTACAAGGCGTTGGAAGAAGCAGGGTTTGGTAAAATTTCCTTTAACAAACCTAATGCAGACAACAAGACCGATGTGGTAATAGGCTGCCATTCTGTAGGCAACTGGGGCCATGGCATAGGTCCAAGTATTGCGGAGTGGAACCCGGTAAGGTTCACCTACATCGTGCGTCCAACCAACTTACTCTCCATTGAATTGTTTGCCTACACACCATTACCGGAATGGGGTGGCAAAAAATTGCGTATTCCGCTTGAAGATGATGCTCTGGTTACCGACCGCGGCATTGAGTGGCTTTACCCGATTAATCAGAGAGTGTTGTTGATAAAGTAAGAATCGATTAAAGTTATTAATGATTAAATGCGTGGTCACTTAATAACCAGCTTTGCAGCAGGTAAGAACTTTTACCTCGGGACATTCATGCCCGCATTCTGAATGATCTTTTCAATCTCTTTCACCTCAATAGGAACAAACGCTGAAAAGTTTTCAAAGCCTGTGTCTGTTACCACGCCTACATCTTCAACCCGAACATAAAGCTTCTCTTCCGGAATCCATATCATAGGGTCAATGGAGAAAACCATTCCAGGCACAAGTAAATCTTTCTTGTAATTACCTACATCGTGTACCGCCATACCCACGGGGTGAGACAGCGCACCGGTAAATGTCAAGGCACCCTCTGCCGCTTTTCTGTAGATCTCTTTGGAGAACTTCATCTTGGCAATGATTGGCTTCAGCGCAGCGGCTGTCTCTTCCGTAATTTGCTGCGCAGATACCCCCGGCTTAATTCGTTTCATCAACTCCTTATACCATGCGGTGATCACCCCATACAATTCAATCTGACCTTGCGTAAACTTTCCATTCACCGGCCAAATGCGTGTGACATCAGAGGTGTAATAGTGATAGTCGGGAGCGTAGTCCATCAATACCATGTCGCCTGCCTTCAATTTATCTTTGTTGTGGAAGTAGTGCCCGTGCCAGGCATTGTTGCCACCACCGATGATGGCGCTGTAGCCATCATACTTTGCATCGTTCATCAGGTAATGATATTTGGCAACCGCTCCAAGCTGATATTCCATCACGCCAGGTTTGGTAGCTTTCATTGCCTCGATGAGAGCTGCTCCGGCAATTTGACTGGCTTTCTTAATCAATTCGATTTCTTTTTCGCTCTTGATCAGCCGCATTTCATCCATAATTGGCGAGAGGTCCTTGATCTCAAATTGTGGAAAACGTTCCTGCATCAATTGAATGAACCTGGACTCCTTTGGCGTCTCATCCGTCCAGGGGTCCGCTGCAATTCTTGCATATCCAATCACTGCTTCGTCTCTGCTGCCTGCTTTTCCTTCTCCGGGGCTGTGAGGCGTGAACATGCTTGGGAATGGATACCGTATCAACATCGAAGCAAGGTTAGGGGAAAGCATTTCAATACTTTTCACCTCTTCAATTCCTGTAGTCCCTACGATCAAAGTGGCATCTTCTGCTGATAGCCTTTTTCCTTCACCTCTTTCTCTTCCCTCATCACGATGCGGGATATACAGGGTAGACTTTCTTTTCCTCCCGTCAAGCAGGATGTAGGCGTGAGGTATTTCTAATCCTGTTAGGTAGTAGAACTCGTTGGTTTGCCTGAAGACTTCAAAGGAGGTAACCGAAAGTGCCCCTTGCACGATGGCGATGCCGTTGCTGCCGATTGAATCCATGATACGATTTCTCCTGTCAGTAAATTCTTTCCATTCAAAGTCCTTTTGGAACAAGCCCTCCTGTGCGGAGACATTTAGTGTGAAGGCGAGTAGGAGGACAACGCAAATTTGTTTTTTCATTGTACGGGATTATGATATTCAAAGTGCATAAAAAATGTGAGAACGCTAAATGAATTTACGAGGATGGCTCTGATTTTGTATGATGATTTCTCTCTACTTCTCGATAGGGAAGGAATATTTTAGGGATGGAATCCGGTTTTCTGTAATGGGTAAAACAATAATCTAAACCGCTCGTCTTCTTCCCGCTAGCCACCACACAATTTGTTACTATATTTAGGCTTGACATGAAATCTAATTAACCTATGAAATATTCTGCAGCACTGATCCTACTCCTTTCACTCACCTTCGAGTCTTTTTCACAAAACCTCGATAGTGTGTTCAAAACGGTCAAGTACCGAAATATCGGACCTTACCGCGGTGGCCGTAGCAATATGGCATCCGGGGTGGTGGGCGATCCGCTTACTTACTATATGGGAACCACGGGTGGTGGGCTTTGGAAAACAGAAGATGCGGGTGTGCAATGGAATAATGTCTCTGATGGTTATTTCAAAACGGGTTCTGTCGGTGCAGTGGCTGTCTCAGAAAGCCATCCGAATATTGTATATGTAGGTATGGGCGAGCATGCGCCACGCGGTGTGATGAGCTCTTACGGTGATGGCGTTTATAAGTCCTACGATGCTGGAAAGACCTGGACCCACATGGGACTGGAGAAAACTCAACAAATAGCCCGCATACAAATCAATCCACACAATCCGGACATCGTGCTGGTAGCCGCGCAGGGACCTATCCATGGTAAGACCACAGAGCGTGGCATCTACAAATCAACGAACGGTGGCGCTACATGGAAGAAAGTACTTTACGTAAGTGAGTCGACAGGATGCTCGGAATTGTCAATGGACATGCATAACCCCATGGTAATCTACGCGGCCATGTGGGATCACATACGCCTGCCTTGGAAAGTAGTGAGCGGTGGACCTGGTAGTGCACTTTACAAGTCTACCGATGGGGGTGAGACATGGACTAAAATGCAAAACGGCCTACCCAAAGAGATGGGTAAAATGGCTATTACGGTTTCTCGTGCCAATCCCGACAAAGTATATGCATTGATCGAAAGCGATTATGAAAAAGATTTGGGTGGTCTGTATCTATCTGAGAACGCTGGTAAGAGCTGGAAGAAGATCAGTGGCGACCATAGGTTGATCCAGCGCTCATGGTATTACATCGAAGTATTTCCCGATACACAAGACGAACACACCGTTTATGTGATGAGTGCTCCAGCACTACGTTCCATCGATGATGGGAAGACTTGGGAGAATATTGATGGCCCGCATGGCGACTACCACGACCTGTGGATTAACCCACATAACTCAAAAAACATGGTGATAGCCGATGATGGTGGGGCAGGAGTGACTTTCAATAGAGGGGAAACATTTTCCGGACAATCGAATATGCCTACGGCACAGTTTTATAGGATCAATGTAGACAACCATTTCCCTTACCGGATTTATGCAGGGCAGCAAGACAATTCTTCTGTACGAATAGATAACATGGCACTTGGCAGATGGGGCATCTCTCGTGAAAATTGGTCGTACTCCGCAGGTGGAGAGAGTGCCTTCCTCGCTTTCGATCCTGATGATGCGCGTTACGTGATGGGTGGCAGCTATCTGGGCAGTGTGGAATTACTTGATACCAAAACCAATGGAAGTACCACCGTACTGACAGATCCCATTCAATATTTAGGTAGGGATGCCAGCGACATGAAGTATCGTTTCAATTGGAACGCACCCATCATCTGGTCTAAGCACGAGCCGGGTACATTTTATCATGGAGCACAAGTGCTACTCAGAACCAGAGACAAGGGTATTACCTGGGAAGAGGTTTCTCCCGACTTGACGCGCAACGAAAAAGCAAAGCAGGGAAAGATGGGTGGACCGTATACCAACGAGGCAGTGGGAGCAGAGAACTATGGCACGCTTGCCTATGTGATAGAGTCACCGCACGAGAAAGGTGTGATCTGGACGGGTAGTGATGATGGATATGTACAACTTACTCGGGATGGAGGTAAGACTTGGGCCAACGTTACACCAAAGGGTTTGGCAGAGTGCCTGGTGAATGCAATTGACGTTTCTCCCCATGATCCGGCTACAGCCTACATCGCCACCACGCGGTATAAGTTTGATGACAAGACCCCAAGTCTGTGGAAGACCACCAACTATGGTAAGACCTGGACTAACATCAGCAACGGTATTCCCAACGGAGCATTTACCCGTGTAGTGAGAGAAGATGATGTGCGCAAGGGATTGCTTTATGCTGGAACAGAGTTAGGGATTTATATTTCATGGAATGACGGGGGCACCTGGATGCCGTTGAAACTGAACTTGCCCGTGACGCCCATCACCGACTTGATGGTAAAACACAACGACCTTATTGTGGCTACCTCAGGCAGATCATTTTGGATATTGGATGATCTGGCACTCTTTAGAGATTATCAACCGGGTGATGAATCATTTAAATTATTCAAAGCAGATGACCTTGTGTACGGAAGTTGGGGAAGCCCGCTCAACAGAACCTCACTTGAGTTTGATGGCACGCACCCGTTTGAAGGTGTGAATCCGGCCAACGGCATCGTAATGTATTATCAACTTCCCAAGTTGGCTGACTCGGTACATATCACTATGGAAATCAAAGATGCGGCAGGAAGCACGGTGCGAACCTTTACCTCCAAGAAAGATGATTCGCATATTAGTTACCCCAGCGGACCGCCTGCTGATCCTACCTTAGGAAAAAGTAAAGGCATCAATCGTTTTGTGTGGAGTACCAACTATCCATCGATGACGGGAGCACCTACTGCCTATATCGAAGGTAACTACAGGGGACATCGTGCACCTCCCGGTACTTATACCGCTACCCTCAAGTATGCAGACAAGGAATCAAAGATTGAATTTAAGATCTTGCCCAATCCTTTGTATGAGATTGATGCTGCTTCGTACGAGGAACATCATAAGTTCATGTTGGGCATGGAAAACAGTTTGAGCGATATGCACAAAAAGGTAAATCGCATCTTAAAGATCAGGAACCAGATCGAAGACATCCTAAATGATATGGGAGACAAGTCTGCCTACGCAGCACTCAAAAAGGAAGGTGAGGCTTTGGTGGAGAAGATGAAAGCTTGGGATGAGGACATGGTGCAACGCAAATCCAAGGCCTATGACGATGTAGAGAATTTCCCAAATAAGTTTACGGCTAATTTTATTTACGTCATCAATGCCACGGACAGCAGCATCCCCAAAGTACCTCAATCTTCACGCACTCGCCTGGCGGAACTGATGAAGGAGTGGGCGCCTCTGGATGCCAGAGCTAAAGCAATCATAGATACAGACGTACCTGCTTACTCTAAGAAGCTCTGGGATGCGGGTATAGGAGCGGTGAATGTGATTGAATAGCCTAGTGGACTGTTCAAAGATCCAATAAGCTATAGCTTGACTTCATAATTTAACTGTATTTGTATCGGGACAACTTAATAATAATTTAAGAAATGAAACGAACAGTGGGATTGCAAATCAGCAAACATCTATTGATGAGAGTGGGGAGTTTTGTTATTCTATTAACTTCAATTGGAATTTTTGAGTCATGCAATAAAGATGAAGCTACTCCCGATTTTGCGGCTGAGTCTGTGGGAACCTACTCTTATAATGCCAATATCCTTAGAAATAATGGTCCAGAAAACATTTTAGGAACCTTATCTATTTCGAGGGACGGAGGAACGACAATAATAGTTATAGATGAAATTGAAGAAATCAAATATTCACGACTGGACATAGTTGCAGATGGTTATGGGTTTGACATGGAGAGTGCAACGATAACAGATGACAACGGGAATTTTGTTTCTAGAAGAGGTTCTGGTGTCTTTGCTGTAGGTAGTCGGGGATATCATGGCCGATATTATACGAAGTCAAAGCAATTAGTTTTTAGGGCTCTCTACGACTACCCACATCCTTTGAGCCAATTTAGCTTTTCTGCGGATGTCAAAGCAACCCAAAAGTAGAAGGTTCTGGAAATGGGCAAAGTCTACAAATTTCCAGTAAATCAAGACAAGACGGCAAGTAACATCGGTGCCGCTTTTTTTGTAGCACTAGGTGCGGTCCTCGTGCTGATTCATGTCTTGGGAATTGCGCAGGGCTTTCCTATTTACTTTGGCGTCCTTCCGCTAACGGTGGGCATACTGATGTTTGGCGTGAAACGCGATGTTACTATTGATACCGCCACTGGCACTGTCAAATCAATAAAGGGTTTCTATTTTCTCACGAGCACCGAGATGTTTATCAAGCGAGATTTTGAGGAGATATACATTCGAAGAAGCTATGGCGAGAAGGGTACTGGGAGCCTCAGTAGCAACAGGACAACCTTCTACAACCTGATACTCAATGGCAGAGGCCTTATCACTGTAGAATCGTTCATCGACAGAGCAGTTGCGTTACATTGGCAAAAAATTTTGGCAGAGGCCCTGCAATTGAAATTTGGTGAAGAACGCAGCGAAGATGGCACCGTAGACAAAAGCGTGTCGTTGCAAAATTATAACGTTGCGGAATGAAACCGCCAGAGGAATATTTCAAGATCAGAAAGGAAGGCGAATACACCGTTTACGAATGGCAGGATAATGCCAGGATGATGGTGGCAGGATTGATTGGGATCGGTCTGGTGGTAATGTCTTTTGTAAAAACCTTCATTGACCATGCAGCCCCAGGATACATCTTTTTTATCACTGCAGCGCTGGTGATTGCTGTGCTAATGTTCTTCTGGATTCATGATCGGTTCAGTCTATCGATTGGGAAGGATGGATTATATGTTGCACGTGGAGCAAGCGTATATCTTGGTAGTGGTCTGGGAAGGCAGTATCTCAAGAGCGACTTCAATGCGCTTTACACCAAGTCACCTTCTAACTTTAATAACTTTGACTTTGGAAACGACCTTAGGATCATTTGTCTGCAAATTAAAAGTGGACGAACAGTTCGATTGACTAATGCCTTAGTAGATGAGCGTGCTGAATTTCTTATTACGGAACTCAAGACCTTTTTCATTTTTAGCAATAAACCAACTCCGGCAAGCTTGAAGATGGGTCCCAAGCTAATGGTAGCCTGGGCAATTTGCGTGGTGGTTGGTGCCATCACCCCTCGATTACTGGAGGTGGGAGAGTATGCAATTGAAAAGCAGTCCAATGCAATGCGGGTGGCATCGGGTTTACTCGGTATGAGTTTTATTTTCTGGATACTCACCGCAACAGACGCGATCTTCAAAGAAGGGGAGTTGACACAAGGGCATAAGGTGATACTCTTTGTGGGATGTTTCGTGCCCACTGCTTTGATACTGGGATACTTATACCTATCAGAGTAGACTGGATGAAGTTAATAGTTGATATCTCCATATTACTTAATGCCATCGGAGCGGTACAGGGCCTTACTATGGCTGTGGTATTTTGGCGCAAAAAGAATAATCGGTTTGCCAACCGATTACTTGCCGGTTTGCTTCTTGCATTTTCCATCATTGTGTTTAACACCGTCATCATTCTTGCCGGATACAAACCACAATTCCCCTTTTATCAAGACCTCAGCAATGCCTGCATCTTGCTTATCACACCGCTCATCTATCTCTATGTTCAGGCGCTCTCAGGTCAGCGATGCACAGGTCAGCAGATCACCCTTCACTTGTCGCCATTTCTTCTTTATGGCATGTTTCTCTTAACATTCTATCTAACTTCTTTAGTGAATTTTGGCACCAAAGGTCTGGTGGGTAATTTGGCCTTCGTAGTACTCAACATTCAAATAATCATTTATTTGACCCTGTCTTTTATGCGAATATCCAATTTTGATTCCTACGTCAGGGAATCCTATTCCAATTTGCATGACATAGGGTTGGGGTGGATAAAAGTGATTCTGATTAGCTTTTCTATCGCTTATGCCTTGCACTCCGCATTGCTAGTCCTGGAGTTATCTGGAATGAATATACCAGAATATGTGCGCCTTAACGTGACGCTGCTCTGGGCCATGCATATGTTTGCAATTGCATACATGCGTGTGGGCAAAAGGGACGGTACTGAGATTACATTTGTTCCCAAGTATAAGAGTTCGACACTATCTACCAGTGAGGTGCGTGCCCATCTCGAAAAGATTCAACAAGCCATGGTGGAAGAGAAACTTTACCTGAAGCCCACACTTACCATTGTGGAGTTCGCAGATAGATTGCAATTGCAAAGCAGGCACGTTTCGCAAGTAATTAATCAGGAGTTAGGGAAGAACTTCTATGACTTCGTCAATGCTTATCGTGTAGAGGATGTGAAGGAAAGGCTATTTGATGGCGCATATGCCAACCTCACTATTCTGGGAATTGCTAAGGGATGTGGCTTCCAATCCGGCTCTGCCTTTAACACTGCCTTTAAGAAAAATACAGGCACAAGCCCCTCGGCCTTCAAAAAGAAGATTTTACTCTCCAAATCCGCCTGAGAGGCCTGAAATTCATTCTGAAACATGTTTCAGAATGTCCTTGAGGCTTTCTCAATAGGCTTTATGGGCCAGTAGTGCTTTCATTTGCCGTCAAATAAAAAAGCATGAAAAACATCACACTACTACTACTTGCCGGCATCCTTCTATTGAGTTGCTCCAAATCGGCAGAGGAGATTCTCCCGGAAAATTCAGTGATTACCTCATCAGGTAATCGGATTTCGATGGACGGTTCATGGACCGCCAGTTGTGTATCCTCTGGAAGCCGCTTTCTAAGTGAGACATTTACCATTAGCTCCAAAACAATCGCACTTGATATTGAAATGTTTAACACTGCTGGATGCTCAGGCTTACCTGACGAGATGGAGTCGTTAGATATGAGCTTTGAAGTTGGTGATACCTATCAAGTGACTTTGAATGGAGTTCAGGTAACCGCCAATAAAATTAGCGGCATTGCTACTTCAAGTTCTAGCGGCATACCCGAACCTTTCAAACAAGCTTTTTATATCGATGATGCATCGGGAAGTCCAGTGCTTTACCATGGTATTTTTGGTGATGATGGTGGCAAACTTTCTCCTGATGGATATCCTATAGAGTTACACAACATTGCGATAGCGAGGGACTAGGGTAATGATTACTTTCAGTGGCAAAAGTTTTTCCAACTTTCTCCTTTGAATAGTCTCGCATATCTGACTGGAGTAACGCTCAAAAGCTTTTTGCGCATGCCATTTTGAGAATGAGGGAAGGCAAGTAAATGAAGCCGATTATTCATTGAACTTATTCCAATCGCAATAACTAAGAAATGTCTATTATGAATCAATTGCAAAAATCACTTCTTGTCAATGCCCTATTTTCAGGCATCTCAGGAATTGCGCTAGTTGCTATAAACAGACCTATTGCTAATCTATTCGGCATCTCAAATACATCTGTATTCTGGATAATTGGAGTGGCTCTGGTTTCCTTTTCCGTAACTATTATTTATCAAATACAAAGGCAGAACTTGATAGGAGTACTGGCAATAATTCTTCAGGATTACCTATGGGTACTCGGGAGCATGGTACTATTAGTTGCTCAACCTTTTGAAATTTTAAGAACAGGGAATGTCATTATCGCTGTTATTGCATTGGTAGTATTTTTAATGGCCATCAACCAAGCCAAAGCGCTTGCTCACATGGATGGCAACCTTGTCCAGGGTACCAAACGGCTAAGTTTTGAAAGATGGATGAAGGCGAGCAAATCACGTGTTTGGAAAGTAATTTCAAATGTAGCCAATTACCACGAAGTAGCACCCAATGTTGATGAAGTAATAATAATTTCTGGTAAAGCGGAAGGGATGGTTCGTAGCTGTAGTCATGGGAAAGATAGCTGGACAGAAACCTGCTCATTGTGGGAAGAGGAAAAGGAATATGCTTTTGAGGTCAATACTGCTGCTACCAACTATCCTTATCCGTTCAAATTTTTAAAGGGAAACTGGAAAGTGGAAGAAATCAACATCTCTCAAACAAAAGTTACTGTGCTGTTTGAATTCGAGTATAGCCGGAAATTTCATAACTGGCTACTTCATCCTATTCTGAAAGGAAAGTTCAGCAAAACAGCGGAAAAACTTATGGACAATTGGCAAAATCAAATCGAGAAATAGTAGCGACAAAAAATATTATGGAAGCAATACATACCCGACTATTTATATTTTTCATTTTCTGTACTCTTAGTCTCACTGGTTGTGAGGATGATGAAGTTCTTGGAATAAATTTGGATCATCAAACAATTGTGGATTTAGAATTACCTTTTAACCATAGTTGGTTTGTTGTTTGGGGAGGTCGAACCATCGAGAAAAACTATCATGCCTCCTTGACTGACCAAAGATTTGCCATTGACGTGGTGCAGTTAGAAAATGGCAGTACATTCAGCGAGAATGGGCTGAGAAATGAGGACTATCACTGCTTTGGAGATACTCTATATGCTCCGGGCCAAGGTCAAATTGTTGAAATGGAGAATTTAGTTCCCGAGAACATTCCCCGACAAACTAACAAAAACCAGCTCTTTGGTAATTATGTAATTATAGACCACGGGAATGATGAATATTCTGTTCTAGCGCACTTAATGAAAAATTCAATAACTGCGACCGTTGGTGATACTGTAGCAAAAGGACAAGTTATCGGTTTGGTTGGCAATAGCGGCAATTCGACCGAACCACATTTGCATTATCATCTACAAAATAAGCCTTCGATTTCGCAGGGCGAGGGATTGCCAGCTCAATTTCGAAACTACTTTGCAAATGGCGTCTTTGTTTCTGTTGGTGAACCTTTAAAGAACCAAGAGATTAGAAAGGATTAGTGAAAGTGTAAATCGCACACACATCATCGGTCAAACATATCGCAACTCGAAAGCCAGCACAATAGATGTGCTCTGCTTATTGTAAGTCAATAGTTCAGTCCATAAAAAGCTGTCCGCATGGCTAACTAATTCGGCACGTCATCCTCATGTCACAAACCACCTTGACATTTGATTTATAGGTGTTACATTGAGAAGTACACCAACCGTAAAATCATGAAACAGCGAGTACTAACCTTCACACTCTCCCTGCTCCTTTTTAACCTTGCACTATCGCAACCACCTGCATTTAAGAAGCAGCTCCCCAAGGTGGACGCATACATGAAACAACTGATGTCCGATTGGCAAGTGGCCGGAAGTGCGGTGTCTATTGTGCACAAAGACAAAGTGATCTTTTCGAATGCCTATGGCTATCGGGATGTGGAAAACAAGGTTCCCGCGACCACAAAAACCTTGTTTGGCATCGCAAGCAATACCAAACTCTTTACGGCAATGACGGCAGCCATGCTTCATGCGGACAAAAAACTGGACTTGGACGAGCCGGTGCGCACTTACATTCCAGAGTTGAAATTTGCTACCAGTGAACTCAACGAAAAACTTACACTGCGCGACATGTTAAGCCACCGCAGTGGCGTACCCAGGTGGGACGGAGTATGGTCGGGGTCGGGTTATTCCCTGCAAGAAGTACTGGATCGATTGCCGCATATGACGCCCACGTTGGGATTCAGGGAAGGTTATCTTTATAACAACAACATGTACGCGACTGCAGGCGCTGTGGCTGCAAAAGTGAACGGTACTACCTGGGAGCAGCTAGTGCAAGCACGCGTGTTCGACCCTCTTGCCATGTCTATGAGTAGTTTCTCCTTTGAAGAAGCTGCCAAGACAGGTGAACTCTCCAAAGATTACCTGGTGGGAAGGGTAGACAAAGTATTGAAGGAATATGAAATAGATACGCATTGTGACTGCTGGGCACCCGCTGCAGCCATCGTTTCCAATGTTGAGGATCTCAGCAGCTGGGTCATCGCTCAAATCAATGGAGGTAAGTTCAATGGAAAGCAAGTGATACAACCTGAGGCGATAGCCGAAACTTTGAAACCCAATAATATCACAACAAAAAAGATGACTTTTGATGAAGTCTTTTATGGGATGTACGGTCTGGGAAGAGGAGTAACAGACTACAAGGGTCATCTGTACTCTGCTCACGGGGGTGTAATTGCCGGTTATCGGTCTACCATTGCTATTCTGCCCAAAGACAGTATCGGTATTATCGTGCTGACCAACACTGCGCAGGGCAGTCCGATGGCCAGTGCTGCAGCTTATGGTATAGCCGATCGGCTACTTCAATTGGAAGAGTCTCCATGGACGGAGAAAATCAGAGCGGAGAATAAAAAGGACTTAGAAAAGACCTGGAGAGAAATAGACTCGCTAAAAGCGCTTCAGGTGAAAGGTACCAAGCCTTCCCACGAGCTGGCTGATTACGTAGGTGTGTATGACCACAATGCCTACGGAGAGATTGTAGTTTCGCTGCAAGGTGATAACCTTAGGATGAAGCATAGGATTTGGGATGAGCCGTTAGCCCATTTTCACTATGACCAATTTTGGTCACCCGAGTATCCTGATCTCACCATCAATTACAGCCTACGCGTCTATAGGCTAAAGTTTCTTACAGATGAGGCTGGCAAGATTGATAAGATTGCAACGCAGATTGGCTATGATCCTGAAGTTGAGTTTGTGAGAAGAAAGGACTGAAGTAGTATCTGTATGCCACCTTCTTTAGCAATAAAGTGTGCTGTGGAACCTGCAGATTTACTGCTACTTGGGCAGCAAATGCTTTTGCACTTTACCCAAAGCAGTGCGCGGGAGGTGATCCACGATAACGAATTTCTTTGGCACCTTGAATGCAGCTAAAGATTGTTTGCATAGCTCTTGCAGACTGTTAATGTCAACATCTGACTTAGTCACCAGGTAGGCCACAGGGATTTCACCTTTCACCTGATCGGGAACACCCACGACTGCTGCTTCGGCAATCTCAGCTTGCTCTAATAAGAACTCTTCAATTTCGCGAGGGTAGATGTTATAGCCACTGCTGATGATCAAATCACTCTTGCGACCACGCAGTGTATAGTATCCGTCTTCGGAAACCACACACATGTCCCCGGTCTTAAAGTATCCACCTTCAAAAGCTTCAGCGGTAGCGTCAGGTCTTTTCCAGTAGCCTTCGAATACATTGGGGCCTTTCACATGCAACTCACCCTCCTCATCAATTGCTGCTTCATGGCCATCGGGCTTGATAATTTTGACTGACATTCCGGGTAGGGGAAAGCCTACCGTTCCCGGCCTACGCTCACCTACATATGGATTACTGATGTTCATTAGCGTCTCGGTCATGCCATAGCGCTCCAGGATGGTGCTGCCGTATTTTGCCTTGAAATCCTGCATCACCTGCGGTGGAAGTGGAGCAGAACCCGAGACGAATAGCCGGACCGTAGAACCGATGCTTTTGGCAATTGCTGCGGGTCGATCAAGCAATCGAACATAGATGGTGGGCACGCCAAAGAAGATTGTGGGTTTAAAAGATGTGAAAGCTGTCTCTGCTGTTTCGTGTTGATATTTGACTAATAACTTCAACTTGAAGCCCGCTACCAGCCAGCAGTGCATGCCGTTTGCCAATCCATGTACATGAAACAAAGGAAGACCAAGAAGCAACCGATCTGCACTAGACATTTTCCAGCAAGTGATGAGATTGATGATGTTGGCTATGAAATTGTTGTGCGAGAGCACCGCACCCTTCGAAGTGCCTGTGGTGCCGGAAGTGTAGACAATGGCAGCAGGTGAGTCACCTGTGAGCGTTGACTTAGGTCTTTCTTCGAGCATGCTTGCACTTTCCGCGATGAGGTGTTTCACATTCCAATACAATTCGCCACCAGTAGGCTCAGCTGCGATGAGTGCCTTAGGGGCGGCATCATCACTGATGTGATTGATTTCGCGATCCTTGTAGAGAATATTGATAGGGACGACAATGATACCGACCTTGACACACGCTAGATAAATAGAAATAAAATCTACGGAGTTTTCAAGATAGAGACAGAGTCGATCTCCGGCAACAATTTTTTTTAGCAACAGCAGCTGGGCGATCTGGTTGCTTTGTCTGTCTATGTCTCCAAAGCTGTAGCTATTTTCTTCGAACTCCAGTGCCGACTCATGCTGTCTGTCGATAAGGGAAAGATCAAATAGTTGCGTGAGCGTCATGCCATAATATTTATCTCAAGCTTAGGGATTAATCATGAATTTTTCCAATTCAATTATACGATCAGGAAGTAACATGCTTAATTGCAATTGGAGAATCTACTTAGAATCACTGACTTAACGATTGCCTTCTGCCGAACCGAACGTAATGGTACGTTCTTCGGACTCCCTGGCTACGCGTTTCAAGTTTTGGGCATAACGCTTCTGTAGATCTTTGGCCTTTTTCTGTACCATGCGGTCATGCTTGAGTCCGGGTTTTGGACAATCCCATTCTTCAATGGTGCTAAGGGGCTTTGTCTCCATTTCTTGGAAGTAATCGTGCCGATTGGCCATGGCTTCCTTTCTCTTTGCGGCCATGTAGCGCATTTTGTGAGCCTTGGCCTTCCTAAGCTTCACTGCCTCCGGAGTAGGGCATACCATCGGATTAGTTTGGCAGGCCAATGCAGTTAGCAATATAAATGGCAATAGACGAGAAAGCATCATCTGTTCTTTACAACGAACAATTTAATAAAATATTTTCATTTATAACGTTGAATATTAGCTACTTATGCTTGTTTGTTAAAAATGCCTGTTGAGTACCTTTTACAGTAATTAGTCACCGTAGTTGCACAGGATGCCCTTTGATAGAATTCATTCGCTTTTCACAATTCCCTATATTTAAATGAGATAGCACTAGAGGCTAGTCAAATCCATTCAATAACATCGTTACAAAATCTGTCGAAAAATATGAGCAAATACAGTATTTCAGTAAATGGTCAATCCGTGGAGGTGGACGCGCTTGATGACACGCCTCTACTTTGGATATTGAGGGATAATCTGGAGATGACCGGCACTAAGTTTGGGTGCGGGAAAGCCTTATGCGGTGCCTGCACCGTCCATCTTGACAATGTTCCAGTTCGTTCCTGCTCCTTACCTTTGTCAGCGGTTGGAGATCAGAAAGTCACTACGATAGAGGGGGTAGGCGCGCAAAAATTACATCCGGTGCAAGAGGCATGGATGGCAGAAGACGTACCTCAGTGTGGATACTGTCAGTCGGGGCAGATCATGTCAGCCATCGCCCTACTCAATGAGAAGCCCAATCCAACCGATGAAGATATCGATGAAGCCATGTCAGGAAACATTTGTCGATGTGGAACCTACGTACGCATCAGAAAAGCAATTCAACGTGCCTCAAAATCCATCAACTCATGAAAGATAAGGAAGCCAAAATATTCAAGATCGATAGAAGAACATTTCTCAAGACTACCTCTATAAGTGCCACCGGTTTGTTGCTAGGCATCCAAGTGAGTTGCACCAGCACTTCTAAAAAACTGAGAGGAGACGCGAGCGCCAATTTCTCACCAAGCGTTTATCTTAATATTAATGGAAGCGGAGAGGTTACTATCATTGCGCACCGTTCAGAGATGGGAACGGGCATTCGCACCAGCTTACCCCTTGTACTTGCCGATGAACTTGAAGTTGATTGGAAACAGGTAAAAGTGGAGCAGGCTGTGGGTGATGCCAAGTATGGTGATCAGAACACAGATGGTTCGTACAGTGTGCGTATGTTCTATCCGGTCATGCGAAAGGCAGGAGCGATGGCACGCAGGATGCTGGAGCAGGCAGCCGCCAACGAGTGGAAAGTTGATGTGTCGCAGTGCAAAGCAAAGAACCATGAGGTGACCAATGCAAATGGCGATGTGCTGGGCTATGGCTATCTGGCCGACAAGGCCGCACAACTGGAGGTGCCCACCGAAGAAGAAATCGTACTAAAAGATCCCAAAGACTTCAAATTCATTGGTAAGAAGACTTCCATCGTAGACCTTGAGGATATTGTGACAGGTAAGGCTGTGTTTGGTTTGGATACTAAAGTTACCGGAGCCAAAGTAGCACTTGTGAAACGCCCACCGGTAGCCGGGGGAAAGTTAAAATCCTTTAATTCCGATGCTGCACTCAACGTACCGGGGGTATTAAAGGTATTTACATTGGAAGGATCAGGTTTTCCTGTTCAGTTTCACCAGCCTCTCGGTGGTGTGGTGGTGGTAGCCGAAAATACCTGGTCAGCTATGAAGGGCAGAGATGCCTTGGACATTCAATGGGATCATGGCGTGAATGCGAAGTATAACTCTGTAGCCTATGTGGAAACAATGATGGGTGGGGCAACGAAGGCTGGAAAAGCGCGAAGGACGCAGGGCAGTGCCTCTGGAGATTTGGCGAAAGCGAAAGGCAAGGTAGTAGCAGAATATCGCGTTCATCATCTTTCTCATGCGCCCATGGAAACACCGTGCGCCATCGCGGCATTCAAAGATGGAAAAGTAGAAATCTGGGCACCCACTCAGGAGCCCCAATGGGCGAGGGCAGCAGTAGGAGGGGCGCTTGGACTGGAAGAAGCAAATGTAACTGTCAATGTTACCTTGCTTGGTGGTGGTTTCGGAAGGAAATCAAAGCCTGACTACGTGGTAGAGGCGGCCCTCATTTCAAAGGAAAGTGGATTTCCCATAAAATTACTATGGACCCGCGAAGATGATATTCAGCACGATTTTTATCACGCCAATTGTGCGCAACAAATCAGTGTAGGTTTGGATGACAACAACAAGGTAAGCAGTTGGCAACATCGCTCTGTGTTTCCATCCATAAGCTCAACCGGCAATTCCAGTGCAACACATCCTTCCAATCCTGAAATTTCTCAAGGCGTGGTGGATTTTCCCTATGACATCGCCAATGTGTCATGCGAAACCAATGAAGCCTATGCGCAGATACGTGTGGGATGGTTGCGGTCAGTGGCCAATATCAATCATGCCTTTGCTATTGGCTGCACTTTGGATGAGGTGGCCGAGAAGAGAGGTGTCGACCCCGCCCAAAATCTGCTGGACTTGCTAGGAGAGAAGCGAAACATTGACTTTGCTGCATTGTCGGATGACTTTTGGAACTACGAGGAGAAGCTGGAGGAGTACCCCTGGGATACGGGCAGGTTTATCAATGTGATTGAAGAGGTGAAACGCATTTCCGGGTGGGGCAAGGAGATGCCTGCCGGCACTGGTATCGGTATAGCTGCGCATCGCAGTTTCCTCACTTACGTGGCCTGCGTGGTAGAAGCAAAAGTTGAAAATGGAAAGGTGGTCATACCAAAAGTGTATTATGCAGTTGACTGCGGTGTAGGGGTAAACCCCGAGCGAATCAAAGCACAGTTTGAGGGAGGCGCAGTATTTGGTACCAGCATCGCGACCAAGAGCAAAATTACCGTGAAGAACGGAGCGGTGGAGCAAAGTAATTTCGATACCTATGAGGTAGCGCGAATGATGGACTCACCTAAAGAAACCGAAGTGTTGATTGTACAAAGCAACGAGAAGCCAACCGGTGTTGGTGAGCCTCCCGTTCCACCATTTACGCCAGCCTTGTGCAATGCGTTGTACAAAGTCACGGGCAAGCGCATTCGCACCTTACCAATTACAGTGTAGCAGAAGAATCTACTGATAGAAAGCATCGACCAAATATCCTCACTCAGGTTAACTTATCGCGCTTGGGTTGCGATCGGGTGCGAATTTGAGTAAATTTGTGCTATCAAAAATCAGGGAACTGATTTGGTTATCGATCAACAAAAATTATCCTAAAACTATGCAAGTACAAAAATTAAGTATGATTGCGCTTTGTCTTTCCTTTTTGGTGGCGTGTTCACCAGCGAAGAAAGAAGAGACTGAAGAGCAAACGGAAAATATGGAAGAGCCAGCTGAAGCACAAGCCACCGCAAGGGCAGGGCTCAACAGCGCAAGTGGAAGTTCAGTCACGGGCATCGCAACCTTCACACAAGTGGGAGAAATGACGGTGAACATGACTTTGGAAGTAGAGGGCCTGACACCCGGTGAGCACGCGCTTCATTTGCACGAATTTGGAGACTGCAGTGCGCCAGATGCGACCTCCGCTGGAGGACATTGGAATCCTGGCGGTATGGACCACGGGCAAAGAGGTGAAGGTCAATATCACGCAGGAGATGTAATCAACCTTGTAGCTGGAGAAGATGGAAAGGTCTCATGGAGTGATGACATTCAAGGCTGGACGATCGGAGGTGATGAGAGCACCAACATCCTCAACAGGGGAATAATCATCCACGCAGAAAAGGATGACTTCACCACACAACCCACCGGAGCAGCAGGTGGACGTGTGGCATGTGGTGTGATTGAGCAGTCAAACATGTAAACGAACATTGGAGTAATTTTACAAGAGGCCTATCCAACATGGATGGGCCTTTTTTGTAAGCGCATGTTGATGTCTCTCTAATATTTTACATATTGAATTCAAATTTTCATTGATGTTTAGCCTGATTGATATAGCCGACCTTGTGCACAAGCACTATCAACTGAAAGTGTCGGTGAAAGCGCTTCCTGGAGAGTTGGATCTCAATTATTATCTTAAATGTGAGAGTGGAGAAGCATACATTTTAAAGATTGCGAATAGCAAAGAAAAGGTGTCAAATCTTGAATTGCAAAATGCAATGATGGCACACCTTGACGGGAAGCAGACAGGACTCAAAGTTCCTCACTTGATCAAGTCCGTGGATAAGCTTGACATTGTGGAAGTACCGGATGGAGAGGGCCAAGTACGTTTTATGCGGCTGTTCACCTGGATCGCAGGAAGACCGCTAGCTAATGTCAATCCTCACACGGAAAGCCTATTGTTTAAGGTTGGAGCGCTTTGTGGCACGCTGAGCAGCGCCTTTCAGGATTTCGATCATCCTGCGGCACATCGATTTTTAAAGTGGAATCCGGAAGAGACCCTTTGGGTGAATGACCACTTGCATTCATTCGCTGGGCAGCAGCATGAGATAGTCAGTTACTTCTATCAAATGTTTGAAACTCAGCAACCAAAGCTGCGCAAATTGAGACACAGTGTGACCTACCACGATGCCAATGACTACAACATACTGGTAAGCGAGGATTTGGATGATCTTAATGTACCGGGTGTCATCGATTTTGGCGATACCAACTTTGCCTGTACAATCACGGAATTATCCATTGCCATTACGTATTGCACCATGAGCAAACAAGATCCGCTCACGGCAGCATGTATCATGGTAGAGGGTTATCATAGTAAATTTCCTCTGCAGGAAGAGGAACTTGAAGTGCTTTTCTCACTGATCTGCGCTCGCTTGGTGATCAGCGTGACCTGCGCGATGATCAATCTGAAAGCAGAACCCGACAATGTATACTTGCAGATCAGCAATAAACCAGCTTGGGATCTGCTCCACAAGTTCCGCGACATCAACCCTGCCTTTGCCTACTATCGCTTTAGGGCTGCATGTGGAATGATACCTCACCCAAATTATGAGTTATTTCTGAACTGGGTTTCAAAGCAAAATTTTGCGCCATTGCTAGATCCGCTGCCTCAAGCTTCATCCATTAAGTACCTTGACCTTAGTGTGGGGAGCTTGGAAATTGGCAACTCCTGCAATATTGAATCGATCGAGTTGCTGGATCAGCAAATTCAACGAGTGCTTCATCAAAACAATGCATCGGTTGGTATTGGCAAGTACAATGAAGTAAGGCCCATTTATACCACGGACCAATATGCCGAAGAAGGTAATGACGGCCCGATATGGAGAGCGGTACACATTGGACTGGACGTGTTTGCACCAGCAAATACGAAACTGTATGCTCCGCTCGATGGAGAAGTGGTGAGTGTGGCCAATAATGATACGGAACGTAACTATGGACCAACGATCATCATTAAGCATGAGGTTTCCTCGGACTTCACGTTCTATACATTATATGGACACCTGAGCAAGCGCAGTTTAACCGCTGTGAAGGAAGGACAGCAAGTTAAGGCTGGAGATCACATCGCAAACATTGGAGGTATTCTGGAGAACGGACATTGGCCCCCCCATCTTCATTTTCAGGTAATGTTGGATATGATTGGTAATACCGTTGATTTTCCCGGTGTGGCTCACTTTCATCAACGTAGTACCTGGACCAGCCTTTGCCCGGACCCCAGTGTGCTGTTGGGACTGACGCCACAAGTAACAGTTGGTAAGTCCGCTGAAGAGATAATTAGATTTCGAAAGCAGCATCTCGGGAAAAACTTAAGTGTCTCCTACAGCAAGCCACTTAAGATGCTAAGGGGTTGGAGACAGTACCTGCTTGACGAGACGGGAAGGAGATACCTTGACACCGTAAACAATGTGGCTCATGTGGGGCACGAACATCCCTCGGTGGTAAGAGCCGGGCAGCAGCAGATGGCAGTGCTTAATACAAATACACGCTATTTGCACGAGAATATTTTGCGTTTTGCTGAAGATATTTTGAGTACGATGCCAAAAGAACTCAGCGTAGTGTATGTGGTCAACTCAGGCAGTGAGGCCAACGAGCTGGCGCTTCGTCTGGCACGCAATCACACCAATGCAAAAGACACATTAGTAGTTGAAATAGGCTATCACGGTAATACGAGTGGTTGTGTGGAAGTCAGTTCATACAAATTTGATGGACCGGGAGGAAAGGGCGCTCCGCCTCACATACATGTGGTTCCTATGCCCGATACATTTAGAGGCGCATACAAGGCAGAAGACCAGCAGGCTGGAACAAAGTATGCTGCACACCTTCAGGAGAAAATTGATAAAGTAAAAAAGGAGGGGAGGCTGCTTGCCGGGTTTATTTGCGAGTCGGTGTTGAGTTGTGGAGGACAGATTCCTCTGCCTGCCGGATATTTGAAAGCAGCCTACGCGCATGTGAGAGCGGCAGGGGGAGTGTGCATTGCCGATGAAGTGCAAACCGGTTGCGGAAGGGTAGGTACCCACTTTTGGGCTTTCGAGCAGCATCAGGTGGTGCCGGACATTGTCACGATAGGTAAACCTATTGGCAATGGTCATCCCCTGGGAGTGGTTGTGACCACGCAGGCGATAGCAGATTCGTTTTACAACGGAATGGAGTACTTCAATACATTTGGCGGCAATCCTGTTTCATCGGCCATTGGTAGTGAAGTGCTTTCCATAATCAAATCTGAAGATTTGCAACAAAATGCGAAAACAGTGGGGGCGTATCTCTCAGACGGTCTGCTTAAACTAAAAGACAAATATGCCGTAATCGGTGATGTGCGCGGGCCCGGGCTTTTCATTGGGATAGAACTGGTAGAGAACCGAGAAACGTTGGAGCCAGCCGCCACTAAGGCGTCATATCTCGCCAATCGCATGCGTGAGCTCGGCATATTGATGAGTGTGGATGGTCCGCTATACAATGTGTTGAAAATAAAACCTCCCCTTGTGTTTGGGCAAGGGGATACAGATGTACTCTTAAATACCTTGGACCGGGTACTGCGGGAAGACTACATGCAGGTGAAGTAACTTACCGCGTTCTGCGCGTTTAGGTGATTAAGATCACCCTGCCACAGGACTGAAATCATTCTTTGTCGACAGTAGCCTCAATATCTTTGAATAAAAGAAGGTATGAAGCGTATTCTTATTCCTACAGATTTCTCGGCCTCAGCGTTACAGGCATTTCTATTCGGCCTGGAAATAAGTTCAAAGGCTAGCAGTGAGCTGGTGGTGCTGCATGTACTTGATATGCCCCTGCATTTTACTTCCGACCTGGATGGCTTTGACTACTCCTATGAAGCTTCCGTCATTAAAGACCTCGAGGATAAGGCCAGGAACATGTTTGAGGTGTGGAAAAAGAAGTACGTCAAAGAGAACACCCGGGTGAAATTGAGGGTGCTGCAGGGGCCCATAGCTTTCACCATTGAGCACTACATCGCCAAGAACAAAATCGACCTTGTAGTGATGGGAACACAAGGAGCCAGTGGCTTGAAGGAATTTTTTGTTGGATCGAACACAGAAAAAATAGTGAGATACTCCAAGGTGCCCGTTATCGCTGTAAGGAAATCAGTAAAACTATCCGCTATCAAAAACATTGTGGTACCCACTGAGTTGAAGTTGAATCGCACGGCCTTTATCAAAGAAGTAGTAGCACTTCAGAAATTCTTCAGTGCTAAAATTCACCTGGTGTATGTAAATACTCCGGTGCACTTTAAGGCAAGCAGAGTGTTGAACGGACTGGCGAAAGACTTTGTGAAACATTACAAGCTAAAAAACTGCGAAACGCACATTACTAATGACTTGTATGAGCAAGACGGAATAATAGCTGTGGCGGCACAAATACCAAAGTCAATGATTGCTATGGCCACCAACAGTAGAAGAGGCCTCGCTCATTTCTTGATGCGAAGCATTGCAGAAGATGTGGTGAATCATGTAGAGTGCCCCATCTGGACATACACCAATAAAAGTTAGCAAGATGTGCTTGTCAAATTGGAGATGAGATGAATGAAGTAATACTTAGTAATTAGGAATGAGGTTACCGTATTGATAGATTAATCTTACGATTGGCCACGACAAACAATAGATGCAGAGATGAAAAGAATACTTGTGCCTACAGATTTTTCTGAATGTGCTAATCACGCGGTGCAAATGGCCATGCTTTTGGCAGGACAGAACAATTCAGCATTGTATTTTCTACACCTGACGGTCTCTGGTAGTGATGTATCACACGTACCGGGCAAATCTGTAGCACAGAGAAGTGAGGAGGTCGTAAATGCAGAGATCAAATTGAAGGAGTTGGTTTCTGAAGCGGAACGGAGGGGTTTGCGGGCACATCAGGAGTTGGTAGTTGGAAATGGAGGAGAGCGGATTGAAGATTATATCAAGCCGTTGGATATTGATTTCCTGGTGATGGGCTCACATGGAAGCTCAGGTATTCGCGAGTTGGTACTTGGATCAAAAACCCAACACGTGATACGCAATATTAGGATTCCGAGTTTGGTAGTAAAGCAGAAGCCGAAAGCTGACAAGATTGACAGTATTGTCTTTGCCTCGACCTTCAAGAGGGATACTTCATTTGCACTTCAAGTGGTGGCAGGTTTTGCCAGACGCTGGGGATCAAAATTAAATCTGCTCTTCCTCAACCTTTTTAATCACCTTATTGCTGAAGAGATAGCCCATAAGATGATGAGAGATCAGATGAAGGCATATAGTGATGTCCCACACACGTTTAATGTGACGGAGACGAATGATAAGGAATTTGGCATTGCGCAGTTTGCCAGTCAAATTAAGGCTGATCTAATTTCAGTTCCACTGGAGCCTAAATCCGCGATAAGAAGATTCTTTAACCCTAGCCTCGCTGAACAACTAATCAATCACTCGAAACTTCCTGTATTGGTGGTCCCTGCTTCAAAGTAATCAGCCCTATTTCTTCGTGAAGGTTGATTTGTTGAAAGAGAGTAGGGGCACGTGCGAATGAACCACCAGCTTTCGAGTGACGCTCCTGCTAAATAGCTTGTCAAAGAAACCAAGTTTATGCGTAAACATCACTAGCATGTCCCCTTTGCTGTCGATGAGGTAATTGTCGATAGCTAGTGGAATAAGATCCTCTTTGATAATGTGCAAATCGATTTTTGGGTATCCCATTTTATCGATGAGATCTTGCTTCATCTCTTTCTTATTGAAGGCTGTCGCATCATTCTCAGGTACCACGTGCAATACGTCAATTTTTGTGTTGAAGAGTTTGACGAAGTCTTTTATCAGCCTCAACTCTTGGTGGACGTCTTTCAAGTCAGATGCATAGACTACTTTGGTAAAACTTTTGAAGGTAGCCTTGGGAGGTACAATGATCACCGGCACAGGACTGTGGTCGATCATCGCGGCAGCATTTGATCCAATCAATATCTTCTGTAGACCAGTAGCTCCTTTGGTACCCATCACTATGAGGTCCACAGGATTCTTTTCAATCCACAGCATCACAAGGGAGGTAAGAGGAAATCCCTGGAGTACCTTGCCGGTGATCTTTAATGGGCCACGCACAGCCTTCTTCACCTCTGTCACAAGTTCTTCCATGTCCCTTTGCGCAATTGCGGCCATTTCCTTTTCCAACATGGGCGAAACCATTCTCGCGCGTGAAGAGGCCTGACTATACATGGCGTTCATGATAATCAACTCAGCATTAAACTTCTTAGCCATTTTAGCAGCGTAAATCACTGCAACTGTGGATAATTTAGAATGGTCTGTGGGGGCAAGAATTTTCATGGCTTGAGATTTTTAGTCTTTACTACTCCAAACTAGCAGGATGTCTTTGTCAGTCAAATGATACATGTCATAGCGGGGGTAGACTTTTATCAAAATATTTTTTACTGGCGCGCAATCTTTCCAAGTTTATCCTGGTTCAAAACGATAATGCCTTTGTTGCTGGTTTCAATAATGCCTTCGTCAATAAGATCTGCCAAGGCTCTGTTGAGGGTTTCCGTAGCAGTACCAACCATTCCGGAAATATCTTTTCGCGATAGATTAATTGGCTCTCCTTCGTGGCCCTGCTTTTGAAGTTCCAGCAATGTGCCGCTTACACGCTGCCTCACAGATTGGTAGGCAAGGTTTAGGAGCTTTGTTTCTGCATCCAGGAGATTGTTTGACAAGAGTTTGATGAATTTATAGGCTACTTCCCTGTTGGTATAGAGCAGAGTGAGAAAGTCACTTTTGGGGATAGCGAACACTTCTGACTCTTCTAAGGCTTCAGCACTTTCACTGTAAGGCAAGTCCCTCAGTAATGAAATATAGCCTATGAATTCACCTTCACCATGAACACCTGTGACAAATTCCTTTCCATCCTCATTTGTCTTAAATGTCTTTACTTTTCCACTCTTGATGTAGTATAGGTCCTTGGCTTTATGTCCTTCCATAAAAAGAAATTCCTTTTTCTTATGGGTGTGCAGGTTTCTATTTTCCGACAGGGTCTCAAATCCCTTTAGTTGCTTGGCTTGCTCGATAAAACCACTGACTCCTTCAAAATCATTCTTAAAAGAGGTCTTTAGCAGAACGTTCTTTTTCAGTCGCACTTCTACTGCATTGAGAAGCTCTTGCCCGTCAAAAGGCTTAGTAATGTAGTCATCTGCACCAAAGTTCATTCCCTTCCTGAAGTCTTCCTTGTCTGCCTTGGCCGTGAGGAAGATGAAAGGTATATCCGCAGTATTGTCATTTGAATTAAGGATGTGGATGACACCATATCCATCGAGCTCAGGCATCATGATATCACAAAGTATAAGATCTGGTTTACGAGTTTTCACCAGTTCGATGCCCTCTTTTCCGTTGCTGGCCGTCTTTACTTCATAATTAGCTAACTCCAGTATGCCGGCAATGTTATCGCGCATTTCTTCATTGTCTTCTATCAGCAGTATGTATTTCATTTATATTTTTGTTTGATTGTTCTTCTAGTTTGAGATTGATGGTAAATGTTGTACCAACTCCTGCTTTGCTTTTGAAGGATACTTCTCCGTTGAGCAGTTCGGTATATTTTTTCACTAAGTGTAAACCAAGCCCGGTGCCCTGAACGTTATTAGCATTGCCCGCTCTGTAAAAGCGATTAAAGATATGAGGTTGCGATTCTTCAGGTATTCCGATACCATTATCGGATACATGCATCGAAAACACACCATCAGCCGTGTTTGAAATAATTTCTATTTTACTCCCGGCAGCGGAATACTTGATGGAGTTGAAAAGGAGGTTGACAATGATGTTTCTTAATAGAATCTTGTCGGAATAAATTATCGGATTTCCCTGATGCGTGTAAGATATGGTTTGTTCCGCCTTCCTTACTTCAGTCATTTCCTTGATCACATCGGCTATGAGATTTTCAATATCCACCGGTTCACTCGAAACATGAATCTTACCTTCTTCAAACTTGCCCAATGAAAGAAAGTCATTCAGTATTTCTGTGAGGTTGTAGATTGTTTTTTTGATGCGTTCAATGTGCTTGTATTTCTTTTCGTCAAATTCTCTACCTTCGTATTTTTCCAAAAGAAAAACGGAGGATAAAATTGTACTCAATGGAGTTCTAAACTCATGAGAGGCCATGGTAACAAACCTTGACTTTAACTCGTTGAGTTCCTTTTCCTTCTCAAGGTTTCTTCGAAGGTCCTCTTCCATTCTTTTCACATCGCTATTGTTGATAATGACGACAAGAATTTCGGATACAACGTCATTCGCATCAGGCAAGGGCACTGCATTGATGATATAGGGCTTATCGTCTACCACCATCTCAAAATTGATGGTGTCGCCATCAAACGCCATTTTCAGTTTCGCCTCAGCCTCTTCGTTGGCCTGGGGATAGAGGTCATCAAATATTCGTTGCCCCATCAACGACTCGGTACTTAGATCTAAGTGCTTCAGTTCAGCACCATCTACAAGAATGTATCTAAGGTCCTTGTCAAGTATGCCAATAATTCCTTTTGGGAAACGATGCGCCATAATACCGTAAAGCTTTTGTCGGTCTTCCAGCTTCCGCTCAAACTCTTTTCGCTGCAGAATTTCCCCCTCTAATTCAAGGTTTGACTTCTCCAGTCGCTTAAGTGTCGTGGTCAATTCACTTGTTCTCTTTTTCACCCTTCCCTCCAGTTCCTCATTTAAAGCTTGTATTTCCCTATAGTGATCCTGGATCAGCTTCTCTTTCTTCTTGATCTCCGTAATATCCTCACCCGCACTCAGGATACTTACCAACTTCCCAGACTCATCTTTTATGATTTCATTCTTCCATCTGATCAATATGGGCTGGCCGTCTTTGGCATGGACGAAGTTATCGTGACTCTCTATAAGGTTGCTGGCAAGTATCTGATCAAATACGGCTTTTACGCTTACCTTCTCTTCAGTGGGTAAAACAGTATCAAACCAGTTTTTACCCAAAAGTTCAGCTTCCGCATATCCCAAAACTTTGCAGCCAAACCTATTGATGCGCTTCACACAACCGTTGATATCAAGAATTAGAAATATAACTGGCGCAATATCAAAGTACATTTGCGTCAGGCTCTTCTCTTTCATCAGAATCTTCTCCGTGGCCTTTCTCCTGGTGATGTCGATAATGAAGGCAATGGTGTGAAGGTTATCATCAATTGTAAAATTTCCGAGACTGATTTCAACAGGAAAATGGCTGCCGTCTTTTCTAAGGGCCTGCAATTCCTTTGACTCACCCATCTGACGATTGATTGGAAACTCTACATACCGGTCACGATGCGCTTTGTGTCTTACACGTAACTCTTTCGGCAAAAGCTTATCCACACTCTTGCCGATCAGTTCATTTTGGGTGTATCCAAAAAGAAATTCCGCATGACTATTCATCATTACGATTTCCCCTGCCTTGTTTGTGACAATCATGCCCTCCTGGGCATTGTCAAAGATCGCGTTCAGTCGCTCCTTCTGTTTTGCCACCTGGTCGTTCATCATCTTGTATCTGAGGGAAAGGTAGGTGACACCCCAGACCACAATTGTAGCGAATACTCGTAAGATCCACTCTTGAGAACTTTGATGGGCTCGATCCGAAAGGAGGTAGCCCACGATGATCAAGATGGTAATGAGTCCAGCCAAAGCGATGCTGTAGACTCGGGAGGGTGCACTTAGCGCATAGAGAAAAAGTAAAATGAAAATAGACCATCCAATCACCTCCAGAGGAGAAAAAAGGCCATTTATGCTGAATAGAAGTATTCCAGGTGCACAGTCCATCACGCTAGCAAAATATTCCAATGATTTCGCTTAGAGTATGACGATCATCATGGCGTTAAATGACAATACTCATTCGCTTAAATGTTTAAATCAGGCAGGTGATAATTATCACGGTCATGGCTAGGCACACGTCATTGATAGGGGGGCTCAGTGGTAGTTAGATTCGTTTTGAAAACAGAATCAAAATGATCAGCCGTATTTTATGTCCCACTGACCTTAGTGCAGTTGCAAACAATGCTGCGAAGTATGCCTGCCAGCTTGGCCAAATTACGAATGCAAGCGTTACGCTATTTCATGTGAGACCTGAATTTGCCACCCATGTGGAACGGTCCTTCGAGGAGTCACCTTTAAATGAAACTAGAAGCATGCTTGAAGCCCAGTGCAAGGAGCTCGCTCATTCATTTGAAATAAGAACCGAAGGTGAGGTGGATACAGGCATCCGCAATTTTAATAATCTCATTGCGCATAAAGGTAAAGCGTACGATTTGCTGGTAGTGGGCAGCAATGGGGCGGACTCTGTGATTCAGTATTTGTTTGGAAGCAATGCGTTTAACATAAGCATTAAAAGCAAGATTCCCACCTTCATCATTCCTGAGTCTTTTGATTATAAGCCGGTATCCAGAATGATCTATGCCTATGATTACAAAATGCATACCGCACCACCGTTTGCACAGCTTCAGATGTTTCAGAGTTTGTTTGGTGCCAAGGTCACCTTTCTCACAATAGTAGAGAAGTATGCGGATGAGATTGAAGAGCAAATGGAGCTGCTACAATCAAAGATACTTTCAAGGTGGAAGGACCCGGAACTGATTACCTTTGATTACATATACCATCCTGATGTGGTGAGCAGTTTGAATCACTACTACCAAATGTGGAGTGACCACGACCTGATGGTACTGTCAGCAAGAAATCACAATTTTGTAGAGGCAAGTTTTCGAACCAACGTGATCAAAGAGATTAGTGCCATCGCTGCTTACCCGATGCTTGTCATTCACTCCTGAGGCTGAATCTCATCTGCCTCCGATCCTCGCTAAGAACGACTTTACCGCTTCAATATCCCATTTCGCGAACCTGCCGCGTTGAATAAGCAGTTCGTTGTCATTGGGGTGTTCAAGGTAATAGTAGAAAACAAAAGGAGACCTTGGATCTTTCCAGCCTAGCATCTGACCAAATCGCAAGTCGTTGAAAACAAGTTGGTCTTCATATTGGGAAACCACGTAGTAGCCTTCAGAAAATTGCTTGAGGTGTTGTAAACTTTCATGGTCGCTAATGGAATCAAGCGCATGCGCATTTCTTGGAAAGAATTGAAAGTCAATAGTATTATTCGAATCAAAAACAGAGCTATATCCAATGTGAAATCCATCTTCTTTTTCGGCAACCGCATACCAAAGCCAGGTATTACCAGGGGTTGGTGTAGTAAAATAGCGGCTGTGGGAAATCTGTTGTCTGTTCAGTTCATTTTCCACCTTATTGCTTACGCTCAATTTATTGAACAAAGCATATCCAAGATATATTAAAGAAATTGAGATAGCACTCAGAGCCCATTTGGTTCGCGAAGTCTTATTGTCACGCCAGATCGACAGAAGTAGGGCGGTGACACCAAGGGGTACTGAGAAGAAAGGATCTGCTACAAAAAGTGCATGAAAGGAAATTCGACTTGAATCGAACGGAGCGAACCATGCGGTGCCGTAAGCATTGAAGGCATCTAAAAAAAGATGCACCATCATCTGGAGCAGTAGCAAACTTGCAAGCTGAGAGATGCCGATTTTTGAAAGCCATCTAAACCTCTTGAGCGCCCAAGCAAGCGGATAGGCCAACAGTAGCACAAACAACAGAGAGTGTGTGATTCCTCTGTGTGCGATAAGGTCTGCCGCGGGAGATAGCCAAAAGGAAGCTACAAAATCAATATCTGGAATGGACTGTGCAACAGCCCCAACCACCAGGGCTTTCTTGCCTAAAGACTTTCCTGCATATATTTCTCCAATACAAGCGCCAAGCGCAAGGTGTGTCAATGAATCCAAACTGAATTAAGCTACGTGGGTACTGCCGAAATATACTACTTAGCTTCGGCTTTCGTAAAATTCTTGATGTGCGAGATTAAATCATCGTCAGGGAGCTGTGCTTGAGAGCAAAGGTTTTAGGCGATCAATGACCTCCTTTGATTTGGCATCGACTTGTTCCGGAAGTGAAGCAGCACTGATCCCGTCAATACCCTCGATAACATAACCGCCATCTCCGGAAGTGGCCAGCACGACAAGTTTCGATTTGTCATCCCAATTCTTTATGAATGATGCTGCGTCTTCTTGTGGCTCCCAATTCTCCCATGTGTGCATTATAAAAACTGCATTCCATGATGTTTCGAATAGGTCAGGTAAGCTCGTCACATCAATCACTTTGATGTAAATTGAATCAGACTTGAATTCATTGATCACTCGCTCAACGATCTGTTCTTTGAAGTCGCTTCCCTGTGTGGCAATCAGTAAGTGGATGGGAGCGCTTGCGGTATTAATCTCCCGGGCCTCCGCAATATCCATCGCATATTTAAACTTGTACCAGGTGAGGAAAGCAAAAAGTGCGATCACAATGATTAGAACAATAAGAACTGACTTCCTGAAACGTTGCATCCTGTTTACTATTCGTTACTAATCTAATTGAATTGCTCTCGCACCTTTAGAAGTGATCTGGCTGCCAATTTACCCCACGGAGATTTGCTTCTTGCTTTTCTTTGGAGAAGCCTCCTTCTTTGGAATTACTATCTTTAGCACGCCATCCTGATACTTTGCGTCAATTTTGTCTTCCTTTACATTCTCAGGCAGTGTAAAGGATCGACTAAACGAATTATAGGAATACTCCCTTCTTGAGTATCCTTCGCCTTCGTCTTTAGACTCATCCTCTTTCTCTGCGCTCACCGTCAGCACCTGATTGTCTGATTCCACTTTAAAGTCTTTACGTGTCAACCCCGGTGCTGCAAGGTCAATAGTAAACTCTTTCTCGGTCTCGGAAATGTTTGCGGAAGGCACCGTCACGCCAAGCCGCTTTCCATTAAAAAACTCAACATCAGTAAGATCCGGGCCGAAAAAATCTGAATTGAGCCAATCGGACATCAAGCTGGGAATACCAGCATTTCTAATTGTTAAATTCATAATCGCCTCCTTGTTTTAAGTTTTAGTTTATGATTCAAAATCCTGGGACAAAGGTAGCAGTGGAGAGTGTAGATGGCGATGACATACATCAGCGAGGTGAAATGATTTTTGTCTTCACTAATCGCCAACAATAACCTGGTGACCAAACTCTTGTTGCTCCGTGATGTCAATCATTTTTGAACTGCACAGATATGGCCAACTTGGGTAAAGTAAAAAACATATACTGTGATGAAGGAAAATAAACTACTTGAAAAATTGGCGGATCAACTATTGGAAGCACAAGAGGAGATCGATGAGTTTACATTGCAACTATCGCTTGGCAAAGCAGAGGCAAAGGAGAAGTTTGAAGAGGTGAAGCGGGCGTTTAGAAAAAAGGTCGTTGAGTTTAAGGAGCTCATCGATTCTCAGCCCGTAAAGTCTATTTCAAAGAGTCTGAAGCAGAAGGTGGAGACATTAGAGTTGCAATTGGCCCTTGGTAAGGCCGAAACCAGGGAAGAGTTTAGTGAGCAGAAACAAAAAATCCAGCACCTGATTTCCGAGATGGAAAATGATGTGGCCTCCTGGTTTCAGGAAATTGATGTGCCTTCCAGCATCAGTCACGAGATCGAAAAATTCAAACTTAAACTGGAGGTGTTGAAGTTGAAATTCGATCTGAAAAAGTTTGAACTAAAGGACGACTTCAAGGATTCCATGTCCACTGCAAAGCGCGAAATAGAGAAGATTTCAAGCAGGGTAAAATCTAAAATGAACGAAGGGAAAAGAAAATACAGTGACTTCAGCGAAGAAATCGGTGAAGCTTATGGCCACATAAAAAGTGCTGTAAAGAAGCTGTAAGACTGTAGCAAACAATCAATAATACCTTTCGGACCTGGCCTGAGTAATTCAGGCCTTTGGCTGGCAGGGATAATGGGCAAACCAGTGCCGGTTTCGTTACAGCTTCCTGTATTCTAGCTTTTCTACTTTTAATTTACTTATAAGACATAAGTACTTATTAATTACATACTTATTGGGAGGTGCTATAGGTGTTCATGATCCCACTTACGAAGTATTTTTGACCAGAGGCAACCTATACTAACTTTATCCGTTATACTTTGGTATTCTATGTATATAGAATTAGTAAGCACATAGAATGATTCAAATAATCGTGTAAAGAAATGATTTCTAAGAACTTAACGGCTGCCTCGACCAAGCCTATCATTTTGGGAATCCTGAAGCAGGGAAATAGCTATGGATACCTAATCATCAAAAAGATTAAAGAAATATCAGGGGGTAAAATGCTGTACTCCGATGGGATGCTTTATCCGGTACTCCACCGCCTTGAGAAAGAGGGGCTTATACAGTCCAATTGGGCCATGGAAGGGGATACCAAACCACGCAAGTATTATGAGATTACAAGTGCGGGCAAGCAGGCATTGATAGCAGAGCAGAAGCAATGGCGGCAGGTAAATGCCGTGCTCAATGAAATCTGGGATGTGAAACCAACCGTAAATTGAAACCGATGTTCGACTTAGAAATCGCAATTAAAAAATGGCTGAAGCAGTTTAGTAAGCACCGTGCGTTTGATGATGGTTCTGTCAGAGAAATGGAACTGCACCTGCGTGACCACATCGATGATCTGATTGCCAGTGGACTTAGCGAGGAAAAGGCTTTTAATCTGGCGGTAAGTGAGTTCGGTGAGGTGTCTAGCATGGCCAAGGAGGAATTTACCAACACCCTGCCTGCTCAAAGATTCCACTATGTCGGTATGTATAAGAACTACTTGCGCGTAGCGTTTAGAAATTTAACAAAGCAGCCCTTCTTCACTTTTCTCAACACGTTCGGACTAGCCGTTGGGATTGCAGGTGGTTTACTTATTGGGTTATTTATATATGATGAACTCAGTTTTGACCTGATGTTTCCTGATGCAGACCGTATCTACCGAATCAACATCGATAACCAAACCAACGGTGAGTATAGTGAGTATGCATCGGCACCTGGCCCTATGGCGGGAGTCTTGTACGAAGATTGCCCTCAGGTAGAAATGCTCACGCGATTCAGGGAAGTGGGTAGCACATTAATTCGTAAACCGGATGAAGCACTCAATGTGAAAGTGGCAAACGTAGTGGCTGTTGATACGTCATTTTTCGCAATGTTTGGCTTGAGGTTGGTGAAGGGAAATGCCGCCACTGCGTTGAGCAAACCCCGGCAGATGATTATGACAAGAACTGCAGCCAAAACACACTTTGGCGATAAAGATGCGCTCGGTCAAAGCCTTATTCTTGATGACGATGCGGAGTACATCGTTACCGGAATTCTTGAGGAGCTACCAAAAAATTCCTTACTCAGAAACAACAACATTTTCCTCTCTCTTACCAGCTTCGAGGATGAAAAGACTGTAGCCTGGAACACTTGGTATTTCCCTACTTTCGTAAAAATTAAAACCAATACCAGCGTAAAGGATCTGCAGGCCTTCCTTGATACGGTAAAGGACAAATACCTCATTCCCTGGGCCATGACATTTGTACCCGGCCTCACCGTGGAGAGTGCCAAAGCTGCAGAGAAGGCCAGTGGAAATTTTATGCGATTCAACACGACAGCTTTAACGGATATTCACCTTTACTCTGCCAATCGGAGAGGGGAGTTTAGCCCAAACGGTGATATTCAAAACGTGTACATCATGTCCGTTATTGGGCTTATTCTTTTGGTTTTGGCTGCAGTTAACTTTATGAATCTTTCCACTGCTTATTCCCTCACCCGAGCGAAGGAGGTGGGAATTAGAAAAACACTTGGATCAAACCGATTTGGCCTCATCAAGCAGTTTCTTTCAGAATCGATTGTGATTTCACTTTTGTCAGTATTGATGGCACTGTTGTTAACGATCATCACACTTCCGCTATTCAACGACCTTGCCGGTAAATCAATATCCATCCCGTTTGATAGTTGGCTGTTTTGGATTTTAGTGGTGGCTGCAGGATTATTTATGGGCATCATATCCGGTGGATACCCTGCCTTTTTTATGTCGAGGTTCATTCCTGCTCAGGTACTCAAAGGAAATTTAGTCAAGGCAGGAGGTGGTGAAATCAGAGATGCACTTGTCATTTTTCAGTTTGCCATAGCAATCTTCCTAATCATTAGTACGATGGTGGTGTACCAGCAGGTCAATTATATTCGAAGCAAGGATCTGGGTTTTCAGAAGGATCAGATACTTGTGGTAGATGAAGTTGGGGCTGCCGGGAAGCAAGTTCAAAACTTTAGGGAACAAGTAGCTCAATTGAGTGCTGTGGAGCGTGTTTCGCTCAGCAGTTACTTGCCGACTCCATCAGCTCGAAGCAGCATCACCTATTTCGTAGAGGGCGCAATAGGCGAAGGAGAGTTTAAGTCGGAAAACGCATTGATCATTGAACAGTGGGATATTGATTATGACTATGTGAATACATTAAGTCTGGAGATCATAGCTGGGCGTAATTTTGACAATTCTCATTCTACAGATTCCAGTGCCTTATTGATCAACGAAACCACTGCAACGATGCTTGGTGTGAGCCCGGAAAAAGCGATAGGCATGAGGCTTACCACAGACTTTCATCGAGCTGACAAAGAAAACATGAAGTATCTTACTATTGTAGGCGTAGTGAAAAACTTTCACTTCTCTTCACTACGAAACAATATCGGTGCACTAAGTTTCATTTTAGCCAGCGATGCTAACAAGATGATGGTGAAAATAAGGGCGGGTGATTTTGCCAACGTGGTTGAACAAATTGAAGCACAATGGAGTGCTGTGGCACCTGGCCAGCCATTCAATTACTATTTTATGGACCAATCGTTCAACGAGACTTATAGAGAGGAACTACGATTGGGGAGCATCTTTATCACCTTTACCATGTTGTCCTTGTTCATCGCCTGCCTAGGCTTGTTCGGCCTGGCTACATTTAATGCAAAGAAGCGGACCAAAGAAATTGGTATTAAAAAAGTAATGGGAGCCAGCGTGGGCCAAATCACATTTCAGCTTTCAAGTGATTTCTTAAAATTAGTTGCCTGGTCGATTTGCCTTGCGATACCGATAAGTTGGTATGTGATGAACCGATGGCTTGAAGGCTACTCCTATAGGATGGAGTTCAATTGGTGGATATTTGTGATTGCTGCATTACTTGCCCTGCTTATCTCGCTCCTGACGGTAAGTTATCAAAGTATCAAAGCGGCCACAGTAAATCCGGTGAAGAGCCTGCGGTCGGAGTAGGCGCATGATTCCAGTTTCGCTGCCCTTAGAAATGAAGGCAAATTATATGAACTGCTATTGATTTGTGGATATAGTCACTTAATTGCAACGACTAACACCATCCTATGAGCAGTATCTGGCTTGCAACGTCCGCATTATTCATTTTCTTTTTGGGTTACAGGTTCTATTCAAAGTTCATTGCTGAAAAGATTTACCGCCTGGATCCCAATTTTAAGACACCAGCCCATCAATTAGAAGATGGAAAAGACTTTGTTCCCACTAATAAATGGATTGTACTGGGACATCACTTTACATCTGTAGCAGGTGCAGCACCTATCGTAGGTCCGGCCATTGCCATATACTGGGGCTGGTTGCCTGCTATTTTGTGGGTTACATTGGGAACTGTTTTTATGGCAGGGGTACACGACTTTGGTACCATGGTGCTCTCTATCCGTCATGAAGGAAGGTCGATAGGCACCATGGCTGATACACTCATCGGCAAGCGCGCTCGCATTCTGTTCTTATTTATCATCCTCATTTTAGTGCTGATGGTCAACGCGGTTTTTGCGTGGGTGATCTCCAACCTCTTCATATCATTTCCTGCGAGCGTCCTTTCGGTTTTCATCCAAATACCATTGGCCATTTGGATTGGATATTACACCTACAAAAAGAATAGGAACATTCTCATTCCTTCCATTATTGTTTTGGTCGTGATGTACGGAACCGCGGTAGTGGCCAGCTACGTTCCTGTTCTGCAAATAGATTTGATCCAATATTTTGGTGGGGTCGATGCGACTTCTCTTGGAGGGTTGAGCAGTACTTCGATGGCATTTTTGGTGTGGATCATGATCTTGATGGTATACGTTTACTTTGCAAGCGTCTTACCGGTTTGGAAATTGCTTCAACCTCGGGATTTCATAAATGCACAGCAACTCTTTATCGGCCTCGCTATTTTATATTTGGGATTGATTGTGCTGGCGCCAGAAGTGACGGCACCCATGAGTAATCCGGAGGCAAATGATGTGTCGTGGTTTCCTCTGCTATTTGTGACGATCGCCTGTGGTGCGGTTTCCGGGTTTCATGGGCTTGTGTCCTCGGGCACCTCTTCCAAGCAAATCAATGCGGAGCCAGACGCACGATTCGTGGGATACCTCGGGGCCATAGGAGAGGGCGCGCTGGCCGTGATTACGGTATTGGCCGTTGCAACTTTTTATTCGTCAAGTGACGTGTTTAGGGAAACGTATTCCTCCTTTGCTGCTGCAGGAGCAGGTGGACTTAACGCATTCATCCAGGGGGCAGGCCAATTGGCTACGGGATTGCATATTCCTGCCGAGGTGGCGCGCACCGTGATCGCTGTGATCGTAGTGAGTTTTGCCGCCACCACACTAGACAGTTCTGTACGACTGATGCGCTACATCATCGGTGAGTTGGGAGAGATATATCAAGTAAAACCGCTAACACGGGTTCATGTAGCCACTTCCATTGCCGTCATTTCAAGCGCTGCATTGGTGCTTCTTCCAAAGGGCCCAATGGGCTTAGGATCAGGAGGTTATTTGCTTTGGCCATTGTTTGGCACTTCTAACCAACTATTGGCAGGCATTAGCTTTTTGCTGATCACCATCTGGCTGAAGCGACTGGGACGGCCTGTTATCTACACCCTGGTGCCAATGGTATTTTTGATGGCGATGTCCCTTTGGGCAATGATTAATCAGGTAATCTTTGAATGGTCTGGCATAGGTGGTGGAAAGCCAAGCTTGCTACTTTTTTTTATGGGCTCCATTATCCTTGGGTTTACCATTTGGATATTGATTGAGGCCGTTAGTCTATTTTTAAAAGATGAAGGTAAACCTAAGGCGATGGAAGTATAAGTAATCTGAAACGACATCAAATGACAGAACTGAAAACAATTACAATTTCTCTGATTCTGATAGCATTGTACAGTTGCAATCGGGCGAAGCAGGGTGAAGGGCTGAATGAAGGAAGCGAAGCAGCAGGACTTGTGAATCGCTCCATTGAGGCGCACGGAGGGATGGATGCCTGGCGTAGAATTAAGGCCATATCGTACCTCAAAACAACTACACTCTATGATTCCAGCGGAGCTGAGGAATCAAAGATCGTGCAGCAACACAATTTCAGACTCAAGCCGGAGATTGAGGGCACCATCAGTTGGACATTTGATTCAGACAGCGTTAAGATTGTTTACGAGGGTGGACAAGGATTGCAGTACAGTAATGGAGCTGCTGACGCAAGTTCGACAGCATCAGCGACCAATACAGTGCTGGCCTCGCTATATGTTCTTTTCCAGCCATTCAAGCTGTTGGATGAAGGCACACAACTAGAGTTAATAGAGTCTGTTAATGTAGAAAACAAGAAGGTTAACCAGATTCGGCCCATCTACAATGGAGCGAAGGAGGGTGATGATCAATGGTTGTTTTGCTTTGATCCGGAGACAGATCTGTTGATTTCAAACATCGTAAATCACAACGGCAGGATAAGTTTCATTGAGAACCTGGCGTTCGATTCAACCACCGAGCTGCGACTTCATCAACACCGAAAGAGTTATTTTGTTGATGATGCATTTACCACCAAGGTACTTAGAGCAGAATATTACTATACAGACTATTCATTAACCTTTGATTAATTCACTTTATGGATCATGCCAAAAATTTATCAAGAAGGTCATTTGTTGCTAAAGGTTCCGCTGCACTAGCTGCCTTAGCATCAATTCCGAGCTTCGGAGGCGCAGCACCATCCAATAAGGCGCTCAAACTTGCAGAGAAATATCGGGGAGAGCTACTTACCCTGTTGCAAGATATGATTCGTGTGAAGAGCTTGTCTGGCGAGACCGCAGCCGATGCTCAAGCGGTGGTCAAAGCATACCTATCTGCACTTCCTTATCGAATCGAAGAGAGCGAGGACCGTCCCAGCCGATATGAAAGTCACCCTGAGTTTATGCCTCCCGATCCGCCAAGTGATGGACCCTTTGTGAATGTGGTGGGCTGGCCTACCAAGAGCAGTGGTAAGCAGTTTGCTATGTTCTCACACATCGATACGCATTCCATTGATGACGGATGGAATACGGAGCCGCTAGAACCTAAATTGATTGGCAACAAACTTTATGGCTTGGGCACTTCGGATGACAAAGGTGGAGTAGCGGCTATGCTGGTGGCGGCCAAGGCGTTGGCAGCGTCCGGAGCAGCACTTCCTGTGGTGATGAGTTTGCACGGGAAGGGTGGTGGAAGCCGGGGAAGTCTGCCCGTCTTTGAAAGAATAAGTAAGTTAGAGCATAACATTGGTGCTGTATTGTATGTACATCCAGCCGAGACTGGCCGTGGACTGGAAGATGTAAAAAATTCGGTGCAGGGAATAGTAGACCTACAACTAAGTGTACAAGGATGGCGTGGCGAACCGATGGAGGTGGGTAGCGTTGACTCGGCTTCGTGGGAAAGCGGGGGCAACGCGGTGGATATGTGCTGGCAGATCATGGACCACCTTAGGGCAACCAGTTTCAGGAACGTAAAGGTAAATGTAGGGAAGATGGAGGGAGGAGACAGGATCGGCTCCGTGGCAGATTCTGCTACCTGTACTTTCAGACTAAAGTTCGAGGGAGCGCATACCTGGCGCGACTTGGTAAATGCTGCCAACAGCGTCATCAAATCTTATCTTGATGCCGTACCTCAGTCAGGAGGGAATTTCAAAGCAGCGCTGAAAACAGTTGGTTATCGCACAAACCCCGGAGCGGCCGGCTGGGAGGCACCAGTAAGCAAGGTGCTGAGACAATCCATAGAAGACATTACAGGCAAAGCCCCAAATGCCTATCCCAATCACTATGCGGGGGATATTCGCTACCCCATTCGATTATTGAATGTGCCGGCATACGGCATTGGTTCCCTTGGTGGCAATTTCTATGGGCCAAACGAATGGGTGGACATGGATGACCTCGTCAAACTCGTGGCGGTTTGTATTCAGACTATGAGTGAATGGCAAAAGATCTAGTGATTGATTGATAATTCTGGTATTACTGGCATAGTAGTTGTAAACTTGAGAGAAACAACAACCTCGCCCAAGATGAAAAACACTATAGCCATCACCTCTCTCATATTCCTTCTTTTTCTATCTCTTGCAGTGCAGGCGCAGCAAGTACAATCACGCTGGTCAAGCACTGTTGCCGATGGCGTAAACTGGCAAATGGTAACCTCACTTGGAAATTATGTGGTGGGCACCTCCAGAGGACTTGCTGGTATTAATCCGGAAACAGGAGAAATACTTTGGAACAATACCTCCTTTGGAGCGGTGGGACAAGAGCGCGTAAAACAAGTGGGGTCTTCGGCACTTATCGCTATCAACCTCGAGTCTGCAATTTATGCAATCGATCCTTTTTCAGGTACCATCAAGTTTGATTCCAGGGAAGCTGGGATCGCAGAGGTGAAAGATCAGAAGATTCTCTACCAAGCAAACGGAATTTTAGTGTCTGGTCGTGATATGGCAGGCAAAGATATATTATTGATGACATCACTCGACAATGGCAAGGTAGCATGGAAAATCGAGGATGACTTCGGCAGGCTTATTACAGCAAGCGAAATTTCCGCCAAAGAATTGCTGATCGTGACCTTATAATTATAACTACAAGATTAATCCTTCAAGTGGCGAAGTCATTTGGAGAAATGATATTTCGGAGGCAAATCAGCAAATGGAGAGCTTAGGAGCGCTGGGAGGGCTCATGAAGCAGGCTGCCTCTCAGATGGCACAGAATGTGGACTTCAATGTTTCCTTTTACAGACATCCAAGCGAGCAAGTGTTTTATCTCGCTTCGGAGCAGGAGGGAAGCCCTCAATCCTCAGGAGGGTTTACGTCAACCACTACCACGGGCAGCGGTCCAAGTTACCACACCATATACACCGCTTTTAATCTTATTAACGGAGAGCGAATTTGGAAAAAGCCACTGGACCTTTCTGGCAAGATTGGAGCCGTATACTTCGACAAGTCAGGACTAGTGATCATGCCTGATGACGGTGCGAATACCAAGGTAAACAGCTACGACTATACTACTCAGGAGGGCGAATGGGGTAAGAAGGGTAAAGGTGTGAAGGTAAGAGGAGGTATTTATAATTATTCAAAGGTGGACGGAGGTTTGGTCCTAGTGTCGCAAAACACGGCTGGTAAGAATTTTATTTCGTACCTGGACGAACGTGTGGGAGAGCTCACCTTCGACAAACCTGTTCAAATTGACGGAGCATTGATTTACAGCGAGTCAACCTCAAAGGGACTTGTTTACCAAACGACCAGCGAACTCAATATCCTTGACGTCAACGCGGGCGCGCTATTGATTCCTAAGGGTATCTCTACTACTCCCGACTTGTCAGCGAAAAAGGGAAATCTCTTCTACGCTTTCGATGTAAGGGAGGGCGTCTTAAAATCCCTGGATAAAAACACAGGTGCTTTGGAGATTATCTCTACTCCAATTGCATTTGAAGGAAAAGAGGCTCCCTCCAACTTGGAACTAAGGGATAACGGTTTCTTACTAAAATCTTCACAAAACATGGCGTTGGTGGGATTGGACAAGAAGATTGTTTATCAGAAGTATTATGAAGCTCCGCGTGAAAAGGGAATCATTCGCGCATTACAATATGCACAAGCTGTGCGGGCAGCATACATTAGCGCTGCCTCGTATACCGCCTCTGCTGCATTTCAATCGGCCGGGCAAGAGGCACGAACAGCAGATAATCAGAGTACCGCTGTAGTGTTGGATGGAGTGGGTGATGCTTATGGACAATTAGGTGACGCGGCTTCTGATTTTGCCAAGCAATCTTTCAAGGCGGCAAATGCGAGATATAAGGCCACGCAAGAAGCAAACGATTTTGCCGTAGTACTTACTCAGGTTGACAAAGATCATGTGCTTCTGAAGGTTAACAAGAATACAGGCGCAACTGAAGCATCAATCAGCTTGGGATCTGACAATGCACCAAATTATAACATGGATGGCGTCACAGGCATGGTCTTTTATCTTTCGGCTAAAAATACTATTAAGGGTTATCAGCTGTAATATTAGGTTTGCAGTGGCGAGGTTTTTACCTGCCTTAAAGTGATTAGTGAATCAGATGATTTATGATAGTGAGGTGGATGATTGTTTAACAATCTTTCATCTCACAACCTTCTTCCTGACTTTCAAATTCAATGGTGATGTGGCTGATTGATTCATCTTTTAAAATCTCCTTGACCCGGGTCTTCAACGCGACCTGCTCCGATAGTTGATAATTCTTGTCCAGCACGAGATGCACAGTCAATACATTGTAGTTCCCATCCATTGACCACACGTGGCAATCGTGCACACCAATTATGGCTTTGATTGCTTTTAGTTTCTCCTGGATGTCTTCCATGCTCACCTCTGAGGGAATGCCTTGCAGTATGATCAACAAACTCTTCCTTAGATTCCTGTAGACGTTGTATAGGATAAAGAGGGAGATCATGATGGACAGTAGCGGATCAATAAAAGGTGCATCCCAATACATCATTATTATACTCCCGATCAGCACGGCCACCCAGCCCAGCACATCTTCAAGCAGGTGAAGGGTTATCACTTTCTCATTTAAGCTTTCACCCTTGCGAAGTTTAAGCACTGCGGCACCGTTCACCACTATGCCCAAAATGGCCAGATACATCATGCCCTCGGCATTGGCCTGGCTGGGGTTGAAGAGTTGCGGGATGGCCTTCGAAAGAATGATGATGGATCCCACTACGAGCACAATAGAATTAACAACCGCTCCCAACAACGAGAACCTTTTGTAGCCATAGGAGAAAGACGATGTTCTTCCTTTCTTTGACAACTTCTGAAAATACCACGACAGGCCCAGGCTAAGGCTGTCACCAAGGTCGTGTAAAGCATCGGATAGGATGGCCAGGCTGTTGGTGTATAGACCACCCACGATTTCCACCATGGTAAAGGCCAGGTTTAGAAAAAATGCAACCTTCAAATTGCCCGTGTCATGGTGGTGATGATGATGATCGTGATTGTGTGCCATTTGGTTTAGCAACTCCTTGTCAGGTCAAATATATCAATGATTATCTCCCAGGCCATACTCCAGGCAATGTTGACCTACGGAAATGGCATAATTCCTATTAGCCGCTCGTAATTAATTAGCTCAAATGTTACCGCCATTAAGTTTAATTTACCCATTAATTTAAGCTTGCATTTTTCAATGATACCCACCATGAAATCAAACTTCCTTCTCCTATTTAGTCTATTCATCAGCTCATTGGCGGCCGCGCAAAGCAAGCCTGCTAGTGACCTCTTTGACAAGAAACTTTATCAATCACTAACTTACCGAAACATCGGACCTTTTCGTGGAGGACGAGCTACGGCAATCAGTGGAGTGCCTAATGATATCTTTACCTACTACATGGGCGCCACGGGGGGTGGGGTGTGGAAGACCACTGATGGAGGCACTACGTGGAAAAATATTTCGGATGGATACTTTAATACCACTGGTATAGGTTCTATCGCGGTGGCACCATCCGATCCAAACATTATATATGTGGGTACTGGCGAAGGGCCGGTAAGAGGTGTGAAGACCTCGCATGGAGATGGTATCTACAAATCTACGGATGCCGGAGCCACCTGGACTCACCTGGGTATGGAGGCTACGCGTCACATCAGTAAAGTATTTGTGCATCCACGCAACCCTGACAAAGTGTACATGGCAGCACAGGGAAATCCCTGGGGCCCTAACGAAGAGCGAGGTGTCTATCTTTCCGAGGACGGAGGGAAGAATTGGAAGAAGATACTATACGTAAATGAAAACTCGGGTATTGCGGATATGTCTGTAGATGCTTCCAATCCCAGTATCATGATGGTGACCTCGTGGGATTTCAACCGCAAGCCATGGGTCGTGCAAAGTGGCGGCCCTGGAAGTAGGGTATATAAAACCACCGATGGAGGATTGACATGGAGAGAGATCAACAAAGGATTGCCAGCGCTAAAAGGCAAGATGGGCGTAGCCATTTCTGCCGCTAATCCTAAAGTAGTTTACCTTGCGATTGAAGCTTTGGAAAGAGAAGGTGGAGTATACCGATCGGATGATGGAGGAGAAACCTTCCGACATACGAGTAATGACCCCACCACCTTTGCGCGTGCCTGGTACTATATGCACATCATTGCAGATCCCAACGATGAAGACGAGCTGTGGGTGATGAACAGCGATATGATGAAGTCAATTGACGGAGGAAAGACCTTTGTGGCGGTGCGTGGCAGCCATCCGGATCATCATGCGCTTTGGATCAATCCGGACAATAGCCGCAACATGATCAACTCCAATGATGGCGGTGCTTCTGTCACCTACAATGGTGGTGAAACCTGGTCTACGTTAATGAATCAACCCACTGGACAGTTTTATCGCGTGATCACCGACAACCAGTACCCTTATCGCCTTTATTCTGGGCAACAGGATAATACCACCATTGCAATTAATAGCTCATCGCAAGATCAGGGCATCGGGCGTATGCATTGGAACGAATTGCGCGCAGGCGAATCATCGACAGTGGCTTTTGATGCTAACAATCCAAGGTTTATTTATTCTACCTTCTTTGCAGGAAACTTTGTGGAGTGGGACAGTGAAATCGACAACACACGGGTGGTGCGTCCGTATCCGGAGCAGGTGAGTGGCGAGCAGCCGAAGAATCTGAAGTACCGCGCCAACTGGAATGGGCCTGTGCTGGTATCTCCACATAATCCCAGCGTGATTTATTACGGATCTCAATTCATGATGAAGTCCAGTGACCGAGGTGTGAATTGGGAGGTGATCAGCGAAGACCTGACACGCAATGACAAAGCCCATCAGGGTAAAGGAGGCGTGCCAATTTCTAACGAGCAGATTACCGCAGAGAGTTATAACAATGTGTTCAACATTGAAGAATCATTGATAAAAGAAGGAGTGATTTGGGTTGGATCAGATGACGGATTAGTGCATGTGACGCAAGACGGAGGTAAGACGTGGTCTAACGTCACACCAAAAGGTTTGAAGGAAGCAATCATCAACGTGGTGGAGCCTTCGCCACATGACGCGGCAACCGCCTACATCGCAGTGGCAGGTTATAAGATGAATGACTTTACACCGCACATTTATAAGACCAATAACTACGGTAAGTCGTGGGTCAAGATTGTAAACGGTATACCGGGCAACACCTTCGCGCGAACGGTACGTGAAGATCCCGATCGAAAGGGGTTGCTTTACGCGGGTACGGAAACGGGTGTCTTCGTCTCCTTTGATGATGGCAATAATTGGCAGCCGCTGCAAAACAACTTACCAGAAGTGCCCATTACGGACCTCCGCGTGAAGAGGAAAGACTTAGTTGTTGCTACGCAAGGTAGGGCATTATGGATTCTCGATGACCTCACGCCCCTTCACCAGATTTCTGACAAGGTGGCCAAATCAGATTATTACCTCTACAAGCCACGCGATGTACACGCACCGTTGGCAAGTGCTTTTAGCTTGAATGGTGATCAGGGGAAAAACCCGCCAAGGGGCGCACAAATTACCTATGTAATCAACAACGAAGTAGCCGAGGCGGTGCCTATGTCTATGGAGGTATTGGATCAGACAGGACGCATAGTGTATTCAGAAGCTACCGATGCACCTAAGACAGAATGTGATTCCTTTCTGAAGAAGCAATTGAAGCGCAGTGCGGGTGCACACATCTGGAATTGGAACATGATGGTGGGTCAGTTTGACTGCATCAAAGAGCTCACCATGACTAGCCGCAGCCTGAGTGCTTACGATGCTGCACCGGGCAAGTATCAGGTTAGGTTCAAAGTCGGAGACTACATGCAAACGCAAGATTTTGAAATTAAGATAGACCCGAGAATTGAAAAAAGTATTCCTGGTGCAGCAGCCGGCTATGCAGAGCGTGATAAAATCTCTGCCTCGCTTTTGGTAGGCGCTACAGAAATGGCCCGGGGGGTAAGGTACTTGCGTAAGGTAAAACAGCAGCTGGACTTCATCCTAGACGAGGCTACTTCAAGCGATTTGGCAGACGGAGGAAAAGCCCTTAATGCAAAGATCGATGCGTGGATAGAAAATATCCTGCAAAAGGAATTACGCACGCAGCAGAACAACTACCAATTTGAAGCGCGATTGCTGGTGAAGTATAAAAACCTGCTCAGTGAAATCGGAGATGGCAATGTGCCCGTCACGCAGGGCACCAAAGATGTGGCAGGCGATTACCTGACGGAGTGGAAAACCCTTAGAACCGAGTTGGACAAGATCATTAATGAAGACATCAACAAGTATAGTGACTTATTGAAAGGAGCGGGGCTGCCGGAATTCATTAATCCGAAGCCTGAAAGCACTATGATTAAGGGCAAGAATTAGGCAGCATCCGGTGGCACGAATATTCATCACAGGCTCTGCTGACGGCTTAGGCGAGCTGGCTGCTCAACAATTGGTGCACGGAGGGCACCAGGTGGTATTGCATGCCCGTAACGAACCAAGAGGGCATGAGGCACTGTCAAAAGTTACTGGAGCGGAAACCGTGCTGACAGGAGATCTGTCAGACATGGCAGACACCAAACAACTTGCTGCAGCTGTTAATGCGTCAGGAAGCTTTGATGCCATCATTCACAATGCAGGTGTTTGGAAGGCTTCGAGCGAATCGATTTTGAACATAAACACGCTTGCTCCTTACATTTTAACTTGCCTAATACAAAAACCCAAGCGACTCGTTTATTTGGGTTCAGATATGCACCTGGATGGTGTATATGACTTACCACGGCTGAAGAAGAAGAGCATCTCCTATTCCGATTCCAAACTATACGTGGTGATGCTGGCGATGGCCGTGGCACGGCTCTGGCCGGAGGTGTATAGCAATGCAGTGGACCCCGGTTGGGTGCCCACCAAAATGGGAGGAGCAAATGCGTCCGATGATTTAGAAAAAGGTTACCAAACACAAACATGGCTAGCTACCAGCGAGGATCCGGAAGCCGAAGTGAGTGGCCAGTACTTTTATCATAAGGCACCCAGTCCGTTTGGTCAAACCGCAAAGACCGAGGAACTGCAGGTTGACTTTCTATTGGCCTGCGAGGAGCTTACCGGTGTGCGTTTTCCTAGGCACTAGACTCTTCGCTGCTGCTCAAAGTGACGTTGAGCTTGAGGCAAACTCTTCTAAATTGTGCCCTCGTGACTCGTCAGCCTCAGTAATAATTTACAAGCTAAGCGCATGGTAGTAGCCCGTTAGTCCAAAGCCAATACCTATAGCGCCAAACCCAATCATCAGCCAGCGAAACAAATTTTTTGCCCTTGGAAAGCGAACGATGAAACCCATTGCGCCCATGACCAAACTTAGTTCTAATAGAAGTGAAGCCAGATCAAATTTATCTCCTGCCAGATCCAACATCTCAACTTCATATTCCCAATTTCTCAATCCCTTTATTTTTCCCAACTCTTCATTAATGTCTGGCATACTCCATTGAGCAGGTGCATCTGGCACCGAGCCATTCATCAGTTCGGTTTGTTGGCTTCTGATCGTGGTTAACTCCTGGTCAAATTTTCTAAGTCGCTCATTAACTATCGAAGTATCATTTGCGACTACAGCCCCCGCACGCATCAGATCAAACAATAAGTCGCGCTCGGCTTGAATCAAAGTTTCCTTTAATATCTTGCTGTGATAGAGCGAATACTCTGTCATTTTTTTATTTACTCCTACAATTTCTTTGTCTCGGTAATTATTTGCTCCGATATCAATAAAAGAAAGCGCAGCAGCGAAGAACGCAATAAAATAGGCTATGCGCAGTTCCTTATTTTGTGCAGGTGGTTCAAGCCCTAAATCTCCTTCAATCACAGGTCTAATTTTTTTGACACTACCAATGTACTTAAAATTTCGAAAGCGTTTGGCATGTTGTAGTACGCATCTTTAATCCCCATCATTCTCCCCATCAGAGTCAACTGCCAGAGACTCCGATTCTTGTAGCCTCCATTGCCACCACTTTTTCAATGGCACGGTCGTTGGTTTTTAGTTCTTCAAGCAAGTCTGTATAGAATTTCAAGGGGTCTCGATTATAATTCAACTCGTAGTCCGGTGGTATTCCCACTCGCTCATAGTTTATACCATTAATGCTTTCGTAGATTTCATTTGACAGCCCATACTTCCAGCCGTTGGGCAACTTCTTAGAGAGTATATCAGATAAGATACCCTCTGTATTTGAACCAATGGTCGTCACATTTGGTAAGCTTTGCGAAGCTATAATAAATGCCTCGCTGGCGCTGGCCGTTTGAAAACTGGTAAGTAGATACAGATTGCCATCGTAATTCTTTCCATTAGGCTCCAGGTAAATATCCTGCAGGGAAGTGAAACCATCTTCAAATCTGGCTTTTTTCGAAAATACCTTCACTCTTAGTGGTGTAAAGTAACTCAAGACTTCAAGCCCTGCCTGGTCATATCCTCCACCGTTGAAACGAACATCGATTATACAAGATTGGGTGTCGCCAATGTCTTCGAATATTTCTGACATGATGGCCTTCATACCACTCAACGCATCATGTCGATAGTCATCCGATGCTTTGGCTTTTTCGCGATAGCCTTCCCAAAAAGCCTCACCTGACAAGCTTGGGTCAATATCGTATGAGGCCAGGTCCTCAAAGTCATTGATTTGTATGTATCCTATATCCTGGTTGATCACACCCCAGTTGATCACTCCGTGGTTATAAGTTTTTAGGTGCGCTACATACTTTGAGTTTATGAAATTCATGACAAGTGTTCGCAACTCATCTGTATCGCCTTCCTCTTCTTCCACTTTATTTTTCAGCGCGTCAGGGGTGTCAACCCACACGTGTCCATCCTGTAGTTCAAATGTCATCTCCTCAAGGACAGCATAGAGTTCCAGGTCCGTTGATTGAGTGCTGAGTCTGGAGCGATATTTTGTCTTGCTTTGTAGCCAGTTTACCTCTCTAAGTCCAAACGATACGTAATTCTCATTGAACGTATTCCAAAGCGCGTCAAAATTCGTCAGTGGATCGGTTTCCTTTCCCTTATTGCGACAAGTCTGCGGCTCGAGAGAAGGTCGAACAAAAGTATAATCAGTAAATCCCGAACGCAACGTCAAACTGTCTGAAGTGTGTTTTCGTACTTCATAATAGTCTTTGAAAATTGCCTTTGACCATTGCTTATTGTAAGAACAACCACCGGAATATATGTCAAAGAATGTAGCAGTATCATCAGAGATATTGATTTGTCTTCCGTAGCCAAGGGAATTCCAGGTTCCGTTTAGGGTCAATTCCATCTTTTCGGAACTGTGGCAAGAACAAATCCCGATCACTATAGCCAGGAAGTAAAATGGTTTTCTGCTCATTTATGACGTTTGATTGAGTGGCCCAAAATTCTTGTCTCGCCCCTCAGAGTCATCTGCAAGAGACTCTGAGTCCAGTTAAATAACCGCATTCCAAGAACCTCAGCATTCCAAGCTAATATAACCGCATATCAAGCTAATTCCAATCTACCTCACGGTCCTATACGAGTGACTCTGAGGGGGTTTAAACTTACCAGCTCACACGCACCACAATTTCACTAACTTCGCCTCTTCTTAATGGAGAGCACTCCACCCTTATATGTATTGATATGATAGACGGCCTCGAATTACAAATTGCTGAAACTCTCGTGGTGGTGTTCTCCTACATCATCGTTCGGTTTGCGGTGGACAAAGCCATTGATAAGGTCACTAACAAGTTTGACTATCAAAGGGCGAGGTCCAAGGTCATGAAGAAGTTTGTTCATTTCTTTATGCTGTTCATCGCCCTGCAGTTCTTCCTCTTTATATGGGGGGTAGACCAATCGGAGTTGGTATTTTTTATCACTTCGATGCTCACCGTGTTGGGAATTGCATTCTTTGCCCAGTGGTCGATTATCTCAAATGTCACTTCATCCTTCATTATCTTCTTTAGCTACCCATGCAAAATTGGAGACACCATCACCGTGCTAGACAAGGACTTTCCCATCATGGGCAAAATCATTGACATCGAAATCTTCTTTGTCACCATTAAGACGGAAGAGGACGAAGTGATCACCATTCCCAATAATGTATTTATTCAAAAGGTGATCAAGCAGAAGTAGGCTGTTGTGCACGCAGCTACTGCGATTTTCGCGAACGATACTGCAGCACTAGGATTTGCCGCCAAAGAAGAAGGTTCACTTTACAGGTTTCTTAGATGGCAGGTCACATCTTGACACTGTATCCGTCATATTCCATCGTATATTTTCTATCTTCGACAATAGAAATCAATGAATATGAAGGTAGCCGTATCAGGAGCAACGGGACGTCTGGGAGGAGCCATCGCAGAGGGTGTTTCTGCATCAACAAGTATGCAGCTCAGGGGTATTTATAGTCCGCGGCACGCAGGCAAATCGATAGCAGGCATAGAAGTGGCGGATAGCTTCGATGCCATTGATGCGGACGTGATCGTGGAATGCGCCCCTCCAGATGTGGTGATGGAAAACCTCAGGCGATGGCACGCCAAAGGCATGAGCGCAGTGGTGGGCACCTCCGGATTTACAGAAGAAAGAATTGCAGAATTGAAATCATTTTGGAAGGGGAGTGATAAAGGATGCTTGGTGGTTCCCAATTTCTCTATCGGTGCTGTGCTTATGATGCGGTTTGCGGAACTGGCTGCTCCCCATTTTGACTCTGCAGAAATCATCGAGCGCCACGGTGACAAGAAACCGGATGCTCCATCAGGCACGGCATTAGCCACGGCCATGCGTATGGGAAAGCATAGAGATCAATCTCTTAAACAAAATGAAAGTGAAATGGTGAAAGGCGTGAGAGGTGGCACGGTGTCGGGAGTACGTGTACATTCGCTGAGAATGAAAGGTGTTTTGTCGGATCAGGAGGTAGCGTTTAGCAACCAGGGAGAAATATTTTCCATTACACATAGCAGTACCTCATACCAATCCTTTGTCAATGGTGCGTTGATAGCCATCCGATATGCAAGCACAATTAAAGGGGTAGAAATAGGACTGGACAAAGCCTTGAGGTAGCCTACTTCAAGTGATTAATATGAAAATGCCAAACCCACCACGTAAGGGTGCCTTGGCTTTTTAGTGTTAAATACAAAGTGATACAGACCAACACCATAGATGTAATGAGGCTTGCTATTGCCGCAGCGCTCATCATCTTGTTCGCCTGCAGCAAAGATGATGAGCTAATTCCTTTACCGATAGTTGCGGATTGCACGCAGATTGAGGAGCCATTTCCTGCATTTATTGCGCTTCCTCCTGTAGGTGACAACGGCTCATATGATCCTACCCTTGCAGGAGATCCCGAGACAGGTCGCGTATGGATGGTCTACTCCAGAGTAGCTGGGGCAGGAGGCGAAGGACAGGTGAGTTCACACCTTGCCTATAGTGACGATCATGGAACTACCTGGTGCTATGTGAACGAAATTAACGTTTCCGAAAAAGTTGATGTAGCTGACTTACCTGCTGAATTTACTTCGCCAGTAAGTGCGCACTGGAGCCATGAGGTACCAAGTCTTGCTTTTAATCCAAATGCACCAGCAGATCAGCGTTGGATGATGACATGGCATCGATATCTCCATGTAAACGATGGCGTTCCAGGAACTGACGACAGGCAGTTTGCCTACGGCTGGATAGCCATGAAGTCAGCAGCAAATCCAATGCTACTGGCAGATGCAAATGAGATGAAACTGTTCAGCGGCTTAGGATACTACAAGAATCTGGAGACAGAGCAATTCAACAATGCGATCAAGGGAGGTACCCCACAGATAAAGCTTCATGAGTTGCATCCAGATTTGTCGGGAACGGTGTTAGCTACGGAGTCCGGTATGCAGGTATATCAAAATGAGTTGTATGTAACCTTACTCAAGGGCGAGTTAGCAGGGAATTCAGTAGTGCTTCTAAAATATGATGCATCAAACACATGGCAATATGTGTCGACATTGCTAACTCCCGCAGATGCCCAGGCAATGGACGCCAGTTGGACTGGTTTTTCCGCAACAGATCTATTTGTACAAGATGATGAGATGCTGCTAATAGTATCACCCGTTGAGGTACAGTACGAAGGCTTGCTGCTTTTTAAGCTAGACTTGCCCTCAGGAAAATTGATTGATCTTGATAATAATGGGCCCGATATTGTTTGGAGCTTGCCCACTACGAGCGGCACTACTATATTTCAAACGGGAGTGGGAACCTATGATTCGCTCAGTTATAATTCAGGAATTATCTTTGGCGATGCCTTAAGTATAGAGCCGCAATTCAGGGTCTACGCCTCAGGTTACATCCCTGGAAAGTAAATATGTAAAATTATGATGCTAGTGACATAGGGTTGTCACACACCATTGCTAGATTACAGTTAGAGTCAAGCCAGTTGAGCCGTTGAAAAAGGACGAGATGGAATTTGTAGAAAGTAAAGAGGTTAGTCGCATCGTTGACCGGTATCCAGCCAACGCAAAAAAGAGGCTGAAGCAACTTCGCAAGTTAATTTTCGATACCGCCAAGGGCACGGAAGGAATAGAGAAACTAGTTGAAACCACAAAATGGGGGGAACCCAGCTACCTCACCAAGACGGGCAGTACCATTCGCATGGACTGGAAATCGAAGACTCCCGATAAGTACTACTTGTTCTTCATCTGCAACTCGGAGTTAGTCAAGACCTTCCGTTTTATGCTCGGTGATGAGCTGCAGTTTGAGGGCGATCGTGCTATTGTACTAGACCTTAAGGATCCACTGCCGGCCGCTCCGCTTAAGAGATGCATATCACTCGCGCTCACTTACAAGAAAGTGAAACACCTGCCGATGCTGGGTGTGTAGGGAAGGTTTGCTTAGCAAATAAATAAATGGGAACACACTGCAATATTTCCGGTCGCTTTTGCTGACTTGGTCAAGTATTGAGTAATCAGTCCACTATTCCCTTGTTAGCTTATCTAGTTCCTTCAGATAATTATCGGCTTGCTCCAGGTGGGCACGCTGCTTCTTGCGATCCATTTTATCAAATGTTCTTATTAGCATCCCCAACCGTGGATTTTGTAAAAAAAATTCCCTATGGGTGTGCATGAACCTCCAGAATAGACCATCCCATATGGATTGCCACTTGCCTTTCTGGTAGTCACCCATCTTCATTAAATAGTTGCTGCTGCTGATGTAAGGCTTTGTGGCCATGAGACCCCCATCCGCAAATTGACTCATCCCGTATACATTGGGGACCATCACCCAATCATAGCTGTCAATAAATAATTCCATAAACCAACGATAGACATCATCTGGATCAAACTCGCAAAGCAGCATAAAATTTCCAAGGACCATCAGCCTTTCAATATGATGGCAATAAGCATTTCGTAAAACCTTTCTTATTACGTTGTCAATGGGTTCTATCCCTGTGGTACCTTCGTAGAAGGACTTCGGTATCTTTCTTCGAAAACCCCAGAAATTACGAGTTCTCATTTTCTCACCTCGGTGTTCGTACAGGCCTCTAATGAATTCCCTCCAACCCAATATCTGCCGAACAAATCCCTCGAGTGAATTGATGGGGATATCATGCTGCCCGGCATAGACCAAGGCCCTATTAAGGACTTCCCGTGGCCCCAATATTCCAACATTCATCATGGGGGTTAGGAGACTATGGTTCAGTACGGTTTCATTTTGAACGATCGCGTCTTCATATAAGCCAAATTCGTTAAACCGATGTTCAAAGAATTGCTGCAGCCATTTATCAGCTTCCATTCGATTGTACGGGTAGGCTGGTTGCTCACTAGTGTGCCCCAAGTTAGCTGCGAAGTGCTTCTCCACATACCGAACCGCTTCCTCCCAGTGCATGTCGATAGCGGGAGATTGAATAGGGGGTGGTACTTTCTTTTTCGGGTATCGTTTCCTATTGTCTGCATCAAAACTCCACTGACCGCCCAGAGGCTGATTGTCTTCATTTACCAGGATGTTTCTCTGGATACGCTGCTGCTTATAGAAGGTAGTTTGAAAAAAGGTTTTTTTCGATGCCTTGAAAAAGGATGCTCAATCATGATCGGAATTTAAGAACAGGTGGGTTTCATGTTCAACCAACTCAACTTGCTTCTGCTGAGCGACATCTTTAAGACGTTTTTCCAGCCAACAGTCCGTTGGGTTAATATAATTAATGACTTCAATGCCCTCCTGAGTTAACCCATCGAGAAGTACCCTGACGTCTGATTGGTCCTGGTTGGCGTCAATGTACGTTACTACCAGCTTCATTTTCCGTAGATAGGCTTCGTGCGATTTCATAGATGCCCTGTGATAGGCAAGTTTCATTTTGTGAAAATCAAATTGCCTAAAGAACAAATACTCCTCAATAAGAAAATTAGGCAGCCCATTGTGATACAATGGGTGATCTTGAAAGAGTTGATGTGGAAATAGTAAATTGACTGCCTTCATCCCTTTTTACGTTTACAACGCTCGCTGCAATACTTTACCTCATTCCAATTCAATTTCCACTTCCTGCGCCAAGCGAAGGGACGGTTGCAAGTCTTGCATTCTTTTGTAGGTAAATGTTGTTTCTTGTGCATGCCAGTGGGATAGAGGGAGCAATAGTGAGTTAGGCATTCACCTTTTTGAAATTCTGTTTTGCGATATGGAGCGCTGCAGGTCGCTTTTGAAACGTACTATTTCTGAACTCCTTTTCTTTAAGTGCTTCTGACTTATCCCTGCATGCACACGTTTTCTCCAACGTCTAAAGCTTGTCGGCTTCAATGTTCTCCGCATGAGTTGGATGACCTCATGCTCAGAAATCTGAAATTGAACTTTAATTGCTTCAAAAGGAGTCTTATCCTCCCAGGCCATCTCTACAATTCTATCCTCTTCTTCTGCCAGTAATTCTACACGCATAATTCACCCGCTAGGCCACTAGAAACATAAAGGCGACCCAAATAAGACCAAGGAAATGCCAGAAAAGAAAAACATTGGAAGTGAATCTCATCGATTTGGAATGGACTTGAAAGTTGTTCAGTCGTCTTAAAACGACCATTAGAAACGTGATGCCCACCGCAAGATGGAGAAAGTGAATTGCCGCGAAGGGCAGAAATATATTGTTTCCTATCTGATTTGAACTTTGAAGCGAGGGCCATCCGTATAGCTGGATAAAGCCAAAGGCCACGCCCATGCCTGTGGATATCACCAGTAAATAGACTGCCAGCTGCAACTTATCCCTTACTATCGCATATTTTGTGCCCACCAAACCGAGGCTACTAAGGACAATCACTAGACTGCCCAGGTAGTACCTCTTCGGAACTACAATTTTTGGCGTAACCTGAATGAGCCAAACATATAATAGGGTTAAAAATAGCAGACCACTGGATATCAGTACCAACTTCGTAAGCTGATCTTGAGCTTTATGTAGTTTTGATCTCTCGTTCAGCCTTGAACGAATTATCCACATGTCATTATTCATAGCGCTAGGTTTGACTTGTCCCGATCTGGTTATAAAACCATTAAAACCTATTTCTGTTCGCGTTTCGATGCCATAAATTAGCTGGAATGGAGGGCAGGCCCCTTAAGCCATATAAAAATCTAAATTGGGCAGGTGTGGCCATCCTCTGCTAAGCGTTAACTTTAACCTATGCGGTAAGTAAGTTTGACAAGCACTTGGATAAAGAAGCTAGAACGGACAGTAGCGGCATTCTTGAATAATTTGCTACAACTTCTTGGCTGCGCTCTGCGCGCGCTTCTCAAAATTTGTAGACATTTTCACTTTCAGGTCGTCAATTGCTTCGTTAAACATTGGCAGTACCTCGTCCTGTTTACTAATCACAAAGCCGGAAAAGGTATTTATACCTTCTTTGGACAACCCAAATTCCTGGTATCGGTAAGCCTGCTTTCCTTCAGTGTTTCTAACGTTAATTTCAACTTGGGCCATGATGACCGTCTTTAGTACATTTTTGCGGACAAAAAACTTCAGCTCCACCATCATAACCCCATTGGCATTGACTTCACCTGCAACTGGTAGAAATTGATCTTTAAAATCATTGCCTAATTTTAAATACGTTTTTGCAGGCTCATGCAGTCTTGATTTCTCAGCGTCCACCAGGGCGTTTAAAGACTGATAAGAGCTGGAGCCGGTAACAAGTGATTCATCTAATATTTGAAATGGTGCTTTTGGTAGAATATCGGTCGTGATAAATTGATGGAAATCCTCAATTGTATTGTCCAAATTAAATTCTGGATCCTCCATTAATTTCTTGATCTTCTTTTCCGAATCATCATCAAACATCTGCATTAGACTGAAGTCAACCTCCCTATCCAGATAGAAAGATATAATGGCTACCTGCTTCTGGGCCTGTAGGTTTGCCGAACAAATAGCAAGTAGGAAAACGAAGAGCCAGGATCGAATCATGTTTTTAATTTTAGAATGGAACAAATAAAGTTAGTAATCTTAGTCACATTACCCTCATCATCCAAAGTGAAAAAGAGTTGGAGAGAAGGATGTTCTCAGAATCGTTTGGTCTACTATGTCTAAGCTTGCTTGAATGAAGTTTTACGCTTGATTAGGACAATTAGAACTTGAGGTTTTCATGCTTATCCCAAAGTCCCCAATAGGCACCTACATCACCTTCAGCACCTACTTTCCAGGACTCATCGAAGGAGGAGAAGTAGAACATTTCTATGCCATCTTTTGCCGACCACAATTGCGCGTTGATAAAATACTTCATGGCGTTGACCTCTGAAGATACCGCTCCGCGCAGGCTGCCACCTTCACTGGGCCAACCGGTTTCGGTAATGATCACTCGTTTGCCATTGCCAGCATGTGTGGCTTGACCAAACATATTTTGCATATGATTCAAGGAGTGATCGATGTCGCAACCTTCCCAGTAGGGATAGCAGTTGGTTAGAATTACATCGCAGGCTTCTGTAATTCTTGGTCGATGCGAGAATTCGTAGTAGGCATCTACATATCCCACGGGAATTCCAGGCAGTGCTTCCTTCACACGATATAAGTATTCCAGGAGCTGTTTTTCGGTCAGGTCTTTTCTATACATCACCTCGTTGCCTACTGCCGCAATATCAACACAACCTTCTCGTGCCAAGGCGAGCAGACTTTCGATCTCCTGCTCGTTCTTGTCCATGTCGTCACCCAGCCAGGCGCCAACCAGTGTTTTGATCCCGTGCTTGTGTGCCATGCGTGGTACAAATTCATTTCCTTCAATGCATGAAAACGAGCGCACCCAATTGGTATATGGTTTGATGATTTGAATTCTTCGCTCTACTTGCTCTTCGGTAATTGTATCGCCAGGTTTTTGACCATCTTCATACATGCTGAAGCAAAGTCCATGCATTCCATTTGCCAGGGTATCTCTCCATAGCTGCCTCAGCTTATCATCAGGGTATTTGCTAAAGTCAACACCGGTGTAGGTTGAAAAATTACCTTCTGCAAGTGATAAGGGGTGATCTTTTCTATATGACATGATCTTTATGTATTACGTATGTATTCTTATAATTCTCCTCTTCGTTCAATTAGTGCCTCTTTGATTTCATGTGCTCGCTCCTCGCTGAGGCTGTAGTTCCACATTACCCAAATGGCTAAGCCTGCAGTAAATGCGGGGATGGTAATATCTGCTATTCTTAAATTGATCATCGTATCTAAGGCTTGTGTTTCCGCATCAGAAATAAAACCCACAAGCTTTAACACCAATCCGCCCAATACCAATGCAAGTGCCTGACCCAACTTCACCATCCACCAGTATATGGCACCAAACGTTCCCTCTTTACGCGGCATCCCATTGCGCAACTCATCAAGGTCGCACACATCAGCAGTCATGCTCATCATAAGGGTAAACAGTCCACCCAAGCCGAATGCCATGAACGGAATAGGCATGAAAATCAACCATGGGTTACCGGGATTAAAGGCCCACCATTTCAGTAGGTACCCCACAATAGAGATTGCTGTGGAAATTATAAATGCATTTCGCTTGCCCCATTTGTCTGCCATGGCGGAGATCACAGGTATCACCACAAAAGCAGTGACTACCGCAGTGATAGTGGAAAACCAGGCCGGCCAGGTTCCGGCATCCGCATAGCTTCCATTATACATGTAAAAAACAATAATGTAAACGCTAAAGGCTGCTACCATTTGAAAGCCGTTGAAGACCAAAAATGTAGCTCCACATAACCTCATAAAGGGCTTGTTTTTGGACACTTGCACGATGCCCGCAAACAGATCTTTCAAGTTTGATAACATGGTCTTAAAGGAAATTTCCTTTCTGTTTTCCATGCGTGCCGCATCTATTCCTTTGCAAAAAATAGCCGGCAAAATACCAAGCACCATGCATATGGCACCTACAATAACTGACAGCTGTCTCACGCCAATCGCTTGCGTGGCGAATATGCTGGGGTCAGCAATGATGACCCAGAACCACGGCACAATCATCCACGCAATTTGCCCCATGGTATTGGAGAAGGCCATCAACCGGGTGCGCTCGTTGTAGTCAGAAGTCATTTCATAACCAAGACCTACTAAAGGTGTGGCGTACATTGTATTGCCGATCAGGAAGATCATGGAAAAAATCAAGAAGTACCAAAAGTTGTACATTTGAGAGTTGTCCGGATTCAGCTGCCACAGTACGGCAAACAAGATCCCACTCAATATCGCGCCAATAAATATATAAGGTCTTCTCCGCCCAAACCTGGATTTAGTATTATCAGAGATAAAGCCCATGATAGGATCGGTAAGCGCGTCAAAGATTCGCGGTAGTCCTCCTAACAATCCTGCCAGGAAGGGATCCATTCCGAAGGCGGTGAGTAGGAAAAACATAAAGAATCCCAGAGCCCCCGGAAGCAAGTTGAGCACAAGATGACCCGCCCCAAAGGCCATCTTCTGGCCAACAGGTACAATGTCCTTTGCTGCTGTTTTGTAATGTGTCATGACGTAGTCTTCAAGTGCAAATTATATTACAGTTTGTTTTTTCTCTTTTATGATGATTGTTTGTATCGCCTGCGGACTGATGGAAATTTCCATCACCTTACCACTTAATTTTACGGATAGGGATTGAGACGATTCATTTTGATTTAAAATGACTATCGCGATGCTGCCATCAGGATTTTGTGCGGCAGTAGCCATCAATGTATCATTAGATAATTCGAACCCAATGCGCTGGGCGCCCGGTCTGATGTATTTGCTGAAATGAGCAAGCGTATAGTATAATGGCGTAAAGTAAATTTCGTCTGCCTCAGGATCTACAATGACAGGAGCCACGCACCAGTTCTTAAACCAGTTGGGCCCACCTTGCCGATCAAGCACCATATTCCAATCAATCCAACCATCTACCCAGTTGTTGAGACATCCGATGATATCCCTGGCGTAGCGATAGACCGGTACATATTTGGGATGCAATTTTTTTTCTTCTTCCGGAGCCCAGTCCCAACCCCAATCCGTGGCTTCTTTTGACCAGTACCACCGATCATCTTGCCAATGAGGTACCTCTGCGTCTACGCAAGCTTCTGATTGAATGAGATGTTTATCGGGTGCCTTCTGATGTGCATATTGTAGTGCATCAGCAAATACTTCGTAGGTACTTGCGTACCAATGAATGGCGGTACCCGCATAATACTTGGAGGTTTCCTCATCCTTGAACATCACATCGACCCAATCCTTAAGGTGTTCACGATTTTGATCATAGCCGAGAATCTTTACGTTTGCCTGACCGTTGCCGGCTAAGGTGGGGCCCAGATGATTTTGTACAAAGCGTGTCATTTCCTCTGGGGAGAAATGCATGCTCTCCCAATTGTTGCCATTGCCTAGCGGCTCGTTCTCTACAGTGAAACCCCAGATGTCGATACCTTCTGTCTTATAGGCATCGAGGTACTTTGAAAAGTACAACGCCCAGGTATCATAGTAGGAGGGCAGCAGTATGCCACCGACCCAACTGTTGTTGTCTTTCATCCAGGGAGGTGCCGTCCAGGGAGAGGATAGGATCTTAAATCCATCTTTTGACTTGGCCATCGCAGCCTTAATCATAGGAATGATGTCATCGCGATCCTCATCTATGCTGAAGTGTTGAAGTGATTTGTCTTCTGGTATCGGTGCATAGGAATAATTGCTTAGCGCGAAATCGCAAGAGTTCATATGTGTGCGTGTAAGCGAGTAGCGCGAGCCAGTCTCTCCAAAGTAGGCCTCCAGCACTTTGTCCCTGTTCTCTTCACTTAAGCGATTCAGCAAAGAGGCAGAGGCCTCAGTAAACGATCCACCAAATCCCGTAATGGTTTGAAATTTTTCTTCAGGTAGAAGTTTCAGAGTTATTTGCTCAGTGATACTTTCAAAGGAGGTCAGTTTTGTGAGCTGGTGACCACTTGCTGAAGTCTCAAATACTTCCATTTCAAATTCTCTTTCTTCGGAGTTGCAGGAAGCGCCCATAAAGATGACTGATAGTATAATTGAGTAAAGCTTCATTATTAAATCTAATGCTGGACTGCAGATCCCGCTTTTGCCTGAGGTGCCATTACTTGTTCCAACAGTTCGTCTTGATTTCCATTATAGGTCTTCGCAATAGCCTGACCATCTCTTGTGAGATTCTTAAATACGCCTTTATCAAACTGTTCCCAGAGGGGATATTTCGCTTCGCCCTTCAGCGTGAAGAGCCCAAAGTGATTTTCTGAGCCGCTTGGATTGCCAGCGTCTTTCCATTGCTCATCGAAGGCTTCAAAGTAGAAGCAGGATATTCCAGCCTCATTCGTCCACTTACGCATCTGCTGATAATAAAGTCCCTGCTTGTACTCATCCGTGGCCCGTGATCCTTCCGATCCATAATGGCCATCAGAGATTGACGCCCATCCTGTTTCACCAATGTGCACTGTCTTATGAGGATCGATGCTCTTAACATAGGCGCTTACGTCTGCGTATTGCTTTTTGGCAAAGGCATGTGCACGTATCATGGCCGCATCAATTTTTTGAAGTGCTGACAATTCTTCTTCCTCAGCCGGCACACGCCAGAAGTCGGGATTGTAATGGGTATTGTGATAGGGGTAGGTATGCATGGAAACATAATCCACTGACCTGATGATCGCTTCCAGATCTTCAGTGCGATAGCTTGGATCTCCGCCACCCCATGAGGCAAAGTCATCGGAGCTTGTTACCCATAGCGACTTGGGAAGTTTCCCATCCGCTCTAAGGGATTGCACATGGGTTACCCACTTCAATATAACTGAAGGCTGAACGTAATAACTGGTAGCCCAACGCACCATTGCCTCATTGCCAATGGCGAGAACCTTTACAATGTCCGGATATTGATTGACCAAGGCCACTGCGCGCGCCACTTCTGCTTCATTTTGTTCGCTCTCCACATTGTGATCTGGTACTTGCGTGGTCCAGGCATTTTTGCAATCGATCCAGGCCCCTAGCATCACATACATTTCAAAGGCTGAATCTTCGGCTTTCAGCTCCTTGATCGCTTTAAGTACATTGGGAGCGTGCGGTAACTGCACATTGTAGGTGCGCAATACCTTGATACCCATTGCCGACAGTATTTTTAAATCCTCTTTAAGTTGTGCAATAGTAGGTTGCACTTCTCTCGTTTGCTCCCTGTATCCTCCGTATGATATTGCCTGGTATGCAGGATTTCCTAAAATGTCTTTTGCTGTCACTTCTTCTAAATTACTTTCAGAGTTCTTTTCTTGCTTTGGCTGACTGCAACCTATGCTAAGGCCCAACACAAAGGTTGCAATCAATAATTTTGGTGTCCACTTCATGATAGTTTCATTTGTGCCTTGGAGTTGATTAAGAGTCTTTATACGTCAGCCCAAACCCAAAAGGGAATAGGGGTTTAATGGCATCATCCCAAAAGTTTGGTCCATATTTTCCATTATAATCTTCTTCAGATTTTGGCCACGAGTGAGGAAGCTTTCCTTTAAAGTCATAATCGCCAAATAAGACCTCTGCTACTCCGCCACCTTCTGATCCGGGAAGCCAGGCGGCCACGAATGCATCCGCTTGTTCGATTTGTTTCGTGACAACCAATGGCCTTCCGGAAATAAGTACAACCACGACTTTAATGCCCTTGTCAGCGTACGCGTTGATGTATTGCTGATGCTTTTCATTGAGCGGAAGGTGGTAGCGATTCATTTCACCATCGATGTCTCCGTAAAATTCTGCGTAAGGAGTTTCTCCCACCACAATAACTGCTACATCAATCTCATCATCTACCAGACTGGCATCTTTGTCATAGATTATCTTTCCTTTGGATAGCTTTTTGAAACCTTCCAGTATGGTTGTAGCTCCGACATAATTCTCCATTGTGCCTTGCCAATTCACCGTCCATCCACCAGACTGCATACCCGAGTTGTCACCAAATTCTCCTACAATGGCTACGTTGGCATCCTTTTTCAAAGGAAGTATGTTCCCTTCATTTTTTAGTAGTACCAAAGATTCGCGCACAGCTTGCCTGGCAACCGCGCGGTGCTTCACTATGCCAATTTGATTTGTCAGCTCCTGGGAGGGGAACGGATTTTCAAAGAGGCCCAGGCGGAACTTTTGCCTTAATATCCTTCTAACTGCATCATCAATTCTTTCTTGTGGCACAACTCCACTGGTCACCGCTTCTTTTAAGCCGTTCTGAAAAGGATCGAGGTCACCGTCAACGGCCATCACCATGTCGATACCTGCATTGACAATATCAGTTTGTCCGAAACGAGAATAGCCTTTCCAGTCTGATACTACAATTCCGTCAAATTGAAGGCTGTCCTTGAGTGTGTTTGTAATAAGCTGCTTGTGTGCATGCATGGAAATACCGTCAAGTGTATTGAAGGAAGTCATAATCGCGCCCACACCTTGTTCTACGGCAGCTTGATAGGGTGGAAGTAACCGCTTGCGTACCTCATCCTTGCTAATGGATGCGTTGCCACCTTCCGCACCATTATCTGTAGCACCATCACCGATAAAATGTTTTGCTGTTGCCATTACTGTGCCTGGTTGTGACAAATCTCCCTGGTGTCCGCGAACGGAGGCCCTGGCAAGTTGTGAAGTAAGTACTGTGCTTTCAGAGAAAGCTTCATACACTCTTCCCCATTTTTCATTGTAGGGAATAGCGACACATGGCGAGAACACCCAGTTAAAACCCGTGGCTTGTGTCTCTAGTGCCGTGATGGAAGCCGCTTGCTCTACTAACTCAGCATTTCCTGAGGCTCCTAATCCTATGTTGTGTGGAAAAATCGTTGCCCCTTCATAAGTGTTTTGACCGTGGACAGCATCTACTCCAAAGAGAAGAGGTATTGCTAATCGCGTGGTTAAAGCTTGCCGTTGCAATTCCTTCAAGCGGGACTGCCACTCTATAGCGGTCTTTCCTGGCAGTGGGCCTTGCGTGTGAATGACTGCTCCAATAAACTTTGTGGCAATCTCTCCGTCAGTCACATCGTCAAAGTGCCTTACCTGTGTCATTTGACCAATCTTTTCTTCGAGGGTCATTTGAGAAAGGAGGGAATCAACCTTTTGTTCGATGATTCGGTCAGCTTGTTTTTTAGAGTTCATCTGTGGAGTACAAGAGGCAAATACAAAGTGGCAAGCCAGAAAGATAAGGATATATCGTGAGAGACATTTCATTACCTTAACTGTGTTTGATTTAGTTGAGCTACAATTTTTACGATCTCGCCAGTTCTTCCAAAAACCTTTTGACTCATGTCCTCATCTAGACTCAAGCCTTCAACTTTTGAAGTGGTGCCATCGTTGAAGGTGATCTCTAACTCATCGTGTTGAGCCAATTTATAAATGATCGGCACCTGGCAGTAGGTGAAACACAACGCTCCCGGCTCTGCCTGCATCTCTAGCATGTTACGACCGAGGTCCACGTATTTAAAAGTTTGGCGTGCAGTGAGGAATTCATCTTTGCGAAGCATGCAGGGGTTGAAGAGCAGCTTACCCCTTTTCACAAATACACCAAGCTCTCCAAATCGGGAGAGAAAATCTTCCTTCACCTGACCCGTCATTCCGGGCTGCTGGGCACCTCGTCCAAATGGTGTATGTGAGTAGGGATCCGTTGGAAAAGCACCATAAAGCGTAGGAGGTTTATGTATTCCTATCCCTTCATTAATTTCGTAATAGTGTTCTAACAATCTACCAACCACTTCTTCGCTGGCTTGTTCCTCCATTGCCTTTAAGCAACATTCTTGCACCGCAAGCTGAAGTTTTGACACCATGTGCCAGTAGATCGAGCCAAGTCCTTCATATCCAAAGAATGTACCTGACCTTCCGGTAAATGCTTTGTGGTTAAAGACCTGTTCAAAAACTTGGAGCACCTGGTTTTGCCCTGAGGACACTAGTTTAGCGTATGGTCCACCTGCCAGTTTTTCTAATGCGATCTTCAGGTCGGTTGAATTCTTAAAACTGCCATTGAAATGAAAAGCACCATTTACATCTTCTTCGACAATTTTGGTGTTGCCATCCTTTACTAATGTAGACAGAAGCTCCGAATCAGAAATTGCCGATTTGGGAATGTTGTTCTTCTCCAAGAAGCCAGGAAGTTCCTTATTGGGATACAGCATGTAGCTATACTGATCCTCTCTGAAAAGACTGCTGCTTTTTAGTCCGTCCAATACTTGCAATGCCTCCTCCGAAGACAAGTGTTGGGCACTTAAGATCGCCACCTGGCCTTCCAGCATTTCACTGAGATGCGAGAGTGAGACTTTTTGGTCACTCTCAACGGTCATCAGGTTGTAGGAATGGTACAAACTGTCTGATCTTCTATTCGCGTTTATGGTATGCTCCAGGTAGCTTAAGCACAACTTAACAAACTGTTGAAGTTCTTCTAATTGGAGTTCCTGTCGTGAATCACTAAAGGAATTCTCATAGATAGCAAACCTATACTTACTGCCAGCAGTACCCAGGCCATCCAATATGAGCTTTCGATTAATGTCATCGATTGGAGCAGAAAGAAGCTGTTGATGAGAGCGAAGTATTTCTGTTGAGGATTTGAAGAATTGCATCAGTTCCTCTGAAATACTCACCTTCTCCATCTTACTATCTGCAAGAAGCGTATTGAAGAATTTAAGAAACCTGGTCAGATAGCAAAGTGTCACTACGGACACCCCGTTGCCTACCAAGGCATTGTTAGCATCATTCCATTCTGGCCGCTGCGTATTCATCCAAATTCCTCCCTCCGGAATGAAGTTGGAGACTTTAGCTAAAACTGATGCCAATATTTTTTCTATGAAATTGACATGATGAATCTCACCTTTCTGATTTACCAGTAGTGCGCTGTCCGCACCAAGTAGTGCAGCTCTCTTTTGGATTTTTTCATCCAGTGCGTGATCAAAATCAATAGTGTCTTTTGGATTGCTAAGGATGTCTTCATAGCGCTTAATCTTGTACGGCACATTGGCGTATACAAATAAGTCCTTATTGAAATAGCTCTCCAACTTGCCGGGCGCATGATTCTCGATGAACTCCAAAAACTTGAGCAAGTAAATGATTTGGTGGTCACCCCAATAGCCAATGAAAGACCATGGATCGTCCGCTTCAATTCTTTCCCAATCAATTCCATTCTTTGTGATGCGATAGGGGTTGTATCCGTCAAAGGTTGAGGCGTTCAAGAACTTGAAGATCATTCCTTCGATGAACTCGGGGTAAGAATGTGCAAGGGCCTCCCAGTTTTGAAAGATGTCTCTCCAATTGCCTTCATAATCCATGATTTTGGATCCATCAATTTCGCTACGCGTGTTAATGGAAAACTTATTCCAGGGTCTGCTGGGGTCGCCATGCCTGCGGCTGAACCTTAACGGCAAATACTCAACGCATAATCTGATAAGGTCACTGTTGTTGGACTTTTTGGACAGTGCTTTTAGACTTGACAAGTCAAACTTTGGCGGGAGGGGATTGAGTAGGCCTTGGCACGAATGAAATACTTCTTTATTTGCAAGCTGGAGGTACTCGGTCAGATCCTTTTTCTCTATTTGGTAATTGTCGTCAAAGATCCCACCTCTCATGATGTTAAAAAGCGTGTTGGAGAAGTGCCTTGTATCTCTTAGTCTGTCTTTGGAAAGTTGGATGCCATCGGCAGATGCGTTCAGCTTAATCAGCCTTTCTGTGCCTCTTTCAATATCCTCTTTGATTCTAAATTCAAGGTGTTTGTCACTGGTAATAGACTTTGCGATCTCTACAATTTGCGTGACGCTCTGATTTACATTCGCTACAATCATCCAGTCTTTGGTGTCGCCAGATGCAATGGTTACATCTGCACTGACAAAATAAGCTCCCTTCTCAGCTTTGATATCTTGCTCTTCATGAAGCGCTGACCCCATTCTAAAATCTTCTAATTGTAAAGAGGAGAGGAGGTGCTTTGGGTTGTCCAACCCCACCGACCATGCTACGTTGGCTTTGAGCGCTTCGCACGGCTCCGGCTTATCAATGATGGTGGCACTCAAGGCAAAAATACCCACACCCGCTTCTTTCTTTAATTCACTTCGCTTGTACGCATCCACCAGGTTGCTTACCTGACTCTGCTGTGCGCTGCTAACACCATAAGGCATGATGTTTTGGATACCATCCAGAGCGGACACATTTACATCTACAGTATCGTTATTGATTAGTCTGCTTCTTTTGACAAAGCCATAGAGGTGACTTGAATTCCACTGGTATTGAAAAGTAAGTTTGAGGTCGTGGTTCACCTCTTCAAACAGAATTTTATTCCCCTGTAGATTTTTATAGAGGTTTCGCTCTGTGTGATGCAATCCTGCTCCTCGGATGGAGAAGGGTTCCCATAGATGCACGGCTCCATTTTTTTGCACGCGAAAGATGGATTTGGAGCCTGTGGTCTCAGCAGACTCCATGATTTTGTCAGAGGTGTAGTAAGGGAAGAGCGCGTTATCCGCATCTCTTCTGCCGGCACTGAGTCCGCCATTGCTTCCGATAAACATCCAGTGATTGGAATTGCTCACGATGCTCATGAAGAAGGGGCGCATCTTATCCACATTGGATATCTGATAGTAGGTCTGACTGTCGATGCGAACCTGCGCGATCTGCGCACTATCTGGGTTTTTCACTTCTGGCATTAGAGTTATTTCGCTCAAATCTGTCAATGCATTAAGTTGATCAAAAGAATAGGCCGAGGGTTTTATGCTCGACCTACTCTTTCATTCCATTCTTTAAGAGTCATAGACCTAATACAACTTGAAGGTCTGGATATTAATTGTATTTAACAGTGACGTTATCAATGTACACATTAACACTAGAGCCAGCGGCACCGCCAGTTGCCCCATTAAACTGAAGTGTAATCCCACCAGAAACATCAAGCGTTCCGGTATTAAACGTATAGGTGAACGTTGTCCAATCCGTATCAGTAATTGGCAATGGGCCACCGCTGACGAAGGCATCGCTGGAAGTACCACCGCCACTCAATTCTGTGAAGACTTGAGCGAATAGAACTCCGCCATTAGCTGTTGCGCCTCGTGCTTGAAACGAAATTTCTACATCGGTATTGGCAGGCACAGAGCCTGCATCTAAATTTGCCTGTTTAACAGTGGCCCCGGCCGCAAGCTTAGTGTTTACCAAATTCCCTGAGAAACTCCCTAGTGCAGGACTACCAACAGCTGTGAAACTTTGATCAGTATCGAGGAAGAGTGACCAACCTGAAACGTCTCCTGCCTCAAAGTCTCCGTTTGTGGTGAGTTCAGAGCCTCCACCACCTCCGCCTCCGCTTGAAACTTGTACGATATCATCAACATAAAAAGTGCCGGCCGCAGTGCCAGGGCCATCAACGAATATCACCATATCATTGTAGGAACTAGATGAAGCAAAAGTAAATGTTAACTCCTCCCAACCAGTGCCTCCATGATTTGCATCGGCTTCTACATCACCGCTATCCTCAAACTTTAACTTAATAGGCAAAGCCTGGGTGGAATAAAGCTTAAGCGTAACGGTTTTGTCTGTCGCAAAATCGATGGGTTGATCCAGGTTGAAGAACGCATTTTCCCAATTTGCACCCACATTGGTAATGCGTCCAACCTTTGTGTTCACATTATTGATTCCTGATAGTTCAGGATTATCCAATACGGTAAATGCTACATTACCCACGATTTTGGTCGCATAATCTACTCCCGCGTCATCAAAGTCTATGGGAAGCTCAAGCATGGCGCTTGGAGACCCGCCAGCTGTTAATGTGATGTCATCAATGTAATAGGTGCCCCCTGAGGTGATTGGACTATCGGACATATCATTATCTGGCTTTATCACCAATCGATTGTAATCTGTTGTCGTTCCAGGCAGTCCAGTAAAGGTAAACTCTACTTCAGTCCATTGATTAGCATTTGTAATTGTACTAAATACAGCCGCTGGATTACCTATTGCAGGAGGTGGGTTTGGATCTACTACTAGTTCAAACCGGAACGTAACGTTTGGTTTAGTAGAGTACACTTTTAGTTTGAAAACATCGGTTGTTGTCAAATCAAAATTGGGGGTAAAGGTATTTTGGATCCCAGCAAAGAAGTCCGAACCAGTGGGCTTGTCAACTTTAAGCACAAAATTAGATGTATTAATTCCGCTCTTTGAAGGATTTGGAGCCAGCTCAGAAGTAATACCACCACCGAAATTCTCAGATGCTAGAAACGTTTCGCACCCTTCAAAATTTAATGGAAGCGTGGCTGCTGCAACGAGCGTACCAGTGCATCCATTAGTAGGCCCACCACCACCAGAAGAATACAACATGAAGTCATCAATAAAGTAGGTGTCGCCATTTGTGGAATTCAACTCAAAAAACAATACGATCTTGTCATACTTGCCACTTTCTGAAGCAGCAAAATCAAAGGTCAATTCTTCCCACTCATTCGCACCAACGGTTGCGGTGGCAGTGGCCTCTTTAAAAATGTCATCGTCTGTCTTATCTTCTAATTTAAGCAATACACCATACCCTACTTTCGATGATCGAACCTTCAGCTTAAATCCTGAATTTGTATTGAAGTCAAATTTAGAACTAAACGTAATTTGGTTGTTAGCAAATGGCAGAGATGGATCTCTTACGATTTGTCCAACTTTGCAAGATTTATTTACCAGATTATCGAAGTCCGGATTATCCGTGTAGGTATAGGTACCTCCATCATTTACTATCGCACTTCCAGGATCAGTTTGAAATGTCAGGTTAAAATCTGCAGCAAGAATTGACTGCGCAGTTTCGGCCTCACAAGGATCTCCAGTGGAAGGAATCAGTTCTTGTGCGATATCATCAAGGAAGAATGTTCCCGTTGCTGTACCGGGACCGTCCACAAACAAGGTGAGTCTGGAATACTTAGCTGAGGAAGTGTAGTCAAAGGACAGAGATTCCCATCCGGTTCCGCCATGTGCCACGCTCGTCTCTACAGCTGCGCTTGTGCCTTGCTCTAGTTTAAGCAACACGTCAATGGGCGCATCTGCCCAGAAGTTCATTGTGATTCGCTTGTTGGTAGTGAGATCCAATTGAGTGCCCAGATCCCAGAATACCCCTTCAAATGCAGTTCCGTTATTAGTAATAGAAGCCACCTTTGTCGCTTTATTGTTAGTGCCCGACTGATCGGGATTGTCCACTACCTCGTAGACTGCTCCCTCGATGGCTGTAGCATCATAGTTGATATTGGGGTTATCAAAAGTAGCAGGGATAGTAATAACTCCCCGAATGGCGATGTCAAGTGTATCCTTAAAGATATCAGCACCTCCCGATACATTGGATGCGGTAAGGGTGACGATATAGGTGCCGCTCATGTAGGTTTTTACAGGGTCAATTTCCTTGGAGGTCTGGCTGTCGCCAAAATCCCACAAGTACTTGGTCGCATTGTCGGAGATATTAAGGAACGTCACCGTGCCCGTATCTTCATTGGCTGTATATGTAAAGCCTGCGGTCACTTTTGGAAGTTCTTCCTCCTCGAGGCATCCTTGCAGGGAAACCGCCATAATGAACATTGAGGACATCACAGCATACTTTAGAAATAGTTTCATGGTCTTCTAAGTTATTTTTTGATCTATTTATTTATATACCCTCACGTAGTCTACCAACATGGTTTGAGGAAAGACGGTCTCGTCATTTGGAGAGCCCACGAAAGACCCTCCCACAGCGAGGTTTATTAAAATGTAAAAAGGTTTTTCAAACACCCATTCACCAGTTACATCGGCAGGTGTGATTTGATTGTATAGTACGTTATCTACATAGTAGTTTACAAAGTTGGGACCCCACTCAATACCGAACACATGAAAGCCTGTGTCGAACCGACCATTTGTTAAGGAATAACTCTTACTAATGGCTTCACCTCCCGAATAGCCCGGACCATGAACGCTGCCTAAGATGAGGGTAGGTTCCTGTCCTCGGAATTCCATAATATCAATCTCTCCGGCAGCTGGCCAGGGATTGGTATCGATGTCAGCACCCAACATCCAAAAGGCTGGCCAGATTCCCTGACCCCAGGGTAACCTGATGCGCGCCTCGAACCGGCCATACTGTTGCTCAAATTTTCCTTTCGTAAGTAGCCTGGCTGAAGTGTAGTTAGATCCTTTGAAGGATTCTTCCCGAGCGGTAATGATCAAGTGGCCACTTTGTATTGTCACATTTTCCCTACGATCAGTATAGTATTGCAGTTCATTATTTCCCCAACCGTTAGAACCATTACCGATGTCGAACCCCCAAAGGTCACTGCTGGGTGATCCGTCTTTGTTGAACTCATCCTGCATCACTAATTCGGTGCGAGTCACAACTGTCTGTGTATCATCTCCGCAACCGAATGCAAGAAAGAGTATGGTGACAGAAAGAAAAGCATGACGTAACACCGCAGGTGCTTTACTAATAGATGTATTGCCTTGTTTCATTTTATTACTTTTAATTCTTACTTATAGAAGTACAGGTTGTCAAGGAGGAAGTCGATGTCTCCTACAAAAACGATCTGTGCAAGGTTATTCTTTTGTGTTGCGATATCTCCCGTGAGTGGAATGTCTATAGACAACCATTCGCCATTGGTAATCTGCGCTGGTGTAACGGTGAATGTAATTTCCTTGTCGTCAGGGAGAGGATTTCCAGTAAAGATATCCGTATTGAGCACCCCATTTGATCCCCGGTCTCGCACCTTGATTTGGAAATTAGAACTTGTGGAGTTGTTGGTCAAGATGTCCAGGTGCAAGAAATTGTAGGCGGTTGCATTGACTGTTGGATTTCCGAATTCGATTCCCACAAAGTTTAGCTTGGTGTAGTACTTGAGATTATCATTGTTAATCACTATGTCAGCAGTCTCTGTAGTGGAGCCTCCATAGAATCCGTTGAAGAAATCAACCGGCACATTGGTGTATGCATCACTAAACAACGAGATTACATCAGCTACCGGGGCGGTAGGTGTTGGAGCAAGTGCAATATTTCCAGAAGAAGTGATTGTAAGGGAGCCTTTGGCCTTGACACCAGCAAGCAGTGCCGTGATCGTAGCTTCTCCTGCACCCACAACCGTGACAACCCCAAGTTCACTCACTCTAGCTACATCTACATTGGAAGACTTAAACTCGAAGTAGGAGGGGGCAGCTGCTACGGTCTGATCCAGACCGGAAGCGAGATTAAAAGTTTGGGTAAGACCATCTATGGTGAACGTGGCTCCATTGAAGGAGTCTTCCGTTTTGTCCACACCCCCAAATATCGCTGGTCGCGGTTGCGCCACGGTCCCAAGCTTTTCGTATTTCAATTCATCAATCCAGAATGTATGCCCATAGGGTCCTTCGGCACCCGCTGCATACCAGAACATTCCCTTTTCCGCCACAAGCTTGGAGGGATCAGGAATCGGAATGGTGTACTTCGTCCAGGCCGTGCTGATTTTCAAGTTATTAAGCGCAACGAGGTAAGTGTTATCTCCAAAGTCATTGCCAAATCCTATCTCATTGATGGTAGAGCCTTGCGAGGCCCTGGCATAAAAAGTAAGTGCATCGTAGCCTGTAAGATCGCGGCCCCCGTTGTCTGGAAAGATAGCTCCTGCAAACGTGCCTGCAGGATCTCCGACATTAGGCACATCAAATCTCATTGAGGCCCCAAATTCACCTACGCGGACTTCGGAGTCGACAGTGAAGGCATCGAGTTTTGACCCTGCGAATGGAAGGTATTCCAGACCTCCGCTAAATCCATCAATAAAGACTTCTGGATTATTGGGGAAGGTCGCAAAAACTACATCTCCAGAGAGGGTTCGTTCGCAACTGGAAATAACCACAGCGATGAAGACTAAAAGAAGGGTTTTCAAACTAAATATTTTCATGTTTTTCATTCTTCTGCGATTTATTTCCCAACGTTGATATGAATGTATGTTCTGAACTCCCACTCGTTTCCGTTGGGAAAACCTACGGGGCTGATGATGGGAGAGGTAGCAAATTCTTCTGCTACATTGGGGGAGTACCTTGGCGAGAATTGATCTAATGAACGCCACGTAAACTGTAAACCGATGGATGTACTGGGTAGTATAAACCAGTCTTGTTTCCCGACCGTAGTTGAAATGTCCGCCATAAACTGTAGCGGGAACGTTAGGTTGAAGTCACGATGGTAGTCGAATGGACCCCAATCGTTGAACTTGAGATGGGAAGACAGTTTCATGGTCTTATAAATCACTCTCACATCGCCACCATAACGCTCGATGGTTCTTACATCTGGGCCGTTGGCCTGACCATTACCTCCATAGAGATTGGCGATGATTCCTAGTTCTGGATTTAATTTTGAAACCAGGCGTGTATTCACTTCCCATAAGTCTAGTGCAGGTGGCGCACCTGCTGCGGCTGCAGGAGTCCTGCCCGTTCCAGGAAAAATTACTGCGGCATCTTGTGATGTTGGAAGGTGGCGATAGACTATTCCGATGCTGGCTGCTAGTTTAGAGTCTTCTGCTCTATCATTATCCCACTCATACATCCAAGTTCCTGGGGTAGGGTCGAAGGTGAAAAGAAGCTCACCTGCAACTGTTTCTCTACTAGCCCTAACCACAAATGGATCATCTAGAATGTTTCTAGGTCGGGCCGGAAGCCCAATGTCACTTGATATTGGGTTTACCAAAGGCTTTTGCCACATGAAGTTTGGTGCTATTTGCCACTTACCAATGCCGTAGGTCATACCTGTGAAGAAGTTGTTCTTATTTCCACTTCCATTGTCTCTTAACGACCAACCTGTAAATGTCCTGGTGTTGTCACCACCACCATTAGCTACCAATCCTTGAGAGGCTGCCTGGGCATACCAATTGATTCTGCCAGCAGAGTAGGTAAACTTTACCTTGCCTCCCCAGGTATCCGATGTCTTGATCTTATCTGTGTATACCTGATAGTTTCCTTCCTGGCCTCGTACCACCTGAAAATCTCTATCCACTAGTGGTTGTCCTGCCCAGATGCCACCGAGTTCTACTTTTAGTTTGTCGAATAGTTTGCGTTCCCCTTGCAGCGTGAGTCTCCTGGTTCTTGGTTGCGGCACAGCTATTGAACTGATGGCCACACCCGGATCATCAAGGTCTTCGTGAAAAATACCAGTGAGCTTGTAGTCACCCACTTGCCTGTTGTACTTTAAGAGTATTGCAGGGTTTGCTCCCCACCACAATTCCCTTCCGAAGGCTACCTTGACACCCTTTAAGATTTTCTTACCAGTAATCTCAACTCCTTGCGGTGCATTACCATTGTAGATATCAATGTTAGGACCGTAGTTGGCTTCTGGATAAAGGCCAAAAAAGTCACCCTCGTAGCCCCAGTGGTAATGTCCTGTTCTAAAAAATCCTTGTAGCTCAAACAGCTTGTGATTCCAAGTATACTCTGCCCTGTAGACCTGCACACGGCCAAGCGCGTTGAGCACTTGTGGTCCGGCTGGGGTTTGCACGTTTAAAGGTCGCCCTCTGTTCTCATAGAAGATTTCATTAATAGGATTTTGAGCTACATTACCCAGTACGTTAAATACTACGTTCGCGCGCACGTTGGAAGCTGGCTTTGCTTCTATGCCTACATAGTAAGACTCCATGTGATCAAAACCCAATTGATTGGGGTAAGTCACGTTGTTGGGATCAGGTGAGTCAGGAGTCGTAATTAGTTTTCCTCCGGTATTAAAGGTTGTGAATTCCGCACGCAATTCGCTGACGCTTAGCTTCTGCGACTGTTCCCCGATTAATGCGGCTTTGTCACCTCTTGCCTTGGTGACCGCATCCATTAACTGAATGCCAGTAAAATGTTCCTCCACACCTTGCAATGTGACACCTTGTTGATAAGGATTTAAAGTGTGTGCTTCTTTTAGTGCATAGTAAGCAGCTCTTGGATAGAGAGAGTATAAACCTCTGGGTGTGGTGATTCCTTTAGCGCAGATACCGAACCACTCTTCGTTCATGTTGTCTTCTCCCTCCTGGAAGTCACGTTGGTAACCACCGTTGGCCCAAGATGCAGTGTTGTCATGCACATCGAGGTTCTTGGTTTGCCCTGTCTTCCACCAGCCATCGCTGAATTGAAATGTAAAACCTCCAAGTGAGTTTCCGGCTTTTCCCAGACCTGCAGCATTTTCATATATTTCTTTCCAGTTACCCAGCATATAGTAGGCCTGTGATTCCTGGTCTTCTGCATTTTCTTGCGCATTGAATGCGTCCGCACCAAACTCTGTGAATAGAATGGGCTTATTCAATTCGTCTCTTACGCGCTGAAAAGCATCGCCAAAAGAAACGCCTCTATACATGTTGGTACCTAGAATATCAATGTCTTTGCATTCCTCCTTTATGATTTCCAGAAACAATAAATCACCATTACAAATGGCGACCGGATGTGATGCATCATTGCTCTTCATAGCCACCGTTGCCTCGTTGAATAATTTATATAGGGCAAGCGCCTTCTGCGTAGACTTTCTGTCCTCCATAGGAATATCCTCCGTCTCTGCGCCTTCCCAGAAGAGGCCATAATTATTTTCATTGCCGAGAAGGTATAAGAGGAGACCAGGCGTGCCTTTATATTCATTTACCATTTGAGTCACTTCGGCCATTAGCAAGGTTCTCACTCTGGGGTCTGCATAGTCAGTATTGGCAACCCACGAACCGTCTAACGTGAGACCATACCTGCCGAAGGAGTGATTAAGCATGGTGTAGATTCCATAATTTTCGTAGATGTATTGAATCCAGCGTGCTGGCACTCCAGTATATTGACGAATGCTGTTGACACCCATGTTCTTCAGCAAGGACATTTCAGCGTCAAGGGCAGCTTGTATGATATCATCGGGCTGGTTCCATAGGCTGTACGAAAAGTTGGTTCCAATTGGAAAGTAATCCCAGTTCATTCCATTCACCATGAAATCCTTATTATCGACAAGGAGTTTCATTCCATTGCTACTCTGCTGCACCGACACCTGTGACGGTTGTGCACTCGCAAAGGTGGCCAGCAGGAGTAGAGCTGATACTAAGAGGTAAGTTTGCTTCATAAACTACATTTATAGGTTGGAGTGTCGAAGGCGCACACACGATTTGTAATCTGTTTCGGAATTGAGGGTATGGTGTAACATTCTGAGCTTTCCAATGTTTAAACAATTGTTAAATCTGCATTAATTATTATTTCGAGCAGGTCAAAAGCACTACATCAATTTTCTATATTCACTACTACAAAATTCACACATGGGCTTTAAAGTGGTATTTGAGGGGTTATTCCACTACTACAAGTGGCAAAATGGAATCTTGGCCTTACTATTCTGTTTAATCTTTGACTCTGGACAAGCTTCCACCGGTAAATATCCTATTAAGAATTACTCGCCACTGGACTATGAGGCTGGCATACAGAACATTGATTTTGCCCAGAACCGAGACATGGCCTTGTTCGTGGCTAATAACCTTGGCGTTTTGTCATTCAACGGAAGTGAATGGACATCGCACGCCACCAGGACGGGTAAGAAGCAAAGATCTCTTGCCTTTGATGAAGAAACTAACAGACTTTATGTCGGCTCTCAGGGGGAGTTCGGGTATTTTGAGCAGGATTGGCGTTACGTCTCCCTGACAAACAAAATCCCGGCAGGGTCTCGGGATTTTGATGAGGTCTGGGACGTTTTTCTTATAAACTCCGCTGTATTCTTTTGCACCTTTCAGGGCATCTTTGTTTATGACGGTGACCAGGTCAGTGCCATAACTAATGGGGTGGGGTTTGATCGCTCTTTTCAAATTTCGTCCAGGCTCTTTACACAAGACACGCAAGGGAAGCTGTTTGAAGTCCAGGGTCTCCAATTGGTTCCTGGTTTTGCGCAGGGTCATAAGGGAGAGATTGTTTCAGGATTGATTGCCACAAACGATGGGTATCTAATATTCTATAATTCAGGTAGGATTGAGCTATCAATTTCCGAAAGGGCTACTGCGGTGCATCCGCGACTCGCCTTATTGTTGGAGGGCAAGTATGTCAACCATGTAGCGCAGCTCTCAGACTCGCGTTTGGTCATCTCGACCCAGCGCGCAGGTCTGTATCTTTATGATCTTGAATCCAGAGAAATTGAAAACATCAGTTCAGCTGATGGTCTTCAAAGCAACGCGTGCTTACGCACTTTTCAGGATCATTCGGGTAACTTATGGGTGGGCATGCAGAATGGACTCGCCTTGATTGATATCAATTCTCCTATGCGGTTACTCAATCAGGAAGTCAACCTGCAAGGAAGCGGATATGAGGCGTATCAGTTGGAGGAAGGCACATATTACACGACCTCCAATGGCATCTATTTCATGTCCCCGGGGGCATCCGGTAGCACCTTTATACCAGGCACAGAAGGGCCTTCCTACGGCATGCAAGTGATTTCCGGTAGGTTGTACGCGGGTCATCATACGGGATTATTTTTGCTACAGGAGGGAAAAGCCAAGCGATGTGCATCAACAAATGGGCTTTGGCAGGTAAAGCAACTCCGGTCGCATCCTGGCTTTGCATTAGGAGGCACCTACTCTGGACTGCACCTATTCAAGATTAATGAAAATGAAGAACTGGAAAGCGTGCAGAAGATAGAAGGATTTCAGGAGTCAAGTCGCTTTTTTGAAGAAGACGCAAAAGGTAGAATTTGGGTGGGACAATTTTACAAGGGGCTATATCAACTGACCTTGAAAGAAGGACTGACATCTGGTGACGTAATTAAAATCTCTGACCAGTACACTGATCTGCCAATTAGCGAGCATATCATTATCAGCAGGATTGATGACATACTTTATCTGGGTACCGAGGCAGGAATTTATCAATTGGATGAGACAAGTGACAAGATCGTTCAATCAAAGGTTTTTTCGGACCTAATAGGTACAGAGTGGGTCTACCTGTTGGCACAGGGTCGACAAAAGAACATCTATGTGGTGACTGAGAATGGTGTGGGCTATATAAAACAAGTGAGTCCCAACAACTACGTTTATGTGCCATCCTCACTATTCCAACTGAGACATGCTTTCAATAATGATCTGTTGCAAGCCTCAGCTAATCTGGAAGAAGGTGTGATCTTTAACGCCAACGAGGGATTTATTCTTTATGATCCGGACATAGAAGATCGCCTGGCCGGAGAGCAGCGTCCTCTATTAAGCAAGGTATATGGTGTTGCAGAAGATACCGTGCTTTTTGCGCGCCTACCTTTCGAAAGTAGAGCGAGAAGGCCGGAACAGATTGTTATTTCGGAGGGGCTTAAGGTTCTACAATTTCAGGTAGAGGCCTTTGAATATAAACATGTGGGAAGGCGTTCGTTCAGGTATTTTTTGAAAGGATTTGACACGGAGTTTGGACAATGGACGGATGCAAATGTGAAAGAATACACAAACCTGACCGAAGGAACTTATGAGTTCTATGTGGAATCGCTCAACTCGTTCGGAGAAAGGGTGAGTAGCGATCCGCTACTGCTCAGGGTGGAGCCTCCGATTTATCGCTCCACTTGGATGAAAACCGTCTACGCCATTTTGATCACATTGGCATTGTATATGGGCTACAGATTGCAGAAGGGTTATTACAGGGCGAAAGCCAAGAAGGTAGAGCAGATGAGGCAGGGTGAGTTAGCACAAAAACAGAATGAGCTCCAAAAATTAAAAGAAGAACAAACGGAACGCGAGCTTAGTCATGTTAGCAATCTCCTGGCCGCATCGACCATGAACCTCGTGGTGAAGAATGAATTCATGGAGAATATCAAAGAGGAGCTGAAGGAAGTAAATCTAAAGGCAGAGCTTTCGGAAAGAAAAGAAGCCCTGAGTCAGATTGTGAAAGAAATTGACAAAGCCTTAAAGCTACAGGAGGACTGGCAGCAATTTGAGTATCACTTTGACAGAGTACATGGGGATTTTCTCACTCGTCTTACCAATGAGTTCACTGATCTCACTCCCGGAGAACAAAAGTTGTGTGCATTTCTCAGGCTTAAAATGGATACCAAGGAGATTGCAAACTTAATGGCCATCTCCGTCAGGGGAGTAGAGGTGGCGCGGTATCGACTCCGAAAGAAATTCGATCTTGATACCTATCAAAATCTTTCGAAATTCATCCTTGAATATTGATCACAACTCTTCATGATGGATTTGATAAGGTTCGGATTTTATCCTTTCGGATCATATCCATTACGAGGCTGCTGGCTCCGATGATTGGTGCGCTTTGATTTTGAAGTTTGGATGGCAAGATCTCGACTCTTCCCTTGTAGAAAGGTACCAGATTTCTTTCCAGGTGTTCAATCGTAGGTTTGAATATCAGATCACCGGCTAAGGAAAGTCCTCCAAAAAGAAATATAGCTTGTGGGTTGGTGTGAAATACGGTGTCAGCAAGTTTGGTACCCAGAATTCTTCCTGTATACTCGAAAGCCTTATTGGCAATGACATCTCCTCTGTTAGCAGCTTCGGTAATCATTTTCGTAGAGAGATTATCAAAGCTAACACCGCGGAGCTCGCTGGCCTCCATGTAGTCTGCAAGCATTTTATACACCGTACGTTTGATGCCAGTTGCAGAAACATAAGTCTCCAGGCATCCCTTTCTACCGCACCCACAACTTCTCCCATTGCCATAGTGAATGCTCAAGTGTCCAAGTTCCCCTGCGTAGCCATTGTATCCATTTACCAGTTCACCATTTGAGACGATACCTCCACCAAGTCCGGTGCCTAGTGTGATTACTATAAAGTCCCGCATATCTTGTGCACCACCAAAAATCATTTCACCCACCGCTGCAGCATTGGCATCATTAGTCACTACAACAGGTACATCAAATGCAGCTCTGATGAGGTCTGCCAATGGCAGCGTACCCTTCCATCTCAAGTTGGTTGCATTTTCAATTGTACCTCTATAGTAGTTCGCGTTAGGAGCTCCCACACCAACACCCAGCAATTTGTGATCTGTAAAATCTATACCATCTCGAATGACGGTAGTGAGTTCATCTATAAATCCCTCAAAAGTATCATGCGACTGTGTCGGAATTTTCCCCTGAAAAAGGACGTTGCCCAACGTATCAACCAGCCCATATTTGGTGCTGGTTCCTCCTATGTCAATACCGATCGTTACTTCTTGCATTATTTCGACTGAATAAATTTATCCTGCCAGTCAGCATTTGGCCATATCCGACTCCAAAACAAAGATAGTGTATTAGTAACACTAAGACTCATATTACCTACATTTACGCTATGGCAGGACAAAAATTTGCTTATAATCCTCACATTTCTGTCGACTGCGTGGTATTCGGATTTGATGGGGAATTGATTAAGGTGCTGCTAATTAAAAGAAAGCAGGAGGGGCGCGAGGTTTACGCGCTTCCTGGTGATCTGTTAGGAGTAAAGGAAGACCTTGATAGCGCTGCCTCAAGAATCCTATCCGATTTGACGGGGCTCACTGACATCTATCTGCAACAGTTTAAGGCATTCGGGGAGTTGGACCGACTAAGTAATCCTGTTGATATAGAATGGCTTTCCAAAATAAGAGAGCACCCCGAGGAGCGAGTGGTCACCATCGCCTATTACTCTCTCATAAAGATTGAAAACCTAAGTCTTAAACCTGACTCGTTTGCAGAACAAGTTTTATGGCAACCGATAGAACAACCTAGACCGCTGGCCTTCGATCACAACAGAATTGCTAACACCGCATGGCAAAAGTTGAAAGAGAAGGTACAGAACGAACCGCTTGTTGCCTTTAGCCTCTTACCAAAAAGGTTTACACTAACACAATTGCAAGGACTTTATGAGTCTATTGTGGGTACAAAACTCGACAAACGAAATTTCAGAAAGCGAGTTCAGGCAAAGAAGTTTGTCGTTCCCCTTCAAGAGTATGAATCTGGGGTAGCCCACAAACCAGCACAATACTATCAGTTTGATGAATCCATTTATCGGACTGAATTTGAAAAGGGACCGTGGTTTCTATTTTAGTGGCGACCCACGTACATCATGGTCTGGCCTTGATTGAAAATTGCTTCTGAAACCAGGTTCCTCCTACGGCAAAAACATTCTGAAGTGCCAGGTAGTCTTGACAGGTATCTTGTGTGACACCTCCTGTTGGACAGAATTGAATATCGGGAAATACTTGTTCGTATGCCTTCAACGCATCAAGGCCACCAAATAAGTTTGCGGGAAAGAATTTCAAGGTACGAAGGCCCATTTCCACTGCCTTCAAAATTTCACCTGGTGTAGCTACTCCCGGCAAATATGGTATCCCTGATGCTTGCATTGCCTTTTGCAGAGAACTAGTAATTCCTGGGCTGACAAGGAAATCCACGCCCACCTCTTTTAATTCATCAACTTGAATAGTAGTGGTGACGGTGCCTGCACCAACTAAGATGCTAGCCCCGTAGGTCTGTCGCAATGTCGCAATGGCTTTGATTCCCTGCGGGGTTCGGAGTGTCACCTCGATGCAGTGAATATCATTCTCGATGAGATAATTCATCAACTGGAGAGGATCATCTGCCTCTTTGAATGTTACTACAGGCACCAAGGGGTGACCGCTCATTACTTTTCGGATGTTGTTTTGTTCTGCCATCTAACTAAATTATAAATGAGGCTCCTTCTTCACTTTCAGAAACTATCGGTCGCAAGCGATTGAAAAGCTCTCTACCTATACCATAAGATCCTAATTCCTCACTCTTCACCGAAGGACGTTTTTGTACCTCATCAATGTTAAGACAATTAAGCGTGCCTCGCACTGCATCTAACTCAATGATGTCTCCATTCCTCAACTTACCTATCATGCCTGCCTTGGCGGACTCTGGACTTAGATGAATGGCGGCAGGAACCTTTCCTGACGCACCTGACATTCTCCCGTCTGTCACCAGCGCAACTTTATACCCTTGATTCTGTAGAATGCTTAGGGTAGGAGTAAGCTTGTGCAATTCGGGCATACCATTGCTGTGCGCACCTTGATTGCGCACCACCACTACTACGTCTTTGTTGAGTTCCTTGCGCTTGAAGGCTTCGATGACATCGTCTTGATCTTCAAATACAGCAGCAGGTGCGGTCACTGTATGATGCTCGGGTTTTACTGCAGAAATTTTGATTACTGATCTACCCAGATTACCACCTAATGTTTTTAGTCCGCCCGTGGCAGTAAAAGGACTTGCTACACCTCGCAACACTTCCTCATCCAATGACATCTCGGGTGCATCGCGCCATGACAGGTTTTCCTTATCCAGGAAAGGCTCTTTGGTATATGGCTCGAGGCCATCTCCCATGATGGTCTTCACATTGGTATTGAGGTAGCCACCGTCTAGCAAAGTCTTGATTAAAAAGCCCATGCCGCCTGCCGCCTGGAAATGATTGATATCTGCAGAGCCATTTGGGTAGACCTTTGTAAGCAAAGGAACTGCATCAGAAATATCATTAAAGTCATCCCAATTAATGACAATTCCTGCAGATTTTGCTATTGCAATAAGGTGCAAGGTGTGATTGGTAGAGCCACCAGTGGAAACCAATCCGACCAACGCATTGACAATTGATTCCACGGTGATTACATCAAATAATGGAATGTACTCATCTCCCTGCGCTGTGATTTCTGATAACCGTTTCACAGCAAAGTCATTTAAGGCTTCACGAAGCGCAGTTCCTGGTGTAACAAAGGAAGAGCCTGGTAGATGTACTCCCATGATTTCCATCAGCATTTGATTGCTATTGGCAGTACCGTAGAAAGTGCATGTGCCTGCTGAATGGTACGAAGCTGATTCGGCTTTTAGTAATTCAGCACGTCCTATTTTTCCTTCTGCGTAGTCTCTTCTTGCTTTCGCTTTATCATCGTTGGATATTCCTGATCGCATAGGCCCACCAGGAATGAACACAAAGGGTAGATGACCAAAACGCAAGGCACCGATCATCATGCCAGGAACAATCTTATCGCAGATACCCAAACACATTCCTCCATCAAACATTTGATGCGACATACCAATTGCTGTAGATAAGGCGATTACATCACGGCTGAATAATGAAAGCTCCATTCCAAGTTGACCTTGCGTTACACCATCGCACATCGCGGGAACACCTGATGCGACCTGGGCCACAGCTCCATACTTTTTGGCAGCCGCTCTTAACTTAGGAGGATAGTCTTCATAAGTTTTATGCGCACTGAGCATATCATTGTAGGCCGTGATAATGGCCAGGTTTGGTTTAACTTCTGCGCTGAGCGACAATTTTTCATCATGTGAACACGCGGCAAATGCATGGGCAAGATTGCCGCAGGCCAAATCACCACGAGTCACCGTTGCATTTTTTGATGACTTCATCAACTCAAGATATGCTTGACGCGTCTCAGAAGACCGGGACCTGATTTTTTCTGTGATTGCTGAAACTTTCTTATTCATGACTATTATTTAGACCAATACAATTTAATATCAACCCTGTCCTGATGGATGAAACCCTCAATCGGATACGTGTGATAGTCGTTCATCCCATTCACTTCTTCTAGTATTTCCTTTTTCTTTTCTCCATAGCAGTGCAACGCTAAATGTCGTGTGTGAAGAAGTGCTGGTCTTGTAAAGGTGATTCGTTCATGGTTAGCCACTTTCGGCTTTGTCACGATAAGATCGTCTTCACCTTTCAAATCCATCCCCACATCCAACTGAGGAGCATCTGGAAACAAGGAGGCTGTGTGTCCATCTTCGCCCATCCCCAAGATAACAACAGTAAACGGTCTTTGTAGTTCCTTCATTTGTTCCCTGACAAGATTGAGGTTGTTAACTGCATTATTTTCATCCAAAACCAACGAAAAGAAGTTTGCTGCTGCTGCCTTGTTAATTAGCAGAAGCTCCCTTACCATTTTTTCATTCCGATCGGGATGCTGTGCGGGCACAAAACGTTCGTCAACTAGAGATATATTGACTTTGCTCCAATCGATATCACTTCGAGATAGGATCTTAAAAAGATTTTGTGGGGTAGATCCACCAGAGACGAGTAGAGACGCCTCTCCATTTTTGGCAATGTCTTCGCGCAATGCAATGAGCACGTAATCCGCCAAGCTTCGATCTAAATGCTCTCGGTCTGTCATTTAGATGCCTTCTTCTGTACTTTCAAAACGTGTCTTGACTTGAACCACTCATGGTTTTCCTGCATCACTGTATCGCCAGGTCCCCATGACCCAGCTTCATAAAGCGTGTTGGTTATTTTCTGACTTACCCAATGATCCATAATAGATTCAATCCAGTGCCATGATGCTTTAACTTCATCTCTGCTCATGAACAACGTTTGATTACCTCGAACCACATCCATGAGCAGGCGTTCATAAGCTTCTGGGAAACGGTCATCAAAGTGATCCGCGTAGTCCAGCTCAAGGGATGAGGATTTGTACCTGTAGCCCCCAGGTCCAGGAATCTTTACCATTTGTTGTAGTTCGATTCGCTCCTCCGGTTGCAATCGGATCGTTAACTTGTTGTTGTCTATGTCTTTCTTTTCTGGAAAGATGTTGTGTGGTACTGGTTTGAAATTAATTACAATTTCAGAGTAACGGTAAGGCATTCGCTTTCCTGTGCGTATGTAAATGGGTACGTCTCCCCACCGCCAATTGTCCACGTATGCTTTTAACGCTACGAAGGTCTCTGTATCAGACTTATACTTGTCAATATCTTCCAGGTAGGAGGGCAGTTGCCCTTCGTTGGTATTGCCTCGGCTATATTGTCCGCGTACGGTGTGTGTCTTAATCGTCTTTGCATTGTAGGGGCGCAGGGCCTTCAGCACTTTCAACTTTTCGTGTCGTACTTGCTCCGCATCGAGTGCCACAGGTGGTTCCATAGCGATAAGGCACAACAACTGAAGAAGATGATTTTGCACCATATCGCGAAGTGCTCCATAGTTGTCGTAAAAACGTCCACGTGTCCCCACGCCCAGAGCCTCGGCTACGGTGATCTGTATGTTATCTACCCCTTGTGCATTCCAAGACCTTTCAAAAATGTTGTTGGCAAAACGCAGTACCATTAGATTTTGTACTGTCTCCTTGCCAAGGTAGTGATCGATTCTATAAATCTGCGGCTCAGTAAAGTACTTGGCTACTTCATCGTTGACCTGCTCAGAACTTTCTAAGTCAGTACCCAATGGCTTTTCCAGCACTACTCGTGAACCTTCTGTAAGATAGCCCTCATCGTGAAGGAATTTGCAAATGGAACCAAATGCACTGGCTGGAGTAGCCAGGTAGAATATGCGCACATCAAATTTTGATTTCTTGAACCAGGCCTTGACAATTTCTTCCTGTTCTCCTTTGCCAGTATCAATCGTCCCATGCGTCACCATGTCCAGCAGGTGAGCCAAGACCGTAGAGTCAATATTCTTGATATACTCTTCAAGAGAGGCTTTTACTTTTGCTTTGAATTCTTCCTGAGTTCTGGAAGTACGAGAAATGGCAAGTATTCTGTTCTTCTGATCTATCTGTTTCTCATGAAGGCGATGGTATAGAGCCGGAAAGATCTTGCGAAATGAAAGATCGCCATCTCCTCCAAATATGACGAAATCGAAATGATCTTGAGTTTGCTTATTATTTGCCATAAGGTTGATTTCTAAACAAAGATAAGAATTACTTAGTGTATTAAATACACAAAGACACTATGAACTATTAAATCAGTTATCAACCATTAATACCAATATATTCAAGGATTTATGTTCATTTAATTGAACCATCCATCTTCCTTCTTTATAAGTTTCACAAGCAAAGGAGAGCTCAAGGAGCTTCACTTGTCCTATCTTATCCGTCAAAAGGAAGTTTCCATTTTCAGGAGATTGAATGCAAGACCTCAGGCAAAATTTATATGACCAGTGGGAATTGAAGAACAATGATTCCTAATCAATTGGCATAAACTACATCATCATTCAAACTACACTGCGCAATGCTGGCGTAATAGCCGTACCATTTCTTTTCCAGCTTCGTACATTGAAGGTATGAAGACTAATAGTAACATTTCACGAAGGGCTGCGCTCAAAGGTACTTTACTTGGAGTAGCAGGAGTGTCAGTGCCATTTATGTCGGAGGCAGCATTTACTTCCGTGGACAAGGTGGCACTAAACTCACCGCATTACGGTTACCCCGCCATCACAAGGGAACTCGTATCAGAAGTAGTCGGTAAATCCCACTCCGATCTTGATCGGGTAAAAGAATTGGTGGATGCACGACCTGAGTTAGCGCGTGCCGCGTGGGATTGGGGATTTGGAGACGTAGAGTGTGCGTTGGGGGCGGCCTCACACGTAGGCAGGAGAGATATTGTGCAATACCTGTTGAGCAAAGGAGCGCGACCGAACCTCTTCAGTTACACCATGCTTGGTGCGCATGAGGCTGTAAAACAGATGATCGAATTTGCGCCTGGTATCCAGCGTACTATGGGTCCTCATGGTATCAGTTTGCTACAGCACGCCAAGGCAGGTCTAAGAATGGAAAAAGAGATGACCGCGAGCCAAGTAGTGAATTGCAAAGACCTTATTAGTTACTTGGAATCACTTGGCGATGCCGATGGAGAGCAGTACGAAGATATTAATGAAGATGAGAAGCCTAAATACCTTGGGGACTACAAGTACGGTACGGCAGACGAACAAGGTTTCTCTGTAAGACTCAATATGCGCAAACTATTGTCTTTGGGTAAAATTGGATCCTTTGGCGGAGCACTCTACAAAATCGGAGACAATAAGTTCTTTTATAATGGCGCGCCATCTACACAGATTTCTTTTCAATTTGAAGAAGAGAAAGTGGTATCCCTGACAGTGAAAGAACCTGGCTCTGAGGTAGTAGCGACAAAGATTTCTTAAGGGATTGTCATCCTTTAGTTATAAGGAAGGTAGGTTTGCAACCAAGTCCTAGCGACTACAACCCATACCAGCTGCTATTGCAAGAGATAAAACTCGATTTTATAACTCAGACTCGGAATCACTATTCCAAATTATTGCTTTGATCCGGATTGCACTTAGGTAATTGAGTCTTGCGCTTGTCGAAAAAGTATTATACGATATATTGCTTGACAAAATCTAGATCCCTGAAATGGAAAATGATCAAGCAGATATATATACGATGTCTAGAGGAATGGATAGTTTGAAATTTGTCAGTGGCATGGCACAGATGATATTCGCGACTATACTTTTAGCGGTAAATACTTATTTCCTGCAGGATTCTCTTATAGAATATGGCTGCTACGGAACGTTTGCATTGGGGTTCTTCTTAGTAGGTGTCAGGCATCAAACTATGATTTCGCCTTCCAAGAAGTTTATCAAGTTGACCAGAGGTTTCTTGTTCATCGTCTCTGTCAAAAAATACAGCAGACCTGATTTTACTAAAGTATTGGTGCGGCAATCCACCAGCATAGGAACTGATCGCAATGGGATTGGTCCTACGCGGGAGAATGCCACGGTCTTCACCTACCATGTTGAGCTTGCACTCACGAATGGTGGCACCAAAAAGATCCATTCAGGGTCAAAAAGAAGAGAAATGGAGCAATTTGCTCAAAGAATCGCTAATATTTTTGAAGTGCCGTTTGCAACGGGTCTTAGCAGTAATTAGTAGTTGAGATATCCTAAAGACTAGCTTGCCCTCTGCTCTCCTGCCAAGCAATAGTACGCGATCACCAATTCAAGGGATTTGTCCAGTTTAAGGGCTAGCTCGGCAAGGAATCTTAAAAAATACTGCCATTTGTTGAACCAAATCATATAATGAGTGTTTAAACAACTAAATTTAATCTTATACCAAATGAAACTAGTTCAACATTTTATTGCCCTTGCGATCGCAACACTTTTGTTTGCTTGTGGAAGCTCAAGCGAAAATAAGACCGAAAACAACGAAAATGGATCTGAAACAGCCATTTCCTACAGTATTTCTCCGCAAGAATCCTCAGTCAACTGGCTGGGAGAGGTTGCCGGGGTCTACGGACATGATGGCTCAATTAATATTGCAGATGGCAACGTCACTGTGGAAGGTGGGCAGATCACGGCAGGTACCGTCACAATTGATATGACTTCCATAGAGCCCGCGAATCCTGATCAATATGCGGATGAAGATGGGAAGCGCGCTAGTGACTTGAAGGCCCACTTATCAACTGGTGACTTCTTTCTAGTTAACGAATTTCCGACTGCTACCTTCACTGTGAAATCGCATAACGGAGACAAATTGGTGGGAGACCTTACCATTCGCGGGAACACCAATGAAGAGACTGCCACAATCACATCAATGGAAGCCACGGAGCAGGGCATGAACGCTCAAGCAAAGTTGGTTTTTGATCGCCAAAAGTATGATGTAGCCTGGGTTCATTTTATGAAGGATATGATCCTTTCGGATGACATTCAACTTGACATCACGCTTGTAGGCCAGCCATAGTCTTTTGAAGTAAGTTATAAAATAGAAAGCCGACTTTAAGTGTCGGCTTTTTTTTATACCTGGAAAAATATATCGGCAAAGTTGAGTTAATTGGTGCCCACTTCATGCTGACATAGTTTGCTACTGGATTTCTAACATGTAGTGGTTCATCAACTTCAGATATTTGTCGACTTCCGTAAGAGGTCTTTCTAACTCTGATCCTTCTTCGGTGCTACGTGCCCTTAGGCTATTCACTTTGGCTCGTACATTTGCCCGGTAGGCTTTGTAATAGATGAACAACATCCTTTCTTCTTCTCCGAGTTGTAGCGAAAGGAATTTCGAGTAGTATTCCAGAAACAGCGCAGACAAATCCTCCCTTCCAAAAGCATCAAGATCCATACACAGAAAAGCAATCTCATTCAATATATCAATCTTGCGATAGTCATCATTGAACTCAATGCAGTCAAAAATAACTGGCTCAGGAAGGAGAAAGATATTACTGGCGTGCAGGTCTCCGTGGAGATCACGATAGTGTCCTTGCTGAAGTCTTGAGGAAAGAAGCTCACCGAATCTCTCCAGGAATAGGTTTGATTTACCTATTGAATCTGTTATCGCTTCGCCCGACCATTTGCCCAAGTGACTGTTCAAAAAATCAACTTCTGATTCGAGATCGCGAAAGCTTGCGGCAACACCTATCACATTTTTGTCAGTGATCACCTCTGCCTTCTGATGAAACGTGGCGATCTTGTTTGCAAGGTTCCTGATATCTTCCTTATGCACCAGATTCGTAACCAATAGGTTATCCATTTGCTTACCTGAATCCAGCCTCCTCATCCTCAGTGCGTGGTCGATAATCTGGCCCTCTTGTCCGCCTAGCTCAATTCCCGTGGAATTCCTACGTACCTCCCATATGTCAAGATACAGGTCAAAGGTAAGGCGCCAGTTCAACCTTAATTCCTGCTGACAATAAAACAGTCTTTTTTCTAGAGTAGAAAAATCAAGAAAGGGGTAGCGCATTGGTTTCTTGATCTTGTACACATAGTCCTTACAAAGAATCACCCATGAAATATGTGTTTCAATTAGCTTGGGCTTGCTGCATAGGGTAGGGAATTTGTCACCATTCTGCAGTAAATTTATCTCTTCACTTGTCATTGCCTAGATTTAAGTACAATGCTGCTTTGTCGAGCATCTCTCCAATATTGTCATTGGTGGAGGTGAGGGTCAGATGCTTTGTTTCAAAGGGCTCCCATTCTTTCTTAATTGCCTTATATATCTTATAATCAGCTTCGCTAAATGCTCTTGCCATGGACAATCTTTTCTTTACAAGTTTTGTTTGCGCTACAACCTCGATAAATGAGACACTCCCGGGTAGTTCATCAAGGTATCTTTGTCGCAGGTGCTGCTTATAAAAAGTGGCATCTATCACGAGGTTACTCTTTTCCTCGTGGGCCTTTTTTGCTCGTTCAAACATCACATCGTAGACTAGTTCTTTCTCAGCTTCAGTGTATTCTCTTTTCTTGAACAGCTTTATTCGTACTTGATCACTATTGAGGTACTCACCTTTAGCCAACGTTGCCAATCTTGAAGCAAAAAAACTTTTTCCAGATCCTGGTAGGCCAAAAACGATTATTATCATAAATCCTTCAGTACAGTTTGTAGGAGCAACTCGGTGGTTTAATCCTTAGTACCCTTAGTACTCCTTTTATGCGAGGTAAAACTAGCGTATTGGCTTTTGACATGCAGTGATCTTGTCAAGGGCTGTGCGTGATAATTATCATGGACGGCAGCGCTGAGTTTAGGATTTACCTTTTGCATTAGTTTTGTAGTACTTCATATTTTTATGAAGAAAAAATATGAACAAAAGTGGTAGGTTGTATATGAAAGACAGGACCTGACCAAATACAGCAAGCCATTATGCCATTAAAGAGAAGGGATTTCGTCAAAATGTTATCATTTGGAGCGGTGCTGCCTGGGCAGGTCTTGAGTGGATTTTACACAGCTACCAATCCTCACCCTGATAAACAAATTCCATTTGATGTTTTTGAATCAACCCTTTCCGAAGAGGATATTGATCAGATCTATAAGAAGGCAATCGTTATTGATGGGCTGATCATTGCACGAGGCTGGAATGAGGATTCCTTCAAGGCATTATATCATTCTGGATACACAGGTTTCAATGCATCTGTGGATTCAGGAAATCTGGCAAAAGGTCTAAAGAACCTTGAAGAGTGGCAGCAACGCATAAAGGAGAACCCCAATCGATTACTACTCGCCACATCCGCTGACGATTTTATTAAAGCAAAAAAAGAGAACAAGGCGGCCATCATGCTGGGGTTTCAGAATACAACCATGATTGGAAACACAATTGATAACGTGGATAAACTTTATCAGGCAGGGACGCGCTGGATGCAGCTCACCTACAACGAGCGCAACCTACTGGGGGACGGATGCACAGAACGAACCAATGCCGGCTTATCTGACTTTGGGATAGAAGTAGTAGAGCGCATGAACGAACTTGGGATGATTGTAGACGTGTCCCATTGCGGTGCGCAGACAACCAACGATGGTATTCAATTTAGTAAGTCTGGTGCCTCGATTAACCACTCCATGTGCGAGGCATTGTACAAGAATCACCCACGCGCAAAAACGGATGAGCAAATTCGTGCCATGGCAGACAAAGGTGGTGTCATTGGAATTATCTGCCTGGGTTATATGATTGGCCCAAATCTGGGCACCGAAACCACGCTGGAGACATACGTTGATCACATTGAACATGCGGTAAAGGTTGGTGGAATTGATCATGTTGGTTTGGGATCAGATTTTGCAATCGAGGGACTGGAGGCAAACGGTGCAACACGTGAAAACTGGTATGTGCCACGACTGACGCGTTTCAAAGAATCATATAAGGTGCAATGGCCACCGTGGATTCCTGAACTCGATTCTACCGATAGGTATCGTCACGTAACGCGAGTGTTAGATAAAAGAGGTTTCAGCTCAGGAGATATTGAAAAAATACTAGGATTGAATTGGCTGCGCTACTACCGCGACACATTGAAGTCCTGATGTACCCTCTAATTTCCTTTACTAAAAAAGTATAAAATAAGATAAACACGAATATGAAATATTTAAGCATCAGCATCATCCTAGCAATTGGTTTACTCTCTGCTTGCAGTGACTCAAAGAAGGCAGGGGAAGACGGAGCCGATAAAATCATTTACGATGTGGTGTTTCGGGAAGACCTGGCGGGCACTTATGAAAAGTGGCAAACAGCAGATCGTAGTTACAGTTTTTATTACACCTTCACGGACAGAGGACGTGGGCCTGAGTACAGGGAGGAAATTTCACTGAATGAACAAAATTTTATTACCACTCAAACTATAAAAGGTGTCAACTACCTGAAGGTATCCATCGAAGAAACTTTTTTCAGTGACAAAACCACTGCGGTCACTAAGAACTTAATGGGAACAACGGAAGGATCCTTTGAAGGTGATAAACTATACTTTCGCTACGATGGATCTCCAGCCATCTTTGAAGTGCTTGCTCAGCTCGTGCTGAAATCTGAAACAGGGAAAGTAGATCTATATCCGGAAGGGGCGGTTGAATTGGTAAAGAAAATCCCACTCGAGCTTTCTAATGGCTCGTCAGTCGATCTATTGATATTAAAGGGATTAGACCTGGATCCCACGTATGTGTGGATGATGGGAGAGGAGATGGTTTGCAAGATATCAGGTAACCTGCATTTGGTGAGAAAGGATTTGAGTGAGCTGCGGCTTGAAATGAAAAAATTGCAGGACGGTATTGAAGATGAAAACCTTATCGAGGTTGCCAAAAACTTAACGCACAAGATTGAAAAGGTTATCATTAAAAACGTCAATGTTTTTACTAAGGATGGTGCATTACTTTCGAATCAGGACGTATTCGTAGAAGCAGAGACGATTCGGTCTATTCATAAGACAGGAGCTAAAGCAATCGATCAGGAAGGTACTTTAATTGACGGAACAGGAAAAACACTCTTGCCGGGAATGTTCGATATGCATACCCACAACGATAAATTCAGGGGGATTTTACACCTGGCGGGAGGAGTGACCTCGGTTCGGGATTTGGCAAACAACAAGCGAGTGAAGAGCCTCGCATCCCAATTCGACAACAATGCAATTCTTGGTCCTCACATCGTCACCTTTTGCGGTATAATAGATGGACCCGGGCCTTATGCCAATCAACGCAATGCTATCGAAAATCTGGAACAGGGCTTGGCTGAAATTCTAGATTATCACGACCTGGGGTATCAACAAATCAAATTGTACAGTTCAATTAAGCCAGAGTGGGTGAGTCCTTTAACATCAAAGGCTAGTCAACTGGGTATGCGGGTAAGTGGGCATATACCTGCCTACATGACTGCCGCACAAGCGATCAATCAGGGCTACAATGAGATTCAGCATATCAATATGTTGTTCCTCAACTTTTTGCCGGATACGATAGATACCCGTACACCTTTGCGCTTTACGATGCCTGCTCAACATGGTGCTGACCTTGATCTTAGCTCGAAGGAGTATCTCGATTTTGTGGCGCTTCTAAAATCGAAGAACATTCTTGTTGATCCCACTGTAGCAATTTTTGAAAACATGTTCGTATCTCAACAAGGTGAACCAAGTCCTACCTATCATATGATTGTCGACAGGTTCCCAATCATTGAACAGCGTAGTTTTTACTCAGGGGGATTGACAAAGGAGGGAGTACAGGTAGCACGGTATCAGGCAAGCTTTGAAAAAATGCTGGCCGTAGTTTTTGATCTGTTCGAAAGGGGAGTGGCCATCGTTCCAGGCACAGATGGCTTGCCTGGATTTTTATATCACAGAGAGCTTGAACTTTATGTAAAGGCGGGAATACCTGCCAACGAAGTATTAAAACTGGCAACGATCAAATCGGCAGAAGTTACTGGTGTCTCCGATGTGGTGGGCTCCATTGAAGTGGGTAAACAAGCCAACCTCATTTTGGTGGATGGTAATCCCCTAAATGAGATTAGTGACATCCGCAAGGTAGAATGGACTATGAAGGGAGGAAATCTCTATTACGCTGAGCAATTGTATAACTCCGTTGGGGTCAAACATTTTAAGTAGGATTTGCTGGACTGGCCAGGAGCAACTTCCATTGCTTAATTGTCATGATTTCTCAGCAAGCATCAACTGCCCGATTTAAGCGGCTACTAACTTCTGTTGCTACCTTTTCCAGGTCATCATTTTGAACGCTAAGTGCCATAGTTTCCATTGGATTAATGGCAGATACTACTATATCACCGTTCTCGTATTCTTGTACGGCTATGTTGCAGGGAAGCATAACGCCAAGTGTTGGCTCAATAGTCAATGCCATGTGGGCGAAGGTTGGATTGCATGCCCCCATGATCTGGTAATTTCTGAAATCAATCCCAAGTTTGTTTTTGAAGGTCTCTTTCATATCAATTTCTGTAAGAACTCCGAATCCTTCCTTTTTCAAGCTTTCTTTGATGTGCACCAGTGTGTCAGCAAACGACTTGTTAGACTTTTTAGAATAGTGATATCCCATAGATAAATGTGTTTGATGTAGATGTAATGTAGCACGTTACCTCGATGAGTTCAATGACCATTGTGACGTTTACTGATGATATAGATCAGTATTTCCTACCGTATTTGCACGCTCCGTCATTATTTTAGATGAATTGTGAATCCTTATCTTTATTGTAGGATATCTGAAAAGAAGAAACTCAAACTGAATTACTATAATGTTTCGAACGATCAAATCTTTCAAGTCCGCGATAATTTTGCTTATATTTTTTGTGTCTGCATCAGGAGGCATGATGGTGTCATGTACTTCGCAGGAAGTGGTTAATCAAGACGCCTATATCCTCGTGACAGGGAGGCGGCTTCCCTACGTTTATGCTATTTCATTGGAAGCGGCCCTCGATCCGTCAAACCACAACACTTCGAAGGCAATCATTGGTCGAAGCAAGGTAGCACTGGACCGATTGGACGGTCAACTGCTTGGCGATCCCGCCAACCTGCTTGTCAGTGAAGACGTCCGCACACTTTACGTCATCAATCATCACGGTAGCATTGACAACGGAGAATTCAGACAACACGGAGGTCGTGGACAAATTGCGGTGCTTGACGTGGACAAGATTTTAGATCCAAGAAATAACGGTACTGCCAACGCACTCGTCCGGCACATGGACTCCGGTGGATTTGGTGCCATTGGCGCGGTGCTTCTCCCTGACATGGTCATCATCTCCAATGCAGAGAATAACCTTACTGAAGATGGAGGCAATCGGATTGGGTTCGTGGACAGACGCACGGGAAGTTTGCGGACTACCGTTGAGTTGCCACTGGGTACACCACCAAATGCCTCTGGCGATATTGATTGTGGGGACTATCCTGTGCCTTACGTGGCACCTTATGGACCTCCCAGAAATCTTGCCGTGCTTTCCTCAAGCCCATCTTTTGGTTGCTTTCCAAATCCCAACGGATTGGCAATGGGTCGTGCCAGTAATGGACGGAGATATCTGTTTACTGCCAATGGCGGAACCAACGATGTTTCGGTAATAGATCTGGAGCTTGCACTGGAGGGAGATCGTCTTGCAGAGATACACCGCATACCGAATCAGCTTGGGGCCTGGGGAATTGCTGCCACGCCAGATGCGCGCCACATCATTGTAGCGCATGGTGGCAGCCAGCAAGAAGACGTGTCAGGTAATACAATTTCATTTATCAATGTAGATCGGGCAAGCACTGGTGCTAACGATGCAGAAGTAGCTCGCCTGCTTGTGGGCACGGATGATCCTACTGTGGAAACCCATCCACTCATTCCTTCGGTCACGCCCGATGGCAAAGAACTAATCATTCCGAATTTGTTGGTGGATAATGTGTCAATTGTCAATATCGAATTAGCCCTGGCAGGCGATCCCGGAGCGGAAGTAGCACGTATTCCACTTTCCCGTTCCAACGGTGCCAGTGTTCGCCCCAAAGGGTCAGCGATAACAGCTGATGGCAAGTATGCATTGATTAGCGCTGGGCCAGGCTCCCAGCCGTACACACAAGAAACTGGAATGGTGTATGTGATCGAGCTTGAAACTCGCAGGGTGGTAGGCACAGTAACTGGAGTAGGGAATGATCCTTATGGACTAGCAGTTGTGTACCGATAGGATTTTTGTAAGTCTGACAATCAGTTATGTATTCCCAAGCTACCTGCTGAGACGAGGCGCTCTGCAGAGGGCAGTCCGTTTGCAGGTCTGGGTTAGTGCTGAATTCTTTGACCATCCCTGGTTATCTCAATGAGTATGGGGCCTCCTTCAATTTCTGGCTCGAATTTCCCCGCCCTTGTGCCAGCCATCAAGAAATTTCCTTTCTTGGTGAGTATTGTATTCTCCCATTGAGAATGCGGCAGGTCGTATGAGCGATCCCATACCACATCGCCATTCGCGGAATCAATCTTTATACATCTCATGTTGTCGAAAAAAAGGAACAGGAAACCATTGGATTCAATCACCTTATTTTTGTGATAGTAGGGGGCAAAATCGACAAATTTCTTAGTACGATAGTCCTTGCTCCAAAGAACTGATCCATTGCTGTCAAGCATTGTAAGAGTCACATTATTGCCCAATTTCTGCGAAGTGACGAGAAATGAATTCCCTATGTTGGATAAATTCCGTAGATATAGTTCGTTTGAATATTCTCCGCTAAATACCTGATTTCCATTAAAATCATAGACAACAAGAAGTTCATGCTCAGGTGAGTGCAGTGCCTTGGTGTAATAGCAGGCATAAACCGCATCATTTAAGTAAAAGATATTTCTAATACCAAATCCTGATATTCTTGCATCATTCTTTGATGTAGATGTGGCTTTAGTAATTAAATTGATTTTTTTGGATAGCACAAAATCATTGGAATCATAAAGCAAGGTTGCGAGATTGTCAATAATACCCCCAGACCTTATTAGTCTGGTTGCGCCAAGATTAGGTTCAAGTGTTTTTTGCCCAAGAGAATTAAATAATTTCAATCTAGAACCTTGTATCAGGGCGATTTGTCCATCCTCTGTATATAGTTCAAACAAATCTTCACCTGAAGTTTGGTCAATTTTCTGACTTTGGACAATCTCAAAGTTGGAACCAAGATGGGTTATATAAAAGGCCTCATTAGTCTTATACAGAAACCCATATCCGTTTTGGTGATCCTCAAAAACGCCCAATCCCAACCCCTCTTCGGGAAGCAGCAGCGGCCCTCGTACAACGTTAATCGTTGTATCTTCAATTACATGGCGCTGATTCGTAAAGGCGTTAACCGAAATTTTTCGGTTACCTTCAGTAAACGAATAATACAGGTCCGGTTGATCGGAAGCGCCTCCATCGTCAAAATTCCAGAAAATACTGTATATTTTCTCAAATACCTGAGCTCGTATTACAACGAATGTTGGTACATCTGCAAAGTATTCTCCCAAATCGTTATGACTTGTTACTTGAATCGCATTATACTTAACAACAGGCTCCTCATTGGAACATGCGGATAGTAAAATAATGCTGGCTGTTAATAGTAATAATTTGCGCCTCATATGAAAACGGAAAATCCTAAATGGTTTCGGCTGCTAATTTAGGAGTTTTCTGAACCAGATGCTCGTCTAGGCCCTAATTCGGGTCTCATTTAGGCGTATCCATTCACAGGCTGCAAAATTAAAGGAAGTGATATAACGGCCAGCGTTATGTTCTTATAGCTTCGGTCTCTGGGCTACCCCATACCACATCATTCTAGAAAGCTTATTAAGTATTGGACTTTAAGAACCTTAGTTTCTCATTCATATCTGGTTGGTGCAGGGGCAGACACAATTTGAACAGGTTTGTGGTTTAGGGGTAGGAGAGGTGTGGCTTTACAACGGGTGTTCCTGCATCTCTGGATATTATCCTATTTCATTGTCTGCCCAATTACATGTGATGGTTGATTGCTTGGATTATCTCTCTTCATTCCTGTATTTAGTTGGTTCACCACTGAAACCATCGAATGGTCGAATTAATTTGACTGCACTGACAACCTCGCCTGGAATGCCAAATGTGTTGCTTAGCCTTTTGCAACTCTGAAACATAAGACAGCCAAAACGAAAGTAATAGGAGTAAAAATGATAGCCTCAGTGAGGGTGTTGGCGAATAGGTTACCAATAGTGTTTAGCGCAAATAAAATAGTCATTAACCAAATCAGAATAGCAAGCATCTTCTCTGGTATGCGAACCTTAATATACTGACCCCTTATGGCGATAATAAGGATCATAAAGACATTGAGCACCACGGAAGCAATTTCAAATTTTATCAGTTGCGATTCGTCTTCAAGTTTACCACCCCATACGATATCATTAGGCAGCAGCCCGCTCAAGACGCTAAGATGAAAAACAACAATAATTCCCAGTATTGAAAGAATGGAATTAATGGCGAATCGGAAAGATATCTTTTGCATCACAAATGTTTCGTCTATAAAGTTAGTTTTCGAATCGGAGAGGCCAAATTTACCAATTCGATTGAGCGCACAAAATCATTCATCCTACACGATATGAATTGCAATCCCGATGAGACTCGGGACAAGTTATTTGTTGGTACGGTTGTTGTGTTTCATTATTAGCACGAATAAGTAACAATTCTAGAAGTACTTTCATTTAATCATGAATAATTCTAATTTACAGTACCAGCTCATTCTAATGCACCGATCAGAGATTCCAAGCGGACTGAAACTCTTGCGCTAACTATATGATTGTAAACAGATTCAAAAAAATGAAAACCATGATAAAGCGAATAACAAATCCAACTACCGCACTCATGCTAGTAGTGTTTTTAAGCTTCACATTTAGCAATGTCATAGCTCAATTAAGAACTCCAAGTTCGGTAGGAAAATATGAAAAAGGTACCGTCACACTTGAAAATGGGGAAGAGGTTGATGGTTATATTTTTATTGATATGATGAATCCTCAGGAATTTCAAAAGCGGGTTAACGTAATAGATGAGAAAACCTATACCGCCTATAGCGCTGGAGAAAAAGTTGATGACGTAGTATATGATGCCAGCAAAGTGCAAAGTTTTGAACTTGCAAATGGCAAGAAATATAAGCAGGCGAAATATGCCAATCTATTTGCGAGGAAAAAGAAGGACAAGATTCCTCAAAAGATGATGCTGGAAGTTGTGACAGAAGGAAAGATTACCGTTTTTAAAAAGTATCACCACACCCAGGGTTTTGTTACTTCCTACCTACCGGACCGTACGAAGGTTAATGATGCTGATTACGTCAAATGGCAGGAAAATAACTTTGAGATTCTCTCGCAGAAAGAAGGAGAGGAGGCAATAAATATGTCTACCATCAATTTAAAGAAACTTGTGGGTGATAATAAACCCGTATTAATGAATTACACCAAAAACTATTACGGTTTTAGAGATCTCTTCATCAAGGGCCCTGTCTTTGAATCCAGCTTCCAACTAGATACTTTAGAGGCGTTCACCAGGATGGTAGAGGATTATAATAAATCGTAAATCGCCCGGGACTTCTTGTTCACTTTCCATCAAGAAGTCACGGTATCTGCGTGCCTTACAACATTTTCAATTTCCGAACTTGCTCTTGCTTCTTTAAGGACAACTGCATTTAGTAAAATGGCTGGATTTGGCAATGTAAATGCTAATCCTTTCAATTCTGCCAAGGCTATAGATGACTTGACAAGTTGTCGAAGAACCTTAACAGTTTCTACATTCTCCCTGATCGGAGGTAATTTTTGGAGGTCATTGAAGGCTTTAAGATCGGTTTTGTCATGTAAAGTACTTTTACGCGAGACCTTCCTCAGGTAGAGATATTAACAAATATTATACATGATATGGTGATCGGGTAAATATACTATACATAATCCACTACCGCCTGTGTAATGCCTTAACGTAAGTTTTTGCCCTAATTTGCTGCTCCTGCTTAGCAATTGCAGGGTTTTCAAAAATTCATTTTCGAACGCTCTTGATGCCATTTTGTTGAATATTCTCTCAAATATGCACTTTTATCAGGCTTTTTGGTTTCATATAGATTCCGTCTAACGAATACACTGAATGCTCAAAAAATGCAATATTCTTGAAATCTCAATTTTTAAAGCTATTTAATAAGCCTCCAAAATACCTCATTTTTTGCATCTTAGGGACCTTTGGAATCAGCTACCTTCGCAATAACTTTTGCTATAATTAATTGTTTCAAAGGCCTGATGCTTCAGACAAAATTAAATAGGCCCAACCTCAATGCTGATCACCTACAGCGACCGCATCTCGTTGAACGATTAAAAATAAATAGTCACTTACCATTGATATTGGTTTCGGCACCTGCGGGTTACGGTAAAAGTATATTAGTTAGTCAATGGCTGGAGCAGGAGAGTAATTACGGGTGGCTTTCTCTTGATGAAAGCATGAATGATGCCCCTACTTTCTTAACCTATTTCACTGAAGTACTTGGAAGAGCCAGCTCCGCTGAAGCTCCTGAATTGAAAAATTGGGAGAAGGAGAACCATTTTCTTACATGGAATGCAATTACTAACAAAGTAATCAATAAACTCAATGAGATAAAGAACCCCATTCGACTGATTCTGGATGACTATCACCTGATCAGAAATCAGGAAATCCATCAGTTGATTAATGCGATAATCGATGAAGACATTCCAAACTTTTGTTTAGTAATCATTACGCGTAGAGATCCGCCTCTTCGCTTCCGTGGTTTACGGCTTTATCATCACATGCTTGACCTAAGAGCGCAAGATCTGAAGTTTGACCAAAATGATATTCGAAAACTTTTATCAAAGGATCGAATCGTCAACTTTTCTGATGAAGAACTTAGTGAATTGATTGCGCAAACGGAGGGTTGGATTCTGGCAATCCGGCTAATACTAGCGGCCAGATCGTTTCCAACGTTGGAAGGACACGAGGAAAAATCCCCGACACTGTCCAACGATTTGGATAGTCTGATGGGACACATTAGTGATAAATTGGATCCTGAGTTTTTCAGGCAATTGCAACTGAGTTCGTTATGCGATCAATTCAATGAAGAATTACTTGAGTCTATCTTTTCACATGTCCTTAACGAAACCGGTAGCGCAGCTTTTTTCCTTACAAATTTGAAAGAATTAAATTTTTTCTTAGTTCCTACTAACGATGATGGAACATGGTATCGATTCCACCACTTAATTGGTGACATATTAAAGAAAAAACTGGAAAGAAGTGAACCGACTATAATCAACCCGCTTTATCTTAAAATAAGTGAATGGTTTTCAAGTAAGAATCTCATTGATGAAGCCATCCACTACGCGATCAAGTCAAAAGACTATGCATTGGCCTGCGAGCAGATCACCAAGAATAGGGCAAGCATGTTGGATAATGGACAATGGTGGGTTGTGCAACGCTGGCTTAATAAGATTCCCCGGCAAATTCGCAACGCCAATGTTGATATGTTGCTGACGGAATTACTGGTTTGCGAAGAAACCTGGGGCATCGAGGATTTTTTTTCCATCCTGGACACTTTGAAATCAGTTGGCATTGAAAGTTCAAGTGATGAGAACGTTTCCCAATATCTGTCTCATTTAGGGTACTTTCTAACGTTCGTTAAACCTGACCCCAAGAAAGCTGTAGAATCGATCGAACGATCTAAAGTGTTGTGCCATGATGAAAGTTACATGTTTGGCGGACGCAGGGAATTGACGTTGGCCTGTGGCAGACAGATGCTTGGCTTAACCGCTTTGGCATTGCAGTCTCTTGATGAGATTCAAGAAAAATTCGATGCTTCCTCAAAATTTCATATACGCGCCATCCACGGTAAAGTGCTTGTTCACTTACTTTCCGGAAATTTTGAATCAGCAGCTAATGACTCAGAAAAGTTGCTGTTTCTAGTTCAGGATTCTGATTTACTATATGCAAAAGGATGGGGTTCGTACTTTCGAGGCAATGTTGCCTTGCAATCTTACAATGAGTATGAAGTTATTCACGCCTTAAAAGAAGCGTTAGCATTCGAGGGTGTGTTTAATTACCGGGTTTATTTTGATGCACTGGCAGGGTTAGTTCTAATCAGCTCCTTAAAAAAAGATGAAAAGGCAACGGCTTTATTTCTTGAACAAATGAGCCAGTTGGCGGCAAAACTGAAAGACACAAAGTTCCAAAATTACTACCGCTCAGTACAAGCAAGAGTCAACTGGCATACCGGGTTTGGGGACAAGGAATTAAACTGGGCTAAAGCCGACTGGGTGAAGCAGCATCCGTCTTCGTATTTATTTTTGATGGATGTACCTGAACTGACGAAGATACGAATCGTGGTCAGTCATGGTTCACTTGCTCAGGTTGAGGAAGCGATTTCTGTGCTAAATGAAATAGGAGCCATGCTGGAAAGTGTTCATAACCACTATCAGCAGATAGACGTTGTTCTGCTCAAAGCGATGGGATTTTTGCGTCTTGGAAGAAAAAAACTTGCTGCCAAATGGTTAGCGGAAGCGCTGATAATGTCTGATAAAAAAGATATGATCAGGCCGGTTATAGAAGGGTACCGAGTAATGCCAGACCTATTCAACTTAACAGCAAACACAGCCGCATACAATCGTCTATTATCCAGAATCGGTATCGAGTCATCTTCACAAAAGTCCGCATCAGTTCCTACCCTCAAAGACGATCGGTTAACCGCACGGGAGCACGAAGTGGTTGAGCTCATCGCTAAAGGCCTGCACAATAAAGAGGTTGCAGATCAACTTCATATTTCAACGGTAACCGTTAAAAGTCACTTGACGAATATTTATAAAAAGCTGGACGTTACGAATCGTACTTCCATGCTGAGCAGCATACGGGAATAACAAATAGTACTATGAAACGGTCTAACGAAACCTAAAATCGTAGTAATATTGAGTGTGAAAATAAAACTCAAATCCATAATTATTTTCTTCCAATGGGTACAAAGGAAGAAGTCATGTCTTGCCCTTGTTTTTCCAATTACTATTTCCTTCGTAACACCCGATGCACTTGCACAACAATTCAATTCGGACAACTACCTAACTATGTCGCATGGTACTACTACCATTACCATGACCGCGGGAGAACGAAATTCCGGCACCATACTATCGTTTGCGTTGATTCCCAAGTGGGAATTTTTTGCCCAAGCTTTTTTGTTCTGGGAAAATGAGGAAGAGTTGGTTCCGCAGCATTTCAATGTACAGGTTTATGCCAAATACATGTTTTGGGTTAATAAAAAAAAATCGGGTGGGGGAGCTGTCTTTTTGGGAGTTGGAAAATCACCGGGTTATTGGCAGCAAACCGAATTCTTAAAGACACAACGAAGTGTTTGGACTGCTGTGCCCATCACAATTCCTTTCTTTAACAATACCATTTCATGGGATATTATGCCAGGCGCATTATTTGATTGGGAGAATGGTGAGAACGGTGATTCAGCATGGGGGTTTACGTATTCCACGCGAATGGCTGTATACAAGATTATTCCCCAATGTGCTATCGTGGGAGAACTGTACGGTACAGAAGGATCCGCTTATTCCACACCAGAATATAAAGTCGGGATCCGATGGGAACCAAATAGCACCATCGTACCTGCAATAACCTATGGAGGTACGTTTAATGGAACACCAGGAGCGCGCCTAGAAATCGGTGTAACCATCTTTTCCCCTACGTTTTTAAAAAAACCGTTACCGTAGTATCAGACAGCCATTAGTAAGTAGTTCGTGAATCAAGACCCGGATTCAAGGGTATTAATCCTACCTTTTTGCGACTAAAGTAGTAGATCAGATCACGTTGCGTGTTCCTAATTTTACAGCATCGAAAAGATTAATTTCCGAATGCTGTAACCGTAGTTTAATGACCGGTAAAAATCCAATATATCAGATCCGAATATCAGGCAAGATTACCCAATCACTCATAGATTATATCGATGATATGCAGATCCGTCAGGAATATGGACAAGATACCATATCGCTGGTTGGGTGGCTACCGGATCAGTCTGCCTTACTCGGATTGCTGAACACATTAAACGATATCCACTATGAGATTCTATCGGTAAATACGTTAGCCACCAAAATTGATACTTAAACTTAATAAAATGAAAAAAACACTTTTAACACTCTTTACAATTGCACTTCTTTTTAGTAGTTGCAATGAAACCGCTACTAAAAAAGGAGCAGATCCGAATCAGGAATTTGACTTAGTCATTTTAAACGGTAGGGTAATAGACCCCGAAACCAACTTTGATGGCATACGAAATGTAGGCGTACTCGATGGAAGAATTGCCTTAATCACAGAAGAGTCGATTGCTGGAAAAGAAACTGTAGATGCAACAGGTAAAATCGTTGCACCCGGATTCATTGACACCCATTTCCACTTTCAAACACCGATTGGCTATTCCCTCGGGTTGCGCGATGGCCTGACCAGCAGCATGGATTTCGAAATGGGCTGTGCGGGATCTTATGTCGATGGTTGGTATAAAGCGCGTGCTGGAGTTACCCAAACCAACTATGGCATTGCGGTCAGTCACGAGTTTGCCCGTGCAATGTTCATCGATGGGTCAGACGGGGCTGATTACCTTGTAAACGGTCCCATAGCCGCTTTAACAACCCGGGCAAAAACGGGCTGGAGCCAAACACGACCCACTCTGGAACAAGGCAACGCGATTCTCCAGGAGATTGACAAAGGCCTTCAGGCTGGTGCTGTCGGTATCGGTAGTACTGTAGGTTATATGAGAGAGGGTGTCTCGTCACGCGAGATGTTCGAGGTCCAGAAAGTTGGGGCACGCTATGGCCGACCGACCGGTGCACATACACGCTATACACTGGGCAACGACACGCAAGAGAATAACGGAGCGCAGGAACTCGTGGCCAATGCCGTGGCACTTGGCGCCCCGGCAATTGTCGAGCATTTCAATAACCCCGGTTGGCGCCTTGCGCACGAAATGATCACCGGGCTTCAAGCGCAGGGCCACAATATCTGGGGTGAAGTCTATCCCTATGCTGCGGGTTCCACCACGATTAATGCTTCGTTCCTGGAGCCTAAGGTTTGGATCGACATAATGGGTAATCGATATGAAGATACCATGCTGGATCCAGTCACGAATGAGTACTACACCCTGGAGACCTACAAGGCCACCGTAGCATCCGAACCGACCCGACCGATCGTCATTTTCAAGATGCCCGAAGAAGACCAGGCGAAGTGGCTGACGCTGAAGGGCGTGACCATGGCCAGCGATGCAGTTGGTGCTACACCGTACCTCGCCCCGTGGGATTTCCCGATGGACTCACTTGGCGGCACCCACCCACGCACAGCTGGTGCCCGAGGCGCTACAATAAGACTTGGTCGCGAACACAACATCCCGATGATGCAGCTGATGTCAATTCTTAGCTACAACGCAGCTAAGCATATGGGCGATACAGGCCTTAAGTTTTTTCAAGAGCGCGGCCGCATACAGAACGGCATGGCTGCCGATATCGTGGTATTTGACCCTGAAACTTTCAGAGACAATTCAACTTATCAAAAGGGTGCTGTCCCTTCAACGGGCATGAAGGCTGTGATCGTCAACGGTCAGGTGGTTGTGCGTGACGATGTGCAGCTTCCGGTTTTTCCTGGTCAGCCGATCCGTTTTGAACCAGAAGCCAATCCGCGCTTCGAGCCAATCTCGGTAGAAGGGTGGAATGATACGTTCTCGACAGGGATGCCATCTGGATTTACGGGCGGTCTTCCGGACCACAAAGACTGATCGTGACATCTAAGAGAGAGGAGATTGGTCAACCAAAAATTTGAACCTGAAGCAAAGGGACGTTTCGAACCTGTGTCACTTGATGCTTGGAATGAAAATACACCATTGGAATAATTGAATTGGACGCAATGTATCATCAGCATTAAGAGCGTTTGAGGTTGAGCAATCATCATTAGCTAAACAAAATCTTTAATCCCGGTACGAACCAGATGATATCGTACCGGGATTTTTAAAAAAAGAATTTGGACAATCAGGAAAAAGCATTTTTAAGAAGTAAACCGAAATGAAAAAAGTCTTATTCTCCCTGTTAGGATTCTTATTACTGATATCTTCTTGTAACGAGAGTAGTAAGAAGAATAATGAATATGATCCTTCCCAGGCAACCCTCTATGTTGGTGGGGATATTATTACTATGGAAGGGGAGGAGGCGCAATATGCTGAAGCGTTGGTTCAGCAAAATGGCAAAATCACTTTCGTAGGTGCACTAAAGGACGCAGAAAAACAATTTCCCAAAGCCAACAAAAACGATTTGCAAGGCAAAACCCTATTGCCAGGATTTATCGATGGACATGGCCACCTTTACCTTACAGGATTTTACAATATGATGGCCAATCTAATGCCTCCGCCAGATGGTAATTGCAATAGCATTCAAGGCGTAGTAGATGAGATGAATACCTGGAAAGATTCGGAAAAAGGGAAGTTCTTTTTAAACAAGTTTGGATGGCTGGTCGGCTTTGGGTATGATGATTCTCAATTGGCAGAAAAAGACCATCCCACAGCCGATGACCTGGACAAAGTAAGCACGGAAGTTCCTGTAATTATTGTACACCAATCCGGTCATTTGGGTTCGGTGAACCATAAGGCATTGGAAGTTTTTAAGATCACCAACGCCAGTGAAGATCCCGTTGGAGGCCACATCAGAAAAGATGCCAACGGCAACCCTACCGGAGTGCTTGAAGAGACCGCATTTCAACCCTTACAATTGCAAATGTTGCCCAAAATAGACGATGATACAGATGCTAAAATTGTTGAAAACGGACAAAAAATGTATGCCCAATTTGGGTACACCACTGCACAAGAAGGGGGCGGCAATACGGGCTTTAATAACTCTTTGGAAAAAGCGGCAGATAGGGGAGAACTGTATATTGACTTGGTAACCTACTCGGTTATGGATATGGGCTTAGAGGCTATGTCCGGTAAGTATTATACAAAAGACCATAGTTACTTGAACCATTATCGGGTAGGCGGTGTAAAATTAGTTTTGGATGGATCTCCACAGGGCAAAACGGCATGGCTTACCAAGCCCTATTTAATACCACCTTCAGGGAAAGACAATCATTATCATGGGTACCCGAAATACACAAAAGAAGATGCGCAAAAATTTATTAATCAGGCGTTCCAAAATCAATGGCAATTACTGGCGCACACCAATGGAGACGCTGCTGTAGATGAATATCTTTTTTACATCAAGGAAGCCTTAAAAAATCATGGCTACGATGATCATCGTTCCACAATAATTCATGGGCAGGTAATTCGAAAAGATCAGATTCCACAAATCGTTGATTTAAACGTGCTCGCTTCTGAGTATGCCGTACATACCTTCTATTGGGGCGACTGGCATTTAAATTCTGTGCTAGGATCGCCACGGGCAGAATACATCTCGCCTACCAGGGACCTTATCGATGCGGGCATTAATTTAACAAGTCATTCAGACTGCCCCGTGATACCACCCAATTCATTAAGAATAATCGATGCTACCACAAACAGGGTAACCCGAAGTGGATTGATACTCGGCTCTGGACAAAGAACGACTCCTTATGAAGCGTTGCTTTCACAAACGCGTTGGGGTGCTTATCAGTATTTTGAAGAAGACCGGAAAGGGACGCTCACCGTAGGCAAATTGGCTGATTTTGTGATTTTAGACCAAAACCCGTTAAACATTGATCCCATGAAGATTCATACCCTAAAAGTGGTAGAAACCATCAAAGAAGGGAAACAGGTCTATGAAAAAAATGAATCCACTTATTAATATTTTAAAAATTAGAACCATGAAAAAAAACACAGCACTATTTTTTATTGCAATGGCCTCGTCATTTTTTGTAGTTCAACCGGCATTGGCTCAGAAACAAAATGTTAAAGATGTTTCTCAGAAGATTGAGAAACTTTCGGAGGGACTGGTTGGCCGCATTGGTGTGGCTGCACAGGAAATTGGCTCAGGAGTAACGATCACAATAAACGGAGATGAATCGTTTGTTATGGCGAGTACCTATAAAGTGGCGATTGCAACCACCTTGCTAGACCGTGTTGATAAAGGGCAGCTTAAACTTTCTGATTTAATTGATCTCCCACAAGAAGAGATGGTCGTAGGCACCAATGCGATCGCAGAGAGCTACGTTCATCCCGGTGTACAGTTTTCTGTGGCCAACTTGATTGAAGCGATGATCACAGAAAGCGACAACACTGCGACAGACTTCTGTTTAAAGCTAGCGGGAGGTCCAGAAGCCGTAACGAAGAAATTGCGAAGTCTTGGGATTACATCGCTACGAGTGGATCGGGCGACTTCCGAAATCTTAAGAGATTTCTATGGTTTGCCCGACAAGGCCTATTTTTCCGTAGTGACAAAAGCCATCGCTGATGACCCCTCACTCCTCGTAAAGATGACTCAACCAAACATGGAGTTTGAAAAGGACCCGCGTGACCACTCAACGCCCAAAGCAATGCTGGATCTGCTTCTGGCTATCGATGCTGGTAAGGCAATAAGCGCAGAGAGCAGTAAGTTTTTGCTGGGAGTTATGTCGCGCACACGTACAGGTGCAGGAAGGCTAAAAGGTCTTCTGCCAAAAGGAACACAGGTTGGTCACAAAACGGGAACAATTGGCGGTGTGGCTAATGACGTGGGCTACGTAACGCTGCCAGATGGTAGACGTTTTGCCATTGCGGTATTCACCAATAGCAGTACAACTTCCACCGCTGATCAGGATCGAGCCATTGCGGAAGTTAGCCGGAGTTTATATGACTTTTATTATTTAAAGTGATATGGCAAGCTCAATTAGTAATATTTAAAACAGAAAATTATGAAAAACTTAAAAATGAAACTTCTAGCCACAGCAATCGCCTTCATTGGGTGGTGTTCCGTAGCGATTGCACAGGACAAGCCAAAACAAATTACACTTTTTACCAATGTACAGGTATTTGATGGCGTATCCGATAAGCGGTTCAAGGCGGATGTTTTGGTTGAAGGAAACATCATCAAACAAATATCTAAAGAACCTTTGATGGTTGCGCAAACCGATAATGTGACCATCATAAACGGTGAAGGGCGCACGCTGATGCCTGGCCTTACAGATTGTCATTGGCACAGCATGGGGGCCTATATGACTGGGGACCCGTTTGCGGCTGGTGCGGGCAAACTGAATCTCGTGGCGGTCCATGGGGCAGAAAAGACGCTTATGCGGGGCTTCACCACAGTGAGAGACGTGGGCGGCCCTGTATTTGATGTAAAGGCGGTAATTGACGAGGGTCTGTTCGTTGGCCCCCGGACCTACGCTGCGGGTTCGATGATCTCGCAAACATCTGGACATGGCGATTTCCGTAGCCCGATTGATATACCTCAAAGCTATTCACGGGATCTTACTCCGCAAGAACGGATGGGTACGGTCGCGATCGCAGACGGCAGGGCGCAAGTCATGCAGCGCGTGCGCGAGAACCTGATGCATGGGGCGGCCTTTATTAAGCTCATGGGCGGTGGAGGTGTTGCTTCCCCCTCGGATCCACTGGACGTATCGCAATACACCATCGATGAAATCGCTGCAGCAGTTGAGGTCGCGGAGAACTGGGGTACTTATGTGACCGTTCACTCCTATACCGCAAAGGCGATCCAGAACGCGATCCGTGGTGGTGTCCGAAATGTAGAGCACGGCCAGTTGATTGACGAGGAAACAGCAAAACTAATGAAGGAGAAGAATACTTCAGTTGTCATGCAGCCCTTCTATAACGATGAGGATGCCATCCCACTGCCTCCAGAATCATTTGCGGCAAAAAAATACCAGCAACTGATCTCAGGAACCGATAATGCCTACGCCTTAGCAAAGAAATATAACTTGCTCCTCGGATTTGGGACAGATTCGCAGGGTAATCCGGCACTCGCAGAGCGTCAGGGGGCTCAGTTGGCGAAGCTCGTCCGCTATTTCGAGCCGTGGGAAGTGCTGAAGATTGCGACTAGCCAGAACTATAAGATTATGAAGCGTTCCGGGCCTCGAGATCCCTATCCAGGCGAGAACGGTGTCGTTAAAGAAGGTGCTTTAGCCGACCTGCTTTTGGTCGAGGGAAATCCCCTGGAGGACATTAACATCATTGCCGATCCGCATAAAAACTTCGTTATCATCATGAAAGACGGTGTGATCTACAAAAATTCCATTAAATAAATAGAAGAGGGCTCTGCCCGTAAAGCGGAGCCCTTTAAAGAAATATTTTCAATGAAGGAATCAAAATTGTCTGAAGGCTCAAAAGTTTCCTTTGACGATTTCTTCAACAAAATAAAATATGAAAAATCAAGTTCTTAAAATCATCCATTTATTTTTTTTCTCGGGAGTATCACTTTTTGCTTTGGCACAAGAGGAATATGAGAAAAGTGCATCGGAAATAGCGTCAGATTTAGCTAATCCAAACACTACCTTAGGTACCATGAACTTCAATTTTGATTATGTAAATTATCAGGGAGATTTGGCTAATGCAGGAAGCCAAAATAGTGTTGTCATGGGTTTTCAACCTGTCCTTCCGATAGCTTTAAATAAGTCGATGAATCTTTTCGTAAGACCTCAAATCCCCATTTATTTTACGCAACCGACATATGGGGTGAATGGGTTTGAAAATCAGGGATTCAATCTGGGAAATATCAGTGCCGATGTCGCGGTAGGAAAAACATTTCCATCAAAAACAATTGGAATAATTGGTGCATTTGGCAGTTTTCGTACGGCAACCAATGATGCCTTAAAATCAAATTATACCTTATTAGGTCCAGAGTTGATGGTTGCTCAATTGTTTAAATGGGGTGCAGCTGGAATAATGGTAAATCACGCATGGAGTGTTAATAGCCTTGATGCAGATCCTAATAGTTTTACAATTGTTGCAGACGACATGTGGGCTACAGCTGCGGGAGGCGAATCTGCAAGTATTACTGCCGGGCAATATTTTTATGTTGTTAATTTAAAAAATGGCTGGCAGATTCAAAGTAATCCAACCTATTCCTATAACCACAAAGCAGCAAAAGGAAATAAATTAACACTACCTATTGGTACTGGTGCGACTAAAGTGATGGTTTTTGGTAAAATGCCTATAAAGTTTAATCTGCAATATTGGTATTACGTGGCATCACCAGAGGCATTTGGTCCACAACATCAAATACGTTTTACTGTTTCACCTGTTGTTCCTTTACCGTGGTAAAAGCTCGAATTAAATTCAATAAAAATTATACTCGTTTAAAACGAACCCTATGAAACAAGCTCTACTGGTAATACTAATTTTGTTGCTATCTGCTCCAAAAGTAGTGAAGGCACAAGATTGGCACGCAGGAGATACCCTTAAAACGGTTCAAAACGATTCGATCCGAATTAGTGATTTTAGAGATAATATTATTAATTATACGGGACAAGATTTGATAGATGCCGCTTTCCCGAACTCATGGCCGTTGTTTGGCACCAAAGCCCGCATGTCTATAGGTGGCTATGTACGATTGGATTACATCCAGGATTTTGATGGTGCGTATGATCGATTTCAATATGAAATACAAAACGTCCCCGTAGCTGGAGACGGCCGCCCCAATCAAAGTGGCTATATGAACATGCATGCCCGTGAATCGCGCTTCAACTTTGACATTAGAAGGATATCAGAGGCAGGGACTCCTTACCAGATATTTATTGAGATGGACTTTTACAACCTTGATCGGGGGCCGTTTAATCAGGCGCCACGATTGCGTCATGCCTATGGGGTAATGGGTCGACTACTCATTGGTAGAACATGGGGTACGCAATCTGATTTGTTTGCCGTTCCAGCTACAATTGATTTTGCATCGGGAGATGCCTTGACGGGAACACGAAGAGCGCAAGCACGTTGGGAAGATAAGCTAGGAAGTAAGTTTATGTATGCTATTGGTCTGGAAATGCTCGAGTTTCCGGGCATTGATAGTAGAGATACTGTTGGGTTAGCAAGCCAACAACTTCCCCTTTTGGCTGGACGTATCACAAAAAAAACGAAAGCGGGTGGGCGAATGATGGTAGGCGCTTCGGTATTTCAACTCCGTTGGGATGGTTTGGGCGCTATGCCAAATTCAACGGCAATGGGCTGGGGTTTTAGCTTTAGCGGACGTGAATACTTTGGTGAAAAAAAGCATTATTTCCGTTGGATGGCCAGCTATGGCCAAGGGTGGGGGAGTCAAATTGTAGCAACAATAGGCACGCAATCTTCTGCTATTGTCACACCACAAGGCTCAATAGAGACCATGCCCGCATGGAATTTAGGCGGTGGAGTGGCATTCCGCCTGTCAAACACACTTGTTGCTAATATCAATTCCAACTGGTATTCTATTGATCCATCTCAATATAAAGAAGGATACGATATGAAAGCAGGTGCAGCTGGTCATGTGAATATGATTTGGTCTCCAATAAAGAGTATAAATACCGGTGTAGAATATATGATCTTACAGCGCACAAACGTGAATGACACACAAGGCACTGGCAGAAGATTGCAGTTTATGATGAAATACTTGTTTTAAAAACAAAGGCCAACCTTGAACCACGACCATTTTTGGTCATGGTTGAGGTATATGCAAATAGCAGCCTTTGCGAATTATCAATTGATCTTTTCGTTATTACGCATCACTAGATTTATGAGTCACTAGATAATGTTGATGCCTATCCTTGCAATATTATACATCCTTGTTTTGGTTTATACCATTTCAAGGATTCTCCTGGATACCAACTCTACTCCAAAAACGTTGGCGTACCTGCTCCTTGTTTTTATGATTCCCGGAATTGGCATTCTTGTGTATTTTTCATTTGGAATTAATTACCGGCATCATCAAGCCACTTCAAAAGGTGTTCAGGCTCAACTCAAAATTGATGAGTTTTTTCAAAAGCAGATAGTAAATGAAACGGAACTACTGATCAAAGAAGGCAAAGATGAAATCGCTCATTTTTTGCCTATGATAAGATTCTTAAATGGCTTGGGCAGTGAGTATTTATTCAGAAGTGATTTTACACTTTTGGTGAATGGGGAAACGAAATTTCCCGAAGTCCTTGCATCTCTTGAACAGGCACAGCATTTCATCCATATGGAATACTATGCCTGGGATAATGATATTCGCGGCAACCAGATAAAAGATGTACTCCTAAAAAAAGCGAAAGAAGGTGTAAAAGTAAGGGCGTTATATGATGATTATGCCAGCAGAGAAATTAGGCACACTATCGTAAAAGAATTGCGGGAAGGTGGTGTTGAAATCCATCCTAAAATAAAAGTCAAACTAAAACAATTTGCCAACAGGATCAATCACCGCGACCATCGAAAGATTATCATTATTGATGGAAAATTTAGCTTTGTTGGTGGTATTAATCTCTCTGATCGATATGACAATTCGATTGACACGGGACTTTTTTGGCGTGATACCCATGTAAAAATTACGGGGTTACTGACAACCAGTTTACAACGCCATTTTCTTGTCAGTTGGAATAGTAGTGTAGCCGAACCCATTTCATTTAGCAACACATTATTTCCGCAAGAATTTTTAAGAGCGAATGAAGGTATTGCTGCACTCGGGCAAGTTGTGGCCGGTGGCCCAATCTATCCGAAATCGAACATCATGTTGAGCTACATGAAGATCTTCTCGCTGGCTACAGAAAAATTATACATCACCAATCCGTACTTCATTCCAAATGAAACCATCATGAATGCGTTGTGCCAAGCCGCTATTGCGGGTGTCGATGTGCGATTGATGATTCCTGAAAAACCGGATTCAGCTATTGTGGGGGCCGCCTCGAAATTTTACTTCACAGAACTGCTAAATGCCGGGGTTCGAATTTTCTTGTACAAAAAAGGATTCGTGCATGCCAAAACGGTCGTAGCCGATTCACGCGTAAGTGTAGTTGGTACGGCCAACATGGACATACGGAGTTTCGATTTGAATTTTGAAATCATGTCGATCATCTATGGGACTGAATTCGCCAGGAGGATGGAAGACATGTTTCAAGCTGACTTGGCGGAGTGTAAAGAAGTGTCAAATGTAGGATGGCAAAAGAAGAAAACCGGGCAACGGTTGATCTATGCTATTGCCCGATTGATTTCATCGTTTCTTTAGGACAAGCGCAACGACTTGTTAATATCCCAAAACAATATTATCAAAGCTCAACGTGCTACCAATAGCACCTTTAAAAAAGTCGCCTTCATAACTGGAAGTTGCTAAAACAGTAATGTGTGTCACGGTCTCCGTACCATCGCCCCATACTTCGCCTGGTTGCGGCTGTGCATATCCAAACCAAGGGTCAGCAGCGGCTAGTGGACCATATTTAATCGGCACGGTTTCCCTTGTCCAACTGGCTACATTGTTGCCGGATCTAAACCATGCAGTGCCCACGCGTTTAACTTGCGCGCCATCCCTATTTTCTAACAAAAGATAAATGTCGCATTGATCTCCATACGCAAGCGGTTGTCCGTTGGCATCTTCGTTACTGGCCCCGGGCTGATAGGTGTAGCTAAATGAAAAGGAGAGAGGCTTTCCGGGAAAAGGGGTTCCGAGAGTAATATTAGAGCGCGGGTTAGAAACACTTGGAAAACTTTCAGTGAATTTGCCTGTGAACACCGTGGCCGCTGCAATCCTTACTAAAGCAGGAGCGGCAACCGATTCAAGCTTGATGTAACTCGAGTCGCCTTTGGCTTGTTTGGTTGAATTCCCATCAGCTCCGCCAAGTGCCAAGCCTCGGTTTGCTGTACCCCAGATGGTCGTATTTTTATCAACGCCAGGTTGATCTAACGCTGTTCCCAGCACCGTTTCAACATACCAATCCTCGAATGATGAATTGTCTAACTGCGGCTGCGCTCCACCGCGTTGCACGCTGACGGTGTAAACAAACACTGAGCCGTCTTCGGCTGTAACCCTATAGTCTACCGGGTTTGAAAAATCCTGTGCGATTCCAACACCCGGTTGTATGGTGGCAAAATTAGAAAGGCTAATTTGAGAAGGGGTCAACATAAAGTCTGTGGTGCTTTCTGGCATGGTTACTACCACAGTAAGTGAATCGTTATTTATAACGCTGCTTCCGCTTTGGCCAGGAATTAAAAACGACTTGATTTCACCACGGTTTGATTTACCAAAGTGATCTTCACTAATGCAGCTGACAAGAAACAACAAACTGCCGACTAGGAGTATTCTGGAGATCTTCATTTTACAGGAAAATAAAACGTGATGCCCAGGAACAAACTGAGCAAATCAATTTTAAAATTAACATCATTCGAGTAGGTGTAACCTTTGTTTGCCGTATCGCCATCGATTACAGATGTTGTGTACGTAGAACTAAGACCCAGCAAAGCGGTTCCGACTTCAAACGAAACACCCTTGGTAATAAAACCGGCTATGCCTGGCTGAATACCCAATTTTAACTGATACGAATCGCCAACCGTTCTGCTTACATCATCCGGATTACTTATTTGCTTTACAGAACTGCCATAGGTAAACTCCAGGTTGGTCTCATTAAACAAACAAAAGCGCCCACTGCCAAGGGGTAAGTAATTTCTAATGAACGGTGCAATGCTGTAGCTGCGTTCCAAGCGATTATCGTTCACTTTACCAATGTCATTAGTATAGCTGATTTCATCCAGTTGGTTGGCATATTTAAAGAACGCACCCACTGCAAATTGGTCTTTAATAAAATAGCCAGATCGCAATGTAACAGCCCAATCTAAGCGGTAAGAATTATCAAGAGTTTGCAATAAAAGCGCTTCGTTCTCACTTTCTTTATGATTAATAGAAAATGTAGTGGAAACGAGCACATTGCCTTTTTTAATTGAAGTGTTTTCATCTTCGAAAATTTGTTGGGCACTTACCGTTGCAGAAATCACCAGCAAAAAAAGTAAGATTCGTGCGCGCATATGAATACGAATTGAGAGTTGAAAATTTGAAACAGCAAGGTATCACTTTTATGATAATTTAAGTACACCACCTACCCGTTGGAACAGGCTAGGGGAGTGCAGCCCGCACAATCCCGACTGTGTCGGGACAAGTTGTGTGTTGCTACTGGGCTGGATACTAGAAAATTAATTTTTGCGTAATAATCTTACTTTACTAAACAGCTTGAAAGCAGAAGTGCGTGAAACCCGATTTGTTGAGCTTTGGGCAAATCCTTCTGCATTTTTCTCAAACAGAAAATGATTGGACGCTAAGACTGATGTCGGGTATTGCTTTAACATAAAATCGTTAACGATAGATAACCTTTGCTAACTCGCATGCCTGCGTGCGTTTATCAATCTGACTTGCCTGCGGCAGGCAGGTCTTATGTTAGCCATCCGCACGCGTCTGGCTAATCAGAGGCTCAATCAGCTTACACCTCACACTCTACGGCAAAGCTTTGCAACACATCTACTTGAAAACAATTTGGACTTGAGGTATATTCAATCTTTACTGGGACATAATGCAACGAATTGGAGGTGGGGAATTGACAACGTATCGTAAAGCAGTAGGGCTCTTCCGGTGCACATACACAGATGGTAGCAAACACTTGAATAATAGTTAATACGTTACAAAAAATAATATGAAAACATTTATAAAGAAAACCATCATTGGAGGGTTGCTATTCCTTATCCCTATTAGCGTAGTAATTGTTCTCTTGCATAAGGTCTTCGGATTCATGTTAAGAATAGCTGATCTACTCTATGGAATTGTCCCAATTGAAAATATTCTAGGAATTGGCACTGCCAACATTATAGCAATTCTACTAATATTGTTGATATGTTTTCTTTTTGGATTATTAGCGAGTAATAAAAACATAGCTGGTTTCAAGAATACTCTTGAAACCAATGTTTTAATGAAAATTCCAGGATACCTTTTTATCAAAGCTTATACCGAAGGATTAGAAGACGATAAAAGAGGAAGGAATGAACTTGAGCCTATTCTTGTAATCTTCGATGACAATGCTCAGTTGGGTTTTCTAATCGAAGAAAATAAGAAAGGTCTTTCGTCAGTTTTCATGCCTGGATCACCCAATCCCTGGTCAGGAAATGTGGTTTATGTTGAAATGGATAGAATTAAACAATTAAAAATAACTACTCATGAGGCAATCAAGCACTTACAGCAAGTAGGAAAAAACTCTGCATTTGTTAATGGAATCAATATTTAGATTTTTATATCTTAGCTATTGGATCGAAATCGTACAAGGACCTTCGTAACCTTCAGTAAAAAATTATTTTGAATTACAGTGAGCACGGTGGCCCGGCCCAAAAGCGGGGTGGCTCGTAGGGTAGTGGGTGGAAGCATTTTTGGGCCTAGATTTTTTGTTTACTTTTTCATCCCCGCCTGCGGACGGGCAGGAATGGAAAAAGTAAAAGCCCAGCGCCTGCCTGCCGGTAGGCAGGGCTCCGAAGGCAGGGCAGCGACACTCTTTGGGCAGGCTTTGGTCTTAGCGTTGGCATGTGGGGACTGCACAATGTGTGGCGATGCTGCATTTGTCATGCCGAAAGTGGGAAAGGAACTGCTGCATCTACAATTCATTAGAATAAAAACATAAATCCGAGAATAATACACACTCAAGGCAGTGCCTGCGCGTAGCCGCTTCGGCAAAGGCAGGCGCGGCCTTGAGCGGCTATTTAATATAACGTCAAATTATGTAACTGTGCGGCTGACTTGCACGGGAAACTTCAAACAAACCGTAAACCCCCAGACACGTATTGAAGGGCCTGTGTGATGGCATACGTGGATGGTTAACATAATATCATTATATAACTGAGCGTCAGAAAGATGCAAGGAGGAAGTTATATAATGGCGAGCGTTATGTTAAGTAAGCTTTGGTCTCCGGGCTAACCACATCTCAATAGAAAGTTTTTTTAAGCGCTGGCTTTTCAGAACCTAGTCTTTTGATGTACCACCGGGCTGGGGCAGCGACACTCTTTGGGTAGGCTTTGGTCTTTGCGTTGGCATGTGCGGCCTGCACAATGTGTGGCGATGCAGAGTAGCTGTCAATTCATTATTTTTGAATGATTAGGGGGCACTATGATACTACCAAACATGACAAGGGCAGAGGTTATGAAGCAACTTGCTAACATTGCGCCTCAACTATTAAAAATGGGATTAGCTAAAACTTCTCATTTGAATGAAAAGCCTCTGCGTAAACTTCAAAAGAAACTTAGAAGTAAATATAATGTTGATGGACAGGAGGCCATAATATTCTACTTTCCCCACAAGCCGGGCTGGTACGCATGGATTAAATTCAGAATGAACGTAGAGGTAGCCGGTAAAATATGGAAAGATTACCCAATGTACGCCCAGCTAGAATGGGTAAATGATAATCATTCCGATATTATTATTCACAGAAAGCATGCCCTTGACCGATATAATGAACGGCTAAACATAGGCCTATCCAATGTTGACGATATCCTCGAAGAAATGAGCTATTCAGACTGCGATCGTGTGTATAATTTTAAAGAGATAGATGGTAATGTTAGGTTTTTAATTGGTAACTCTAAAAATGGCTTGTTCCTTGGATTCCTTGACAGAGAAAATGCATACAAGGAAATCTACACCTTCATTACTAACCAAATGATTAAGGATGGGCAAAAGCCTGAACCTACAGATGAACTCATGGAAGCGATAGCCGCGCATGAGAAGAAGTTAGGCAGAGAAAGTACCATCGATATTCTTGAAATAATGACTAAGTAATTATATATGGCCTGAGGCTATCTTACCTTAATAAATGGGAGGGAAGCGGCTAGTACAAATGCATGTTGCTATGGCGGAATCAGTCTTCCCACTTATTCAATCTCGAGATTTCAATCGATCGTCCTTTTAGCACAGAATTCAAATCAGTTATTATTCGATACAAGTTGTAGCCAACTATTGCAATACTAATCCAAACTCCACCAGTATTTTCTTCCCAAGGCGTTACACCCCAGAACAGCAATAACAACCCGAATGCAATGCCAACAAAATTACCACTATCCTCTTTCCAGATTTGAGTTAATCGATATCGTAGCAAGCCTTTTTCTAAACTATGGTTTCCAAGCACAGTCTCTAACCTCTTATGAAAAATATAATGGAGTACACCTAGATTGTCTGGGTAAATCCATATGCAAGGAATCCCATTTGCTTTATAAACTTCTTTTTTGTGTCTATATCTTGTCCGTTCTTGCTCGCTTCTATTCCATCTTCCAGCAAACTCAACCATAACTTTGTATTTAGGCAAATAGAAGTCTGCTATTCTATAGCTCGAGTATTTGTCATCCAATCCTTCAATGACATGTTGTTCTCTAAATTCCATTTCAATAGCGTCAAAGTATTCAGCAATGTAATCTTCTCCTTCTGAGTCATCACTTGCATCAGAATCACCATGAATAGTATTTAGATCCGAAGTATACTCTTTCCGTTTCCCTTCAATTCCTTCAATCTTGATGTCTTCTGGCCAAACTACAAAGTCCCCAGTCTCTGGGGTTGAACGTGTTTGACCACCCATAGCTCTGCCTTTTTCGGTGAGAACCCATCGATTATCTTCGTTACGTTCTATCCACCCAGACTCATTAAGGTGGGAGAAAAGTAGCCTGCTTTCAACACCAATTTTATCCGATAGCCGAGTGGTCGTAAGGTATATCATAAGTTAGGAACAGGTAAAAATTGATGATAAACGAATATAATTAAATGCCTACTTATTTGAATTAAGTATATTCATATGTTTTTAACATTTAACTAAATGGAACTAGCTAAAGGACTTGAAGAGCAAAAGGAATTCCTAAAGGCGTGGCCTATTTCTAGGCTGGAAAAAATGACTCTTGAAGAATATACCAATCTCGATAAGGATACATCATTCGTTTATTGGCTTGAGAAGAAAACTGAACACTCCGGCAGTATTTGGGGTGGCAGCGCTTACAAGTTCGGAATTTTTAGAAGAAGAAATCTTGATGAAAGAAAGGAGGATGAAATTTCCAAAACAGATGGTAAATACTCCTGGTATTCAAAATATGGTGATAATAAAGAAGAGGCTTTTAAAAAGGTAAAAGAAATTATTATCAATATAGCTAAAGCCTCAAATAGCGGGAATTTCGAGAAAATTGACCCTATTGATTTTGGTACTGGAATGAAATGGAAAATTGCTTTTCATTACAATCCCGAAAAACTACTTCCAATATTCAAGAAAGAGTGGCTTCAAAGATATTGCGAAGGCAAAGGTCTTGATAAGGTTAATAATAAGGAAGTTAGTGAACTTCAAAAATTTGCTCTTAGTCAAAAGCAAGGCTCTGAATCAACTTTAGAATTTGCCCAAACAATTTGGAGAGTCTACAATACTGAAAATATATACTATACAATTGAGAAATTTCTAAATCAATCACAAACGGATAATCTTAAAAAAGTTGGATACCCAAAATCATTCAAAGGGCTTGATGTTAAGGTTAGTTTTGGAGTTGGCAATTCTGCTAGAGTTCCGTGGATTGCATTACTAAGGTCGCCTAATACTGTTACATCAGGCATATATCCAGTGTATCTCTATTATAAAGAGGCTAATCTATTAATTCTAGCTTATGGTGTAAGCGAAACCACTGAGTCTGAAAATCGTTGGTCCATTGAAAACGAATTACAAACTATCTCTGAATGGTTAGCTAACCAAAGAAGCGAAAAGCCACCTAGGTACGGTGATTCTTTTGTAAAGGCTGTATACGATCTAAATAATGAATTGGAACCTGAAGTCATTCAAAGAGACCTAGACGATATATTAGAAGTTTATGAAGCTCAAATAAACACCATTTCCAAAGCAGAAGAACCATCAGCAGGTTACAGCAAGAAAAAATACTGGATAGTTGCACCTGGAGAAGGGGCTAGTAAATGGAATGAATTTCACAAGGAAGGAATAATTGGAATTGGATGGAGTAGTATTGGCGACCTAACGAATTTCGAATCACGAGAAGATATTAGGGATGCTCTTATAACAGCATACCCAGAAGGAAGCAAATCCCAAAAAAATAATTCTTTAGCACTTTGGGAGTTTATGAAAGAAATGTCAGTTGGAGATATTATCATTCCTAAACGTGGGGCCTCTGAGTATCTAGGATATGGGATTGTTGAGTCTGATTACTATTATGTCTCCGATACGGACGAATATAATAACCAAAGAAAAGTTAAATGGGTAAAAAATGGAGTCTGGACAGAAGAAGTACATCGAATAGTAACTAAGACATTAACTGATATAACAAAGTATCCAGAATACGTAGCGAGACTTAGAAGGCTTATCGGAATAGAACAGGATTCTCAGATACCAGAAAAAGTTAATTATTGGTGGCTAAATGCCAATCCAAAACACTGGAGCATAACGGATCATGAAATCGGGCAGGAGCAAAGCTATACAACCCATAACGAGAAAGGCAACAAGCGAACACGAGCAGAATATTTTCAGCAATTACAACCAGGGGACTTAATTCTTGGGTATGCTTCGAGTCCAATCAAAAAAGTAGTAGCCATCTTTGAGGCATCAAAAGGAGCACATACCAATGAAGACAGTGGAGAAGAAGAAATTTCGTTTGTCATTCAAAAATTTCTTCCAGACCCAGTGGGTATTGATGATATTTTAGAGATGCCGGAATTGCAAGAATCCGAAATCTTAAATAATAGGCAAGGAAGCTTGTATAAATTATCTAAAGAAGAATTCCATGCTATCGTCAACAATGAATTAATTCGTGAGGAAGAAATTCAAGAATACACAAAAGCGGATGCCCTAAAAGAGCTATTCGTAGATGAAGCTGAGTTGGATAGAATCCTAGCCAGTCTAGAATATAAAATGAATATTATTCTACAGGGTCCACCAGGGACAGGTAAAACATTCATGGCCAATAGAATTGCATACGCTTTAATGGAAGAAAAGGATAAGACTAAGATTGAAATGATTCAATTCCACCAATCCTATTCTTACGAAGATTTCATCCAAGGTTTCAGGCCGAAAGAGGACAGATCGTTTAGATTAGAGAATGGTGTATTTTATCGGTTTTGTAAAAAGGCTCAAACCGATCCAGATAAAAAATATTTTTTTATCATCGATGAAATTAATCGCGGTAATCTTAGTAAAATATTTGGTGAGCTAATGCTTCTTATTGAGAAGGACAAACGTGGACCGGAATATGCCGTATCACTAACATACTCGCATGGATTAGATAATCGCTTTTTCATACCCTCCAATGTTTATATTATTGGTACCATGAACACTGCAGACAGATCCCTGTCCATTGTTGACTATGCGCTTCGAAGGAGATTTTCATTTATTGATGTTGTCCCTAATTTTAATAACAAATTTAGGAATGAGCTAATCGATAATGGGGTTGATGAAGGCGTACTTGATAAGATTCAGTTGAAAATCGATCGACTGAATAAAAAGATATCAAAGGACCTAGGTAGGGGATTCCAAATTGGCCACAGCTACTTTTGCAATATTCCTGATAGGAGCGGAGATGATGCTTGGTACAATAATATTATTGAGAATGAAATAGGTCCGCTGCTAAAGGAATACTGGTTTGACAACGAAGAAACAGCTGAAATAGAAATTCAGAATTTACTTGAGTAACTGTGCAGATACCCATTCTTAATATCTACTACCTTCTTTGCTATGCCTGGGACAAGCTAGATGAAAGTGAGAAGATTTCGGCTGGCATTTCAGATTATAGAGAGGCTATAGATCTATTTACAAGAGTTCTTCTAAATGGCTGCAACCAATTATTTAAAAAGGGTTTAGACCGAGATTATAATACAATTACAAAAACTTATTCCGGTATAAAGGGAAAAATTAACTTCTCAGCTTCAATAAATGCCAATGCCTTCGACCAAGGGAAAGCTGTGTGCGAATTCGATGAGTTTGAATATAACATTCTCCAAAATCAATTATTGAAAGGAACGTTGTTAAGAGTTTCTAAGATTAAAGAACTAGATCGAAAACTACATAAAGAAGCAAAGGAACTTTATTTAAAGTTCAACGAAGTAGAAGACATTGATATTAGATTAAATCAATTCTCAAAAGTTAAGATTCACAGAAATAATGTCTTCTATGATCTACTATTAAGAGTTTGTAAAATGATAGTTGAGGCCACATCATTAAACGAAAATGATGGATCTTACATCTTCAAAGATTTCATAAAGGATGAAAAAGCCATGGCCAGACTCTTCGAAGCCTTTGTACGAAACTTCTACAGGAAAGAGCAATCAGAATATAAAGTATCAAGTCCAAAAATAGCTTGGATTGCTGAAGCAATAGGGAATAGTAATATTGACCTTCTCCCCGAAATGAGGACGGATATTGTGCTTGAATCAGATGATCGTAAAATAGTCATGGATACAAAGTATTACCAGGAAACAACAGCAGAATTCTATGGAGTTAAGACTTTCCATTCTAATAACCTATATCAAGTCTACTCATACGTAAAAAATCTGGAGGGTGATCTAAGTGATGCTCGAAATTTGAGTTCTGAAGGTATTCTGCTTTACCCAACTGTAAAGGAGGAGTATGATCAATCTTATATAATAGGGGGACATAAGATACGACTTGCAACTGTTAATCTATCAAAAGATTGGCGAGAAATTGATTATAAGCTCAAACAGCTTATCATGCTTCAGTAGTCCGCGGTAATGGAAGTGAGTTAGGAGTACTCGTTAGAGCTACCATTTTCTTCTCAAATGGGTAAACTAAACTTCAATTTCTTGTTCTGGCTCAATTTCAATCTGAGCTTGAGCCATTACCTCATATAAATTGATTTCTGTGTCAATCGCCTCAAATGAAACGCATAGTGCATAATCAATTCCGTTTTCTAGACTTTTATCCCATCCAACATGTCCGATAACAGCAATTCCAAACTCGTCATTAAACTGTTGGGGCTCAATAAATGTCCAACTCTTTTGAATGGTGGAGTTGTTTCGATTAATACCGTTTGTTGACCAAGCAGGATTTTCTCTTAGAACCCATTTAATAACATCTACGCCTTCATCAACAGGTGCAGCTGTATCCCCGGTTTCCAAAAGCTCAATTGTTCTATTCCTAAAGCTATTAAAGCTTTCATTGTGTTTTGAAGATTGCCATTCAAGCCAATTGGCTAAATATGAATGCGATCCTTTGCGTGTAAGCCTTGTCCTGGAAGTAAAAGATAATGTGATTTCAGCAAGAATTCGAAACTCTTTTCCTTCCCCTCTTAATTCAGGGGGAATCTTGATCCGGTAAATATCAGCAGCTTTCGGAAAAACCTTTCCATCCTGTATAAAGGTTATTCTTGAGAGAGAGTTGTTTAATGCACGATTTACGTCTGGAAAACCATATCCATAATACCTGAAATCATTTAACGTTGGATTATTGAAACAATGATCAGGCAATCTTGCACTTTGAATAATTAGCGCTCGATACATTAGTGAGCTTTCAGTGGGATGCTCAGAAAGCAATCGAGATGCGATGTGACTTACTTTAGGAGCACTGAATGATGTTCCAAAATCGTAACCTACAGCCTTAGAACCATACATGGTTGAATTTACAAGCTCTGGTAAAACAGAGTTTTGTGTTGTCAGGTCATTTGATAGTTTGTTCTTAATCAAATCTCCTCCAAATTCTACTATGTCAGGTTTGATACAACCCCACATTCCAAGTCCAACTCTTGAAAATGGAGACACTCGATTTCGACCAGCTAGCGCTTTCGTATCAGCATCTTCAAAATCCTCTCTTGCAATTGAGCCCACCGTTAATGCAAAGTAACTAACTCCTGGATTAGATATTTTTGATTCATCAATATTTAAATAGTCAGGATAATTCTTGCCATTGTGTAAATGTTCTGCTATTCCAATATTTCCTGCCAGTCCAGAACTTCTTTTAAGATTTCCTGCTGAGATTATAAAGAGTATGCCTTTTTCATGAATTACCTTATCAATGGAAGCCGCAAGTGATGGCATATGCGATCCAGAGTATGAAGTATCCTCAGATACAGAAAGATTAAATATTTTGGTAGGGGAGTAGTCAGAGACAATTTGCTCAATCAAGGATGGTGTAAATCTAGAATCGCTTATTCGATTGTCTTTATCAAGTATCCGAGCATTTTGGATAATAGTCTGAAGTGGAACTGCTCCACTTGTTGGTATAGATGCAGGGTAAAGGATAGCTCCTGCAACTTTTGTGCCGTGACCTGATTGTTTAACATAGTCGGCCGTTGAATTGTCGGCATCAATGTAGGATCGCGAGTTGGGAGCATCAATAGCACTTTGAATAAGTCGATGATTTTCTTGAATTCCACTATCAATGACACAGACCTTTGGGGAATTATCACTGGGACCTTGAACATCAACTAAAAATTCATCATCCAATATATCAATGCTCTCCGTTGATATGGAGAAAGTAGGATCTAACTTTGCTTCATATAAATATTGATAAGTTTGTACAATATCTTTTAGGCACTTACCATTAATTGAGACTTTAAAGAAAACTGCGTCAACTTGATTGCTCCAGATATCTTGCAAGGTTCCATCATAAGCTTTTAAATATCCTTCGATTTCATTTTCTCGAGACATTTGTTTCTCATCTCTTGCTATTTGCCATTCAAGTTCTTTCTCTTTGAAATCATTGACTTTACTTTCAAATTTTTCAACTGAATCAAAATCTTCTGCAATTGGGTATTCAACTTTAAACGGTGTAAAACATGAGACACCAAGCTCTATTATATAAACAGTGTCATCATTAATTTCAGGCCAAATAACACCTAAGTCACCTTTTAATAGCTCCCTAAATCTCCAACTTTCATCAGTTACTAATTCCCAGATTTGAGCAGCTTTATCCTTTCTAATTCCATGTTCATTCATGAAATCTTTTACATTCTCAATGAAGGATTCAAGATTGTCCGTTGAAGCTCCAAGAATATAACCATTTTCTTCTTCGGACACTAAGTCTATCCCCCAAAGCTTGAAATTATCAATATCAAATACTTCAGTATCTACTCGTAAAAAAATTGGAATATCATCTTGATTAGGAAGCACTAGGCTCTCCGATCTTTGATCTCTTAGCTTACTCCAAGCATCTCTTATGTTGTTGGCGGAATCGCTCAGATACTCGCCATGCTGGGCTCTATTGGTTTTGTTTTCTTTTGTTTTTGCTTCTGCCTCAACATTTCTTTTCCCACCACCTTTTGGTTTGGTTGTGCCCTGAATTTTGAAAGGAAGTTTTAAGTGAGGAAACTCTGCCATCTTACTTTAAGTACTGAATATTTTCCCCAAGGGAAGTTTCAATATGGTTTTGATTAACAATTTTCTCGTTTCCAATAACCGCAATTTTTGCAGCATCTCTGGCAATTTTAACAACCAAAGCAGCGCTAAAACCGACCAATCTCTCTGCGACTTCTTCCCAATGGATATTATTTGATTTTTCCATCGATGACAGGTTCAATTTAACCAACGCTAAGATTTCATCCTTAGTTGGTTTTGGCATTTCAATTATATCATCGAATCTCCTAAACAATGCGTCATCGAGGACATTTTCAATATTTGTCGTTGCAATAAGGATTCCATTTGAATTATAATCCTCCAATAGTGTTAATAGAATATTAACAACACGATGCATTTCACCGACATCCTGAGAACCCGATCTTGTTTTACCTACTATATCAAACTCATCAAATAGTAAAACACAAGGATAACCCTCAAGGCCTTCAAAGAGCCTGGTGAGATTACTTGCAGTTTCACCCAAAAACGAAGAAATCATAACATCAAATCGAACTTTAAAGAACGGCAACCCAAGGTTCCATGCTATTCTTTCTGCACTCATGCTTTTCCCGCAGCCAGGAGCTCCATATATCAATACTTTGCGTCTGTAATTAAGTCCATGATGGGCAAGTCTCTCTTTTGCAGCATATTCTTTCTCAACTCTGCGAATCTTCTCTTCAGTTTTTAAAGGTAAAACCATTTCATGCCTCAGTTCATCCCTTTCAATAAAGGCTGCTAAGGGAAAATGATTTCGCTTATCCGTTGGGATAGCTACACCGCTTGGAAGCATTTTTCTTAGTTCACCTTTAAATCTTTGATTGGTAAACACATTCTTATCAAGTATTGATTTCAAGGTACTGGCTAGTTTTGCATGCCCTTTTTTCTGTTCATTCTCTATTATTAAAGAGGCCACTTTAACAACATCATCATTTTTATCTCCATCTATAGCGCGGAACAATCTTATCAAGAGGCTCTGATTCATATTTTAACGGCTTGAAAAATCTTTATGCAAATTACGAATTTGAATTGAATGAGCGCGGTGGCCCGGCCCAAAAGCGGGGTGGCGCGTTGGGGGAGTGGGCGGAAGCATTTTTGGGCCTAGATTTTTTGTTTACTTTTTCATCAATGGAAAAAGTAAAAGCCCAGCGGCTTGAGCGTCAACAAATGTAATTAATAGAGGTGTTAGATCTTATAGTTGGTATTCAGCTCCGCCAATACAATCAATTGATATATAGAGTGATGGATCAAGCATGTGTAATGATGGCTTTGACTTGAGTTAGGCCTGTGCGGCCAGCATTACTTATGCTTTGCGGGCTGGTGCCTTAAAATGCGCGCCTGCCTGCGCGTAGCCGCTTCGGCAAAGGCAGGTGGGTAAAAAACTTTCATCCTGTATTGTTCAAATTACATAGACACTCAAGGACGTGGCAGCGCATGGCCCGGAGAAGCGCGGCCTTGAGCGGCTATTTAATATAACGTCAAATTATGTAACTGTGCGGCTGGCTTGCGCGGGAAACTTCAAACATACCGTAAACCCCCAGACACGTATTGAAATGGCCTGTGTAATGGCATACGTGGATGGTTAACATAATATGATTATATAATGGCGGGGTTTTGCGTTGCTTTAACATAAGATCTTTACCGATAGATAACCTTTGCTAACTCACGTGCTTGCGCTCGTTTATCTATCTGACTTGCCTGCGGCAGGCAGGTCTTATGTTAACCATCCGCTGCGCGTCTGGACGCTAAATTAGGCCTCAATCAGCCTAGCTAGTCCCAGACAGCAAAACCCGGGAAAGTTATATAATTTATATTATGTTAAATACGATTAGAGCTCTGCGTCTATCTACCCTGCCTATGCCTTTCTAGTGATTCTCCTGTAGGTCACAAACAACAGTCCTCCACCGATGCCTCCCCAAATAAAGAAACCAACCCAATTGGTGTAGTCGCCATCGCCTTCACGTAGATACACTGTCGGATCTAAAGCATTGACTTTAATATTGATCACATCACCGAGGTTATATACTTCGTTACTGGAAGTCACATTATCCGTTACACTCGCACCCCAGGCTTCTACCGTGTCAACTAATTCTCTGCCCTCAAACTCATAGGATATTACGGGTATCGATTCTACGTATTTCTTTCTGCGCCTTGAATCAGCTCCTATTGTTTTTTGCACCAGTAGCGTGTCTACCACCGTAGCTTTAGCTGGTGTGGCATCGTCAAGCCACGAATCTCCCACAACAAGGTACTGGTCAACAGCAGTGTACAATATGGCCGTACCGACAATGCCCATCGCTAGCGAAATAAAGAATTTTCTATTTAACATAACGTAACTATAACTTAAAAGATACTAATCAATTGGCCTGGCCTTTTCCCAACCCGCCTTTAACTGTACAGACAATTCCTTTACTATATTTATTCTATTTCCTTCTTCTGCAATATTTAGATTCTCCTCTGGGTCTATCTTTAGATCATACAACTCCACCGCTACCCTATCTTTACTCAGCTTTGCCTCCTGGTCCCACTCATACCATTCCACATAATGGTAATCCTTCGTTACCATCGAATAGCCCATGTAGTTTTTTCCATCCAACGATTCCCTGGGTCTCCTTTGAAACTGACTAAAAGCGGCTGACTTCCATTCCCTTTCAGGATTTTCCAATAAGGGCTTGAAACTTGTACCCTGTAAGTGAGCCGGTGCTTCAATACCAGCCAAATCGCAAAGACTGGCATACAAGTCTATCAATTCAACAAGCGCGTTGGTACCCCCTTTGGGTTGTTGCCCAGGTGCCTTCATAATCAACGGTACGCGCGTATCAATGTTATAGTTTGTCATCTTACTCCAACCATTGTGTTCTCCCAGTTTCCAACCATGGTCACCCCATAGAACCACAATAGTGTTGTCGGCTAATCCCTTTTCTTCCAAGGCATCCATTACCCTACCTAGCAATGCATCCACATAACTTACCGATGCATAGTATCCATGTTTTAAAATCTTCGCTGTATCCAATGAGACGCTGGGCACTGTAGGATGCTTTACATATTCTAAATCATAACAGCCGGTCATCTCGTACGGATTATTCATCGCCATCACAGGAGCTCCTTTTGGTATGTAGGTATTCGTAGGAACAGTAATACTATCTCTGTTATATAGATCCCAATACTTCTTAGGCGCTACAAAGGGTAAGTGAGGCCTGTAGTATCCCAGTGCCAAAAAGAAGGGCTCTTCCCTACCCTTCAGTTCCTCCAGTTTGTCAATGGCAAGTTTCGTTTGTGCACCATCGTACAAAGCATCATCTGGCGCATCCGCTATCTCGGTCGACCGGCCATACGCCCAACCCCCACCATAGTTGGCACGCCTTGGGTTATCCTTAATGCGCTGTGCTCTTACTATTGCATGCTCTTTTTTGATTTCACCATCGTAATAAAATGATTCCGCATCCCGGTCAACCATGTCTGGTGTACTGTACTCCGCTGGTCGCAGGTCAGGTTCATCGAAAGAAACTGAATCAGGCATGTGATTGTGAAAAATCTTTCCGATAGAAACCGTACGATAGCCATTTTTTTTAAAGTGTTGAGGAATGGTGACTACTTCAGGTAAGTTTTTTCTGAAAGAATCTCCCAGCACCCAAACCCTTGAGGAATCAGGGCGAAGGCCCGTCATCACACTCGCTCTGGAGGGTGCGCAGACCGCTACCTGACAGTAAGCCCTATTAAACAATGTGCCTTCCGAGGCAAGCCTATCAAAGTTTGGTGTCTTGATTTGTGTGTTACCATAGCAACCTAATTCAGGTCTTAAATCATCTACAATGATGAATAGGACATTGGGTTTGCTTGTGAGCTGGTCTTGAGGTTTACTGCTGCAGCACCAAAGCAAGATTAGCATCGCGCAAGCAAAGACCAATCTATGGCAAATGAAGTGAAGAATTCGATCCATTCTTAATTATTGAATATTTTATAGTACCTAGGGTTTACCCATCAAAATAAACCCTGCCCAATAATACGGATGGCTTTTCTCTCCTGGCTGTTTTGCAAAGTTGCGCTGAGCACCGGTTAATGCGCCAAGCTTGGAATCGCCTTTTTTTAGGGCACCGTAGAAGTCTACCATGATCTCTTGTGTTGCCGCATCATCCACTTTCCATAAGGTGGCCACTACAGTAGGTGCTCCGGCATTGGCAAAGGCCCTGGCCATGGTGGCATATTCCATTCCCTTTCCTCCCCCTTTTCCCGTTTCGCATGCGGAGAGCACAATCATTTCTGTCTTATCCAAGGGCAAATTAAAAATCTGCGGCATCGTAAGGTTGTTATCGGCAAGAAGAATAGAACTCTCTTCAGGCGATCGCTCATCAAGGTATCCATGCGTGGCGAGGTGTACCACCTTTGACCCGGAGGCATTCTTAATCAGGTTTGTCAACGATGCTTGCTTGTTCATAAACAGATTGTTACTAGCCGTAATCTCACCGATAGCTCTCACTTCCGCACCCGCTCCTGGTAAAGTACCATCAGGATCGCCAAACAATAGATACCTGTCCGTAGCTTCCACATTGCTCTGCATCAGCAAACCCAACAAATAAGTTGAAGAGACGTACGCAATATTGAATCGCTCCAATGCATATTGACTGCTTCTTTCGCTCGTGCGATCCAACAGTGCAGAAAAGGGCAAATAATACAGCGATTGAATGGGGATCACCATTGCATGATCATAGTCGGAGATTTCGTTTTCTATTGGTCTTAACAACACATCATACAGCCACTCCAGTTTCGGGCCCAGTTCCTCCATTCCCATTTGTAGTTTTATGCCCGTAGCTACATACTGACTCATGCGCATCAGTGAATCTTTAGCAACCCTAACCTCACGAAGTTCCACCTTGTCTCTTGCTAAGACCTGGATGTAAAGTTTATTTGATGTGGGTATGTACTGAATCAAGCACTCCCCTTCTCTCAACTTCTTTCTTAACGCAGCCACTTCTACAGGTTTTACATCAAGCAACTGATGCAGCGCAGGGTCTTGTTTCTCTAGTCGCAACAACAATTCGTAATGCCTTTTGTTGCGTTCGTTGATTAGCGAAGTTAATGAATCTGCATTGATGTGCTTCACTTCACTTCGTTCTAGCATTTCTTTTTGTCCATTCGCCTTCAATTGCTCCAGCTTTCTGATCTCCGTATCTACTGACTCCAATTCCGCAATGATTTTCCCCGAAGGTGTTGATTGAGGTATGCTTTTGATCACCGCGTCACGCTCTGATTGCAGCTGCATTTCATTTTGCGCACTGAATGCATCGTCCACCCTGCCGTTGTTAATTAGGAACGACATGGGATCCGCTCCCTGCGAATCATATATTAGCAATCCCAGGTCAGTACCCACATAGAGGTGGCCTTTCATATCCGTGGCGATGGCATTCACATGACGGCCACCGTAGTTTCCAAACTCCTGATCCTGTGGCAACATTTGGTTAATCCTATCGGGATAAATCCAAACGCCATTGCGATAAGCCAGCACACCAGCTGCACTGCCAAAAAACCACATGTCGCCCAAGCGATCACCACGCGTTCCCATAAATAGAGAAGGATATCGCTCGTAGATTGCATTGTAAGACGAATTGGCAATTCCGCCACCAGATCCATAGTAATCTTTTATCTCCCCCTGATTGTATTCTGCAAAGCCTCCCAGTGTTCCTACAATAGCATTGCCTTGCTCAGTAGGTGTTATCGAAGTCACAAACCAATTGAAACCCCGCTGTGCATAGTTGTTGTTGATGTCAAGAGGTGTGAATTCATTTTTGCCATTGTCCCACTCCAACAATCCGCCTTTGAGGTAGATACCGTTGTAAGAAAGATGTCCCTCGTTGGAGCAAACTGCCCAGATTCTCCCATCTGGCGTCTCCAGCACGCGATAAACCATGTGAGTTCGTGAGGGAAACTTCTTGGGGGCTCGAAAGTAATTGTACTCTTCTACATTGCTGTCTTCTCCCATCGATTCATCGTACCGAAAAATCGACAACTTGGTGGCCACCCAAATCACCTCATCTTGCGCGATCACAATGTTCTTAATGTCTCCTGACTTAATCCAATTGGCATCCGATGCTTCGTACTGATTTGCGTAAAAAAGATCTTCCCTTTCAAAAGCACTTTCTTTCACCGACCACTGATAGCGCACCAACTGCAATCCATCATTGGTTATTAATCTACCTTGCCGATCAAGAGCTAATGCATCAGGAGTTATGTAGTCGACTAATAATAATTCCAGGGATGGGTCATCATGATCCACATAGTACAGTCCCGAAGGCTTCGCGATAAAGGTTTTTCCTAATTCATCGGATGTTAGCAAGTCATTTACTTTGCCATCGTCCACCAAAGTAACCTGATCCTTCTCAAAAACATAGATATCTTCGCCCGTATGGATTGCAAAGCCATCATCTCGCCCGGCAAACTTTCTCGCTTGAGGTATGAGGTCATCTTTTAGGGGAAGCTCAAAGTGCTCAAAGTGCTTGTCGTGATACAAACTTAATCCCATGTCCGTAAGCACGCCTATTGCCATCTGATCGGAAGTCTCATACATCTCATACTCTTCTGTATACGCCTCCTCATATTCCAGGTCTTCTTCATAGTCTTCACCGAACTCCTCAAAGTCCTCAAAATAGAATTCTTCATCAATTCCAGTCGGCAGTGAAGTCACCGGTACCTGTGCAAGTCCATAGGTCTGATTAGCATCGGTTGTAATAATATTTCCATACAACTCTACAAAGACATCATTATCAAAACGAAAGACTCGGTTGTTGTTCAGCATGTATAAGTCTCCTTCTTGCGATATCAAAGCATCCTCTACCCTTTCGTTGGCAAAGGACTTCGCCACTCCTTGCTCGTCAATCACCCACAGTTGATCATTCGTACCGATTGTGATATTTACATTGCTTCCACGTACCTGATGCTGGTGCATAAACTGCACCTGATTTGTAACCTGGGGATGTGCAGCGATCTGATCATTGCTTAGTACGAATAGCCCCTGGGAGGTTCCCATAAAAACTTGTCCCTTCTGGATGCCCAGGCTGCTGATCGCACTTACTGGTAATCCATCCAATTGAGAGTATCGGCCCTTTACTTTACCCATATAGCCCTCCCCTTGCCAAATAACAAGGCCATCAGCTGTGCCTAGGGCAAGCATGCCTTCTGATTCAGCAATACTTAGGATGTTTGATGACGCTTTGATTTGCTCTGGGGCTAAATCCCGCTCCATCGCCATTCTTAGCGGGGCGAATGCCACATGATCCCAAAATCCAAGGTGTCGCACCAACAAGCCCTTGTTAGTACCTATTAGAATATCACCATTATATCTTTTATATAAAGTGTTGATTTCCATGTTATTATGATACTTTTCATCGAGTATTGTTTTAATGCTAAAGTTCTTCCAATACCCTTCATTTTGTAATATCGACTTGGGAAGCCATTCAGATGTGGCGAGCAACTCCACTGGCTGATTCTTAAATTCCTCCTGCACTTTCTCGATCGCGATCCTGTATGGCGTCAGCTTGGTTTCGGCAAGCTTCTCTTTTTCCAACCATTCCTGTGTTTCTATCCATTCACTCCACCAGTCAGAGGCGACACCATTTCTGCGGGTCTTGATCAGCAACTCATGAAATATCGCTGCCAATTGAGGTCCGTAGAGAACGGTCTTCCCACTCTTGTGAAGTTTCAATTCTTCCCGAGTCTCAGTGATTACTCCGGCACACGCATTGGCGTAGTCTGCATTGATGTGGGTGTTGTCCTTCAAGTAGCTGGCCAAAGCCAGTGATTGCTTGAACCACGCCAACCTTTTTTTACTATTCTCCTTTTCGTATAAATCATCTTGTAACGCATACCAACCACTGTACAGACTTTCATATTGTTCATCTTCGATGCCAAGGTCTGGCAATTGTGCATTACTTAATGTTTGCGCCTTTTGTAGTACATCTGCCAGCGAGGTCAACTCCTGGAATGTACTAGTGACCCTCATTGTCAACTGTGTACCAGCCTCTTTTCCGTTGGTGTCAAAAGAAGCTATTTGATCTACATCCTCAAATTCATCATAGGTCACTTCTATTCTTCCAACCCCTTTAAGTGTAAGCTTCGAAGTCTTACCGTTCTCATTGTATTCAATGAGCATGTCGTTGCCATCACCGGTGCTGATGCTTTCTATCTTATGATTTTCATCATAGCCCAGGGCTACATTGCGACCATTGGAAGCATGCAGCATTAGGAGCAGCCCATTCTCATCATAATCAGCTTTGATATAGGCATTGCCAACCTGGAGCATCTTGACTCTTCCTGTAACTAAATCATCCTGACGCTGGGCAATTGTCCCATCAGGGAATTGGATTGTGGCAGTGGTTGTACTTGCGTCAATCGAAATTTTCGAACTTCCCTCCCAAACCTGATGCCTACTGGTATTATACCAATTAATGTACCGCTCACTTGAGCTGATTACATTTTCCTTCGCATATCGCAACTCAAAGTCTTTCGCATTGTCGCCCAGGTTTCCGTAAGCCATAACTTCCAACCTGCTTACCTTGCTGTAACCATCGGGTATCAATTCCTTCGCCTGCTGACTAAGTACGATAGCTACTAGTGGGCTTCCTCCCCATTTTACATGAAAGTCAATGGCATCAACATAACGATTAATGTCAAACGGATCCCGTTGCACATACTCCCACATTTTTCGAGAGAATTTTCCAACACCGAACTCTTTCAAGTTGTCGTTCCTAATTTTTGACATGATGGGTCTGGAGTCGGGAGCCACCATCAAGCCGCTGTCTAGATAAATGGCACTGGTCTCAGGGTCATTCTTATAAATCATAAAGGCAGCCATGTCTCTGTACCAGTAGCCATCTTTGGAGCCAACCAGAGTGGCATAGCGATTTGTAGCGTTAATCGCACTGCGTATTTCTTGCTGACTTAACTTCTCACGCTGACCTTTTCTCCTGATAATTTCTGCTTCATAGTAAGTCAATTGCTTTAGGTCATCAGGCTTCTTCAACGCCTCTTTCCCTCGTTGCAAGACCTCACCTGCCTCTTCCCAACGTCCTGCGTCTAAATAGGTATCGATCAGATTCTGGTACCCATGAAAGTAGGGCGTAGCAAGCTCCAATACCTTGGCATATGCTGCTACTTTATCTTCTACAGTTTTGAATTTGTTTGCATACGCTTTCCAGAGGTTTTCATTCCACGGGTAGCTAATTGCCTTTTGCTCCAGCTCCCTGAGTGCTTGGGCTTCATTTGCTTTTGCAAGCGTATAGTCATACAGCCGTGCGGCAGTCCATGCAGTAGGATTTGAGAGTGCAATAGACTTGTTGATGGCGTTGTAAGCATCTTCGTTTCGGCCGGTTTTTGAACATATGTAAGCATAATTGTTCCAATGCCAGGATGATGCAGGGTATCGCGTTACAGACTCCTTCCTTACCTGATAAGCCTCTTCAAATTCATCTGAATCTTCGTAGACTTTTGCTTTCTTATAATAAAAGTCAATTGGAAGCGCTCGTTCATTCTCAAGTCTAGTTATAATTTCCAACGCAGCTGCAGGTTTCTCCGAGGCAAGGTATGCATCTGTTAATGCAGCAGCATACACGACAGTTTTTGGCCCAGAGCGATAAGCTTGTTCATAATGCTTAATGGCAAAGGCTGGGCGTGAACTTGCTTTTTCAAGATGTCCCAAGGCAAGTTGGTAAGCAGGTGATGCTTCAAATTGCTTGCTGCTTTCTAAAAGTGCCCGGGCTTCGTTATTCCTACCGACAGCAAGAAGAATTTCGGAAAGTCGCAGTGCACTCTCCAATTCTGCTGATTTTGGATAATAGAGTTTTGCATACTTATCAATAAGTACTTTAGCCTCCCCCACATTCCCATCTCGGGCAAAAGCATTTGCAGCATCGGTAAGATTCAAACCAAAAGCATAATAGGGATCGAGCTCCCAGGCGGTCAGATAAATTTCTGCAGCGTTCTGATACTGTTTCAAGTCTCGAAGCTGGTGCGCCTTGAAGCGCAGCGCATTGGCGTCTTTCGGATGTTGCTGAAGATATGCATCAACCGTTTGCAGATCGTCTAAGCTTTTTTGATAAGGAGTTGAAGAAGCCTCATTGAGAAACGCCTTCACCGCTGGATAATTATCAAACCTTCCTGAGCTCAAATCACTTTGCAGCCGATCAAACACTTCCGTATGATTGATGCTTAGATAATCAAACGACCATACAAGTCGAAAGTGCTCTCCATACTTCTCCAGGGCATTAAACAACAGTTCATAAGAAAGCGAAGGATCTATATTTCGATTCATATTGCTCCACAGGTATTGTCCGTAAATATCTGCGTGCTGTCTTAGCTGATCGGTGGCAATAGCAGCGGACTCCAGCGCCATATTCTCTTCATCATAATGAATGATGTCTTTAAGCAGAAGCAACCTAGTTTTACTGTTTCCATCCAAGCTACCAATGGCTGTAGCGACATCATCTTTGATTTGATGTGCTGTAAGCCACGACAGTGACGATAACGCATTAGGTTTGGCACTATCCAAGTCCCTTTCGGTGGCTGCAATTACCTTATCAAGCTCACCCGCCCGAAAGGATTCTGTCCATTGTTGATAATCATTCTCTTCATGGCCTTGAGATAACACACAATGAGAAATAATTAGGTTAAGAAGCAGGGACGAGAGAAGAATTCTTGATGCGATCATACTGATTAGTAAAGAACGCGTTTAAAGTAAGGCTTATAACCCTACATCGCAACGGATGTCACAAAAAAAGCATACACTTTATTTAATCATAAATGCCGGGGAACTTGCTGACTATTTGTCAACAATCACAAACTCCACCCGCCTATTCTGCTGGCGCAGCTCCTCCGATTCATTGGACTGCAGGGGTTTGGTTTCCCCGAAACCGAAAGAGGAAATCCGCTTCTTAGAAATGCCGCGATCACTTAAGTATTGGTATACCGCCAGCGCGCGATCTTCCGATAGTTTCTGGTTATAGTCAGCTCGACCAATTGAACACGTATGCCCATCAAACTGTACCTTCACCTTAGGGTTATCGGTCAAGAACTGCCATACCTGATCCATCTGAGTTTTTGATTCGGGCCTCAATTCTGCCTTATCAAAATCAAAATAGATATTATCCAGCGAAATGCGCTGGCCCAGTTCGATTGGATAAAGTTTAAAATTGCGCGTAAGCGTGTCGTTTTCAAACGACCTGGAAAGATCCACCACCTCGTTTTCAACCGAAACATAACCCTCACTCTGAATATTGATATTGTAACGATTGCCTATTGGTAACTTGAACGAAAAGTCACCCTTCCCTATGCCGGTGACCACCTTTGCAATTAAGGTATTGTGGCGGTTGTCCAAAAACTTGATTTCTGCGCCTTCAATAGGCAGGCCAGTGTTGCCATCGGTAACGGTACCTTTGAGCAATGCGTGCATCAGGATCGGCTTACCATCTTCCGTGGGATAAAGTAAAATGTCCTTCGTAATTGTGTCGGTTTGGTAAATATATTCTGCGTTGATGTGCTCCTCTTTAGATGAAACCAGCCGGTCGTGGTAGGCAAATATTTTGTAATCAGTTCCCGTGGGTAGGATAACCTGATACCGTGCCAGCACGGAGTCCGCTCTTACCTGTTGCACGCTCACCTCTTGTTTTGTATCTCTGAATTGAAGCAGGGCATTGGGTACGGGTTTCTTTGTTGAAGCTTCCAACACTTGCCCTCTCACAATCAGCACCGGCTCCGGCAACATCGACAGAGGCAACTCGAACTCGAAGATGTCTGTATCGGAGATGTCGCCCCGCGTGAAGAATGCATATCGCTGATCGGGAGTCAGGTGAAAGAAAATGTCATCTTCCACAGAATTTACGGTCGGTCCTAAATTTTCAGGTTCAGACCAGTTCGTCCAGGTATCATCCAGTCTGCGCGAAACGAAGATATCCTCTTCTCCATATCCGAGGTGACCTTCAGATGAAAAGTAAAGTGTCTTGTTGTCTAATGCCAAATACGGTGAAGCTTCAATCTCGGAGGTGTTGATGACATCACCCAGATTGAGCGGTGTAGACCATGTACTATCACTTTGAGCAAAGGACACATACAAATCCCGATCTCCTTGCCCTCCCCTTCTTTGGACAGACATCAGCAGAGCTTGCTCTCCATTCGCCAAAAAGTAATTAGCATGCGGGGACAAGTTTTCGTAGTTGTCGATGATGACAGGTCTGGGTTTGGCATATCCTGATTCATACCTTGATGTAATCGATAAACCTGCCTTCATGTTGCCTCTCAGGTATTGATTTCCCAAAAGCAAATCGTAGTAATAACCCCGCGGTGTGATAGAGCAAATAAAATTAGGTCCCTTATTGTTGAGTGGACCGCCAATGTTTTGCGCCTTCTTCCATTCTCCAGTGGTCAGATCCAGATCTGAAAACCAGATGTCTTCCTGATCTTTTGCTCCTCCTGTATTACCCGGATGGTTGATGCGGCTGAAATACATTCTTTGCCCATTGGGAGAAAATAGCGGCTTAATCTCCTTGTACTTACTATTTACGCTATCGCTTAGTCGCTTGGGATCATCCAGGTGATCAAAACCTTCAGCAATAATAGGATTTATCTTAATCGGTATGGGCGACTCCGAAATGCCGATAGCATCAATGCCATAAAAGCCCGGGACGGCCTCTCCATCAATAACAAGCTTTGCTGCCTCTACCTTATAAGGCGTTTGCTCTATGAATATTTGTAACAACCTAGAAGATAGAGCGACCGGCTTTGGCTCGAATGATTTGATCAAATACTCTTTGCCCAAACTGTCATACAGGTAAACCTGTTTTAAAGCGGAGGGATTAATCGCTTCTACAACGATAATCTGGCGTACCTGAATACGCTTTTTAAACTTCACCTTAATAAAGTCAACTTCATTAGGTTTGCGAGGCGTCCAGGCGTGAGATGTACCTTCACTGCCGGGCATGATATTAGGACCGTCCAGCACTTGCATCGCTTTGTAGGCCAGAGGATGAAGGTGATGGATATGATGACTAAGTTTCTTCTCACTTGAAAATTCAAGTACCTCGCTGGCCCAATGCACTTCGTGTTCCTGAGCATAAGATACTAACCTGGCTGCCGCCAGAAGAGAAATAAGAACTAAACGATGAAGTCTGGTACGCACTAGCTTAGTATCTTGATTTTGGGTGGGCGTGTTGGGTGAACTTTATTCCAAGATGAATTTCTGAGGTTCCGATGGATCGGCTGTTGTACCTCAGCGATGAGCTGTTTAGATCGTAGCTATAGGCAAACTTGAAGGCACTAGTTTCAAATTCGGTTAGAAAGATAAAAGAATCGTTAACCCTGGCCCATGCACCCAGCCTGACAATAGTTTCTCTAAAATAATGTTCCGAGTCATTCATGATCTTGTAAGAGAGATAGGATCCAATATTCTGTTGGGAGGTGCCTTTTTGAAAGGCCACAAGCAGGTTGGCTGAGATGGTTGCATTTCTGGAGAGGTTGAATACCACACCGCCATGATACTTATATAGCAAGGGCAACAGACTCTCCTGGTCTGCCAAAACAGATTCATCGGGGTTGTTCATGTGGGCCACCGATAATCCAGAATTAATACTTTTGATCAGTTTACCGGATTGTTCTATGGGATTGTACCACCAGAAAATTCCCGAACTGATATCTACAAAGGTGCGATTCTGAAAGTTGCCCACCTCTGACGGTGCGATGGAAGCATCGAAGCCTACAAATGGACTATATTGTTCTCCCCATTGCAAATTCGAAGTATCAACTGTCTTGTTGATGATCCCGATTTGTAACCCGAAGGTTAGCTGATTTACAAAATTTTGATCAAAAGGCAGGTTGTAAGCAGCTGAGGCATTGGCGCCCGTAGTTTTGAAGCTCTTGTTCTCTCCCGAGATATCGTTGTAGACGGAAAGTCCCATCCCTCCTACGTGCCCATAGGGTTTGCTGTGCTTGGAGGAGTAGTAGGGCATTATCAAAGATATCTGACTGGTGGTGTAAGGAAATTGCAACGATTTCCATTGGGAACGATGATTCATGTTCACTAAAAAGTCATCTTCGATTCCAGCCAAGGCTGGATTCAAGTACAACGTGGTGTTAAAAAACTGAGAAAAGACTGCGTCCTGTGCAACAGCATGCTGACCAACGCCCAGCCATAAGCAAACGCCAAATAGTACTGCACCCCTACAATTCATACCAACTTATTTCGAAATCGAGACAACCCCGGTTCTTTCAAATGATTGCCCATCGGAGAAGTATCCTCTTACCGTATAGGTATAATTTCCATTAGCCTGAAGCTCCCCATTAAAATAACCATTCCAACCAGAGTTTCGGGCCTGATTGAAATCAGTCGTCTCATACACCAACTTACCCCATCGGTTATATATCCTAAACAGGAAAGCCCTGTCCTGAACTCCCTCTGCATAGACTTTTACCACATTGTTATCTGGATTGGACGAATTGGGATTAAAGACGTTGGGTATGAATAGATTTTGATTGGAATTAACTGTGATACCCATCGACTCGGAAGATACACAACCATCTTTCTCAATGGTCAGTGAGATCGTATATTCACCAGCAGTTTCAAACTCATTGTTCAATGTCTGGGAGTTTACGCTCTCCTCGTTGATGTACCAGACGTAACTATCTCCCTCATCAAATTCAGGAATGAACGTGTAATTCACGTTGGTCAAATATTTATCCACGTTCGCAGCTGTTGCAAACTGTGTGTCTACCTCTGGGACTATAGTTGTCTGAGCGGACAGTTCTACAATTCCACAATCAGTAGTTACCTGAGCAACAAACTCAACGGATGTTTCTGATGGAAGTGGTTGATAGCTTACCGTAGTGTTATTCACAGTCGTTAATTGTCCTCCACCATTGGTGCTCCAACTTATTGGCGATCCCTCTGCATTGTTTATGGTCACTAGTATCTCCTCTCCTACGCAATATTGCTCATCTAAAACGATTCCACCATCGAATGAAGGTATCACCGAAACCTCGGCACTTCCACTTACTGTTCCACTGCAAAGGTTATCATCGACAGCCATCAACTGGTAGACACCGGGACCTGCCATCATCGTAAATACATTCGTATTGGCAACCGCTAACATATTTTGCCCATCAACTGAATAAGTAATCGACCATGGCGCTGTTCCTGTCAAGGCGATAGTCAGTTCAACTTCCTCGCTGGCGTCACAAATTGATCCACCTCCTGCTATCACTGCGGTGGGTTTTTCAAACAAGGAGACTTGTGCGTTGCCGGTTGCGATACCGCTGCAAAGCGCATCCTGCACTGATATTAGCTGGTATGCTCCGCTTCCTACAGAAAGCGTGTGGGATGCTTCTGAAGTTTCAAATTCAAAAATTTCTCCATTCTCCGAATAGGTGACAACCCATGGTGCTGCACCTGTCATATTTACGGTAAGCTCAGTACTTTGGTCATCGCTACAAATCATACCTCCTCCTGAAAGCACAGCAGTTGGTATATCGTAAGCAGCTACTACCGCCTGTCCCTGAAGGGTTGCTTGATAGTTGGCATCTGTTACCGAAACCAAAGAATACGTTCCAGCTGTTCCTTCGAAGGAGTAATTGGTTCCATCAAATGTTACTGATGTATTCGTTGTGCCATCCGAATAGGTGATATTGAACGGTCCCACACCAGTGAGCTCCACGCTTATATTGGCAGTTCCTTGAGGTCCACATACCTCCCCACCTCCGGAAATAGTAGCAGTGGGTATTTCAAAACCTTCAATCCCCACGATGTTGGATTCTCCCCAATAGTTTTGGCAACCTATGTATCGAGCACAACGAATGAAGTACATAGTTTGTGTGAGATTACTTACTTCTAGTTCCAAAAGGTTAAGCGAGCCGGAAACCAAAGTCCAAAAATTGTTTCCAACTGTATTCGGTACGTTCACTTCGCTTTGAAGCCAGATGTATTCAAACCCTAATCCCTGATATGGTCCGTTAGGCAGTGCTACGTTGGTGATTGTATTTGGGCCAAGTGGATCGTACGAGTCATCAAATCCAATACTTCCTCCCCCAATATAACCTTCAAGACAAGGATCAACGATCACTTCAACGATGTTGGTTTCTCCCCAATACATTTCACAACCCTCTACCCTGGCACAGCGGATGAAGTAAGTGGTGGCAGTGAGGTCCGCCAGTGTAAGCGACAATTGATTTTCGCTTCCTTCCACAACCGACCAGTTGGGATTACCCACTACATTCGGTGTATTGACCAAACTCTTCAGCCAGATGTATTCTACATTTAGTCCCTCTCCGAAGTCGCTGCTACCAGCTTCTACATTCTCTACCACGTTGGTCGTGTTAGGGTTATAGCTTCCTTCAAAGGCGATAGAACCCGCGTTGATAAACTCAGCCTTACATAGATCGACCGGAACGCCTACAATGTTGGTCTCACCCCAATACATCTCGCAGCCCTCTACCCTGGCACAGCGGATGAAGTAAGTAGTGGCGGTCAGGTCGGCCAGCGTAAGCGACAATTGATTTTCGCTGCCTTCAACCACCGACCAATGAGGATTACCCACTACGTTGGGTGTGTTAACTAAGCTTTTCAGCCAGATGTATTCTATGTTTAGTCCTTCACCAAAGTCGCTGCTACCAGCTTCTACATTCTCTACCACGTTGGTCGTGTTGGGGTTATAGCTTCCTTCGAAGGCGATAGAACCTGCGTTGATAAACTCAGCCTTACATAGATCTACCGGAACGCCTACAATGTTGGTTTCTCCCCAATACATCTCGCAGCCCTCTACCCTTGCACAGCGGATGAAGTAAGTAGTTTCTGTTAAGTCTGCCAGTGTAAGCGATAATTGATTTTCACTGCCTTCTACCACTGACCAGTTGGGATTACCCACTACATTCGGTGTATTGACCAAACTCTTCAGCCAGATGTATTCTATATTTAGTCCCTCTCCGAAGTCGCTGCTACCAGCTTCTACATTCTCAACCACGTTGGTCGTGTTGGGATTATAGCTTCCTTCGAAGGCGATAGAACCCGCATTGATAAACTCCGCCTTGCAAATATCCACCGGAACTCCTACAATGTTGGTTTCTCCCCAATACATTTCACAACCCTCTACCCTTGCACAGCGGATGAAGTAAGTAGTTTCT
>JAVJOD010000007.1:0-5518 GCA_040216915.1 Cyclobacteriaceae bacterium
TGCCACCAAAAGCAGTGTTGAAAGATGTCTCTTCTGGAGCTAAGATAGTTGCACGATAGGTTAAGCTTTGAGTCTTTGATTCATTGAAATGGAGTGATCCAAGTAAAACGAGCGCCAATGCCAAAATAGTTGAAAGCAGAATAAGTAAAGACTCTTTCTTAATTCTCGGTATTCGAAACTGTTTCTTCCTGCTTTTTAATGAGTTGTGAGAAATAGGAATTCCGGGAATTGATTTTTTCTCTATGTTGACGTTTTGACCTCGTCCTTGCAAACCGTTAATAATCTCTTTAACGGCATTGGCTACTTTATTTACCTGATTGCGATAGTCTATTTGTTCCTGATTGCGATCACGATCATCTGTTGGACGCAAGGGCCTGTTTACACCAGACTCTTTATAAATAAAGTCAAGAGAGCGCATCACGCTTCCGGTTACTTTTTCAAAAAGTTGCTTGTCGTCATTATCAATGTCGTGAATCTTTATAGGCAGTACACGACTTGCAATGTTGCCTCCCGTTACTCTTGTTTTTAGACCCAAGCTATCTTCACTGGCTTGTTGGATGAAAGGAATCAATTCATGCTCCCAGGCAAAGGCCTTTGGGTCACAATATGTTTGCGAAACAATTGGGATAAGAATCAGGCTCTTCAGCTTTTCTTTCAGCGAGTCATCTACTTCGTGGTGTTGTTGTAGGCCATCATGAGGATTCTTGTCAAAATATATGGTAAGTGGTTCTTTAATGGTGGCCGCTAGCTCTTCTTGTAAGGCTTCAACGAATTCGGTAACCCAGCCACTTCGGTTATCGTTGTGGCGATAGGAGATAAAGATGTCATACTCAAAACCGGGGAGGATGGAAGGCATGGGTTAAAGATAGCGAATGGCTATCGTGATTGGATTAGTCAACAGGTAAATTCATTTTCTTCAGAAACGCGTTATATCTCGCTTCATCCAGATGTTTTATGTGTTTATCATAAAGTGAAGTTTTGATCAAAGATAAGACTGGGCTCTTTCGGTCATAAGCGATATCCAACCATTTGAAACAGAGGTCTGCGTTACCTCGCTGTGCGTAGCCCTGCATTATTCCATAAGATTGATCATTTGGCTTATTATCTTCTCTAAGCATTTGATTGAAATAGCTATTGGCTTTTGTTGTATCACCGGCCAGCCAATAGATGTGATCGTACCCCTTCAGGTATCCAAGAGTTGATATATCAACAAATTTAGCCATTACGGCAAGAGCCTCCGGAAATCTACCTTTGTGTGCATAAGCATGGCCTAAGAACGCCCTTGCATTGTCGAAGGTTGGACTCAATTCTATTACCTTTTCCAGGTATGGGATTGCCTCATCAATTGAATCAGCATTAAAATATGCCACCCCAACATGGCGCCATGCAGTTGGGTTTAAGGGGTCTTGGTTGAGTAGCCGCAGAGCGATTTCAATCGCTTTTCCGTGCTGGCCCAAGTCAGTAAAGATTTGTATGCTAACACTTGGTGGCTGCTGACTGAGCATCTCTGCTTTTTGTGCTTCACGTTTTGCTTTTTCCCACTCCCAGCTATCTGAGTATATTCTGGCCAATTGAATATGGCCTTCCGCCAATTGATCATTTAGTTGAATTGATTTCTGAGCGGCTGCATAAGCAAGATCGAATTTTTCACTTCTTTCCACGAAGTTGCCATCCCAGGCGAGATAAGTCTCTGCTAATCCTGCCCATAAGCTCGCATCCAAAGAATCCAGTGCAATTGCTTTCTTCATTAACATAGTAGAGCGTTCTCCAAACCCAGGTAGGTTTTGCCTACGAATATGCTTAGCTTCCATCAACAAATTGTAGGCTTCCACATTTTGTACACGGATCGCATTACCTATCCCAGGAATGTTTAACTTCAATTGACTGACTACCATGCTGGATATTTCATCCTGAATAGTGAAAATATCCTTAAGTTCTCGATCGTAAGTATCGCTCCAAAGGTGTGTACCATCTTCCGCCTGAATTAATTGGGTGGTAATGCGGATACTATTTCCGGACTTGCGAACGCTTCCTTCCAGCACGTAAGCAACACCTAGCTTTTCTCCGATAATGCGGATGTCTTCATTTTTACCCTTAAACGAAAAGGATGAAGTGCGTGCAATTACTTTAAGCGATGGAATCTTAGAGAGCATATTGAGGAGTTCTTCACTGAGTCCATCAGAAAAGTACTCTTGCTCAGGATCGCCCGACATATTAACAAATGGAAGAACAGCTATAGACTTATCAAACCCCTCTGAAGGTCCATCGATAAACTTTGGATAAAGAAAATATAGTGCAATAGCCATAAGCATCACACTGATTACAACAAATCCACCCAACCTTCTTGGTTTTTTGGTGGGGTGAACAACATTATCTTCATGTTTGCTTACAATGGTTCTATTCCCTGGCCTTAATGCATTAACAATTTCCTTAACAGCATTGGCCACTTTGTTGACCTGATTACCATAGTCTGTTTGATTCTGATTGTTGTTTCTTTCGTCAGTGACTTTGAGTGGACGATTAACGCCAGGCTCTTTATAGATGAATTCGATGGCCCTGAGTACCCCATCTATTTCTGTTTCAATGGTGGCTGTATCTTCTGCATCCAGTTCATGAATTTTAACGGGAAGAATGCGACTGGCCACATTGCCATTGCTCAATTTGATATCCCTACCAAGTTGATCTTCTTTCGACAGTTTGTTAAATGCCACAAACTCATGTTGCCACGCAAAGGATTTTAGATCGCAGTAGGTTTGAGAGATGATGGGAATGAAGATGAGGCACTTGAGTTTCCCCTCCAGACTTTTATCTACATCATGATTTTCTAAAAGCCCATCGCGGGGGTTGGTATCAAAGTAGATGGATAGTGGCTCTTTGATGGTAGCAGCTAACTCCTCTTTAAGTGCATTTACAAACTCTGTTACCCAGCCACTCCGGTTATCGTTGTGGCGATAAGAGATGAAGATGTCGTATTCGTAACCAGGGAGGAGGGAGGGCATCTTTGTTATTTCATACCAATGAATTCATTGACATCAATATCCGCTTGCTTTAGAATTGCCCTTAATGTTCCTTCTGGCATGTCTCGGTATGATTCGGAATTGTTGTGAATCGTTTGCTTTGCGGATTGTGCCAGATTTCATGGCTGCCTGCTGCTTGCCGATAAAATTCGAATCCAAACTTTTTCAGGATTTTTACAATCTCGCGGTACCTGAATCCAGAGAGTCTTCCCATAAATATCTATGTGCCGACAACCAATGGATAATCGAAGCTCTCGGAAAATGCTTGCAAGTGTATTTCCCCATCCTGCGCCTCAATCAATTTTTTGGCTACATCCTTTGCTATTTCAATGGTTTCGGCAATAGTTCTTCCCTGTGCAACTAGCCCTTGGATGGTGTCGGAAGTAGCTAGGTAAAGCCCCTCTGGGAGTTTTTGAATATGTAGGTTTACAATCTTCTCCATAATCAAAGTTAGTTAAAATCCCGATACATTTCTACTCGCGTAAACTAACAGCTCCGTCAAAGAGAATTGTTATCAAAATAGATAGATAGAGGCTCTTTGATGGTGAGTGCCAACTCTGCCTTCAGGTGCTCTTACAAACTCCGTTACCCAGCCGCTTCTGTTATCGTTGTGGCGATAGGAGATGAAGATGTCATATTCGAAGTTGGGGAGGAGGGATGGCATGGATCAAATATAAAGAAATAAGGCCTTTTTGGAAGATACGGTCATGCCGCTTAATTTCTTGACACTCATTATTTCGTAATGCTAGCTTCACGACTGGTTGTCAAGAGCCAATTATTTTATTTAACTCACTCATCATCTCAATTAAAGAGAGTGCCCTGACATCACCTGATAACGAAAATGTTTCCTTTCCCGGATAAACGCAGTATTTGTGTGTTGCCTTTATATCCTCACAACCAAATTGAAATCCCTTACTGATAGATGGCACAAGTGAACGTTTTATTTCAATGGCTATTTTCTTTTTATTTCCGGCTTCAATGATTAAATCAATTTCTGCCCCTGCGGAAGTTCTGTAAAAATAGGGCGATGCCCAAACAGGAACGCTAGCCAACAGGTTTTCAATAACAAACCCTTCCCAGCTATGTCCAACAACAGGATGCCCAAGCAGGCTCTCCATATCCTGAATCCGAAGCAGTGCATGTAATATACCACTGTCTCGAATGTATACTTTAGGTGATTTGACGAGACGTTTCCCAACGTTTGATGACCAGGGTTGAAGCTTTCTGATGAGAAATAAGTCATCCAACAAATCAAGATACCGATGGATGGAAGGAACACTTACCCCAAGACCACCCGCTAATTTACTTTGATTCAAGAGCCCTCCCTGAACGTGTGCCAGCATGGTCCATAAATTCCGGAGTGTAGTTGCGGGAATACGACTGCCTAACTGGGGTATATCACGTTCCAGATAGGTACTTATAAAACTCTGCCTCCACGTAAAACTCTGCTCATCCTGTTTTGCCAAATAGCTATCAGGAAATCCACCCCGCAACCAAAGTGTATCTTGATTTTCAACAGGTATTTCAGTGGGCTTTAGCCCGGTTAAAGAAAGGTATGAAATTCGACCCGCGAGACTTTCTGAGGACTGTTGAAGCAGTTCCAGAGAAGCAGAGCCAAGAACAAGGAATTGACAGCCCTTTCTCCCTTCACGTTTTCTCTTGTCAATTATACTTCGCAGGGCAGTGAAGATGCCGGGTACACGCTGCACTTCATCGAGAATAATAAGATGGTCCTTATTTGTTTGAAAATAAAGTTCTGGTTCCCTCAACTTTGCCAGGTCCGACACAGATTCCAAATCAAGGTAGACTGGTTTAGGATTTGTTGCTTCAGCAATTTCCAAGGCGAGTGTAGTTTTCCCAATTTGTCTCGGTCCGAGTATGCCCACAGCCGGAAAATGCTCCATCAACTGAATCACCTGTCCCTTGGCTTCCCTTGCAATCATCCTTGTAAATTTAATATATAAGTTTAAATATACAAGGTCAATAGTTAAAAATGGCAGCTTTCTACTTTATCATTGGCATTTTCAGGCCTTTAAAGTAGATGGTGGGATTTGTAATCGGGGAGGATAGAGGGCATGGCTAAAGATAAGAAACAACTGCTTATTCTTTCTTGATTTTCCCCAGCCAGTTTACCACAAGCGTAATTGGTGAACCATTCTCAGAATCTGGAAATGATTCATACAAGAAGCGTTGTCCATCTGATGTGACCTGGTAAACATCTGCATTGGGTGCGTAGCCTCGGACAGAATAAGGTAAGTCAAACAACCTTTTTAAAGATCCGACCACTACTGTGCTTTGGTTAAGTTGGATTTCGACTGACATGACGGAGGAGTTCGCACCATAATAAAATAATTCTTTGTCATCGCCTCGCCAGTGTGGCCGTGTGCCTCCTGTGGTAGAAACCTGCCATTTTGCCCCGGGCCCCGGGAACGGGCGGATGTAGATTTCATTTTGCCCTGATTCATCAGACTGGTAGGCAATCCAACGTCCATCGGGTGAAA
>JAVJOD010000008.1:0-26760 GCA_040216915.1 Cyclobacteriaceae bacterium
GAAAGAAAAGGATATAACGTAACGCCATGGATAGGCTAGCCTATCCATGGCGTTACGTTATATAGTAATAATTTAATTATTAACCATAAATGGTATACTTTTGAACTGAAACACTGGTATACTTTTCAAGTGAAATAAGCAGGAAAGGATGCCAAAAGTAGTGTGGGAGTAATCATAGAGGCGAAGCGTCCGTCCAATAAGTCGGAGATGGTCACGAAGGACAACATCAACACCAAAGCCTTTCAGGAACTGGTGCTGTACTACCTAAGGGAGCGCATCACAGCCAACAATCTGAACGTCAAATATCTCATCGCTACCAATATCAATGAGTGGTTCATCTTCGATGCACAGCTATTCGAAAAGGAATTTGCGCAAAGCAAAAGTCTCGTAAAGCAGTTTAAAGACTTTGAAGAAAAGCGGCTTTCTGGTACGGATACCTCCTTTTTCTATGATTCGGTAGCGCGTCCTTTCATCGATGGCATCAGCCAAGAGCTAAGTTTTACTTACTTTGATATTCGCTCGTATGAGAAGCCGCTTCGCAGTAGCGATAAGCAAGAAGACAAAAGACTGATTGCGCTTTTCAAACTGCTATCACCACAGCACTTGCTCAAGCTGCCTTTTGCCAATGATAGCAACTCACTGGACAAACGCTTCTACGCTGAGCTGCTCCACATCATTGGGCTGGAAGAGGTGAAGGATGGTGGTAAAAAAGTCATTGAAAGAAAGGCTGATGGAAAGCGAAACCCCGGTTCGCTGCTGGAAAACGCCATCAACATCATAGACGAGCGGGACAGGATGCGCTCACTAGAAAAACCTTCCCGATTTGGCGAAAGCCACCATGAACGACTCTACACAATCGGACTGGAGCTGTGCATCACTTGGGTCAATAGGATTCTATTCCTGAAACTGCTCGAATCCCAACTGGTGTCTTACCACAAAGGAGATCCAAGCTATCGATTTCTCAATGTGGAGACTGTGCCCAACTACGACGCATTGGATCAGCTCTTCTTTGGCGTACTCGCCAAAAAGCCCGAAGACCGAAGGGAAGCCATCCAAGCTAAGTATGGCAAGGTGCCTTATCTCAACTCTTCCCTTTTTGAGCCTACCGAGCTAGAGCAAATACTAGAGGTGACCCAGCTGGATAATAACCTTGACTTGGCGCTCATTAGCGGGACGGTATTGAAAAGCGATAACGGCAAGAAGCGCACTGGGTCTATGGATACGTTGGCCTATCTCTTTGCTTTTCTGGATGCGTATGACTTCACCAGTGAAGGTGGGCTGGACATACAGGAAGATAACAAAACGCTGATCAATGCCTCGGTGCTGGGTTTGATTTTCGAAAAGATCAATGGCTACAAAGACGGCTCTTTCTTCACGCCGGGTTTCATCACCATGTACATGTGCCGCGAGACCATCCGCCGCTCGGTGGTGCAGAAGTTCAACGATACCAAGGGCTGGAAATGTAAGGATTACGCTGAGCTAAAAGAGGACTTGCAGGATTATATCAAAGAAAGTGACCGAAAGGCTGCCCGTGCAGAAGCCAATAACATAGTGAATAGCCTTAAAATATGCGACCCTGCGGTGGGGTCTGGTCATTTCCTCGTCTCTGCGCTCAATGAAATGATAGCCATCAAAAGCGATTTAAAAATACTGGTAGATAGGACTGGCGAAAGAATCTCCGACTATGAACTGGAAGTGGTCAATGATGAGCTGATGATCTCTGACATAGACGAAGGGGTACCTTTCCAGTACCATGCGGACAACAAAAGCAGCCAGCGACTACAAGAAGCACTCTTCCACGAGAAGCAAACCATTATCGAAAACTGTCTCTTCGGGGTGGACATTAACCCCAACTCTGTAAAAATCTGCCGACTCAGGTTGTGGATAGAGCTGCTGAAGAATGCATATTACGTCATCGGTAGCGAGCGCAGCGACAAGAAGTCTCTGACAACAAGTACCCGTCACTTCGATACGACCGCAGGGAGTGAGAAGTCCCCTTCTACTAGCCAGGAGACTTCTCAGTCGTCCCTCCATCGAAGTGACGGCCAGAAAGACCTCCAAACCCTGCCCAACATAGACATCAATATCAAGTGTGGCAACTCGCTGATTAGTCGGTTTGCGTTGAGTACTTCTCTTACTCAAGCATTCAAAATGAATAAAAAGTATAAAAACATTGAGGTATATAAATCGGCGGTAAATCAATATAAAAATGCTTCAGATAAGGAAGCAAAGCACGAACTGGAGCGTTTGATTAAGGATATTAAAAGTGATTTTCAAACGAGCATCGGCAATTACTCTGATCCTAACAAAATTAAACTTTCGAGACTCGGTGAAAAGCTATTCAAACTAACAGGAATCGGCAGAGGAGGTTTTACAAATATGCTATTTGAAGAACAGGGAGAATACACTCCAAAAGCAAACAAAACTAAGCGAAAAAAGGAAATTGAGAAGATTCAGAAGGAGATTGAAAAAGTCACCTCAGAATTGGAGGCAGTAAAAAACAATAAGATCTATGAAAACGCCTTTGAATGGCGGTTTGAGTTTCCCGAAGTGCTCAATGACGATGGAGACTTTGTAGGATTCGATACGGTGATTGGAAATCCGCCTTATATTAGACAGGAGGAATTGAAGGAATACAAAGCTCAATTCAAATCGGTCTTTACTACTTACTCAGGCGCAGCTGATATCTATGTTTTCTTTATTGAAAGAGGCTTTTCGATCATGAAAGATCAGGGTCACTTTACTTATATCATGCCGAATAAGTTTATGCAGGCAGGATATGGTAAAGCGGCAAGACACTTCTTGTTAGAAAATGACTTAGTGGAAATTGTTGACTTTGGTGATTTACAAGTTTTTGATGAAGCTACTACTTACCCATGTATTCTAATCGCCAAAAAATCACCTCCTTCTAATGATTTACTGACTTTACCCGTCACCACTTTAGAGTATCCTGATGGGTTTCTAAATTACGTTTATTCAAACAGAGACCATATTCAACAAGAAAGCTTATCTGAGGAGACCTGGGTGGTTTCAAATAAGGAAGATCAGAGTCTGTTGAATCGTATAAAGGCTATTAGTAATCCTTTAGATATATTCGTAAATGGAGGAGCAAAAAGAGGAGTTGTTACCGGACTTTCAGAAGCATTTGTTATAGATGATCCAAAGAAGGGAGAACTTCTTTCTATGGACCCAAAGAATCAATCCGTTATAAAGTCACTAATTCAAGGTAGGGATTTGAAACCATATTGTAATGCTCGACCTGACAAGAATCTACTGTTTATTCCTTGGCACTTTCCTTTACATGAAGATTTGTCTATCAAGGGTGCATCCGAAAAAGCCACCAAAGAATTTGAAAAAGAATATCCCAGCATTTATGAACACCTTTCTGAATATAAGGGGAAATTAAGTGCTCGGAATAAAGTGGAAACGGGTATCAGATATGAATGGTACGCGATGCAACGATATGCGTCTGACTATTATCAAGATTTTGAAAAGCCAAAAATCATGTATCAAGCTTTTCAAGTCAAGCCATGTTTCATTTACGACGATCAAGGACTTTTTTGTAATAACTCAATTTGGTTCATACCATCAAGCGACTTGGTTCTGTTAGGAATTTTAAATTCAAAAATGGGCTGGTGGCTAATATCAAAATACTGCACTCAGATACAAAATGGATATCAGCTCATCTGGAAATATTTTAGTCAGATACCAATTGTGAAGGCAAACGAAAATCAGTCTGAAGCAATAACTTCCAAAGTCACCCAAATCCTAGACCTCAAAAAAGCCGATCCTACGACAGATACCAGCGCGCTGGAGGCGGAGATAGATCAGTTGGTATATGAGCTGTATGGGTTGACTGATGAGGAGATTGGGATTGTGGAGGGAAATGGTTAAACCATTTTTAAAAATATCGAATACCAACCATAGCCCACGGATTAATCGGAAAGCCGCACTACCGTTTGATATGGAAATGCGATAATCAAACTGGTTGCCCAATTTTTAAAAGCTATTGAAGCCCTGACTTTGATGGGTCGTTACGGCATAAAAAAACCTCCAAGGATTTTGAATCCTTGGAGGTTATACTACCACCATTGCTGCATTAAATCGAGCAAAGTGTTGAGAGATATGCGGCGCTCAACTCCCCTTCACTATCCCCAGCATTTCCAATAACTGCGGTTCGTCCTCTAGGGCTATTCGAGCCACGGCAATGTAGTCGCTCATCCATTCTTCCAGATCATCCAGCGCCTTGTCTCGCGCCTCGGTGGCTGCTTGTGCTTCGCCTTTCTCTTTGAGCTGCTCGTTGTACTTCTGCTCTAGGGCAGTGAGTTCCAAACTAGCGGCTGTGAGTTCTTCCTGAGAGGTGTTGAATTTGGCCAGTGCCGCAAGTGCTACGGGCGAGAGCATGACATTCGTATAGAAAGCTTTTGCCTGCTGTAACCAGCCGGGAAAAGCCTGCTTGCGCCCTCCGCTGAGTTGAAGAGCTTCATAGTTTGCCTTGTCCCCCTTTAGGCCTATTCGTGCCAATTTGACCTGTCGCATATAGGTTTTATTCATAGCAGCTCGCGCTACCTGAAATGCATCAGTGGCAGCATACTGCTCGCCATATTCCTGCTTTTGCTTTGCTTGCAGCCCGGCTGTTGTGTCTAAGAGCGCCATGCCCTCATTCATGGTGGCTAGGTCATAGCCATAACTGGTGATTACTGTGCTAATGGCTTCTACATCTCGCCCATTGGTAATGGCATTTCTCGCAAAGAGTAGTTTTCCGTCAATTGATTCATTGTCCATAGTTCTATTGTATTTTTAAAGGTTTAAAAGATGCGTTTTTGTTAATAATGGAAGCGTTTTTGTTGTTCTCCCTATCGTTTTTATCGTTGCTGTGAGCGTTTTTGTCATTTTCTCTAGCGTTTTTGTGGCTGCCCTGAGCGTTTTTGTCATTTTTATTAGCGTTTTTATGGTTGACTGTATCGTTTTTATGATTTTTTGATGCTTGGCAGTCATTTTCAGGTGCGGTTTGGTCTTTCTATCCTTGCCTGACGATAATCACTACTCATGGCCACTTATATTTCGGTAACGATATGCGTGATCCCATCTTCTGATACCTGATGATTTTTCAGCGCTGTGACGCGATGTACTGAGCGCCCAAACACCTTGTTTTCATAGCCTGAGGCATTTTGACTGGTGCTTAAATAAGAATTGATGATGCGCTGTACACGGTTGTCCTTCAGGAAAAATGGATGCTTAAAATCATCCAACCAAGGCCTGTTTCGGAAGTCGTAGGTTGGAATATCCTCGAAGTAATGGCAGGAGCTTGCACATGGCACTACTCCATCTCCTCCTTCATTATATTGAAGCGACTTCTGAAAGTCGAAATAATTGTCAGGGTTACCATCCGCTGGATGTTTTTCGATGACTATGTCGGTGAGTGTTTTGACGTCTGTTTTGACAAGTACCATCATTTTTGCTTTCTGCTCCTCAGTAATATGATCCATCCATTTGCTAAGATTTTCCAATTCGCTTTTGGCAGTATTTAGATTCACAATGAATTTTTCAATGGATCGATTTTTTTCAGGATCATTTCCCTGTGTTACCAAGTTTTTTTGCCAATTATCTTTATTCCATAGGTCGATAGGCGAACCATCACTAGCGTCAATAGCATAGTGACTGTAGGTAGGGAGCAGTTCAAAAAGAGCAGGTAAAGACCTGGCAAGCTTGCGTATTTCGTCACGCTTAAAGAAAAAGCCCTGACCCACAGCCATGGCTGATATCGCATCTGCTGCACCCAAAAAAGGAGGTACCGTAAATACGATTTTATCGATCCTATCCATTCCATGCGCTTGGATATAATAGCGCAAAGGCATGTTGCCCATGCTATGCGTTACAAAATCGAAATGAGTAATAGTTGCGACGCGATCACTTGCCTTACTTTTTTCTACAAGCTCATCCATGAAAAGCTTCAATCTGCGGCCATTTTCTTTATTGGGAAGTCGCCAGTCATAAGGAAAAATAAACTTGTTTTTGTAGACAGGATTGAGCTTTTTCCAAAACTCTCTGTATGCGAGCGGCTCGATTTGAAGCGGTTTTACTATGGTATTATAGTCTTCTTCATAGAAGCGTTCATTGTGCTGGAATGTCAATTCAGTTCTGGAAATATCATCAAAATTGAATCGAACGTCTTCCCACAAGACCTCATTGTTGATCGTATTTGCGTCGTACAATTTGGTTCCCTTGATCCCGGGAATGAATATCAGTGCTTTGTTCATAGAATTTATCATTGGTGTCGTTAAAAATTCATCACCCCAAGCCACTCGGCTGGGTCGTCCTTATTCATTTAAAATGGTATTCAAATAATTTCTAGTTGCAGGACCATAGATGCCATCCACTTTGAGTTTGGCGTTGGTCTGGACTTGCTTAATGGCATTTTCTGTCTTGGAGCCAAATATTCCGTCGGCAGTGCCTACTGGGTAATTGGCTTGGTTCAGGGCTTCTTGTAGTTTCTTGACTTTCGCTCCCGTATCGTCTTTTTTGAGGATACCATCGGGGAGGTTGAGTATTTGGGAAGATTGGAGTTTGCGAAAGCCTAAGACAGTATCCGCTTTCATCGCGGAGATGCTTACTTGATTGCCCTGATTGCCTCCGAGGCAATACACTCTGGAGAGATCTCTGGCATACCCCATGAAGAAGCCTACATGGCCTTGCCAGCTATCTGGGGAGCTGCGCCAAAATATGACAATATCTCCCGGTTCGGGATCGTCGGTTGGGGTGCCAATATCCAGCCATGAGCGGGCATTGGCTAGTTTGGAGCGTTTCAATCCGGCTTTCATGGCTACCCAGCTTACAAAAATGGAGCACCAAGGAGTTTCATCGTCATTGACCCACTCAAAACCAGATTCCTTGGCGTAATTGACGATGGTCTGATTGTGGTCAGAGCCAGCGATTTCTTTGATACCTAGCTGGGAGGAAGCGATCTCAAGTAGTTTGCTCATTGTTGGTTTCGGTTAGATAATGACGGTTGACCCAAAGCACTATTTTGAATGATTACCTGACCGCTTTTTCCAAACCCTACTACAATCATCTGATAGTATTTAACTGAATTCGTTAACTAAATTAGAACAGGCTTATTTTTATATCAATACCTAAAAAGTGGTATTTTAATTACCCAAAACCTCTATAATTAAATTATACGCATGATTAAATTGTGTTTTTTAAAGTGGGTGTTAGTTTTTTTCAAGTAAAAATCCCTCCCTACTCCCATTAATAGAGCCTAAAAAAAGAGCGCGATTTTAAATTGACTGGATGCTATCGGTGGGGAGCTTGTACTGATGAAATTGAAGCTGGAATGACTGATAACCTGAATTCGATTTTGAAAGCTACCCTTCTGCGTTATTGCGAAAGCTTAAAGCTTGAAAAGGTTTAAAGCTTGAAGCAATCTGCAACTTCGATGAGATTGCTTCAATAAAAATCTCATTTTAATCGGTTCTTATTTCGCAAAGACGATTTTAACGCTGATTTCAATGTTTTATTAATCGAACTCAGATGATTACCCTAATACAGCCGTTCGATTGAGTAACTCACACTACGTGACTTTTAGGAACGAGGCTGTAAAGAGAGCTGGAGGAACTCTAGAAGAACTGCCAGAAAGAAGCAAATGCATGTATCGAGAATCCAGCTGAATCTAGGAAGGACAAACTAAAGACTTGTAATCCGGGAAAGCGCTATAACATGTCTAAATAAAGTGATGCGTATCAAAATCGCCACCTAATATGTTCGCTGAATCTGCGTCGAGCCATTTCTTCAGAATGGTACTGTACACTTCCCTGAAATCAATGGAATGCTTTAAATCTCCTTGATCAAGTTTGGAAAGACTCGGCAAATCATTGTAAACTCCTGGCTTCTTCAGGTTTCCGCCAAGCACGAAGACATTATTGGCTTTTCCATGATCCGTTCCCCCACTGCCATTTTGTTTGACTCTGCGCCCAAATTCCGAGAAGGTCATGACCAGTGTATTGTTCCATTCATCCTTTTGCTTGAGATCATCAGCAAAAACCTTGAGTGCCTCGCTGTAGATGTCCAACAGCCTTTTTTGCCTTGGTTCCTGATTATTGTGCGTGTCAAATCCGCCGAGACTGATATAATAAACCGGCGACTCCACACCAGAAATAATCATCTCGGCAACTTCTTTCAATTGCCTCGCAAACACATTATTTGGATAGGTCCTGGCAGACGAATAGATTTTATTCTTCTCAAATAAGTATTGAGCAGAGTTTTTGGTATCTGCCAACGTTTTATGAAGAAATGAAGCCATGGGATGTTCATGGTCTTCATGCCTATCACTGGTGATTTGCTGAGCAGACCTGTAAAACTGGTTGATATTAGTGACTGGTAATCCTTTAAGTCGCTCACCCTTCATGGCCAGACTTAAAATGTTATTCATTTCCACTGCTGTGAGTTGGTCAGGGTTCTCACATTCGTTATCCAAATACCTGCCCAGCCATCCTGAAGACCAGTATTCCTCAGCGCTGCTACCCGATTGCCAAATATCCATCGACCGAAAATGAGAACGACTTGGATTAGGGTATCCAACACCATTCAAAATACACACGTCCCCATCGTCAAAGAGAGATCGCAAACCGGTCATGGCTGAATTTAGCCCTAACTCATCCGTGATTTTCAGTACGTTATTTTTTGAGGGAGCCAAAGTAGGTCTTACTTGATACAGCAAGTCGTTATTGAAAGGAATGACTGTATTTAACCCATCATTCCCTCCAGAAAACTGAATGACGACCAAGCGCTTACCGTTGAATTCGGTAAAAGGATTGGCTTGCAAAAACTTGGGCAAGAGCAACGTTCCTGATGCAATAAGCGAAGATTTTCTAAGGAAATCGCGTCGATTTATAGATGAGCCTAGCATAATTGGTACTCTGGTTTTGAGGTGATATGAACAATTTTATCAATTAACGACCCGTCCATTTTATCCTGATTTTCAGGAAACCCTTGTAAAAGGAATTTTTGAATTTCCGCCAAATCTCCGTTGGGGAACGAGCTTTCCAGCAGCTTTAAGTCAATACTTGTTTGGAGCTGCTTTAGTTGTCCCTTCAGTTTGAATTGGTCATTGTCATCAAAGGAAGCAGCCAATGGATACTGGATCAGCGCAGATCGGAAAATCAGCTGAGGCAAATTCATTCTAAACATGAGTGACGCACTGTCCACCCAATCTTTCCCATCGGGCCAGCCGGCCACATTGGGAGGATCAAAAAGGGTCTGCCCCATCATCCGCTGTAGAAAAATGAAACTTTGATCATTTTCAATCCTTACATGGACTTGCCGCTGAAAATTGGTAATAAGCTCAATCGGTGATTTGATGCGTGAACCTAAATTTTTTACATCATAAAACTCATCAGAAGAATACATCACAACGAGTGCACGCTTGATATCATAATTGGTCCTAAACAGCTCATCTGCTACCCGCTTCTCCAGCGCCGGATTGCCGTCATAATGTACAAAATATTTCACCCATTTCTGAGCAATGAAGCGGGCCGTTTGGGGTTTTTTCAGGAGGATATCAAGGACATCATCTCCATCGAAATTCCCTGATTGTCCCATGATCACTTTGACGCCATTATCATGTTGAAAAGGTCGCTCAAAAAATTCTCCCTCCTTGATACCCCAGCCTGTAAAAGCTCTGGCGGCCTCTGAAATATCTTTCTCCGTGTACCCTTCGTCCCTTCCGAGCGTAAACAACTCCATCACTTCACGCGCAAAGTTCTCATTAGGCGCCATCTTCCTATTTTGCTGATTATTTAGATACAACAGTATAGCCTGAGACTTTGAAACGGCTCGAAGCAAATCGCCAAAGTTACCTAAGGCATGCTGTCGAATGGCATCCAAATACACTTGAACAAACTTGGGGTTCTGGGAACTACAAGCAAAGTGGTCATGCCAAAAGAAAGCCATTTTCTCGTTGATTCCAGATGGAGCATTGGCCATTTCCTTTAGCCAAAGCACATTTAATTCTTTCACATCCTGGCGTGCCTCCTTTCGCATCATTTGTTGCTCGTCGGAGGACATTTCCTTCATGACCGTATAACTGACAAACTCAGCATCAATTTTCACTGGATTTACCTTGGTCGCCAATGCAAGCTGCTCTTCCAAGATATCCGCCGGCTTCAATCCTATGTATTTTTGAACTGTAGCATGTGTATCCCCAAAACCTGCTCTAAGAAGTAAGTGCTGTACTTGCTGCTGATTTAACTTCATCATTTTGGACTTGATTTTACTGTTGAATTTAAAGCTTAATCACTACATATTGTAAATTATTTCGGGGTATCTCAAAGGATCATAATGACATAATAAGATAAAACTTACTGAAACCTTTTCATTGGTTTATTACTTCCTGTTAGTCACTAAAATGCACATTGGCGAATTGTTTAGGAGCTTTTCGCCATTTGGCTAGTCCGCTATAGGTTAGTCTATGCTTTTTTCGAGACGCTGAACTACAGATTCTAGAGGATTCTCGATCTTCCGATTTTGATGCCTTTCTAATGGACGTTGGTATCCTGCAACTACCAGAAGGAACCAATCCATTATTTTAGTTTATAGCTCCATGACATTCCTCATCGCTTGTCTAACAAAAAGCAAAGACGACTCTCTCCTATTTCAGTATGTTTTCGTCAATAAATTGCGTTAAGCTATTGGCCATTTCTTCCTGCTCTTCGATAGATGGATGGCCCGGTGTTCCTTTAAAAGGCATAAAGTGGGTAAAAACCTTCGGGTCGTTGAGGTTATCCGCCGCGCTTTGGACATAATCTATCCACTTTGATCCTTCCATGGTAGCGTCCATCGTGCCTAGTGCACAGATAATGTTTGCCTCAGGATAGTGTCCTCGTATTTTGGCAACAAACTGCTGATAAGATTTGATAATAAAGTCTTCCTCTGGAGGAGAATCACCAAACCGCCTTTTGAACTCTGGATGTTCAGGCCTATTCACCAGCCAAGAATCATTTTGCATCAGATTAATAACCACAATATCTGGTTTATACGAATCAAAATCCCATGTACTGCCAGTGTCTGTAGGATCGAGCCTGTCATAGATTTCAGGCATTATCTGCGGAAACCAACTAATCATGATACCTATACCGCTTCTACAAATGCATTGATAATCAGCCTCAAAATTGCGTGCAGTAATGGCCGCATAGCTCAGGTAATTATTCGTATAAGTACTATCTGGAGAGTCTCTTCCAGACAAGTCTTCCACCGCGTAACCAGCAGAAATCGAGTTTCCATAAAATTCAAATTTTAGTTTAGCTGATGAAGGCTTTGGCAATACTTTGGGTTTTCCCCCTATCCGAAACCCATAAAATGACGTTTTACCTCTGTTAAACTCCGTTCTTTTGAAAATCTCGATGGTATGTTTTCCTTCTGATAAACCTGAAGCAAGCTGATAGTAGCGCTTTGTAGTATCTGGCCTTAAAATAAAAGGGCTATTTTCATCAATAAAGACGTTATAATAATTATCCCCATTATCATCTTCCAACAACGCGGCTATGGATTCCCCTTCAAAGTTGAACTTGATTGAAGTGCCAGACCAAGAGAGGTTGACCTTTGTTTGACCGGTGGAATCCACCCTGCCCGAGTAAACTATTGCTGAGTGGGCATAATCCACAAATAATTCTTGTTTTGCAGAACAAGCGGCTAACAGCGTAGCTAATGTTAGAAGGATCAGGATGTGTCGCTTGAAAATCATATTCATGATGTTTTTTATCTCTTGAAGTGATATTAGAGAATTCAATGATACTTTGCTAGCATTTTTAATCAATTACTCCAGAGGGTTAGAATAATAGATCTGATGTGCACCTGCATTTTCAACGCCACTCAAAATAAACCCAGTGAATTGCTTAGAGATATTCTTAACCCTATCCCTGTAATGCAAACTTCTCGCTCGCGCCAATGAAGCTCAATATCAATTCCGCATGACATATTAAAAAGCAGATGATGAGCCAACAAATTATACTTTCTCTATTCCTCTGATTGTGGGAGTTTTTAATGTGTATGGAGCCATGCCTCGCTAACACTTTACCATGCACCTCTTGTCAGGCGCTGACAGAAAGGCTAATTTTACCTGAATTAATTGAGCCGGGAGGCCGTTACACCATTTCTCTGATCCTAATTTATAAGAAAAATCATATGAAGCATAGATTTTACATGAAATCGAAAAAGGAGCGAAATAAGATTCAATTATTGATTGGGTTTTTTGCATTAATAACGATCCTGACCGCTTTATTTATCTCTTGGATAACTGGATTATATTTATTTTCGATTTTGATCTTCTCGATAACGCTATCCATCATTGCTCCTTTTTTTGATACTCCTTCCCTAAAAAAGAGCGGAGACCTCATTTATTATTCACCACTCTTCCTCTCTGAGAAACCTAAAAATGGTGTCATAAAAATACATGGAGGCACATTGTTTGACTATGTCTTTGTAATTGACCGCAATATGAATGGAAAACAAAGAACAAATTTTATAATTCAGCAATATTTGGAAAGCCTTTTGAACCTCATAAAAAAGAATGAAACTAGTAGCGCTGAAAACATTAAAATTCGTGGAACGAGCTACATCGTCAATGACAGAACTGCACAGCGAATTGGCTTTGAGGTTGTCAAAACCGATTACCTTCAAAAGATCATTTTGGTATATAATTATTTCAACATCCTGCTATCCTATTCAATAGCAAAAGGCAAGCTATCATTCCCAAAATTAAAAGAAACAAAAACATTCGAAATCAAACTGAATGACCTTGTGGAGCGAAAAGATTTTATATGGAACTTGAATGAAAAATTAAAAAGCACTGTGGGCAAAAACGATCAAGCGTGATGGACAAAATCTAAAACCCACTCCATCGAGCGATCCATAGCCCAAGCCCTCTATTTGAGTCAGAACAAGATCTTCATTACCATTTGGAAAGCTGTCTGATGAAAATCAGGCAGCTTTTTTTAATCCTAATTTTTCAACTCCATCCGGTTTTAGACATTCAAAGTAAGCTTACCTTTAAAGGTTTAGAACCCGCGTCTGTCGAAAGAGGTACACCACGAATAATATGTGATTAATGTAAGTTGAACTTTTTTTTATGTAACAATACCTATCGCGCCAGACAATAACTTTGCCCCCTGAAAGGTTAACCTACGAAATCAAAATTGACTTCTAAAATGAAAAAAATCATCCTCTTATCGAGCTTAATATTTTTGATCTTCCAGTTTGACGGGCGAGCTCAAGAAAAATATGGACAAGCACTTAATGTTGGCGTGGGCATTGGCGGATATGCCGGCTATTTTAGTTATTCTGGCAGGACCCTCCCCGTAATTAATGTCAACTATGAACTAGATTTAGCGCCTAATATTACCTTGGCACCTTTTGCCAGTCTGTATATTAACTCCGACAGACGCTACTGGGGTAACAATAATACTCCTGACAGATACTACAAATACAGAGAAGTGGTAATTCCTATAGGTATCAAAGGAACCTATTACTTAGATGATATTATTGACCTTACATCGGAATGGGATGTTTATGTTGGAGGATCTGGAGGCGTTGCACTGGTCATCTCTTCATGGGATGCGGGCTACCTCGGAGATAAAAATTATTATCATTCTGGGAACCCGATTTTCTTTGATCTTAACATTGGCGCCACCTATCATGTGAATAATAAAACAGGTATTTTCATTGATTTATCAAGTGGAATATCCACTATTGGGGTGCAGCTGCGTTAGATGCACCAATCAATGTCCTTAAAAGTCAGCTGGTTGTAGCTCAAGAGTTTTGATTTGTATATTCGTGTTTTTCTAATCGAAACCGACCGATGAGTAACCGGAAAAACAAAGTTTTTATCGCAACCAGCCTAGACGGATATATCGCTGACCGAAATGGCGAAATAGATTGGCTCCACTCCATACCAAACCCTGATCAACTAGACATGGGTTATGCTGCATTCATGACTGAAGTGGACGCCCTTGTAATGGGACGTACGACTTTCGAAACAGTTTGCAGTTTTGATTTGGAGTGGCCTTATAAGCAACCCGTTTTCGTCTTGAGCAAAAGCCTAAAGGATGTTCCTCCAGTCTATGCAGGAAAAGCGGAAGTGGTAAAAGGATCACTAAAAGAAATCTTAGCGACAATCCACGCCAAAGGCCATCATCACCTTTACATAGATGGAGGCCAAACAATCCAAAGTTTTTTGAAAGAAGACCTCATAGACGAAATGACCATCACCATTATTCCGTACCTCTTGGGTGGTGGCACCTCGTTGTTTTCAGCGCTTCCAGAAAGTTTATCCTTCGCGTGTGTGGATACCAAAATATACCTCGATCAGGTAGTGCAAAATCGTTTTGTAAGGAAAAGATAATAGCCGTGGGTATGGATCTACACCTTCATGAATAAGCCAATGTTCTAATAAAACAGCTAAAAACCATCCAAATGATTTTGCTAAGTTCAGAAAACCATTAACTTGAATGGTACAATTTAGCTAACCGGGAGATGTGGGTTAACTAGTTCTAAGCGAATACTCAAGTAAAATGGATAGACCGAAACTCAAAATAGAATTAGACGCTTCTGATTGGACAATTGAAATCATAGGAGCATCCTTTTTAATACCGCTGATAGGATACCCAATATATTATTTCAACGAACTGCCAGACATTATACCAAGACATTTAACGCTACTGGAATACTAAGATTGAACCATCACTTTTAACGATTTTAAGTGACCATTCGCTATAATTGCTAAAACAATTATTCAATGCGTTATTTCATACTTATGATAAAAGCATATCTATTTACCATCATTCTGACTTCTCTCCTTTTACTTTCAGGGTGCTATTGCGGTTTTAATCAGAACAACGCAGATTGTTATATAAGGTGCTCTGGGTATGATCAATATAGTTTTTCAATTGATGACTATTCGAAAGATGGTTTTGAAAATGATAACCTCAAGATTGATACCGTCGGAGTAGATACCATCCAAATAAATTATTTCATATACTCAGATGAGTACCACATAGTGCTTGACCTGTTCTTAAACAATAATGAAGTTGAAATAGATTCAGTAAAATCCTATGTAAAAGATGTTAAACAGAACACTAATTTCAGATTTGACCAAGAGTCATTTAAGATCAACCAGTTTATTGTTACTGAAAATCAATGTTGTCAGGGTTATCCTCAAGGATGTTCCTACCCTATGGCACCAGGTACATTAACGGCTGAAATTGAAAGTATTATAGCATCTGAAAGTGGTACCAATAAAAACCTAAACCTTCGAATTGGCTTTCAAACTTTAGCCAAAGAGGATTGTGAGTGCTGATAAGTCAATGTAAACCTTGCAGTCGCTCTAGCCGAGATCTTCCCGGTGACGGTAGAATAAACGAGCTGGAAACGCACTTTTTGGAATTTGGTGGATAGCGTAGTTCAGAGCCGTCATTTCGAACCCGACCGCAGGAAGGGTGAGAAATCTCCTGCTGTTTAGGGGGATGTCTCCTTCGTGCCTCAGTTCGACATGACGACCAACCATACCGTCATTTCGACAGCAGGGAGAAATCCCATTCCATTTAAAGAGACTTCTCAACCCATTGCATTCCGTTTAGTGACGGTAGGGAAATCGAGACTTCTCCGTTCGCTGCGCTACTGTTCGCGGTAACGGTAATCTAAACGAGCTAGAAAGGCATTTTTGGGATTTGGTGGATGGTTCAGTTCAGAACCGTCATTTCGAACCCGACCGCAGGAAGGGTGAGAAATCTTCTTCTGTTTAGCGGGATGTCTCCTTCGTGCCTCAGTTCGACATGACGACCAAGTTCATGTTTTTAAGATGAATATTAGCTAACCAAAATTATCCCTCGCCCTCACAAAACATACTAAGTACTAACCGGGATCATAAAATTATTGAGTTATGGAAATATCAAAAAATAGGCAAGCATTGCAAATGCCCACAGTTGGATTCATATAGGGCGTGATTGCAATTGATGGTAGGAATGGGTAGATTTATTCACTTAAAATATAACAAGTCATTTACAAATGGCGATTTTACCAATTTAGAAAATTGAATAAATGACTTTAAAACAATTTCCAATAATAAATCATGCTATGAGCAGGTCAATTAAATCCCTTCATATATTATTCTTGCTTATTTGCGCAGTAGGCTGTTACAATGGCTTAGAAAAGGTTGAACCGATCAAAGAAGCAATTACACCCTCTACCGCCTATTCATATATTGTTATTAACACTAATCGTTATCATACTTTCACTTACGATTTGATTGTTCGGGCAATAGACAATAGTAAGGTAGATACCATAAAAGTTCCAGACAATGTGGTACAGCTATATCAATGGTTAAATGGCAAACTTCTTTATGAGGTGGCTGATGGTATCTTGGAATACAACCCTGAAACTAACGAATCGAAAGTAATCAAGATACAGTCATATTTTTTGCGAAACTTTCACGCAACAGATCAATTTATTGCATTTAATGATCTAGACGGTATTTTTCTCTACGATTTTACAAGTCAAAACATCACAGAGATTGAACGAATTCCAGAAGGGGATGCTAGGTTTCCAGTCATTTTACCGGATGGTGAAAATGTTCTTTATGCTGAAAGAGGCTCCTTAAAAGACGAAAATACAGGTTTTTCAATATCATATTTTGAATATAAGGTCTATGATATAGAGACAAAGAAAACTAGAGATATAGTGATGCCTGACGAACTTGCCTTCTTGAACTATCGACTATCGTGGATATATGGTAGTGAGAATATGCTTTACTCCCAGCCATCCTATCTATCTCTATTTAATCCAAGAACTAAAGAATCAAGAAGGTTAACTAATGAGGAAACTGTAGCTACTACACATAATATATCTCCTGACGGCACTAAAGTGAGCTACCTACAGTCCGATCGATCACGGAATGGTGACAATTGGCAATCTTTTTTGACTGTGCTTGATTTGAGTGACTTTAGTGAGGAGATTCTATTTCGAAAAACAACCTACCAAACTGCTTGGAGCCCGACCTCTGATAAGCTTTTGTATTCATACCCGTCAGGAATTTCACTGTATGATTTTGAAACAGCCACAACTCAAGAACTGGTGAATTTGACAGATACTAATCAGTTTATTGTGAATATTCAATGGATTAAGTAGATTTGAACACTCTTTTTAGAACAAGACCTTCATTAAAAAACACCTCATCTCGTCCTCATCTGTAAAGAAGATGCTACTGGAATAGGTACGCCTTGCAAAAACTCGATGAATGATTCAATTTCTACCTACATATAAGGGTACTCATTTTTCATTCCTTCAGCTAGTTTTGTTTTGTAGAAGGTTTGCAATCCACCTTTGGATCACCAGCAGATTTGACTATTTTACTACTTCGATTTAAGTTTGGAATTATGCCTTATGGTAGTCAAGTGCACTATTGAAACATAAAAAAACAAAAGAATTTAAAATGGGAAAAGTTAGATTGAGTGAATTAAGCGAAGAACAATTAAAAGCAAAAGAGAAAAGTCTCAAATTATTCATCCTTTTTTTTATTCCATTAATCATTGGTTTATTCTATGTTGTATTTAAAGATTATATCGATGGAAAAGAAATAGACTTCTCAGTTTTAACAATAGCGATATGTACTCTTGGTGGACCTGCGGTGCTTTATCCTGAATTGAAAGAAGTAAAAAATGAACTAAAAAATAGAGCCTGAATTAAGAACCTTTGATATTATCAAGTTTAGAAAATGGTTGCGAGTTTAGAATGGTAGATTTCGAGAGGGTTTTAATACTTAATCACAGATAAAACATAATATAACAATACCTAAGCGATATTAAAAGAAGCGTCTAAACAAAACGTCGGACTCATTTCTCCTACATGGACAAGTAACTAGAAGCTAAGCTTCACTTTATTAATTTTAGCGAATAAATATGGATAAAAGCCGTGAAATAGAACAAACACATTGCCTTAACTGTGGAGCTTCTAGAAAGGGTGCCTTTTGCCACAACTGAGGTCAGCATGTCCGCGATAACTTGGACCGTTCATTGGGTCGCCTTTTAGGAGAATTTTTTTATAACATCTTCTTTTTCGATAACCGCTTTTTTCTCGGGATGTGGTATCTCGTACGGTATCCTAGTCGTATGACCGTAGAATTTTTGGAGGGTAAGCGCAAAAAATTCATCTCGCCCATCCCCCTGTTCTTGTTCGTCAACCTGATTTATTTCTTGGTTAATCCGCTTTCAGACTACTCACTTTCGCTTTACGATCAGATCCATTCACAGCCTTACAGCATGTGGACAAAAGAGTGGGTCGACTTTAAGCTGCAAATGGAAAGGCTGGACTTGGTGTGATGATTGCATGGATTTTGGCGAGTTTGTTCTATCGGTTCATCATCTTCATTGTAACTTTTTGGGTCACATAATTGGTAAAATCACTCCTATCAAGAATTTTTTCGCAAGCTGCGTCAGGTTAGAACATAGACTCCACTTACTCGCTCGGCTGTGTCGAGTGATAGTATCCAAGGGGGCATTTTACCCGAAATTTTCTGAAAACGAGACCAATCAGTTATAAATTTCCGCAAATTGATTTTTACCAGTATCGGTTAAATATGGATATATCGTTTCAAACAGCAAGTTGTGATAATACCTTATCGGATCGTCCTGATCGATTTTGAACAACTCAAATGCATTGATCCAATTGTCGCCGAGAATATTCAGGCGTTCATATAATCTGGCGTATTCATTTGCAAACTCCTCTTGCCGCAGTATCTTATGCTCTAACATTGCACTAAAAAGGGTATTGAACTGCGTACGCCTGATTTGTTGTAGATTGATGTAGTGAGATTTTATTTTTTCACTCTCCCTGAAGATCAAATACATGTCACGCATGAGAAAACGATACTGATAAAATATTCTAATCGTCTTTTCTGCTGATTGATAAAGTGTCGACAGTAATGAAAACTGCTGTGTTAAAGAATCCATTTCAGCATCCATTTTATGCACCAACTCAAAGTATAAGGCTTCTGTAATGTCTTGCTTGGCTTTAAAATGGTAATTCAAATTACCCTGACTAATGTTCAGCGCCAATGCAATTTGCCTCAGAGTAGTGGTTTGAATACCATTGGAATTAAACAAGTCTTTGGCTTTGTCTAAAATTATTTGCCTCGTATTATTCATGTTAGTAAACCTGACCTATTTTTTTGTACATTTGACCTAAAATTACGAAAAAACGATGAAAGTAGGCATTATAGGTGGTGGGATTACAGGACTGACCACAGCACTCGCTTTGCAAAAATTAGGAATACAATCGGTGGTTTATGAGCAAGCCAAAGAAATTAACGCAATTGGTGCGGGTATTTGGCTTCAACCAAACGCTATCAAAGTGCTGGATTGGTTGGGACTTAAAAATGAAGTTAAAAAGCAGGGCATTGAACTGGATAAAATGGAAATCACCAATCCTCAGCTCAAGCCATATAAGAAAATAAAAAGTGAGGTAGTACAAGACGCGGAAGGTAACCAGACAGTAGCTATTCACCGTGCAAGGCTCCACAACATTCTATATACCGAACTTCTAAAATCAAATGAAGTTCAACTTGATAAAAAATACAAAAGCCACACCATAAGTACAGCTGGCATCAATCTGCAATTTGAAAATGGAGAAGACCAGGTAGATATTCTATTGGGAGCTGATGGGATTGACTCATTGGTTAGAAAAGCATTTTTACCCGAATCATCGGTGCGTAGTTCCGGGCAAGTCTGCTGGAGAGGCATTTCTAAAATGAACCTACCAGATTCATTAAAAAATCTTGGACAAGAATCTTGGGGTAAGCAAATCAGGTTTGGATTTTCTCAAATACATGATGGTGAAGTGTATTGGTTTGCAGTAGCCAATGAAGAACATCTCAAAAAAGCAGAAGAGGTCGGCCGAAAAGAATATTTATCTAAACTCTTTCAGGATTTTTCTTCTGTAATAACCGGACTTATCGAGCATACAGAACCAGCAAAGATCCATCAAACAATCCTTCATGACCTCAACAAACTACCTGTTTGGTATAACGGGAATATTTGTCTTATTGGGGATGCTGCACATGCCACCACACCAAATATGGGACAAGGGGCTTGTCAAGGAATTGAAGATGCTTATTATATAAGCAGAAGCCTATCGAAATCATTGCATAGTGCCGAAGAAGCATTCCAACAGTTTCAATCGAAACGTATAAAAAAGGTGGACTACATCGTGAATACCTCGTGGCAATTTGGTAAGATGGCACATAGTAAAGTTGGACAACCGCTAATGAAGTTAATGCTCAAACTCACACCTGAAAGTGTCATGAGCTCACAGATGAACAAGCTTTACGCTATTGAGAATTGAAAACTAAAAACCTCCTCGGAATTACTACAAAAAAACTAAACAACAAGTTAAGCGCGTTTTAAAGAACATGTTTTCAATATAGTGCAGGTAATTAGACGCTTAGCCCTTTCAATTGTACAATATATTTTTTCTTTATGGCTTTAAAAACTCATCATTTTGGTGATTACACCGCCTGAAGTTCTAGAAATACCAATTGGTGATTTTTCAAGAAATACGTCGCTTAATTTTTTATCAATACTTTTTCAGAAGCCAGCTTTTTAAGTGCTGTAGCAATCTCCACGACATACATACCTGTAGGTAAATCAGTCTGCACCCTAATTTCGGATCTCGCATTGAAAGTTTCCTCAAAAATCACCTTACCTATTAGCGTGGTGATTTTCAAATAAACCATTTCATTACTTCTGTATTCGTCAGGCAGTTGAACCGTAAAATTGTTTTTTGCCGGATTGGGGTAAATACTAAATTTTATTGGTAAAGGCTCAGACAAAGTAATTTGTGAAGTGGTATCAACGATTGCAGTGGTATCGATTTCATGTTGAAACTTGTCCATGTTGTTGTCCAGCCAAGTTAATCGAATCGAAATCCAGTCTTTCAAATGATCAATTTCATCTTCAAATGATTCTGGAACATGTGAATCCGGATCTCCGCTATTCCCATTAAGCACATCCCACTGCTCAAAATGTCGAACTTGAGCATTGGAAAGATAGGCTGCTATCGAATCAATTTTATGGGATAAATTATCATGATCAAGAACTGTTTCTCTAAGATCAAAATATCTATTGTAGGCCTCATTCGCAAAATATGGATCGAGCAACATACGGTTCATCAGTCTAACTGGCTGAACATCTCCATAGCCATAAGCTTCATAAGAATGCGCCCAACCACTGCCATTACTGGACTGAAAGAATAAGTTTTTCCAAGCCCAGTCAAAATCCCAGGGAGGTCCAGCGTGAAGTAAGCCTCCATTGCTTTCTTTATTTTTATGAAAGAACCGGCTCTTCTTATAAGCGTCACCATTTCGGGAAATTTCTGAAATTAGAAAATAATCGATAAAAGAACGAGCGTCAAAATAGGCACGATACCCGTTGGTAGGATCTGTGAATTCATCTCCATACAAAGCATCTTTGGAGGTTTCAATATACTCTTTGATGTAATTTTTTTGTTGAGATGTAATGACATCCCAATCTGGGTATTCATAAACGAATCTTGCACGCACAGCACCCCATTCCAATTCATCCATCTTTGGAAAATCCACGAACCAGCTATCACTTCCCAATGGATCATAGTTGTCATTTTTGATAATGTAGCCACCTGTTACATCATCTCCTGTATTTTCATCTGGATTGAGTTTTGCTAAATCCAGCCTGTCCTTATCTACCTTTATCTTTTCTGCCAACAAGTAAACTCCTTTATATTCGCCATTCAGCACTACCTCACAATATCGTATGCGTGGAGAATAGTGCCCCATACCTCTAAAAATTTCATGTGAAAGAAAATTCCGAACAAAGGATCGATCATAGTAATTAGAAATCAACAACCAGTCATTCTCTTCCGGCATACCCAATAGAGGTATATTAAGATTTTCTCCGGCACTGTCTCTTGTTTCAAGTCGGTAAGATTTCTGAGGGAATCCTGCTGAGGAAGAGCCCCTGACTTTGATGGCAATCTTTCCAGTATAAACATTGCCTGAGTCTGACAAATAGTTAAACTGGGCATTCCCATTATCTATTATTTTCATGTCAGCGGTAATTTTATCTCCTCTGCCAATTTCTAATCCGTGAGTTTCAATACTAACCAGAGGTATATCAAAAGCGGTATTATGGGACACAGGTAGTACTATGTCTCCTGAAATTGGTCCATAAAGCTGATCCGGAGAGGAAACACCCAATGAGAGATAGATGATGGAAGACAAATCGCTAGAGTTAGCTGACTGATTATGAACCTGTACCGCCAGTAAGTTCTGTCCTTGATTAAGGTACTTGACTAAGGTATCCTTCGGAATATCAAAATTTTTTGGATAACCACCAGAGTACATCGTTGCTTCTCGCAATTCTACTGCACTATTGGCATCAGGAAATTTATCTAAAAGACCTGACCGTGCGATCTCAGCGCCATTCAAATAGGCAACAAAGGCATCATCATAATCAATACTCAAAAGCGCTTGGCTAATAAGGCTGGTATCCTCCAAAGAGAATTGTTTACGCTGATAGAGAATTTTGCAATTAGGCACAATAGTCGCATCATCATCATCGCCATAGCCAATACCTCCTTCACCCTCATTCCAATCAGCATCATTGTAAGACAGGGATTTCCAATCTTGATTATCAAAAGCCGAATCAACGGCATATTTCCAAATATTGTCCGGGAGAATTATGGTTTCCCAATGGTTTGTACAGTCGTCTTGTGCTTTCGCTAGCAAGACACAAAAACTGAAGATAAAGAAGGATAAAACTCTCATAGGATTACTTTGATACTCTCATTATTCTGCATTCAATTACTTGATATCAGATGATTTATTGGTGATTTCTTCTGTTTTCAACTTGTTTTTAAAGTCTTTATCAATCTTTACATTTTTAATTTTCAGCGTTTCAATTTGCTTTGCTTCTATCACATAAGCATCAGGGCTTATGGGATCAAAAGTTCCGGAATTGGTAATCTTATTATTTGTGAATTGCAGGTATCTAGCACCTGTCGCTTTGATAATCGACGGATTGAAATTGTTAAATGTATTGTTGTTGATAATGATTCTACCCAGCATTCGACCATTTTTATCCAAATTGGCAGCAATGCTCATTACAGGATGTTTGGCTCCACCATATGCACAATCACCGAAGGTGTTATCTTCGATAAGTACGTCTTGAGCACCTCCAGATTCAAACCACCACGAGCTTATACCTGTTCCTATGATAATCGCCTGCATCATGTTGCTGAAATAGTTGTTCTTCACAATCGTTTTCTTTGGTGACTTTAGCAATAAACCTCTGGCACGATTGTCGGCGAATTGGCTATTGGTAATGGTTACCTCTGGATACCAGTCTAAATTTTCAATGATATAATCTTTGTTCAGCTTACCAGCAAGAGCTTCGTTTAACGTAATAATATAGTAGTCCTTATTGAGCTTGTAGAAGGATTTGACAGTTGTCTTAAATTCAATATTAGCCGATATCTTCTGGTTGATAAATCCCACGGTATCTCCTTCACCAGCAAACTGAAATCCAGCTTGCTGAAAGTGTCCTATTCTGACACCCACTTTATCAGGTCCTAGAATATCTTCAACGACTACATACGCACCATGTACATTGATGGCATCATCAAGCTGATGTCTGAAATTACAGTTATTCACCACAATCTTACCTTTACAACTAGAAAAGTGGGCTGCATCGGCGGTTGTTGACACCATAAGATTTTTCTCATCGTTCGCCATCACGTTTACACTTTCCAGTGTAATATTCTCACTACGCTCACCAAGAACTCCCATACCTCCCGCGTAATGAATGGTCACGTTACTCAAGGTCACATTACTGCTTTTGTTGATGTGGAAGGCATTGGCAATTCTATCTTTTCCGAACCGACCTTTGCAAACAAGAACCATCCCCACTGGAGGTAGTAATTTTTTGTTTCCAGAAATTCTCACCAAGCCAGGTTCTAGCTCTTCTGCCTTTATGGAATACTCCTGATCTTGAGCCTCATGTTCAGGGTATCTAAAATCAACGTAATTAGGAAAGTCGAATTGTTCCTTATTTCTGATTTTAATATCATTAATCATGGCTAGTGGCGTGTAATCGGTGGTTCGATAGGCGATTGCTTTACGTTCAGGATCGAACAAAATAGCATGGGCTAAATCATGTTCGAACCCTTCTTTAATAAAAATAAGTTGCTCATTTCGAATGGCATAGGGCATATTGTCCGCCAGCCTAAGGTCGAACGTTTGGTTGATGTTGTCATTTGCGTCAATAACTCCTTCGCCATGTAAAGGGAGGTGCCAATCAATAGTAAAACCAGAAATATCAATGTTCTTCGAATTTTCAATAAGAAAAGGCATCATGACACCATGGAAAATGAACTTTGATCCATTGGCATCTAGTGTTAGACCGTCAAAATCTTTTATTGGAAATGCGATTCTACGTAATGAGTTGTCGTGGTTAGTTATAAAAGAATATTGCTCGAAGGCTTTTTCTGGATAGAAATGATAAGCCCCTTTCTCAATAATAACCTTACTATTTTTATATCCAACAGCTTCTTGGAGCATGGTAATCACAGCAAGTGTGGCATCCTTTTCTCCTTCTTTGAGATAATCACGAAGATTGAACTCTTTAGCAATGAGTGGTTGCATTGTTAAAAACACACAAAACAATAAGTGTAATGTTTTCATTTTCTTCTATTTAAATATGATATTCTTTGTGTTTTGATCGATGTTTACCTGCGGGGAATCTTTATCCAGCGTTTGACCAAACCAGCTAATATTTTCAAAGGTCACATCGGTCACCTTATGATTTTCGTCTGCACCGACAATCCAAGTTGAAAACCAACCTTCCCTTTCTTCGCCTGTCAATGTGATATTTTTAAATTGGATATTACTGATCTTTCCCGGCACCTTATTTTTCATGTATTGGTTGACCGTAGGTTTCAGCCGGATCAAATCAAATGTCTTTTCTCCCCCTTGCTTGGGGTAGTCAGCAAAAATTCTTACATCCTCTACACGTACATTTTCTACTGACATCTCTTCCCCAGGCTCAAGCAGGAAAGGACTCATGTTGAAATGCACAATATCTAGATTTCGAATGAGGATATCTCTCATGTAAGCCGCACGGCTCTCGTGTCCCAACAAAAACACCCTAGCACGATCACTCCAAAGGATGCAATTTTCAACCACTATATCTTCGATGTTATCATTCTTGGAGCCCAGTTTTATGCCTTTCATGGCAATGCAGTCATCATCCGTTCTTATAAAGGAATTTCGGATATAAACGCGCTGCGAATTGCAGGGATTGATGCCATCATCATTGGGGTTTTTACTACAAACAAGTTTGATATTGTCGAAAGCTACAGAGTCGCTGTTGTATATAGGAATCGTCCAGCCCCAAGAGCCTCTCACAATAATACCTTCTATAGTAACATTTGAAGACTCTTCAATTCGAATCATATTTCCTGGACCATTGAGCCAAGCCCAGTCGTTTCCACATAGGATTCCTCTACCCTTGATTTGAATATTATCGCCCTTCACATGTACACCACCTTTCACGATGGCTCCCCCAGCGATATATAGGGTTTGATTATCACTTAATTTAATTCTTTCCGGTTTGTGAATACCTGGGCCAAAGTACACGACATTGGGATCATCTTTCTTAGGGGGATTTAGCTCGATCGGATTAGCAAAAATCAACAGCGGCTCCAACCTTCCCTCAGGTTCAATGGAAAGTTGGCAGGGCTTATTGATCGTAAAAGTCATGGAATTCCCCTTAACTACAGGCTTAACCTGAGCGGATAAGGGACGGATAACAAGATTATCCAGCGGCTTCTTCAATGAGGTTACCTTGATAGTAACCTCTCCTGAAAAGTCAAAATATGAAAAGGAATAAGAATCTCCTACATCCGCAGGTTGTAGCATCCAGCCTTCAGGGTTCTCTACTGTGGCAATCTCCGCGAGGTAAATAGCTACAGTTTTACCATTTACTTCCAATTTATAATCTCCCGAGAGTATTTCGTTTGAAGGGGAGGGGTATGAGGTAACCACTGATTTTTCCTGAGAAAATGCAACCTCGAAGGAAGAAAAACAGACGATGAAATATACCCAAAATGAAATTTTAAAGATGTTTTGTCTATTCATAATTTTATGTTCTAGAAACTTAAAAATGACCATCCATTATCTAACCAGCTTAAAACTTAGCATAATCCTCATATGCGAAAAATCATAAAACCTCACTCTGCCTTTGGCTTTCCCACTCTTTTACACTGGAAATTTTCTTTCCATCATTTCGAGTGAGGAGTTCTGGCAGTACATAGGTTCCCCGAGCACTTTCGTCAAAATTCGTTTTTGGTTGAACATAAATATTAAGCCACGAAAGCAGTCCAAATCCCATTAAAATCAGAATAACAATTACTCCTTGCTGTACTACTTTCATCGCGAGAACTATATATCATGTTTTTTAGTCAGAAATCAGATATATCGACATTACCCATGTGCTTTTCTATCACCTCGCGCAACTCGTATATATTTATAGGCTTACTGATAAACTCATTGCAACCTACCGCATATGCCATCTCTCGATCAGAATCATAAGCATTACCAGTAACCGCTATTATAATTACCTCCTCATTGAAACTACGTATAGTTCGAGTGGCCTCCAGTCCATCAACTTCAGGCATTTTCAAATC
>JAVJOD010000010.1:0-111960 GCA_040216915.1 Cyclobacteriaceae bacterium
TCCTCGCTGATACGCTTCAGATATAGCAGCCGGCATGTACAAATCTTGCGCAAAAACAATTGATGCAGAAAACATCAATAAGATTAGAGTTTTCAGTTTCTTATTATTAATCATTTGCTCTATTCTTATGAAGGCTAACGCTTGGCTATGCAGCGTTGCTTTTATCCTTTAAGAATAATTAAGTAAAAGCAATGCTGCATAGCCGTTGTTGGGCAGCGTTAATTTCTCCCAATTGTTTCATCAACCTCTCTTGTGTATTCTATTATTACTGTGTCTGCTGTAATGAATTTGACGCTTTCAATAGTTCCAAGCAATAGCCTTAAATCATCTTCTGATGTTTTGGACATTTTTGGGACGGTTTGGAAATCGTCAATTGCACCATTCTTAATTTTAATGATAATATTTATCTTCTCAATATTCTTTCTTGATCTTAAGTCAAAATTGTTGTTTATATATGCCACTAGATCTTCATAATTTGCTAGTTTAATCTTCTTCATTGATTTGTATTTGTGTTGATGAAGACCTTCAGTCACGAAATTATTTTTAATTACAGCCCCTTGTGAAAGTGAAAAGTTCTCCGTCATTTGAAATTTGAACGGATCGATAATTAACGGGAAAGCCAAATTATTAGTTAAAACTGTTCTTTGATTATCTACCAAGAAATATCCCTTGATTAGGACTCCATTCTTGTAAGTTAGGGAGGCATAGGGTTCGCTGTTTTTCTTTATTGACCATTTACCGTCTCGTAGGTTTTCAAAAACGTTTCCAATAATCTCAATAGTTTCATCTTTTAAGGAGTTGCTCTCAAATAGAAACCTGCTAACATCGAAATACACGAATCTATACCTAAACTTATTATCGTCAATAATGGAGTTTCCTAAGCTGTCATTTAACTCAAGTATTATTTCTTTTTCTCCATCATAGATAACCTTTGCTTTTGTATGTCCATTTTTGAAGAATTCTTCCCACGCGCCTATCCGACTATTGTTGTCAAACTTCGTAAGAAGCCTTAATTTTCCATTAGGATAATAGAAGCTAAATTCCCCATTTTTGACCCCATTTGTGTAGTGGCCTGTCATCTCAATTTGATTTGTTTTCAAATAATAATCTACCACATCACCATCATAAGATGGAAGAGAAGAATTGAAACCAGATACCCTATAATAAATAGCACTATCAAGTGACGTCACCATCCACTTTGAATTAAAATAGACTTTATCGTAGTCCTGAGCGAATAGATCAGATTGAGCTATTAGTATTGTTGCAATTAAAACATTCTTAAGCGTTTTCATTTGCGATAGATTAATGATGCCCAACAACCGGATATATGCACCATGTGCACATATTTCCCTTATGTCGGTAGTGCCTCTAATTAGGTTTTTCTATATAAATGTAAGCAAATTGTGCGGAATCACACTTTAGCCGTGTGTATCCATTTGTAAACGGTTGTACCCGTTTGTAAACGCATCACAGGCCTGCCCTTCTCGTGTTAGATCCACTTCTGGTCGTGGACTGTCCGCTCGTGCTCTACTGCACCCGTGTGGGCTGTGTCTTTGGGTTCAAAAAGTAAAACCCACACCTCCTCGCCATTGGTGCGAGGGTTGTGCTCCACTCCTTTCGGCACTACAATCATGTCACCCTCCTTGACCACCTCGGTCTTGTCGCGAAAGTCCATGTACAGCGTACCCTTAAAAACCATAAACAACTCGTCTTCATTTTCGTGTGCATGCCACACAAACTCATCTTTCACTTTCGCCAGTTTCACATATTGCCCATTGAGTTCACCAATGATCTTGGGCGTCCATGTTTCGTTAAACAGCTCAAACTTTTCTTTGATATTGATCGCTTCCATCGTATCTGTTTTTGTATCCTTGTGCTACCAAATATTGATTGCATTAAAGATAAACGATGAACCCCACAGTTGAAACTTGTAAGCTCTCTCCCACCCTCGAAATCTCCCGGGTCCTCACAGGCCTCTGGCAAATTGCAGACATGGAGCGCGATGGCAACCTGGTCAATCCAAAGGACACAGCCGCCTACATGCAAGCATACCACGAACAAGGCTTCACCACCTTTGATATGGCCGATCACTACGGGTCGGCAGAACTGATTGCAGGAGAGTTTAAGAAAAGTATCGGTGGTAATAATGTACAATTGCTTACCAAGTGGGTGCCCAATCCGGAACATATCAACAAGCAGGATGTCCGCGAGGCTGTACATCTGGCACTCTCTCGCCTTCAGTCTGATAAAATAGATCTGCTACAATTCCACGCATGGAACTATGCCGATCCCAACTGGCTGGACGGGCTCTACTGGCTGCAAGAATTAAAACAAGAAGGACTGATTGCCAACCTGGGTGTCACCAACTTTGACACTGCGCATCTGCGCATCGCCCTCACCAGTGGTATTGAATTGGTGTCTAATCAAATTAGCTATTCCCTCATCGACCAGCGGGCTGGCGCAGGCATGTCGCAACTGTGTGCGGAGTTTGGCGTGAAGATACTGGCCTTCGGCACACTGGCTGGTGGATTCCTTTCGCAGCGGTGGCTAGGCGAGCCTGAACCAAAAATGGATGAGTCACTCACCTGGTCGCAAATGAAGTACAAACGTTTTATCGATGAAGCAGGTGGATGGACAAAGTTTCAAAATCTGTTGACAGTGCTGAATGATGTTGCCAAAAAGCACAGTGTCTCAATTTCAAATGTGGCTAGCAAGTATATTCTAAGTCAGCAAGCAGTGGGCGGTGTCATCATAGGCGCACGCCTCGGCAAAAGCGAGCACGTCAAAGACAATCTCAAGCTCTTTGGCTTTGAGTTGACTGATTCAGAAAAAGCAAGTATTCAAAATGTCCTACAAACATTGCAACCTATTCCTGGCGACTGTGGTGATGAGTATCGCAAGCCTCCTTTCCTCACCGCTACTGGGGATCTCAGTCATCACATTGAAACTTTACCAATTCCCTTTCCTACGGTGGAAGGAAAAGATGGTCGCACTAAAGCGTTGAGTGGCACCGTCTGGGAAGACATGGCCGGCTTTAGCAGGGCGGTAAGAAAGGGAAATAGAATTCTAATATCAGGCACTACTGCCACACATGGCGACAGGGCGATAGGCGGAGATGATCCCACAGCCCAGGCGCACTTTGTCATGGACAAGATCGAAGGTGCTTTGCAGTCGTTGGGAGGAAGCATGCAACAGGTGATACGCACCCGAATATTTATCAAACATCTCGACCAATGGGAGCCCATCGCCCGTGCCCATGGCGAACGCTTCAAAGGAATTCAACCGGCTAACACCATGGTGAAGGCCGAGCTCATTGGAGATGAATACTTAGTGGAGATGGAGGCGGAAGCGGAATTATCTTAGAGTAGTGTTTTTCTGACGAGGCTTGGGAAAATTACGGTTCAAGCCACGCGCTTCTCAACTTCAACTGCGCCTCTGTAGCCGCAGGATCAAACTCCAATAGATGTTTTTTGGTCACGTCCGTGCCCCTCACCTGGGCCTGCAATTCTACCTCTTTCCGCTCTTCTTCTTCGCCCAACTTACGCAACACCGTATAACGAAGCGTATCTCCCTCGCTCAACGCTGCCCTGTGTTTACTTATAAAGGAGGAAGTTTCGGGACCGAGCTCGGGCAATCTTTCTCCATTTATTCCCAGCAGGATATCGCCTTCTACAAATTGTAAGGCCTTTCCCTGTTCATTCAAACTTCCAATATTACGCATGGCGATTACCTGCTCATCCTCATAGTCCACCACGCTAATCGTGTTGTTATCAATACCAAGGGTTAGCTCTCCCTCAACCTTCTCCGGATAATATAATACACCTACCAATTTAAAAATTTCCGTCAGCGGCAATTCATTAGAGGCAGCTACATAAGTATCCAGAAAATCTCCGATCTCAGGATAAGTGAGCGCGGTAATCTCGGCAAAAAGTTCATCGTCTTTAAATGCTATATCTTTACCAAATTTTTTCGACAAATCTTTCATCAAGTTTTGCATTCCGTATGCACCCTCCGAAAGCTGCCTAAGTTTAATATCCAAACACATGCCGATAAGCGCACCCTTTTGATATACATTGTAGTATTGGTCTCCGTATTGCTCCAGCACCTTCTTACTCAATTCCGTAAAGGGCAACACATTGTCGTAGTCATCCGCAATCAATAATTTCTGCCTAAGAATGTTCAAGTACTGCACAGGCGAAATTAGAGCGTACTTCACTTGCATGTGGCCCGCAAAGTACTCCGTCACACCCTCATACATCCACAAGTGCTTAGACATCTTAGGGTCGTTGAAATCAAAATTTCCTATTTCCTCCGAATGAATATTCAATGGGGTCACTATATGAAAGAATTCGTGCGCAGCAAAGTCTCTAAGATTTTGGTTCATTTGATCGATGTTGCGCTCTGGCATAAAATACAACGATGAATACGAGTGCTCAAGCGCGCCATAAGAACGTATCGCCTTATCGGTAAAGTAAAAAATAAATGCATATTTCTCCACCGGCAATTCGCCTCCCAGATATTCCTTTTGCGCCATCAATACTTCTCTGACACTATTGGCAATTTCCTTTGCAGTGATCATTTGATTAGGCGAATACGATCCTATCAGCACCTCCGTATTGGCTACTTTGATCACAGCCGTATCGGCCTTGGCATACATGATGGGCGAGTCAACCAGCGCATCGTAGTCACCGGTGCTATAGACATCCACCTTATTGAAGTTATCTCCCGCAGCATTTTCAAAATTAATGGAAGTAAGTGGCTCCCCCACCCGCTCAGGAATGAGGCCGGTGGTACCATATTGATTTTGACCTCTGATGACGTTTACCTCGAAGGGTACTTTCTTCATCCCATCAAAGTATCCAAAAACGCCTGCCGCATTAAGAATAAAGTTTTTCTCTTCTTCAATATTGGTGCCTGCAGGCCAAAACACTTCTGGTCCTGCCAACTCCGTATCAAAGGAGTCTTCGATCCAGTAAGTGATTTCCGCAAGCTTCTTTGCTGACTTAATAACCCAGGCATTCGTATCAATTCTTTCCACTGGCAACGTTCTCCCCTTCTTATCAAACGCATAGATTTCAGAAACAAAGCGTCCGTAGTCCGCAATGGCATACGTGCCCGGGATGATCTTGGGTAAGTTAAAGGTCACTTCCTCTTTACCCATGATGGGGGGTACAAGCGTTACAAAAATCCGATCGTCCACTACGTTGGTCAAATCCACCGTATACTGATATACCGCTTTGTTAGACTGACAAAATCCTGAGAAGGACACAATCAGGAGGATGAAGAGGGAAAGTAGACGCATTTTGGTGAGATTTTTGAAATTACTATAGGGATGCTAAACGAAACTAAATCAACTTGGTTTTGTGAATATATACCAATAGTAATAATTAATTGCTGAATGGCTGGAGGTACTTTTCAATGCCTTGTCTGAATCATTATTTTAGGTTTACTTGGCAAATAAAAATCCAAGGTATCCAATCCATGGGTTCCATTTGATATGGGCTTCTCCACGCTTGATTATTTGATTTTCATCGGTTACTGCACACTCATCTTAAGTGTTGGCTTATGGGTATCTAAATCAAAAGGCAGTAAGGAGAAAACCATAAACGATTATTTCCTAGCCGGCAATGCGTTGCCGTGGTGGGCAGTTGGTGCCTCCCTAATTGCCGCCAATATTTCTGCCGAGCATTTTATTGCCATGTCGGGATCAGGCTATGCCATCGGGCTAGCCATCGCAGCCTATGAGTGGATGGCTGCTATCACCTTAATCCTAGTTGCGAAATACTTCCTTCCAATATTTCTGGAAAAAAAGATCTATACGATGCCGCAGTTTATCAACCAGCGGTTCGACAGGAACGTAAGTTCATTCTTCGCCATCTTTTGGCTGGTGGTCTATGTGGTGGTCAATCTCACCTCGGTGAGCTACCTTGGCGCCCTGGCCCTTCAAAACATTCTAGGCATTCCCCTACTATATGGAATAATCGGATTATTGGTTTTTTCAGGTATCTATTCCGTTTACGGTGGACTTACCTCTGTGGCATGGACCGATGTAATTCAAGTAGTTTTTCTCATAGCGGGAGGACTAATCATCACCTTCCTGGCCCTTGACGCGGTTGGGGCTGGCAGTGTTATAGATGGATTCACGCTGGTCTACCAAAAGGCCACCGATCACTTCTCGATGATCGTCCAACAGGGTCGCACCATGGTGCCAGATGGAGATGGAGGATTCAAAGATGCATTTCAAGATCTGCCCGGTATCACCGTGATTGTGGGTGGCCTGTGGTTGAGCAACATCGGATATTGGGGATTCAATCAATATATCATTCAAAAGGGATTAGCCGCCAAATCCATCAACGAAGCCAAAAAGGGTTTGATTTTTGCGGCATATTTGAAAATACTTATTCCGCTGATTATCGTGATTCCAGGCATTACCGCCTATGTGCTCATGAATGAGTTTTCCTTGCAGGAGTTGTCAACGATCATAGGCCAGCCTGCTGAAACTTTGGGCACCATCACAAAATCGGATGAGGCCTATCCGTGGCTGTTGAAAAATTTTGTACCGACTGGAATACGAGGTTTAGCATTTGCGGCCTTATCTGCAGCAATCGTGTCCTCGCTGGCCTCCATGATCAACAGTACCTCCACAATTTTCACGTTGGATATTTATCGAGCGTTCATAAACAAGGATGCTAGTAACCAAAGACTGGTGTGGGTGGGCCGAATGACGGCTGTCGCTGCGCTTGCGATGGCCATGCTTATTGCACCCATGCTAAGTACTCTTGATCAGGTTTTTCAGTACATCCAGGAATATACGGGTTTCATCTATCCCGGTGTGGTAGTGGTATTCTCCATGGGGCTCTTCTGGAAACAAGCCACTTCTAAGGCTGCCCTCTGGACTGCCATACTAACCATTCCCATTGGTATCGCCATTAAGTTGTGGTTCCCCGAAATTCCATTTTTGCTGAGGATGGGCTACGTCTTTATGATATTGTGCACCATCGCTTCTGTGATCTCATTCTTTGACAATGGCATCAAAGTGAAGTCATTAGCGCAAGATGAAGCGGCAAACAATCATTCAATCAAAATTGCCCATACATTACTTATGCTAGGCATCACATGCATAGCAATGGGGTTATTTGTTACCAGTGGCCTTTTGTCCAGCATTGGCTTTGAGTCGATCCTTATGATGGGTGCCTTACTTACGATGCTGGCAGTTATACTTTATACGAATGTCAAAATTGAAATTGAGGATCCCAAAGCTTTAAAATTTCAGAACAGTAAAACGATATTAGATACCAGCGTTATCTTCAATGTAGCTGCTCTCGGTATTATTATAATTGTAGCGCTTTTGTATGGGCTACTTTGGTAACAACTTGGTGCTCCATTTCTTATTCATCCCTGCTAATGTTAATTGGATTGATGAGTGTTGGTGCCAGATTGCACCTTCCCTAACCAGAAGCATCTAATTCGGATTGTTAAAATCCGGAAGCTGCGATCCTTATTCGGTGTTTAGGATAGGTCGGCTACTGGTGAGGCTGGAACCTGCACCCTCATCACCGTATTTATTTGCAACGAGCTTCTTGCGATATTCTGCTGGTGTGCAGGACATCACCTTTCTGAAGGCCTCGTAAAATGTAGAGTTACTTGTAAACCCAACCTCGCCCGCAATCGCTTCAATAGTATACCGATGATTGTGCCGCAAGCGTTGCTTAATTTCAGCAATTCTGTATTCATTGACGAAATCATTGAAATTCTTGTCAAAACGTTGCTGAATTACCTTTCTGATTAGATACTGTGGTATACCCACTTTTTCAGACACCTTCCCCAAGGTCAGTTTCTGCTCCCGGTATATATGATCTTTTTCAAAAGCAGCAAGCAGGTCAGCTTCGATCTTCAACACCTGATCCGTACTTAAATTTTGCCTCTGACTTCGAACCGAAGCACTCACGGTCTTCAACGCGATTCCTTTGAAGTTAATGATGTAGAGGATGACAGCTGCAACCAGTGCACCTAAAGCATATGCTTTGATATTGGGAGAGTAGAGTTGATACACAAACATCACGGCCATGGCCAACACTCCAGCATGAATCAAATACATCCAATTTCTCCTCTCCTTGCTTTGTGAAGTGAAATAAGTAATCGCTGAAGCCAAAATACTCAACCCAATTACCCCGCTTCCGAGCAGGTATACGAGACGCTGCAAGGACATGTCCAGGACTATTGTTCTAAAATAAAATGGGCCAAGTATCAGAATAGCAACCGCGGGTGCATACAATATTGCTTTTAGCGTGGGACTTATTACTTCGCCAATGAATGACCTGACGTAAAGATATAGAGATGGTCCGGCCATCCACAATCCTGCACCCCCAATGGCAACGCCAAGCGTGGCCATGTCAGTCCAGTAGAAGTAAACCAAAGACTTGCCAATCCTAAGTCCCAGTCCAATGAGCATTATTCCTAAATAGAGATTTGCCTTCGAACCCTCCCTACTGTTGATGATATTCACAATACCCAAAAAGATACTTTGAGTGACGGCAACTGCCCCTACCGCAGCAAGTAAAACTGTCCAGTTCATTAATACGAGAGATTCAACACCATGAAATGGTAAAATCTATTATACGAAATACACCCTGCATAGTTGGCTGAATGTGCTATCAGGAAGTGAAATCGCTACAAGAGGACCCTAAGAAGGGTGATCACTCCTGTAACAAGTACCAGGACGAGAACGATGCGCCTAAAATTCCTATCTGAAATGTATTCGAGAATCCATTTGCCCAGCCACGTGCCCACGATGCTTACCACCAACAGGATTGGAATGAGGTATAGATCGGATCGGTGCACGTAGCCGTTGAGGGTGTACACCACACTTCTACTGGCATCGATACCCAAATCGATTACCGCGGATGTAGCAATGAAAACATGTGTCTTAAGCTTGAATGCAGCCAGCGTTATTCCCCTAATGGCACCACCTGTACCAAGCAAGCCTGCCATCATTCCAGAGATTAATCCGCCCCCGATGGAATTTGCCGTTGTTGGCTTTAAACTTAGTTTGCTAAAAACGAGTAAGGCAACACTTGTTAGAATCAAAAAAATGGCCAGTGCAGTCTCCAAAAACACCGCATCAAGAAACTTGCTCAAATAGGCGCCAACAATGACAAAAATAACTGCGGGTACTCCAATTGTCATTACCAGCTTTCTGTCAAATCCTTTGCGGAAGAATGCGATCTTGGTGATATTACTGGACACATGAAATAGCGCGGTGATTCCAAGAACGGTGTGAAATTCCAAGAAGTAACTGGCGATAGGGACAAAGAAGAGTGAAGAACCAAATCCGCCTACTGTACCTAATATTTCGGCCAGTAACGCTAGAAGTATAAACCAGTGAAGATTCTCCAAGTGTTATTAGTTTGAGCAACAAAGCTAGTACGCACGGAGTGATTTGTTGCCATCACACCCACGCTAAAATAACACTTGGTACCTATAGCACCCTCTAGTTCGTCATCACGCTTAGTACAGGAATATCTGAATTGTAAAGAAGCGTTTCTGTAATACCAAAATGATAACCCGCCTTCTTGGTTCGGTCATGAGTGACCTTCGCTATTAAATGCGCTTTTCTTGACTCAGCAAATTGAATAATGCCTTTCTCCACTTCTTTTGCATTGAAAATATGAGCCTTCATCTTCACGTCAGGAAATGCTTCAATAAATTTTTTCATCGCCTTTTCCATAGGTAGGCTTTCCGTAAAATTTTGAGGGGTATTTATAAAAACCAGGTCGACTGAGGCTCCAGTGGCCTTCACAAAAGACTTGATCTTACTAAAAAGCTTTGATACGCTCTCTTCAAAGTTTGCGGCAAAGACAATGCGTTTTACTGAGGCTGCTTTGAAATTGCTTTTTACTGACAGCACGGGGCATGGCGCGGTGCGCAACACTTTTTGCGCATGCGATCCAATAAAATAATTGCGGGACTCACCCTTGCCGTGTGCACCCATTATGATCAAGTCTGACTTATAAAGTTTAGCAAAATGCATGATCTCGTCACGGATATTACCAGGCCTTACTACGCCCGTCACTTTAATTCCTTTAAACATCTTATCCTTCAGCAGGTTATCCATCTTGACCTCTGCTTCAATCATTCTTGTCTCTATCTCAGGATGCTTCTGTTGCTCTTCAACCGCGATCTTGTTCCAATCTGCCGGACCGTTAAAAATATTCAATAGATAAAGTTCTGCTTTAGTCTTCTTTGCCAAAACAATTCCAGCCCTGATGCCGGCTGATGCATAGACAGAATAGTCAACGGGAATAAGTATCGATTTCATGATCATGTAGCTTTTGAACCCCTGCAATATGTCATTCTATCGGGGGACAAAGTATGACAATAGTCAAGTTCCCGGGTGACCTTGATCACTCTCACTTTTGGGCAGTTAATCGCGTTGTTTTTCATCAGCAAGGTTTATCTATCTCAAAATTTAAGCATATTGCACACCACTTACAAAGTACTATCCAAGCTCAACATGAAGAAAGTCGTTTACCTGGCCCTAGTGTTAATTGACTTCCGAAGTGTCGCCCAAGAGGAAGAGAAGGAAAAATTAAAACCCATTCCCGAACCAAAAGAGTTTATCACTTCCCATCAGGGAAACTTTGGTGGCAAGGCCATGAAATACAAGGTTGTGGCAAACGAAAGTTATCTCACCAACAAGGAAGGTGAGCCCTCAGCTTCCATTTGGTCCGTTACCTACAAAGCAGAGCCTGAGAGTGCCGATAGACCAGTAACCTTCATCTTTAATGGCGGGCCGGGTTCCGCATCTGTTTGGCTTCACATGGGAATGTTTGGCCCCAAGATTACGCCAGTAGATAGCGATGCACGAGCGGACGATGGCGGTGCACCTTACAAGTTGGTCAACAACAAGCATGGAATACTTGACCTAACCGATTTAGTATTTATCGACCCGGTGGGCACAGGGTATAGTCGGGTGATCGGAAAGGGCAAGGTAGAAGATTATTGGGGTCTCAAGGAGGATGCCAAATCCATTGCGCAGTTCATGAGGCTCTGGGTTACGAAAAACAAACGATGGAATGCTCCCAAATACATTGCTGGCGAAAGTTTTGGAACCACCCGCGCTGCAGCGGTGACGGCAGAACTTGAAGAAGAAGGACAAGAGATGGCACTGAATGGACTGGTACTGATTTCGCAAGCTCTGGACTATGCTGGCTCCACCTCCACACATGATAACATCGTGTCGTATGTCACTTACCTTCCCAGCATGGCAGCTACTTCCTGGTATCACAAGAAGGCAGGTGATGGCAAAACGCTTGAGCAGTTTGTGGAAGAAGCCAGACAATTTTCTCTTGATGAATATGTAGGCGCATTGTACAAAGGCTCTCGATTGACGGAAAATGAGAAAGACCACATCGCGGAACGGCTCGCCTACTTTACCGGATTGCCCAAACAGTATATTTTACTATCAAACTTGCGTGTACTTATTCCCCGCTACCGAAAAGAACTTTTGCGTGACAAAGGCATTACCATTGGCCAGCTTGATGGCAGATACATGGGCAACGAAGCGGATGAAACTTCAGACCGACCCACATTGGGAGACCCTGCAAGTTATAATATCGAGAGTGCTTATACCGCTACACTAAATCATTATTACGCCAGCCAATTGAATATCGAAATGGATCGTCCTTATCTAACCTCAGGAAGTTCCGAGTTGGGATCCAAGTGGAGGTGGCGCGATGTGCCGGACGGAAGCTACTGGGAGCCAAGCTATGTAAATGTTTCAAGGAAACTAGGCAACGCCATGCGAAGAAATAAAGATCTCAAAGTGTTGGTAGCAAGCGGCTACTATGACCTCATCTGTCCTTTCTTCGATGCAGAATATACCTTCGCTAGAAATGGAATTGTTAAAGAGAAGGTGACGATGACCTACTATGAGGCTGGCCACATGATGTACCTGCATGAAGCAGACCTGGAAAAACTTGCAAAAGACATTAGAACTTTCCTAACAGAAAAGTAATCTATTGAGTTATTCGTAGTTCGCAAAATGCGTATGCGCAATCTTTAGTTGATCCTTTTGGTCAACAACCATTACAAATGTGACTGGGCCATTCTGCACGCTGTCTTTGGGTATTGTACGATCTCCAAAGTACCACACGGCATCCACAACAGCCATGTCCTTGTGCCTAACCGTGTGTATTTCTTCAAGCCATAGCGATTTGGCCGCTTCCTTGCCACCAGCAACAAAACCAAAATTTATATGATGTGGTCTCATCTTATCAAATCCCACAATCAAGCCTCTCTGCTCGGATGAAAAATAGGTCATTTGATCATCCTTCCAGAAGATCTGATCAAGCAAATCCAAGTCATAACTACTCCAAAGCGAAAGCCACCTATCCACAAGCCGGTTTACTTCTTCTTCACTGACTTCGCGTACTTCTTTCTTCGTTTGACAACTCCAGGAAATGAGTCCAACCAATACGATTATAAATACTTTCTTCATTTGATACTGTTTTGTGCAAGCCTTAAATTAGGCTTTTATCATTGATTACAATCCGTTTTATATGAAGAACGTCCTGATTACCGGAGCAGCGGGAAACCTTGGTAAAGCGTGCACGCTGCAATTTGCCTCCGAAGGTTACAGAATATTAGCGCTCGTTTCGCCAGGCAAGGGGCTGCCATACGAAGTTGACGGGCAATTGTCGCAGTATCAGGTGGATCTCTCCAATGAACATGAAGTAGAATCCGTCATAGAGCAAATTATTGCTGAACACGAGCATATTGATGCCGCCCTTTTGCTGGTAGGTGGCTTCGCGATGGGCAATATTAAGAACTCGGATGGAGAAGCCATTCAAAAAATGCTGTCATTGAATTTTAACACAGCTTACTATCCCGCACGAATAGTTTTTAATCATATGATAACAAGAGGAATGGGTAGACTTGTATTTGTAGGAAGTAAGCCTGCCATGGATCCCAATGTAGGTAAATCCACCTTAGGCTATGCGCTGTCTAAATCGCTGGTATTTAAGTTGGCGGATATTCTCAATGCAGAAGGAGGTTCTAAAAATGTAGTCTCAACTGTGGTCGTACCAAGCGCAATCGACACCCCTCAAAATCGGAAGGCAATGCCAGATGCTGACTTTTCTAAATGGGTAAAACCCGAAGAGATTGCAAGCGCAATCTCCTATGCTTGCTCAGACGATGCCAGGCAGCTAAGAGAACCTATTCTAAAAGTATTTGGAGGCTCGTAAGAATCAATGACGGGTATGATCAACACTGAAGGTAAACACGTCCCTTCTTTGATAATGTCCGGAGGTATCTAAAGTCATTTTCTCCTTGACTATACCGTCAAGTTCCAGTTGTGCGATGATCAGTTCTTCCTTGTTGAACACTGGTTCTATCAAATATTTTCCTCTTGGGTCAATGATACAACTGCCACCGGTAAGCGCCCATTGGTCGGCATTGGTTTTATAATATTCAGGCAACTCCAGCGATGCAGGGAAATCCTTAGCCTTCAACATCTGTCCGGCAGCAAGTACGAAACACCTGCCTTCAAAAGCGTATTGCCTGCTTACCACTTGATGCATCTCATGTACAATAGGCCAAAGTGCAATATGTATCTGTTCACCTGAGTCATGCAGCGCTTGTCTATTCAACGGCATCCAATGTTCCCAACAAATACTTGCTCCTACCCTTCCAATATCGGTATCTACGGCCCTTAATCCATAGCCATCTCCCAGACCATACAGCATCTTCTCAGTGAATGTAGGCATCAATTTTCTATGGTGATTTAGCAGCTCGCCATCTTTACTGATCAAGACATAGCTGTTATACACCGTACCGTTTCCTATTCCACTATTTACCTTCTCGTTAATCCCAAGACATAAATTCATTTTGTGTCTCCTCGTAATCTCAAGAACTTCCTGGAACTCTTTGCTTTCAACAGCAATGCTACTATTATAAAATTGTAGGTAGGCCTCCTGCATTTCCTTTCCATCCCAAACTGCCACGTTTGGGCAATGGTCTAGCCAGGAAGGATAACCCGAAAGCCATGTCTCTCCTACTACAAGCAACTGAACACCGGCTTTCGCAGCCTGCTCTATAATTTCATCAAGTCGCTTGATGCTCTCTTGCAAATTCATATGCACTGAACTGAATTGTCCAATGCCGACCTTAACTGATTTACCCATCTGCTATGTGCTTAGTGACTGTATACTTTACCAATCAAAAACTTAGGAGTCTATCCAAATCTAACCTAATTTAAGGCTTCAGTAAACATTTTGGCCAATTATTCATGCTACGGAAAGTCCATCGTATATTCTCCAATGTGCTCAAGTATCTTCAGAAGCGACTCAGTGAGAAACAATTTTTAATCTTCTCAAGCATACTTGTGGGAATCTCATCAGGCCTTGCCGCAGTCATACTAAAGCAGTTTGCTCACAACATCAACACATTTGTTTCATCGTACGCAGGCAACTATGAGCAATTTTTCTTGTTCACATTGTTACCCCTGGTTGGTATTAGCATTTCAGTAGTTTACATCACCTATTTTATCAAGAAGGGCGAATTTTTGAAAGGCAGTGCGGATATAGTTTACTCCATTGCGAAGAAATCGAGTCTGCTGCCTCAATCGCAAATTTACTCACACGTAGTTTCCAGTGCTTTCACGGTGGGTTTTGGTGGCTCAGTAGGTCTGGAGTCACCGCTGGTTAGCACGGGATCGGCCATTGGTTCAAACTACGGAAAGACCTATCATGTAAACTACAAAGATCGAACCCTGCTCTTAGGTTGCGGAGCTGCCGCAGCAATTGCAGGAGCCTTCAACTCTCCTATTGCGGGGGTGCTGTTTGCTATTGAAGTACTGCTTGCCGATGTCAGTGTTTCTGTATTTATCCCTCTCATTATATCTGCTGCATCGGGCGCGCTCTTCTCAAAAATTATTTTAGGAGAAGGTGTGCTTCTCTCCTTCAACACGATGAGTCCCTTCGACTATACAAATACCCCTTTTTATATCATCTTGGGTATTCTTGCGGGACTCACTTCTTTATATTATACGCGAGTGTTTACTCATGTGGAGCACAAGGTGGCTTCAATTAGCAAAACCTATGTCAGGGTACTAGTGGCAGGATTATCTCTGGCAGCTATGCTCATCCTTTTTCCTCCTCTTTTTGGGGAAGGATACGAAAGTATCAAGTCGTTAGCTTCACTGGACACTGTTGATCTGTATCGCAATAGTATTTTGCAACCCCTCATTGCAAACGAGTGGATCGTCATTGTCTTCGTGTTGCTCCTCATGTTCATCAAGGTGCTGGCTGCAGCCATCACAGTTGGTGGTGGTGGAAATGGAGGCAACTTTGCTCCTTCACTTTGTGTGGGAGCATATCTTGGATTTTCATTCTCTGAGTTTGTCAATGTGACGGGCATCGCAAAAATATCTCAAAGTAACTTCACGCTGGTCGCAATGGCTGGAATACTAAGTGGTATATTCCACGCCCCACTGACTGCCATATTCCTTATCGCGGAGATCACCGGAGGTTATAACCTTATGATCCCACTAATGATCGTTGCAGCGATCAGTAACGTAATTATGAAGTACTTCGAACCACTCTCCATGGAGAACAAGAAGTTAAGTACGCGCATGAACCTCTCCGTGGAAAATCGCGACAAGTATTTGCTCAGCAAACTGGACCTTGAGAAGATGATTGAGACAGATTTTCAGTCGGTGAAGCCGGATGCCACGCTGCGCACGTTGATCAAAGCCATCAGTAAGTCAAGAAGAAATATGTTCCCTGTGATTACTGAAGATCAGGAGCTGAAGGGTGTAATTCTCCTGGACAGTGTAAAAGAAATGATGTTTGATCAATCGCTGTATGATGAAATAAAGATCAAAGATGTCATGTCAAGCCCACGTGCCATCATTTCACCTGACGAAAGCCTTAACTCTGTGTTAAAGAAGTTTGAGGACACTGAGCAGTGGAACCTTCCGGTAATTGAAAACGATCGCTACCTCGGCTTCCTTTCTAAATCAAGTATTCTATCAGAGTATAGAGACGAAATTATCAGGTCTTCCTAAAAAAAAATGCCTGAGCTTTTTGGCACAGGCAGTTTTTCAAAAATTTATATTGGTTTGCTACTCATCAAACAAACCCAGCGCTTTCATTTTTTTCTCAATTCTTGCCACTTGAGGGCCCATATCTAAGTCAGAGTATATCCCGTAAAGGTTATCCAATATTTTTGGATCGTCAGGTGATATCTTTTCAGCTGCCTCCCAGTAGGGCAATACTATTTTCAACTTTTCCACCAGCTTGCCGTCAAGCTCTATCCGCTTCTTCCTGTCCTCTGCAGTGATCCCTAAATTGTTCATTTCTGTTTTCACCATTTTCGCATCCAGGTGCACAAGCTCAGCCAATCCAATTCTCGGCTCCAGATATTTTGGATCCACTTTTATGGCTTCCTCATACCATTTTCTGGCCTCATCATTGTTCTTCAACTGCACATTAATTACGCCTAAGAAATACCTTGTTTCAGCATCCTCGGGGTCATTCTTAACCTGCACTTCCATCGCGCCCTTCGCTTCTTCCAGTTTGCCCATCTTGATGTACATATCTAACTCATACTTGGGAAACTCCTTATTTTCCGGATGTGCAGCCACTGCTTCTTTGGCGACAGCTAACGCTTTCTCGTTATCTTTAAGTTCATCTCTATAGGTTCCAAAAAGAACCACCCAGGCATCAGTAGACTGGCCACCAAGCTCCAAGTACTTTCTGAGATACTCAATCGTTTTCTGATGATCATCCGCGGCCGGTGCAAAGAAAATCCCACTGTTTAAAAGTACTGAGGTATCATTTGGAATGAAGAACAAAGTCTTGTCCATGTATGACAGCGCAGTCTCATATTCCTGGTCGTCCTGATATGCCTTTACGCCTTTCTCAAAGTAACTTTGTGCAAAGTAGGCATTCACCTGATCTGGGAGCATCGGAAAACCGCTTGGGTCATTTATAAAGCTACCGCTCTTTCCATTATCCAACTCATAAGCTTTTTCAAAGGCAGCTTTAGCATCAGGAAATGGATCAGCTATTAGCGATTTGTATTGCTCATTTTTAGTGGTATCAATACCTGCGTAGATAAGACCTTTCAAATACCAGGCCTTCGCATCGTCAGCAAATTTTTCACTGGCAACTGTGGCATCAATAATGGCCTTAGCTTCATCAAACCTTCCTTCCCTGAGGGCATTCTCAGCCTTTGGCTTGCTTGGCTTCACCGGCTTTTGTGCAGCCACAGCTATGGGTATTATTAACGCTAAAAGGAGTAATCTTTTCATTGGTTTTTGGTTTTTAAGGAAACAAATTTATGGGTTTGAATCGGTTATTGTTCCATCGACTTCTTCCATTTTTTGAATTTTTTCCACAGAAGAAATCGCGTCATCCTCATTAAGGCGAATTACCCTCACACCCTGGGTTGCACGCCCCATGACCCTAAGTTCAGATACTTTTATTCTAATACTAATACCTGAACGGTTAATAATCATAAGCTCATCGTTGTCAACCACAGATTTGATTGCAACAAGCTTGCCAGTTTTTTCCGTGATATTGATCGTTTTAACACCCTTTCCACCCCTTTTGGTGATCCTGTAATCAGAAATTAAAGATCTCTTGCCATAACCCTTCTCCGACACCACAAGCACATTGGCGCCATCGCGGCTAATGCAAATCATCCCCACCACCCTGTCATTTTCAGACTCTAGTGTCACGCCCCTCACTCCCGATGCGGTTCTGCCCATTGGCCGTACATCTGCTTCATTGAAATGCACAGCTTTACCTTCGCTCTTCGCAATTACGATTTGGTTGTTACCATTGGTAAACGAGGCCGTCAAAAGCTTGTCCCCTTCATGTATCGTAATGGCGGTTATTCCGTTGGCCCTTGGCCTGGAATAAGCTTCCAAACTGGTCTTTTTAATAATTCCTCTTTGCGTGCACAGAATTACATAGTTTGACTTGATGTAATCCTGATCTGAAAGATCTTTTACTTTCAACACCGCCCGCACGTTATCCCCGGGCTCAATGTTCAGCAGGTTTTGAATCGCGCGACCTTTTGAAGTCTTACTTCCTTCAGGTATCTCGTATACTTTCTTCCAGTACACTTTACCATACTCCGTAAAAATCAGCAGGTAATTGTGCGCATGGGCAATAAATAAATGTTCTGTGAAATCATCCTCCTTTGTACTCACAGCTTTAGAACCCACACCACCTCGGCCTTGAGTCCTATACTCCGACAGCAACGTGCGCTTCACATATCCCTGATTGGAAATGGTAATGACCATCTCCTCATTGGGAATCATGTCTTCCACGGTAATGTCATCATCGTGATGCACCAGCGTGGTTCTGCGAGCGTCCCCATACCTCTCCTTAATTTCCATGAGCTCTGTCTTGATGATGTCCATCCTCATGGGCTCGTTAGCCAGCACTTCATTTAGGTGAGCAATCAAGGCCTTCAGTTCCTTGTATTCATTCTCAATTTTTTCTCGCTCAAGTCCGGTCAGTCTTTGAAGGCGCATCTCCAGGATAGCCTTCGCCTGTATTTCACTCAAACTGAACTTTTCTATTAAACCGATCTTGGCTACTTCCGGATCCTTGGAGTTTCTTATTAAGGCAATCACCTCATCAAGATTATCCAAGGCGATGAGATAGCCTTCCAGAATGTGGGCTCTCTTTTCCGCTTCATTGAGGTCATATTTTGTCCTTCTCACCACAACTTCATGACGGTGGTCCACAAAGTGGACAATAAGGTCTTTCAGGTTGAGCGTCTGCGGCCTTCCATTCACCAAAGCCACGTTGTTCACTCCAAATGAAGATTGAAGTTGGGTATACTTATATAGGTTGTTGAGTACGATGTTGGGTATGGCATCTTTTCTCAAATCGTAAACCACGCGGTAGCCATCCCTGTCAGATTCATCGCGTATATCTGTAATACCCTCAATTTTCTTCTCATTGATCAACATGGCGGTTCGCTCAATCATCTGGGCCTTGTTCACCATGTATGGAATCTCGGTCACTATGATCTGATCTCTACCATTATCCTTGGTCACGATCTCAGCCTTGCCCCTCACCACCACTCTGCCCCTGCCATTGAGGAAACCTTGTTGTACGCCCGAGTATCCGTAAATGATTCCGCCCGTTGGAAAGTCAGGGGCTGTGATGATCTGCATCAACTCGGGTATCGTAATTTCTCTGTTATCAATGTATGCGACAATACCGTCCACCACTTCGCTCAAATTGTGTGGCGCCATGTTAGTGGCCATACCTACAGCGATACCTGATGATCCATTGATCAGAAGGTTAGGAATTTTACCTGGAAGCACTGTAGGCTCGGTAAGTGAGTCATCAAAGTTCGATTGATAATCCACCGTGTCCTTATTGATATCTGCCAGAAGCTCCTCCGCGATGCGCTTGAGCCTCGCTTCCGTATATCGCATGGCAGCTGGAGAATCTCCATCGATAGATCCGAAATTACCCTGGCCATCAACTAGCGTATATCGCAGCGACCAATCCTGTGCCATTCGCACCATGGTGTCATATACCGAAGCGTCACCATGTGGATGGTACTTACCTAGCACTTCTCCCACTATTCTCGCGGACTTCTTATGAGCCTTGTTGTAGTTTACACCCAACTCTTGCATACCATAAAGTACCCTGCGATGCACTGGTTTCAATCCATCTCTTACATCGGGCAATGCGCGCGAAATGATGACCGACATCGTATATTCGATGTAGGCACCACGCATTTCATCTTCAATATTGATTGGAATTATACTTAACCTGCCTGAAGGCTGGGTCGGAGTTTCGTCTGCCACTTTTTAACTTTTAGTAATGAAAAAGGTGGCTTGATCTGGGAGTCAAAACACCTCGTTTTTATGGGCCGCAAGATACATAAAAAACATCAATTAAAGTGCTGAAAGTAGGCCTTTTAGCGCCTCCAAAACCAGGACTATTAGAGGTGCTAGTAAGGGTTAATTTTCTTCTTGTTTTTTCGTTTCTCCTTAATCAGCTTGGGGTAGTTTTCACCGTAATGCGGGTTCTGCTTTTTGAAAATACCATGCATCCGACTTCGGTACTCTTTATTGCCATGTGCATGGTTGATTTGGGCGTGGCAATCGGGGTGGTAACACTTTGGTAGCTTGGGCAACTTATAAGCCAGGCCCACATTGACATAAAGCGCATTCATATTGTGCTTGATCTTACGGTCTACCTCGGGGAAGTTCATTGTATAGTTTTTGAACTCAAAAGAGGGCCGTACAAATGCGGTAAGGTACTCAGAGAACTGGTATTCCGCTGACACTCCAATGTTGGCATAAATCCCCTTCTTGATCGCACTGTTTGTAAAATTCTTTCCCGGTTTGAACCCTCCAATATTGGCATCCGCCACAAACAACACCTTGTCCCAGCGGTAAAATGACCCTCCCAGGACTACAAAATACTTGCTCATAAATCCATTCGGATCGGGAGGTCGAAACGACCTGATGTCGTTTTGGAAACTGGTTGGATTGAACTCCCCCAGCCTCATAAATTCATAAGAGTAGCCCACTCCTACACGGTATCTTTTAAACTCATAATGCAAAGTGAGCTTGATTGGGATATTCAAACCACGACCTTTAAAGCCTAGCTCAGAGGAATCGGAACTCACCAGGTAGCTACCGGGAATATTAGCCGCTGTGTCCAGCTCTAGTTTGTTAATCCAGCTTTGATACTGTGGCGAACCCGATGTAGGAAATATCTTAGGTCCAAAAACAGAGTCTTGATAGACATTAAAGCTCTCTAATTTGTGCTTAAAAAAAGTACGGCCATATCCCAGGCTCACTCCTAGCGTCAGTTTCGTCAAGAAGCCCCTCAGTGCGTTGTTTTGCCGCTCCACATAGAAGTTATCGAGGGGAAAGGAAATCTCCTCTTCTTCCTGTGCCAGCGCCATTGTGGGTATAAGTACCACAAAAGTCAGCACAAGCGATATATTTCTAACTATACGCAGTTTTTCCAAATTAAAAACAACTATCAAGGTGCTTAAAATTATGTAATTAACACAACTTAATAGAGGCTATAGTGCTCATATCGGCTCTCCAGCGAAGTGAAGGTGTGAAAGATGACTCCAGGTTTATCAATCACGTAGGCGAATTCGTGCCTATCATTTGGCTGGGCACTGCTCTTTAAAGTGAATGTGACCTCATTGTTACCCAGCGTAAGTGGTACGCGCGCATAAGAGATTGAGTGAGGTAATGTTTGCCAATTCCTGGTGTCCGCTTTTTCTGTGATGGCATTGATGATTCCGAATAGTGACCCTAATGCTTCGTTCTCTTTTCGCACCTGATATTCTGCCACCTTCTTCATGGCCGCGCGTATCAGGGCCTTGCTAAACTCCAGGGTCATTCGTTGCTCCAATACTTGAAAACCAATCTTATTTACATCTTCGATTTTTTCCAGTTCTCGTACCTCTTCTCCATTTTCCAGCACAGCGCTATTGAAGTAGATTGGACGCTCCACGTACTTCGGAAATGCCACTCTGAATACCTCAAGCTTTTCTAAGCCCTTCTTCTCATCTTCGCTATAGTCACCAATGTTGAATGGAAAACTAAGCCCTAAAGATTCATTGTAAAAAGTTACCATGTCTCCCCTTCTTGTAATTACAAAGTTGATACCCCATTCCGCCTTCACTGGACCAAGCCCATTATGCCAGAAAAAAACCAAGTCCCCGCCCGATGAAGGTTCATAAGCATAATCCTCCAAACCAAACGCTCTCTTGTAGAAATCGTACTCCGATTCCAGGCCACTTAGTAGTGCTGTCCGCACCAAGTCTACCTTGAGTTGTTCCGGTGAATCCATATTGAATAGATTCACATAGTCTGATTGATAAGTGTTGTAGGCGTTGCGATAGGCAATAAATGCATTGTTGTAATCCTTGTCTGTTTCGTAAATGATTCCCATCAACAATTGTATAAACGCGTCCTCACGGTATTTCTTGTCCGTGTCGTACCTGTCGCTCAATTGCTGAAGCCTAATGTTCATCCTGCGGCATTCCACCAACGCCTCCTGCGTTTTACCAAGTTTTAAGAAGTTTAGTGCTTTGTAGTAGAGCAGAAGTAGATGTTCATGATCTTCGCCCCTGTAGACTGTGAAGTTTGGATTGGTCAGGTAGGAGGCGGCCTCATTTAGGTAATTAATTCGAAAGTCCTCCCCAAATATGAATGCCTTTTCAAGGTAAGTGTTGCTTTCCTCGTACCGACCCAAAATTGAAAGCAACAAGCCGTTGTTCACCAGAAACAAAAATTGCCTCTTACGGTATTCTTTTTCAGGTGTTTCCTGTAGTTCTTCAAGTGCCAATTCAAGATTGCCTTTTCGAAAGGCCTCATTAAACGAAATGTTGGTTTCGTAATACGTGGCGCATGACTGAGCTACCACCAGGGTAAGCACACAGCATATCTTTGCTTTGGTTAGTCTCTGCACAGCTTAAGTAAGTAATCAGCGAAAAGCTAGTTCTTAATAAACTTCTTAATCTCCTTTTGTCCGTACCACACGCGTTTATTTGTCTCCATATCGGTAAGGAACATCGTCACGATATAGTTCACAACTCGCTTCTTGTTGTAGACATCTGTTTCGGAAGTCAGTTCACCAAACAGCATAAGATCTGCGCCTACTTCAAGGCCCCATTGCGATACGGTGGAAGACTCAGCAAAGTCCTGTTGCTGAGCACGCTCTTCCCTGACTTTATCTCTAAAACTATCTGATTCTACGAGATCGGCAATTCCTGAGTTGAAAACGGTGAGTTCAATTTTCTTAATAAAATTGTCTGCATCGATATGCTCGCTGGTCTTATTGAGTACAAGGCCCACAATAATAGCTGGTTTAGCTCCCTTCTCTTTTGCGTAGCTCTTGAACTTTTCGCTCCCCAACAGTTCATTGGTCATTGTCTCGGCCACGGTCCTGGAATCTGTGTCATTCCATCTGCCACTTAGGTCAATCGATTCCGAGGGATCAATTCTTGTTACAGACCTTGCACAAGAACTCACTAATAAGATAATTGCAATGAAGCTTATAATTCGCATATTCGTTTTTATGAATAACAACAAATTTCCTGCCTGTTTTGATCTATGCTAGTGATTTCAACTTTTTGATCACGTCCTTTGGCTGTGCTGAACTAAAGACAAAATTGCCAGCAACCAATACGTCTGCACCTGCATCAAGTAATGGTTTTGCATTGTCTTGATTCACACCGCCATCTATTTCTATTTGCACCTTTGCGCCAGCACCGTCAATCATTTTTCTAAGTGCTTCCGTCTTCCGGTACGTGTTTTCAATGAATTTTTGTCCCCCAAAGCCAGGGTTGACAGACATCATGCAGACTAGATCAATATCACCCAGTATATCTTCCAGCAATGACACCGAAGTATGAGGGTTAATGGCAACACCAGCCTTACAGCCAAGATCCTTGATTTGCTGAACCGTTCTGTGAAGGTGAGGGCTCGCCTCGTAGTGCACAGAAATGATCGATGCGCCAGCATCACAAAACATCTCGATATATCGCTCCGGGTTCACAATCATCAGATGGACATCTAGCGGCTTCTCCGCATGCTTCTTAATGGCCTTGACAATTGGTATGCCCAATGAAATATTGGGCACAAAGACTCCATCCATCACGTCAACGTGGATCCAATCCGCAACACTTTCGTTAATCATCCGGGTCTCACTTTCCAGATTGGCAAAGTCGGCTGCTAAGACAGAGGGAGCTATAATGGGTTTCATGTCACAAATATAGCCCGTTAGATGCTAAATACGGGATATTATAGGGCTTAACCCGTCACTTCTTCATAAAGCGAAACTGGAAAGTGCGGTCGGCAGTAATGACACGCAACAGATATGTACCAGCGCTCAATCGAGAAATATCTATGGCCCTGGAATAGTTTGGGCTTTCAAAAGCAATTTCCGCGTCCAGACTTACCCTACCCATTACGTCCATTACTTGAATTTTCGCTTTGGCGGTAAAAGATTCATTGCCTTCCACGATTAGCTCGTCCTTGGCGGGATTTGGGTAGATAAGGAAGTCAGCAGCGCCCATTTCATCGTCTACGGCACTGATCACATTCAACAACGACTTAATAATCACGTAGTGAGGGAGTCCATAACCACGCTGGTTATCAGGATTTTGCGCCAAGCTTCCTGAATTGATAATTAGGCTATATACCTCTTCTGCACTTAAATCCGGAAAGGCTTGCCAAACCCCGGCTGCCAGACTGGCGATCAAAGGTGCAGCTTCTGACGTGCCACTTTGGACACCCAGCGACCCGTTTGATTTCACGATCGACACACTTGAACCCATGGCCACCACATCCGGTTTTATTCTACCGTCTGCAGAAGGCCCGACCGAGCTAAAGCTGGCAAGGCCTCCAGTACTTGCCACGGCCCCCACCGCAAGTACACCATCTGCATCTGCCGGAGGGTTAATTATATTCCATGAGTTCCCACCATCGTTGCCTGCACTGACTACAACCACAATTCCTTTAGTCAGCGCAATGGCCGCAGCCCTGGTGACTACTGCTGTCTGTCCATCCATCTGTGATGGTTCATAATTCATCGCTGGATCATCAAATAAATTATACCCCAGGGAGGAATTGATAATGTCCACACCAGCACTGTCTGCCCGCTCAGCGGCAAATAACCAGTTGTACTCCTCTACCCGGAATTCACTTGCCACATCTTCGGTGACATACAAGAGGTAATTTGCACCATAGGCTCCACCGCGATAGCTTCCATCCAACTCGGCAGCCATAATGGAAAGTACTTCACTACCGTGCGCATCATATTGATACACGTTTTCTCCCTTCCCCACGAAGTCAAACCAATCCTTTATTCGATCTTCATCCCGCAAGGAAACAAAGGCATCTGTGAGGTCTACGCCTTCAAACCCACTGTCAAAGACACCTATGGTAATGCCTGCTGCATCATATCCCTCCTCATGCAAATCGTCAAGGCCTATCATTTCCAGTTGAACAAAATTCTCCAGGTCAGCGCTGCTTTCTTTTTTCTCTTTAATCTTTTTGATCCGGCCGCCCGATACGCCTGTAGCAGGTGCAACATACGTAGTGGACATGACAAAAGCCTGCGCTTCTATGGCGGGCAACTTATCGTCTGTCACCTCTACCAAAGCGCAATTGAACCATCTGGATGTATATAGAGCTTCCGCTCCAATACTAGCCAGGGAGGCTACATAAGAAGGATCTACGGGCAAGTCCTGATCTGTGATAGCAATATTTTGTTTTTCACGCCTAGCCACACTTTTTGCTGAAAGAAAGGTTGAAGGGTTCTCAATGGAATGCGGTGTTCCTGCCTTGTCCTTGAAGAATACCACGTATTTTCCCTCCTGAGCCCATCCAGAGAAGAATGATAAAAAGAGCAGTATGGTTAGTATTTTATTCAAACCCGATCGTGGTAAGCCGCTGCTCTAAGATAAACCCTTTTTCAATCACCTGCTTGCCTATACAATCACCCACGGTGCAGTATTCTAGGATGGAGCTCATCTTATAGACCAACCCCAAACCTCTTGCATATTGCTCCGTCCGCACATCTTGCTTAACGATAATATCTTCGTTGTTGTTTTGCGAAACCGACAATGCCTCAAATAGGTCGCCATTGAACTCAAAATGTTCTTTATCACTAATCACACTGTAAATATCACAAGGTGTATTGTTTTCGTTTCCACAAAGCTCCTCACCACCCATGGTATTGAGGGCATTGCCATCCCACTGCTTCCCTTCTACCAGTGGAAAAGACAAGACAACAAATGGGATGTTTTCTTCACTTACCACCACCTGAGAAGGTTCCACTCTGGCAGACCAGGTAGCTACATACTGATAGTCTTCCAAGGGATTGTCTCTTCTAAAACGATTGAGGACAAATGTGAACCCTCCTGCAGCATTGGGAAAAGAATCCGTGACAATCTGTTTAAGATCATACTCAAATATCTCCTCACCTTCTATTTCAGAATATATTTTTTCAATGACTTCATACTCCGCATACATACCGACTTTGAGAGGAAAATAATCAGCGTCTGATAAAGGCAGCGGTGACTCTTCCTCACTACACCTGATCAGCATGAGTAGTGAAATCAGAAATAGGTATTTATGTGCCAATCTCAACTTGTATATGATTCTAACTGGCAAAGTTATTTTTCTTTTTGATATTTGTTCATGCCGCTAAAAACCAAAGTCATAGTTAGGAATATTACCAACCTGAGTGAAGCCCGCTATTGTGCAGGCATGGGTGTTGATATATTGAGCTTTCCCATTGGAAATGATGCGCGAGGGATTTCTATCGATCAATTCAAGGAAATCGGTGAATGGGTGGTGGGGCCTCAATTTGCTTTAGAGTTTCTTGAACCTGTTGATGAGCAAATTTTGAATGTGGTAACCCAAGCAGGAAAGATTGAATACATCGAGACAACGCTTGATAAACTTGCCATATTGTCTAATAACGGATACAAAGGCAACATTATTCTTTCGTTGAAACCTGAAGAATTAGCACAAGTCCAGCAACACAACCTCAACCTGGTAACTACCATTATCGCTGACGTTCCTTCAGGTGATTTATCAAGCTGGGAATCACTCAATGAGAAGGTTCCTGTGCTAGTGGATATGAGCAAAGGGAATCACGAGCTGCAGAATATTTTGAGTTCTTCACTCTCAGGTATTGCCTTGCAGGGCAATGAAGAACTGGCCTCCGGAAATAAGACCTATGATCATCTGGCAGACATTCTTGAAGCACTAGAGGCAGATTAAGAGATGTTCTTGGCCAAGGGTGAATGTAAGAGGGTCATTTCTTGAATTGAAATCGAAGGTACTTTATCTTTTCACCCAATCTAGAAAACGCAATCTCGTACCTGGTCTTGATGTCGTAGCACTCCGGTCTCATCTCACTGTTGTAAATATCTTCTGTGTATTGAAGGTTGGCAATATCTGATCTGCCTTGAAGCTCCTCAAGCGTAAATTGAAATAGGCCTGTATTGTCCGTTTTAAGTCTGAATATTCCCTCGGGCTTCAATACCTTCTTGTAAAGATCGAGAAACCGGGAGTGCGTGAGGCGTCTTTTTATATCTCTTTTCTTCGGCCGTGGATCCGGAAAAGTGAGCCAAATCTCATCCACTTCATTCTCTTCAAAAAAATTTCCAATTGTAAGAATTTGAGCTCTTAAAAAGGCTACGTTCTTTAACCCTTGCTCCTCAGCGATTCCACTTCCTTTCCAAATTCTATCGCCCTTTAGGTCTACTCCTACATAATTACGATCAGGAAATAGACTGGCCATCCCCACCGTATACTCTCCGCGCCCGCAAGCTAACTCCACAGTAAGAGGATGATCATTTTTAAAATAGGTGCTTTTCCAATTCGATTTTATCTCAAAATATATCTCCTTGCCGGGTTCCAGCACGTTATCTCTTTCTGAAATTATTTTGTACCGTTCTAATTTCCTCTTCATGTTATCTACAATCCATCTAATTCCGCCACCACAAAGGTACTTCCACCGATAAAAATAAGGTCATCTTTATTTGCATGTTTTCGGGCTTCGTTATAAGCATCCATCACATTCGGAAATGCGGAGCCGGCAAGTCCCATTTCATTTGCCTGTATCTTAAGTGTAGACGCATCTAATGCGCGAGGAACGCTTGCCTGACAAAAATAGTAGGTAGCCTCTCTTGGAAGAAGTCTTAATACCGCTCTCACTTCCTTATCCTTCACCACACCTATTACAAAATGAAGTTTCACATAGTCCAGGGCCTCAATGGACTCCAACACTGCCATGATGCCATCTTCATTGTGACCTACATCGCAGTAGGTTAGGGGATCTTCTGAGAGCTTCTGCCACCTCCCCTTCAGCCCCGTGAGACCAATCGTGTTTTCAATGCCTTCCATAATGGCATCGTTAGAAATTTGCAAGCCTTGTAAACGCAGTTGACTGATTACGGAAAGCACGCCAGGTATATTTTTTTTCTGATAAGTGCCTTTCAGATCAGGAACGAGATCTTCGAAAAGCAACTGATGCAGTTCCTTCACCTCAAACCCTACCTCTCCACTCTCGTTCACTTGATACTCATCTTGTGCAAATAGTATTTTTGCCTTCTGCAATTCTGCTCTTCTAATAAACACTTCTGCCACTTCTTCTTGTCGCTCACCGATTACCACAATACCGTCATTCTTAATGATTCCTGCCTTCTCTGCGGCAATGAGCAACAGGGTCTCCCCCAGCAAGTCCTTATGATCAAAGCTTATATTAGTGATCAATGCAACCAGCGGATTAACCACGTTGGTCGAGTCCAGCCTTCCTCCCAGTCCCACTTCAATAACGCCATAGTCGATGCCTTGATTGACAAAATAGTCGAATGCCATCACCACCGTAATTTCAAAGAAGGATGGTTTGATTTCCTCGATGTGAGGTTTGATCCTTTCCACAAAATCAACCACAAATTCCTGTGGAATTTCTACGCCATTGATCTTGATTCGTTCTGTAAATTCCTTTAAATGTGGAGAAGTATACAATCCGGTCTTGTAACCAGCCGATTGCAGAATAGCGGCTATCATATGACATGAACTACCCTTGCCGTTTGTGCCAGCCACATGGATGGATTGAAATTTATGTTGAGGGTTTCCAAGTGCCTCGCATAACTTGATAGTGTTATCCAGGTCTCGTTTGTAGGCTGCGGCCCCAATGCGTTGGAACATTGGCAATACAGCGTAGAGGTAGTCGAGCGTCTGAGAATAATTTAGTGCAGCCATAGCAACGCGCGAATTTACAGTGAGGGGCTATATAAAAAAAGCCACTCAGTCGAGTGGCTCTCTTAGTTTTGCATTAGAACTTAATTACTTTCCAAGCTTAATAATCTTCCAACCCACCGAAACTTGGATCACCTGATTCTTTACTGTTGACGCTGCTGCACTGTCATTGATGTCTGACAAGCCCAGGTTGTAACGCCCATCGACAGTGAGGCCAAACGGAAGATCCCAGCCGAGACCCAACGCAGCACTTATGTCCGACCCCTTCAGTTGATCCTTGACATCAGTCACTGAAGACGTCCCACTTAAATCAACCGTTTCTACCTCCGCCTTGGAAACAAATCCAAACTGGGGACCCAACTGTAGATTGAGGCCGGCCACCAAATAGATTTTTAGCAACACAGGAATATTGATGTAGTTGTAAGTGGAATTGATGTCTTGCACCGCATCCTTCAGCTTGAAGCCTTGTGAGGAAAACAGAAGCTCAGGCTGTATCCCAATTTTCGTAAGCTTGAACAAGGCGAATGCCCCTGCATTAAAGCCTGTTCTTGAATCAACGCTAGTGGAAGCATCTATAGATGCAAAGTTAAGCCCTCCCTTGATACCCAACGCTACTTGAGCCTGTGCTATTGCGGAGTGCGACATGCCAATAAAGGCCAGCACACAAATCACTACACCAAATCGTTTCATACTTTGTGTTTTATTTCTCGTTTACTTTTGTCTTTCAAACTTACATTCAATTTGTCGAATGGAAAAATATGGTAAATCCAGCCATTAGAAAAAATCCATTTTCAGTAGTTTTTACATTTGAAGTCTTGTTTTTGGACCCTTGCGACAAAAATCCGGCTATGGGTTCAAAAAGCACTGTGTCCGAAATACGGATGGCATATCCAGCACCAAGGCGCAACTCATTTAATGTATTTTTGTTCTCAGTGGTACTTCCTCCCGACTCCGTTTTACTGTTTCTACTTCCGAAAGCAAATTGACCGTGGGCAAATAATCCATTATCTAAATAGTATCTCGCCACAGGTCCAAAAAGAAAATCAGTACTTGTTGATTTGAAATTTGAAGCATCGTTTTTAGAAGTGCTAGAAGAAATACCCAAGGTTGCCCCCACGGCAAGGTTGTCGATTACCATGTAGCCTCCCCAAGGCATTAAACTAAGAGATGACTGCTTATCATCCGTATCAGAATCTTTATGTGATCTATATTCAAAATACCCTCCCCCTAATATGGTTCCCTGTTTTATGAATTGAGAATACCCTGAAGTTGCTACTCCAGCAAGAAACATTGTGAGTACAATAATTTTTTTCATAATGTTTTGTGTTTGGTTGATATGCTGATAAAGTTAATAATTACTTCTCAAAAGCATCGATCGTTTCCGAAATCGGACAATATTGCACTATCCCCTGTCTGTGCTCAAAACCCTAACTCTGGATTTTTCCCTGTGATTCCGCGATAAAACACCATCAGCTTTTCTATGTCCTTTTCAAAATCATCAGAGGGCGTCATCGGCTCACCAATGATGATTTCCTTTTTTCTAAAATCAAAGCCTACCGGATAAATGGGTATACCTACCTTTTTGGCGATATAATAAAATCCTGTCTTAAGCTTGTCCACCTTCTTCCTTGTACCCTCTGGCGCTAAGGCCAAAACAAAATCATCATGTTGGTCAAAGATATGCGCCACCTGTTCTACCACGTCCTGTCTTTTCGATCGGTCAACCGGATAGCCTCCCAAGCGTCTGAATAGCCAGCCAAAAGGTGGCCGAAAGAGCTGACTTTTGCCCAGAAATTTTGCTTTTTGGATACGCAAGATGCTCCGGGCTGCCACGCCCACCACAAAATCCCAGTTGCTGGTATGAGGTGCAACTGCGATCACAAACTTTTTTACATTTTTGGGAAAGTGCCCATTGATTTTCCAGCCAAATACTTTAAAAAGTAACAGGTAGATAGGCCGCAACATGGCTACAGGAGGGAATCGATCAATTTGTCATCCGCTAAGTTGGGCATCGTCACTTTCAACGAAGATTCTAATTCCTGGGCGCGCGCGATTGCACTGATTGCTCCCTCATTTCTGGCCCAGGCTCGTCTTGCGATACCATTATTTACATCAAAATGTAGCATTGACGAAATATGTCCATCCGCACTTTCACTTCCATCAAGCAACATTCCAAAACCTCCATTGATCACCTCTCCCCAGCCCACTCCTCCGCCATTGTGTATTGAAACCCAGGTAGCCCCACGAAAAGAATCGCCAATGACGTTGTGGATCGCCATGTCTGCCGTGAATTTCGAACCGTCATAGATATTAGATGTCTCTCTGAATGGGCTATCCGTTCCCGATACATCGTGATGATCTCTTCCCAACACCACAGGCCCGATGTCTCCATCTCTCACCGCTTTATTAAATGCTGCTGCAATTTTCATGCGTCCCTCCGCGTCAGCGTATAGTATTCGAGCCTTCGAACCGACCACTAATTTATTTTCCTTAGCTGCCTTAATCCAATTAATATTATCCCTGAGCTGCGGATGAATCTCTTCGGGCGCTTCTTTTAGAATTTCTTCCAACACTTCACCCGCCATCCGATCGGTAAAATCCAAGTCTTCCTGCTTACCGGACGTGCAAACCCAGCGGAAGGGCCCAAAGCCATAGTCAAAGCACATGGGCCCCATGATATCCTGCACGTACGAGGGATACTTAAAGTTGATACCATCTTTTGCCATTACGTCCGCTCCGGCCCTTGACGCCTCAAGCAGGAATGCATTTCCGTAGTCAAAAAAGTAAGTGCCCTTTGCAGTGTGTCTATTGATGGCATCCGCATGCTTGCGTAATGTATCTCGCACCCTTTCCTTAAACGAGACTGGGTCTTTGGCCATCAGTACATTACTCTCCTCATAACTGAGACCCACGGGGTAGTACCCCCCTGCCCAGGGATTGTGCAAGGAAGTTTGATCTGATCCCAAGTCAATGTAAATCTCCTCTTTGTCAAAGCGTTCCCATACGTCAACAATATTTCCTTGATAGGCAATGGAAACCACTTCTTTACCTTCACGCGCCTTCTTGACGCGGGCCACCAATGAATCAAGATCCTCCACGATTTCATCCACCCACCCCTGCTCGTGACGCTTCCTTGTCACCTTGGGATTTACTTCTGCAATTACAGTGATGCAACCAGCAATATTTCCTGCCTTAGGTTGTGCTCCACTCATCCCACCCAAGCCAGAGGTTACAAATATCTTCCCGGCAAGCCCCTCGCCAGCTCGGGAAATTTTTCGTCCTGCATTCAATACTGTGATGTTGGTGCCATGTACTATTCCCTGAGGACCAATGTACATGTAAGATCCCGCAGTCATTTGTCCGTATTGTGTTACGCCTAGCGCGTTGAATTTCTCCCAGTCGTCAGGTTGTGAATAATTAGGAATCATCATCCCGTTGGTCACTATGACCCTGGGGGCATCTTTGGAAGAGGGAAACAATCCCATAGGATGGCCAGAGTACATGTGCAAAGTTTGTTCATCAGTCATCTCAGCCAAGTACTGAATGGTAATTAAATACTGCGCCCAATTTTGAAATACAGCTCCATTTCCACCATAAGTAATCAACTCATGAGGATGTTGCGCGACAGCGGGATCAAGATTGTTTTGAATCATTAACATAATCGCTGCAGCCTGCTTACTTCTTGCCGGATACTCCTCAATAGGCCTCGCATGCATTTTGTATTGAGGTCTGAATCGATACATGTAAATACGACCATACGAATTCAGCTCTTTCAAAAATTCGGGAGCTAATTCTTCATGAAACTGTGGTTTAAAATATCGCAAGGCATTTCGGATTGCCAGCTTTTTTTCCTCCATGCTCAGAATTTCCTTTCGAATAGGCGCGTGATTAATAGCCGGGTCGTACGCCTGGGGAGGCGGTAGGTGATCAGGGATGCCCTTCACGATCTGTTCCTTGAAATTCAAATCGGTTTCTATCATGTTACTACTTTTTCGAAGTGCTTTGGTGAATAATTCTCTTTGGTGTATTGGTAGCCAATGTCAAACATTTCTTTGGCTTTAGCGATCTCAAAGCTACTAAATTGGGATAGTCGCTCCGGCTCTATCACTACATCGCAATGACGCTTGCTAATAGTTGTATTCACATTAATGGCCATAAGCAGGCTCCTCTCTATGACCAACTTCACATTGGTAGGGTCGAAGTTTTTTCCTACAGGATTACAGTGTGATCCTATCAATACATCACACTCATCCCTTATTACCCTACTTGGCAGATTGTCGAGCAGACCACCATCCACATACATACCTCCATTATAGCTCGATGGATTAAAGACCGCAGGAACAGAGCACGAAGAGATGATAGCAGGAATTAATTTACCACTTGTAAAATAGTGGGTAGTCCCCATCTTAATTTCTGTAGCGGCTATCGTCATGGGAATCTTCAGTGCACTAAAATTATCTTCAGGCATGTGCTTGTAGAGTAAATCTCTCAGTCCATCCATTGTTAATAGGCCCGTCCAAGCCCAGGCCGGCCTCACGGAGCGAAACACGGAAATATTTTTCAGAATACTCAGCATTTCATCGGGCTGGTAACCGTAGGCATACATCGCACCCACTATTGATCCGGCCGAGGTACCTGCAATACAAGAGAATGTAAGGCCAAATTCTTCCAACGCTTTGATCACCCCGATGTGCGCCATCCCGCGTGCGCCACCTCCCGACAATACTAGTCCAACCTTCATAGCACTTCCGCCAGGGAAAATGTTTGATCAACCCTCACTCCTTTTTCAGTATGCTTTACCGTGCAGCATTCAAACTGTGGGTCATGCTCTAAAAACAAGATGTAGCCATGATCTGCAGCCTCATCTAAAAAACTTTTCTTTTCAGCCAACGTAATTAGCGGCCGCGTATCATAGCCCATTACATAAGGTAATGGAATGTGACCTACAGAGGGAAGCAAGTCAGCCATATAGCAGATCACTTTGTCCTTGTATTTGATTTTTGGAATCATCATCCTATCCGTATGCCCGGACACATATCCAATATCAAAAGCAGAAAACGGTGATGCTTTAGCTGCATCGACAAACTGCAAATTCCCGCTTTCCTGCATTGGCAAAATATTCTCCTTCAAAAAACTGGCTTTCTCGCGCGCATTTGGTTCTGTGGCCCATTTCCAATGCTCAGCGTTAGACCAATATCTTGCTTTCTCAAAAGTCAGTTCATAACCCTCCCCCTTCCGTTTCACACCACCACCGCAGTGATCGAAGTGAAGGTGCGTGAGAAACATGTCTGTGATGTCATTTGGCCCAAAACCCTGCTGCTTTAAGGAGCGAAGTAAGTCCGTTTCACCATGGAGGTAATAGTGGCTGAGAAACTTCTCGTCCTGCTTGTCGCCAATTCCATTGTCAATCAAAATCAATTGCTGACCATCCTCAACGAGGAGACAGCGCATCGCCCATGTGCATAAGTTTTTTTCGTCTGCAGGGTTAGTTCGTTGCCACAGTGACTTGGGTACTACACCAAACATGGCTCCCCCATCTAGCTTAAAAAAACTGGTATCAATGACATGCAGTTTCACAGTGTTTCAATTTTCTGATTGATGCGTGACTTAAGAGCCTTGGCATGTTGCAATGCCATGGAATCATACTGATGCTTCTGCACTAAGTAGTAAAGAGAGAACATACTCACATTAAAGAACCTCGGGTCGTTTATGTTGATATTCTGAACTCGGCCATGATCGAGCGTCATCAAGTAAGGCAGCACCAAACTGTTCTTTTGCAGCGAGGAGAGTTGATCCACCACTTTGATTGCCTCATAGTCGCGGTGGTAGAGTTCTGTGATTCCCTTTCTCAATTCAAAATCCCTAATTACATCCAAATTTCCTGAAGTCACCAACGACTGATATGTATTGTCAGCAGGAAGAAAGGGGATCTGCACATAGTAGATTGATATATATTGAAATAAGGAATCTCTACTTGCCAGTCCTGCTGAAAGATCATTAACAAATCCTGAAAGCTTTCTTTTTAGCAGACCTAGGGTGTCTGTGGAGTGGGTTAAAAAATCGATATCATATTCGAGGTCAGTGACAATGCTTTCAAGTGAGTTACGCTCTAACTCTCTTCGCTCAATTACTTCCTTTTGATTGCTTAGATAGAAGGCAATGGTAACACCTACAATCACCACTATAAAGTTGATGGTGTGATCAACCCAATTAATGCTCGCAAAAAATTTTCGTATTCCCATAAATAAAAAAACCGCACAGTTAAATTATGCGGTTTTGACTACTGTTGCAATACTGTTATTCATTAACCACGCCCATCGCGCAGAATTTCTCAATTCGGCTATTAATTCTTTCCTCCGGAGTTAATTTATTCAGTTCCTTATAACTTTTCATAATTGTCTTCTTCACTTCTTTAGACATCCATTGCATGTCACGATGCGCACCGCCCAGAGGCTCATTAATTATCCCGTCAATAAGCTTATTCGCAAGCATATCCTTCCCGGTAAGCTTTAAAACCTCCGCAGCCTGCTCCTTATAGTCCCATGAACGCCATAGAATGGTAGAACAATTCTCGGGAGAAATCACAGAATACCATGAATTCTCCAGCATAAACACCTTGTCACCAATGGCAATGCCCAACGCCCCACCAGAGGCACCCTCACCAATGATGATACAGATGACAGGAACCTTCAGCATGAACATCTCTTTTAGGTTTCTAGCTATCGCCTCGCCCTGTCCACGCTCTTCGGCTTCCAGACCCGGAAAAGCACCTGGAGTATCTATCAGGGTTACAATGGGCTTATTGAATTTCTCAGCCAGCTTCATTAAGCGCAGGGCCTTGCGATATCCTTCAGGATTAGCCATTCCAAAATTACGGAGCTGGCGTTGCTTGGTGTTTCTACCTTTTTGTTGGCCGATGATCATAAAGGTCTGATCATCAATGGTGCCAAGCCCGCCTACCATGGCTTTGTCATCCGCCACATTGCGATCGCCAAAGAGCTCGACAAAGTCTGAGGTCATCTCGTAGATGTAGTCCAGGGTATAGGGTCTGTCGGGGTGACGAGAGAGTTGCACCCTTTGCCAACCCGTAAGGTTTTCGAAGGTCTCTTTCTTAAGCGCTGCGATTTTTTTCTCCAGGGCGTTTACTGCCAACTGTACATCCTCGTCACTGTCCTTGGCAAGTTCCTTCATGTCTACCAGTTTTGCCTCTAACCTTGCGATGGGTATTTCGAAATCCAATTCCATAAAATCTCCTCTATTGCGCGGTAAAAATAGCAGGTTTAATGGTAAGAGCCATAATATCTGAAAAAGTGGGGTTTTAATCGAAAAAATAAGCCCTGACTCTTAATAAGAAATCAGGGCTTTGTGGCGGTCTGGACGGGACTCGAACCCGCGACCTCCTGCGTGACAGGCAGGCATTCTAACCAGCTGAACTACCAGACCAATACTTTTTGCAATCTAGCTGGCCTCGCGGGATTCCCGCGAACTTCCCGCAATAAGCGGGACATTCTAACCAGCTGAACTACCAGACCAATACTTTTTGCAATCTAGCTGGCCTCGCGGGACTCCCGCGACCTTCCCGCAATAAGCGGGACATTCTAACCAGCTGAACTACCAGACCAAAATAGGTGCGCAAAGATAGCAGTTGGGTCATTCTATCCAAAATATCATTTACAAATCGTTTCCTGAAAGTATCACTTGATCGCTGGCTCCACAATTGCACTATCCTCGACTTTAGGGAATATTATAATACTTTAGTCGTTCAAATGAATGTGAAAGGATTTGTCATCGTGCTCTGCTTCCTGGTCCTCTCTGCTTGTAGCAGACACAAGTACCATACGGTCAAGGTAAAGAAGCCACGAATTCATCACTCGTGGTATAAGGACCATAAGTGGCATAAGAAAGTACAAGTAGGTCGTATCAGACTGCGGTTGTTCGAGAGACAGGGTGTGAAAACTGTGAAGATGAAGGGCTGATCCTGCTGATCTAAGTCTTGCGATTATCAAGAAACCTTGCAATCTTCCTGCCCCTGGCAAGCTGGAGCTTATCGAGCTCACTCCTGTCAACAATCTTGACATCAGGCGTTACGCGTAGCTTTGAGTTAAAGCTATTGATTACCCTCTGCTTCACCGCTGCATCTTCAATCAATAGGTATAGTGTCAAGCTATCAGTTCCCAGCGCACTAGTTGTCACTTCGGCTACATGATCGTATACACCCTTCGTTTTGTTAAGCAATTCGGAAACTGCAGGGGGATATAAAGTGGTTCCTTTCAGCTTTATCATTTGCTGCCTACGACCAAGTATTGGACCGAGCCGCATTGTATTTCTTCCGCACACACAAGGCTGGTCATGGCCTATGGAAATGTCTCCAGTATTGTAACGTATGAGTGGCATGCCCTCAACTCCAAGCGTAGTGATGGTCACTTCCCCGGGCTCACCTGCTTTAACTGGCTCCCCGTTTTCATTTAATAACTCAACAATAATCAACTCAGGATTATGGTGCCCACCGACACCAAAAGAACACTCAGTAAAAGCGGTTTGCATTTCTGTAGAAGCATAAGTGCTATACAAGGAAATATCCCAGGTAGCTTTAATTCTTTTGCCTATTTCGTTGAGTGAAAAGTCGTTGTTGCGGATGCTTTCGCCAATGCAAATTGCTTTTTTAACGGACGTTGCACTCAAGTTTTGACCTTGCTGCTTTACATACTCTACCAATTTAACAAGGAAGGACGGCACAGCGATTAAACACGTTGGTTCATATCTCAGAATTGAATCGAATTGCATATCTGGTGCACCGGGCCCAACCCGTATTATACCAGCACCTAGTTTCTTTAAGCCTTCATAGTAGGCAATGCCGGCCATAAACTGGCGATCCAATGTTAGCATCAACTGGTACCTGTCTCTTGAACTGCCATCCGCACATAAGAACGAGCTGTATTCGTTTTGAGCAAGTCGCATTAAATCCGACTTTGTTAAACCTATTGTTACGGGTGCACCCAGAGTTCCAGATGTGATTGCAAAATCCCCAACCTCTTCTTTTGGGACACAAAGAAAATCCCAATTGTGCCTTTGGAGATCATTTTTAGTGGTTACTGGAATTTCGACCAAGTCCTTCAGCGTTCTAATTGCCAATGGGTTAATATTATTATTTCTAAAGTGGGCCTTATAGAATCTAGAATGGATTGCAACATATTGAAGTGCCTTGGTCAATTGGCTCTCCTGATAAGTTTGTATGGCCTGTTTTGTACTGCAGTCAATTTTGGAAATGCTCATTTTTCTATTATAACAATCGCGGTAGCGATTGACGCTAGGTGTGAAATTGAAACATGGAAGTTTTTCCAGTGTTGCTCTTCCGCCAGATTTATATACTGCTTTTGCAATTGAAGGTGGGGTTGACCAGAAGGTAGCGTAGCTACAATAATGTCACTCAAAGCGAAACCCATTGAAAAACCAACTCCTGCAGCTTTCAAAAATGCCTCCTTCACACAGAATCGTGCAGCGTAGTGCAGAAAAGGCTTCTGCTGATTTTCGCAGTACTCAATTTCTTCCGCGGAAAAAGTCTGCTCTCGAAAACCACGTTCTTTAACAATTTTAGCCTTAACCCTTTTTACTTCGATCATATCTACGCCAATACCTGCAATCATAATTCCTCATTACATTTTTGAATACGATCAGCCATGTATTTGCGCTCTTGCTCCGTGGCTACTACCAATGCCAAGCCCTTTTCATAATTTAACTTCGCGGTTTTATACTCGCCTCTGTCAAAATAATAATCCCCAACTAGCAAGTAGGAAAGGTAAAGATTCGGGTTCCATTTTAGCAAACTGTCGGGCTGAATCTGTTCTTTAGATTGAAAGGGAAATCTATAATTACTAAACTTTTTGAAACGGTCCAAGGTAACCTTGTCGATGCTCTGGTCTTCAGGAATGGTCAATATTGACTGATGTATTTCTTGATCATATTTCAAACGACTCCCAAAAACATCGTTTAGATCGTAGCAAACATATTTACCAAGTTGCCAAGGCCGAGTTGAAACCCATACCCGCAGCGTACCCGGCTGGAAGATCACAGAATGATGTGCAATGAGTTGGTTAATGGCACGTTCATTTCCAAGTCCAATGGATCGGTCACCCAGCCCATTTCGGTCTCTTAGTATTGATGCTGTGTTGGAGATGGAATTGGATTGATTTCTTGTAAGCAGTTCCTTCACACGGTCAAATCGAGGAACCGAAGCTGATTCTTTGATGTGCTGAACATTAAGTGGGTTTGATCCAATTCCATCGCTTTGAAAATGGTTTGTACAGATAATTTCGCTGGTTCTGCTGTCAAATAGCTCTATATCGTTTTCTGTCTTTTCAATGATGACTGCCTTGTCGTCTTTATAGGAGCCAATAAGAAATGACTCTGAAACAAACATTTTCCTTTTTGCCGCAATAGCATAAGCCTCATCAATATTGGAGGCATACTGCAATATCTCACGTGCAACCAACGACACTGGTGTAAATGCCTCAGACGGTATATCAGACTTAGCAGCATTAATTGTTACAGTCAGTCCCTGATCGTTCATACCAGACAACACTCCCATCATACCTGCCCAAGTGATCGATACAAATTGGTGGCCATCTTTGGGTTTCATAAAAAGTACCAATTTGTTCTTCGCAAAATCATCTCCAGCAAAAAAATCAAAATTTCTTCCTACAATAAGCGATTTGTCCTCAGAGCGATCATCCCATGTAGCAAACGATGTGCACCCAACCAAGGACATGTTCTGAAGGGCATGCCCAATATCATGGGCCGCATGATAATTGATCGCCCTTTGGTAAGGTGGTGCAATGCTATTGTAATCATCAGAAAACGACTTTGAAACGCCAAAAATTTCAAGTCTGTATTCATCTTGAATATGACTATTAAGATTACGATTGAACCACCCAACAAAATACTTTAGCAAATTTCGATAAAGTGGAGAAGGAACCAACTGCTCAATCTGGTCGTTAAATACGATTTCCTGATATTGTACAAGGTCCTTCGCAAGCCTACCCAGAACTACACCTCTCTCAAATGGAGGTCCTTCCACATACATTTCATAAAGCCCGCTTTCACTTTTGCGAAGCCAGTTGTTGCCCATCGTTCGAAAACTGTCGGAATGACCTGCGTTGTGTAACTCAGGGGCCAATAAATCAGTCGGGGTCGGTTCTGTTATCGAAGTAACAATTTTTAGATAAACAAAAAGTATCAGCAGAGGCATGCCTACCACAATAAATAAGGCTAGAAAACCTCTTTTAATGTGCCCCCTAAGCATCACGGATTTTTGTTAGTAGGTAATCACCTCCCAGAATCTCCGAACAGGTTACAACAGCGCTCACCGCTACTCCCAAGACACCATGCAGATTTAAATTTTGCCCAGTAAGATACAGGTTTGGTATTTTTGTCCTTGGGGAAATAAACGTTCGCATCGGTTCTTTGTAATCTTTAACTACGCCATACATAGAGCCATCATTAGTTCCCATATAGTCGCGAAGCGTCAACGGAGTTGCAACATAATACTTGTTAATGCTGTCCGTAAATCCAGGAAATCTTTTTTCCACAGAGGCAAATAATTTTTCAGCTCTTTCTTTTTTAAAAAGTTCATATTCCTTACCTCTGTCGCCCTCACGCAAAACGGTGTTAAAGGTATCCTTCCACTTCGCAACATCCTCAAAATGCATGTATGTCATCAATGTAATCGCCTCAGCATACTCAGTGTTCTTGGAAATCGCACTGAAGTACAATGCATACCCTGTTGGCCAGGTTTCAGGCGTGTACTCTAGTGCTGACCAAGCGTCATTCTTCGCAAAATAATAATAATTCTTGTTCTGGTACCTTAGTGAGCCTTTCTTTAGTACAATGCTAATGTAGAATGTAGAGACAGAATTTTGCAACCCTTCCAAACGACTTCGAAACGCTTTTTTAATCAGAGGGCTTGCCGTCATTTCCATGGTTTGTTGCGGATGGATACTTGAAATAAATAGTTTGCCAAAGAATTTTTCATTGGTGTCCGTTTCGATAAACTCTACGCTCCCGCCTTCTTCAACAATGCGATTTACATTTTTTCCTTTCAAAATAGTCCCGCCATTCGATTTGATAACTTTTGCAAGCAACCTGGCGATCTGTGAGCCACCATCAACAAATCGAAAAGAACTTTGTATATAACTATTAACAACAAGAGCATGTACATAAAATGGTGTCTTATAAGCCTCACCAGCATACAACAAACTCGTTCCAGCCAATACATTTTGAAGAGTTTTGTTGTCTGTTATTGACTCCAAATACGCTTTTGTCTCAATCTCAAGAACATTCATTTTGTCGAAATAGTCGCCAACCTCCAAATTGTATAATGGAAATTTATTGCAAACATCACGTACCTTATCACAATAGGTCCGGATCGCCTCTTCCTCATCAGGAAAGTCCAGAGCCAATTTTTGAATAAAATTGTCATACCCCTGCGCATACCAGTAAGTCTTAGGGTCGTCTCCAAACATCATTCCATCAAATCCATCCTCATCCATTTTACGGATTTTAACTTTATCCATAATTTCCAGGTGCTTGAAAATTTGATTTAGATTTTGGCCGGGATCGAGACCACCAACATAATGAACGCCTGAATCGAAAATATTTTTATCACGAACAAAAGTCTGTAGTGTGCCACCAATTTGTTTGTTTCTCTCCACAACGCAAACACGATAGCCCTCTTTAGCCAACATTGCTCCACAGGCCAACCCGCCCAACCCACTTCCAATAATCACCGCATCATAAATATCTTTCATGCTCTTCTCTCAAAAACAAAAGTGGTATTGGAGGTGAGTTCACTTTCTTCCAAAACGTTTGAATGATATCCATGCCTTTCTGCCAAATCCACTAACTCTTTACGGGAAAGGTAGTTCAGTTGGCTACTCGTTTTGTTAAACTGAAGAATATCAACTGAAAATAATTCGGTCAATTTAGTACCCTGATGTTTGACTTTTGCGTCTTTGTCACCATCGCGGATAATGATGCGACCATCTCTATTCAGGTTTTTAAAACATTTTGCAAGTAGAACATTCTGATCATCTCGTGATAAGTAGTGCAACACATCATTTAATATCATTACATCAGCAGATTGTACAGAATAACTGGCCAAATCAGCACACTCAAAATTAAGATGAGATGCCCTTGAATAACCATGAATGGCCGTTTCAATTTTACCCAAGTCATGATCGACTGCGGTAATTATCCTATCCTTCGATAAGTAATGAAGCATGTAGGATAAAAATCCATACCCGCAGCCAAGATCGAGTATGGTAGCCTTCAGAGGCACTAATTTGTCGAATGATTCATAATTCTTTTCCAGTTTTAACTTAATTCTAAGATACCACTCAAGCACCGGCCCTTTGAATTTGAACGTATTAAGTAGTTGGTTCCTATAAAAGGAAACATCCTCTATGCTCTTCCGCCCTCGGTCATATTCTTGTCTAAAAAGACTTGAGATAGCTTTGGTTCGCTCTTGATAAGTGCTTCCATATTGCAAATTATCAGGTTTAATGGGCGCCAAAAAAGTCAGGGTAAGAGGACCGTCATTTACATAAAAATCATTTTTTCTGATGAGTTCACCTGTTCCATGGAGTATTAGGGGAAGTATTGGAAGATTGAATTTCTCAGCGAGGTAGAATGCTCCTTTGTGAAATCGCCCAATCGTTCCATCTTTCGAGCGGGTCCCTTCAGGGAATACTACAATAGAATAACCTTCGCTAATGCATGCCCTCAGTCGGTCTGTGTTGTCAGTGCCTTCGATCACGGGGTAATAGTTAGCCAAGCGAACTACACCTCCAAAAATTGGCGAATTCCAAACCCAGTTGTTAGTAAGTAAAACAATTCTTGGATGCAACATGGTAGTTACCAAAATATCCAGAAATGACTGATGGTTGCAAATGATGATATGAGGTTGCGCAAAATACTCGGGATCAAATCCATTCACGCGTTTCTTTAAATTGGCCATGGTATAGATGATCATCCGAGTATACCCACTTAAAAATGAATGATAGATCAATCTCATTTGAGCTTTTCTAAAAGGTATCACCTTAACCAATATAAATCCAATTGACGTTAACAAAAAAGAACCAAATGCAAACATGCTAAAAGCAAAAACTGACTTAATGAGCCCCCAGCAATTGACTGGTGTTAACCCCATTTTGGCTCTGGCACTTATAAAAGTTGAAAAAAGAAAGGGCTCTACAGTTTGCGACATTACAAACACGCAGCAGATGCCAATAACAGAAATCGCAGCGATGGAACGTAGTGCAGGATGACTAGCAAACAACAAAACGCCCAACCCGACAATTGTGGTGAAGGCAGAAAGAAAAATTGATGTTTTAATTGCTGGTAGATGTTTCCGACCAAAGCGATACTCTTGTTGCAGGCCATCCATTATGAAAATACTATAATCATCTCCTAGTCCAAAAATAAATGTGGATATCATCACATTGATGATATTGAATTCAATACCTGTCAATCCCATTATGCCTAATATCCATATCCAAGTAATAAGCATTGGCAAGAAAGTGATGAGTGTAAGCTCAATTCTTCCATAGACCAACAACAGGGCAAAAAAAACGATAATGGAAGTGACTAGCACAATAAGGTTAAAGTCTGCCTGAACGAATTCAACGAACATTGAGGTAAGGGACTGTTTGTCGATTGCCAGAACGTTTTGATTATTGCTGAGTGCCAACAGAAACCTATCCTTATCACTCGGGTCTATCTGCACCAGTGTTACAACCGTAGACATATCTTCCTTTTGGGTAATAAAGTCCTCAAAAAGTTTTTCATTAATGGCGATCATTTTACCACTGGTACTTGAATATTTGTTGTTTATCAAATTTGTAAAAGCAAAAAACGCCTCTGACTTAAATCCTGCATTTTCCGCTGCTTTTGTGAAGTCGTTAAGGATTGCTTCTTTTTTATCCTCAGTCCAGTATTGATTCCAACAATCAGATCTGATTTTTCTGAGAGAATCAGAAATTACAAAATCAGATACGGAAGTTATCTTTTGCACCAGTCCCTCATTTTTGAGAACGTCAAGTCGTGGCATCAGCAGTTCATTAGCTTGCAAAGCTTTGTCCAATGTTGGCCCACTAGAGATTATATAAATTGATTTTTTGGTAAACTCATTGAGGTCGGCCAATTCATTTTGCGCGATCCTCAGCTGCTCGCTCATATAATTCAACTTGTTCATATCACTGTTGAATTGAACATCTCGTGCTAGATAAAAAAAAACTGGCGTTGCCAAAAAAATTATGCTTACCAAAATTTTGTTAGCCCCAAACCGACTAAGAGACATTTTATCTACCCAATTGATTTGATGTCGTTCTCCCTGGTAAAACGTTTCTGCCGCAACCATGTGAGGCAAGAAAATCAATGTAAATATTGCCGCTCCGATTAAACTAAAACCAGCAAATAAACCCATGTCTTGCAGAACCTCAGCATTTGCAAACTGTAGGAAAAAAAAAGCCAAAACTGTTGTGGCGCTTCCCAGAGTCATCGGTTTCGATAAATCACGAATTACCGCTTCAATATCACCTCGGTATCTGAGGTGGGATAGAAAATGCAAAGAGTAATTGACTGCAATTCCTAAAATGATAGATCCTGCAGCTATAGCAATAACCGATATCGATCCCTGAATCAGGTATACGCATGTGAGAGAAAACATCCCTCCAAAAAGTACCGGAATAAGTATCAAGAGAGGTGCAAGTTTTCTTTTAAAGAACCACGAAAGAAAAACGATTAGGGTAAAAATCATTAACCCAAGGGTTAAGTAGGTATCTTGTCTCAGTTGGTATGCATTGCCAACGGCTACAGCGGTTGCTCCAAAATAAGAAACTTTTATACCTTCGAAATCAACAGACAGCTCATTCACAATCTCATTAATCCCGTCAATGAGGTTCATATTGTTGCCTGTCTCATTTGCCGGATTGGAAGGAACAACAAAAAATAGGAGGTTTCTTTCATCACGTGTAAATATGAAATTGTTATAAAGTTTGTAACCGTCATCCACCTGAAGTTGCTGCAATTTTCCCAATACTGATTTAGAAATCCCTAGGGGATCTCTCGAAATAATTTTCTTCAGAACAATGCCGGTTGGTGAAACCAATGTTCGATAGTTCTCATCCATTGTGGCTTGAATGCGAACGGGCTGAATTAGGGAATCAATAATTTTATAGTCACTCGCATCGAGGTAGATAGGCAAGTTGGTAATTAAGGCATCAACACTTTCCAAAATCTTCTGATCGTTTATGCTGTAATTGATCTCCCTGATGTAGGTGCCTAGTTGTGAATCAAGTCGATGTACAAGCGTTTCTGTAAAATCAATTAACTGATCTGGATTGGCCTGAACCAACGTGTCTTTCAGGGAAATTGAAAAAACAAGTTTCTCCGAGAATTTTGACCCTTGGAAAACCTGAGTAAGTTTTGCAACTCTGCTGTCGCGTGGAAAGATGCGCGTAATATCCTCTTCTATTTTAATTTTAGATAACCCAATCACGCACAGTGAGAACGCAACTGTTACTGCCGCGTAAAACAATGCCCTTCGCTTCGAAAAGTAATTATAAATCGCTAGGAAAATAATATGCATGTTGGGTCGATCATCTGGACTTTCGGAATACCTTCAGCAGCACATAACTTATTAGTCCGATCGAGCATCCAGCCACCAATGCCAAAGTAACTGCCCCTAAAGTATACTGCACTATACTATCTCTCAATCCGACCAAGGTAATTTTACTATCAAACCGCAATGATTCAGCATTCTCTCCCATCCACACACCTCCGGTTACGTGACTTAGGTATAATATGAATGGAATGGCCGGAGGAATACTGATGTTCGCTGCAATGACCACAAGGGCTTTGTTCAATCGCAGAACAATGGCCGTAGCTATCGCAACGATAAGCTGAAAACCCCAGATAGGAACTATGCCCATAAAAATACCAAACCCAATCGAAGTGGCCTTTATGCCATCAGACTCCCCCGGTTGGGAGAGCAATTGTAATAAATGTTGTCTGAACTTTTTTTTTTTGAAACTCCTGATGAAATCGCGTGGCCTGTAGTAAACCAAAGCCAATGTAACCAATATGGTATTTAAGACACTGATCCTCATGAAATCCGTAAACGGCCTGAAGTGGGAAACTCTTTTCTCCCTGGGTGGATAGTAGACATTGACAGGCACAGATGAAATAGCAATCCCGTTCCAAACACTCCTCACTATCACTTCAATTTCAAATTCAAACTTTCTTGAATAAAATCGAATATCAGCGACTGCTGACAATGGATAGCATCGATAACCAGTTTGAGTATCAGGTAAAGATTTACCAGTTTCGAACCAAAACCAAAAGTTCGAAAACTTGTTACCAAAAGAACTCTGTGAAGGTACACCGGCCTGTTCCATGTTCCTTGCTCCCATTATGAGTTCGCCATTGTTCTGCTCAAGTTCCAACAAAAATTTAGGCAAGTCCGCAGGATCATGTTGGCCATCAGAATCCAATGTGATTACATGATCATATCCCAATTTCCTTGCACGATCAAACCCTTGCCTCAAAGCCCACCCCTTCCCGGTATTCTGTTTGTACTGAATGATATCTACTGTCGGATAATTTTTTAGCACGTCTGCGGTGGTATCCTTAGAGCCGTCATTGACAATAATAATTTGGTCCGTAAACCGCAACACATTGTCAATAACTCCACCCAAGCTTGTAGAATTGTTATAAGTAGGAATGAGAACCCCTACTTTTAATTGCTTGAATTTATATTGAATGTCAGACTCCATTACCGATTTACAAAAGACGCTTTCAATTTAAGAAAAGTAATTTCCCCGGCAAACAATACACCATCTGCCCTAAGTCCGTTGTCCACATTCAGTGAAATGCTGGCAAACACCTCTGGGTAAATTGCTGGAACCCAGACTGACAGGAATTTTATATTATCCGCTTCGATCATATCCAGTTTTATTTGCCTTTGTTCTTCTATAATTTCCTTCATCATTTGAACCATACAAACACCTGGCACTATGGGTTGACCAGGAAAATGGCCTTCGAAAATTGAATGACCGGCATCGATACTAATTTTTGCCTCAATAAGGTGCGGACTATCCTTGGTGATCGCGTAAGTGCATAGCGAATTGATCAACATTAATCTTCGATGTTAACTAGTACTATACGCATGTCAAAATTAAAATGCTGGATAATTATCTTATCAATTTTATTATCGCCAGTAAAATTAATATCCATGAGCTTTTTTCTAGACGATCCCTGTTCCAATCTCAAAAGCGAGCTACAGTCAGTACTTGTGATCAAATAATTATACTTGCCTTCGTTACTGACACTATATAGACTTTCGTCCCCCCTATGATACTTTTCGACCACACCTGATTTGAAGTCGCGCATTAGCAACAACTCAAAGTCCTGGATTAATGTACGGGTTATCGGCCTTCTATTCAATTTGTCCATGGCGTAAACGACACTATCTCCCCTGTCGGAAAACCACAGGTCGAAAAATGTGACACCAAGTTCATTAGTAAAAACAACCCGATCTGATCCGTCTTCCATTTTTTTAATTAACAAAAGCCCGCTTAGGTGATGACCTACAACATCTACGGACGCGGAAAACCACTCCCGCTGAAATTCCGGAATGTGTCTTTGAATACAATCGGTCGGATTGTCGACCCGCTGCAAAGCGTGGTATGCGGAGCTACACCCGCAAATCAAACTACTGCTTAAAATCAAAAACAGAATCCGGCACATTGGTATTTAATTCCTTGCCCCAAAAATTGATTACAGTACTGTCCCCGCCATTCTCGAACATCTCTAGTTTTGAAACCGAAAAATCATCGCGAGATACATAAACGACAATTTCACTAAAAAAACCCTGAAGTCCTTTTTGCAGCGGCTTCATTACCAACCTGTATGTGTTTTTGTTTTCGAATGCATCAATCGCAAAATCAGTATTGTCTAGCATACTTCCCTGCACACAATCCAGTATGATCTGATTTATTTGTTGAAAAAGTTTGTTGGATTTCGTACTAATCCGGTTTTGTTTGCCATGATCCTGAATCAAAATTTCATCATTGCTCATAATGAGCAAATATTGAAATGGTCTTTGGTACTCGATCCGAATCTTGTTGCTTCTTTTGAACCAGAAGTCTCCTTCTGAAATCATTTGTTCTTGAAGCATTGCAAGGTTTTTTTCTTGTCGAAACTTACTCTTGATGGTCTTGATCTGACTGGTTGCCTTTTCAAACTGTTTTTTAAATGCAGTCAAGTCTTGAACAGGATCAAACGGATCCTGAGCTTTCATCTTAGTGGGAACAACGAGCGCAATGATAAAATACGCCAGACAGAAAAGTGATCTCATTTTTCAAAATAGGGGTTTTGCCCAAGTAGTTTGTCAATTCTAACAATTTTCAAACCAATAGTATTAACATGAGTAATAAATGACGGAAGCACCTCTAGCATTTGGTCGCTGTAGTCGTGGAATAGTACTATGTCACCACCTTTTAGTCCCTTTGTAATTCTTTTTAGCAATTTCTTTGGATCTTTAATTACCGTGTCAAGCGATCGCACATTCCATCCCACAGTTTGGTAACCTCTCAAACGAACCGCTTCAGATAGATTGGGATTTGTAACCCCGAAGGGAGGCCGAAAATACCTGGGTCTGCTGTTAATTATCCTCTCAATGGCATTGTCAGTTTCAAGCAGTTCTTTTTCCATTTGCTTTGCAGATTGCAGATCAAACGACCATTTGTGGAAGTAGCTGTGATTGGCTACAATGTGGCCATCATTGTGAATTCGGGAAACTAACTCCGGATGTTTGGTCACACGATCGCCAATACAAAAGAAACATGATTCGAGATCATGATCCTTCAATATAGAAAGTATTTTATCTGTTTTTTCTAGAATTGGGCCATCATCAAATGTAATTGCAATGGCTGATGCAGATTCCTTGGAGTAGCAAATGGCGTCAATAAAAAAGCCGGATGAAATGGTAAAAGAACAGTAAGCCTGCAGCGCAAAAAACAAAAGTAAAACCACACCGTAAACGTAAGGCTGAACGAAATACTGCCAGTCGAACGCCAATAGTAGCAGTACCAATAAAACAAAACAGGCGTTAGCTATTTTATATCGCGGCACGACTCCAGAAGTATTAGAGAATGATGAGCAAGGTACGGATTATAAATTAGAACATTTCTCACAGGTTTTCTATAATTGTCGAGCTCTAAAATATCATTGGTATCCATCTGCCCTTTTGATATCATTGCAGACAGCCACAACGCAAAACCTGTCGAAGTCAGATATTCACCACAAAATTGCTTGTACCAAATGGTCTTAACTTTGCCAAACAATTTGTTGATAATTAAATTTACCTGCGCATCGCCAGGCCTCCTCGTTCCGCCATAAATCAGGATGTCAATTTCTTCAAATCGTTTGTTGTTGCAGGTGATGAAGTATCGGATGAAGTCTTCAAGCTGACTCAATTCAGGATTCATAAAGGTCTTCTGATCAATCAATTTCGCATAACTTTTTTCACACTTTGTGGCTGAAACCACAAAATAAGCAGCTCCCTCTCCATGTGGTGTATTGTCATCAAAAAGGTTAAATTTTTGCATGATGTTATGACTTGCAACAGTGAATTCATCCACAGATCCCACCAATACATTTAGGTCTTCATTTTCCTTCACCAACATTTGGGCATCCAACAACGCACTCTCCAGAGAAAAGGATTGATGGGTGTATGTTTGATTGTACCCATGACAACCAAGTAACATGGCAATTTGGGACCCTATGGTATTGTGAGTCGATTGAATAAAAGGAGTAGGTGTGATACCCCCCTCAATGTTAACTAACATCCGTCTCAAGAAAGTCCCAGTGTCTTCCAGGCAACCTAAACCTGTACCTGTAACAATTGCATCAGGTTTTTCTATTGCAGCGTCACGTAATGCAATCATAGCGGAGGCAACTCCCATTGTTACAATTCTGCTCATCCTGCGCAGCTTACCCGGTTCAATCCAATCTGTATAATCAGGCTCGATGGCCCTAATAGCTTGCCCAGTTCCTGATATTTTCTGCATGTTCAAAGGCGTCTGAGAAGATATTGAGCCTATGCCGTTGATGTACGTAGTCATTGCTATTTAACGGAAAAAATGATGGACGAACAATTCCCACCGAATCCGAATGAATTGCTCATCACATGTCTAATAGGCAAATCATTTCCAAATTTTAATTGGGGTATTATCCCAAGTTCAGGAATGGAGTTTTCAAATCCAAGATTGGGGTAAACGCATCCATGTGCAATTGACATAATCGAAAATACTGCTTCTAATCCACCGCTGGCACCCAACGTATGACCAGTGAAACCTTTGGTTGAACTCATCATAGGCAGATTGGAGCCAAACAATCGTTTGATCGCCATGCCTTCAGAAAGGTCGTTGTTCTCAGTTCCGGTTCCATGTAGGTTAATGTAGGAGATTTGATTGGCTTCAAGATCGGCCCGTTTCAATGATTCCCTCATAGCAAGAAAGGAACCCTCGCCTTCAGAGGATGAGGTCGTCTGATGAAAAGCATCACTGCTGTTTCCAAACCCTGATATGCAACATAGTGATTTGATCTTATCCATTTGCACCACTCTATCAGATGCCAGGACGACATAAGCAGCTCCTTCACCAAGATTAAGCCCCGCACGACTCGCATCAAAAGGCCGGCACTGTCGGTAATCCAAAATCCTCAAACTATTAAATCCATTAAGTGTGAATCGGCAGAGCGCGTCAGCCCCACCAGCAACAACAATATCCAAATGCCCCTGGGCGATCAGGCGCGCACCGAAAATAATTGAGTTGGCGGACGAGGAGCATGCAGTATTTACTGTAGTAACAAAATCAGTTACGTTCAAATCTTCAGCAATAAGCTGAGTAATTTTGCCACATTCATGGTTACGCACATCATCGCGATTACCATCGGAAAGATCTTCCAAATTCTCTTCGAAATAGTTTTCTGTGAAATCCATGCCTCCAACCGTTGTAGCTGAGATGAGACCTGTTCGCCATCCAGTAAGATCAAGAGTCGAATCGGCTAAGGCATCGCGGGCTGCCAGAAGGCCAAGCAGGGCGGTGCGTGGAATACGATCTTTAACCGATAATAGATCTTTAAGAGAATCATTCGAAAGCTTAACTTCCCCAACGGGTAGTTCTAGGTTGGTTCTAAGGTGCCTTGCTTCGCCAATTCCAGAATTGTCCAACTGCAGCGATCGATGGATTTCTACAACACCTCTCCCAATTGCAGATACCACACCCAAACCAACAACTAAAACTTTACTATTCAAGGTTGATCGCTTTTATTTTCTGTTATATATTCAGCAATTGTTCTTACTGAGTGAAAAATCTTCGGGCCTTCTTTTGGGTCATTGATTTTAATCCCATACCGTTGTTGAAGCAGCACGATCAATTCAAGTGCATCTATGGAGTCAAGCCCTAATCCCTTAACAAAAAGAGGTTGATCATCTTCAATGTCATTTTTGGTAAGGTGTTTAAGATTCAGCGCTTCAATAATTTGAATCTTAAGGTCTGCTATTAGTTTATCCATGTGGTATTATACAATTTTAATAATTTCGATGAATCATGCTCCAGAGACCTACTTCTCGCTATTTTTTCAACAAAGTATAAAAAAACATCGTGATCCTCCCCCAAGACATCCACCCAACCAGCCAAACATTTAGCGTTATTACCGTTTGATAAGATCATGTCGACATAACTTACTAAGAAAGAAGTGTCGAACGACTCCTGCACAAAAAAAGCATTCTCTCCCTTGAAGCCATTTCGAATACAAATTTCTCCTAATACAATATTGGGTAACGTATAAACAAACAAAGAGGGGCTTGGCACCTTACTTATTGACTGGTGAAAGGCAATATCTGAATCCAGGCTTGAATTTCGATTAGCCAGCACAAGGCCCACTTTATTTAAGTCAGGCAAATTAGGGGGGTAACTACCACCACCAAAAATGATTTCGCTTGCCAACCACCCCAATTGGGACAGTCTGTCCATCTTATAAAATCTTGGATAACTCAGCTTGAGCTCACTGTATGCCTTCTCCAGAAAGGCCTGGAGAAGGCCCTCCTCCGATCTAAATACTATTTGACCGTCTTTGACAATCTGTCGATTCCGAATCGAACAAAAGGACGTTACGACATTTTTCAAGATAACTTAGTTAGCAATTTCCTATTGCCGAAGCGTATCATTCTAGCCAATCGATTTAAGATTGTAGCGTGGTCAGTTACAAATGGATTAGATTGATCCCAAACATAACCAGCCAATACGGAGCAAATTTGCTTTTGCATTTCTGCATCTCGATCGCTAGTATAGAATATTTCCTCAAGCGTACCATCGTACCAGGCATTTACGTAAGACCGAAATACATCTATACCCGATTTTAAAAAATCTTCGTAATCACTTTTCCAATCTATTTCCTGTCCGCGCAGTTCGCGTATCACCAACTGAGCTGCAAGGTGACTCGAGACGCTTGCAAACATGACACCCGAGGAAAATATCGGGTCTAAAAATTCTGCAGCGTTTCCTGTCAAAACAAATCTGTCGCCAAAAGTTTTCTCGGTGGCTACGGACCAGGCTTCCAGCTTTCTTGGAGGAAATAAATTAGTTTGATTCTCAAATCTCTTTTTTAAATAGGCATTGCCAGCAATCAAATTCTTGAAAATTTCTTCCTCCAAAGTTCCTTGTGCGTTAAAAAATTCTTTTTTCCCCACAATACCCATGGAGCTGGTATTATCGGAAAATGGAATTATCCATCCCCAAACACCTTCCTGATAGCTCAAAATTATTATTCTATCAGGCTCCTGAAACCTCGACCTATGACTATCAGTAATATGCACAAACACAGCCATTTTGGGATCCAATATGGAAGCCTTCTCTAACTTCAACAATCTGGGAAGCACCCTCCCATATCCGCTTGCATCTATAACAAACCTTGCCTTTATACTTTGACTTAGGCCGTCCGAATCTACGAAAGTAACCCTCGCAAATTCCTTTGAAAAATCTACGGCAGTGACTTTTGATCCGAAAAATATTGAGATCCCTCTCTTCCCTAGCTCGTCCGTCAAAGTTTTATCAAAATCCGCACGCTTCACTTGCCATGTCCAATCCCAGCCTTTGGTATATTGGTTACTGAAATTGAAGTCGCAAGTCTCATTGCCACGAATGAATTTTGCTCCAAACTTTTGCTGAAAACCATTTGCCTTTATGACATCCAAAAATCCTGCGGCTTCGAATCCCTCCATACAATGAGGCAGCAGGCTTTCGCCAATTATGAAGCGGGGAAATTGCTCCTTTTCCAACAGGCTAACCTTGAATCCAGCCTTGTCGATAATGGAGGCAGCTATACTGCCTGCGGGGCCAGCTCCAATCACAACCACATCTATTAAGTCCGACTCCATCTCTTAACTCTGTTTTTGAAAAACAATTGCAGCATTACACCCACCAAATCCAGAAGCAGTTTTCAATGCGACTTTATATTCGCCATTCCTGCATGATGAAGATATATTGAGTGGCTGAGAAACGCCCAATTTCTCAAATCCTACGGTAGGTAATACTTCATCGTGAATCAAACCATGAACGGTCATAATGGACTCTACAATCCCGGCTGCACCCAAAGTATGGCCAATGCTACCTTTTAGGCTATTCATTGGGGCATCAGCAATTTGGGCAATATGAAAAGCTTTTGATTCCATTTCGTCATTAAATAAAGTGCCCGTTCCATGCGCTGAAACTAGATCAATACCTGAAGGTTCTACATTAGCCTCCTGCAATGCACTTTTAATAGCTAGTGCAAGTTCTTTACCCGTTTTAGAGGGGCCGGAAATGTGATTTGCATCGTTACTTAAACCACCTCCAACTATTTTTACAAATGGCCAAGGTAAATTTTGAGGTGCTTCTCGGCTAATGATTACAGTTCCTGAGGCCTCTCCCAAAGAAATACCTTTGCGGTCTTTATCGAAAGGCTTGCATGGCAAAGGACTCATCGCATTTAATGATTGAAATCCGGAGAGGACAAAATCTGAAAGTACATCGACACCCAAAACGATAGCATGATCGTAGTCGCCACTGGCCAGCATTCGGTTAGCCACAAGCAAAGACAAAACCCCAGAAATACAAGCATTCGAAATAACAATTGGCTTATTGGGGTGTCCAAAATATGATGCAATCATATTTGCTGAGTAGGATAGCTGCAATTGCTCTTTGGAATTTTCACTTGATTCCAAAAGTTCGATATTTCCTTTGGTAGTCGAAAGTAAAACTAGAACCCGATCCGACATTGGGTCTACCTCAACGCCAACTAAAGCTGACTCAATGGACAAAATGCCTAATCTTTCAAAGCGTGAATACTTAGTCCAGTTTTCATGATCTCTATAGAAACCTGGCAACCCTTCATAATTAATGCTACCAACTACAGCATTTCGAACAAATGAATTTTTGAGCCCAGAATGTCCCCTTCGCAGGCTTGAGTAGTTTTCGCAGGAGGTATTTCCAAGGGAAGAGATTACATTATCCGAAATTATCCAGGAATGATTCACACTAAGATACTATCTAAAGTCCCCACTTTCTCTTCCACACCTCATAAAACTCTGGGTTCGTGAGTTGAAGCTGAAAAGTTCTAATATGTACAAATACCTGCGTAGAAGATCCCGAAGCAATCAATTCACCGTCCTCTCTCAGAATTCTATACCCGAATTCGATTTTTGCTGCATTCTTGGGTAAGAAACTGGTCTCTACACTTACCACATCTCCATATCTGAGCGGTTTCCTATAATCGCACTGAAGAGATACGACTGGAATCGCTATCTCGTGTTTATAACAATCAAGGTAACCGAGGCCATAACGCTTACCAAACCCTTCCCTTCCGTCTTCAAAGTAACGTACATAATGCCCGTGCCATACAATTCCTAGCGGATCTGTTTCATTAAATCTAACCACGACTTCCGTTCTTTCTTGGAGTTTCAATTTTTTCCAACGTATCTTTTCTTCCAGGTCTTGTACTCTCTCTTACGGATTGCCTTCAAACTATAATAAATGGAACCTGCCCAGTAGTTTCTCAATCCAAAGCCGACTGGCGTACCTACTATTTTTCTTGTCAATATGACCTGTCTGCTTTGCAAATCAAGAAATGTAAAATGCATCACACTTTTTGTATTCGTCTTATCGAAACTTTCTATGATGAGCATAAGCGCCATGCCCGCCTCTGTTCCAAGATTATCGTAGCTTTTTACTATTTCCTGAATGTCACTTTCAAGAAGGCGATGTCCATTAATTTGGCTAATCAATTTATCCGAAATATCCAAAGTCGAATTGTGTGCCTTAGTTATCTCAAATGCCTTGTAAATGGTTTTCTTATAAAAGGCCTCTCCAATGTTATATTTCTCATATTCATTTTCCATAAGTACATTCCATGCTTCAATTTTTTCCACCATATCCTCAACTGAGCCAAATGAATCTTGGTCTCCAATAAATTTTGCTCCTGTGAAATCTAAACCTAGCCAGGTTAACGGTATCTCGCTATTGAATACTTCTTCGATACTTTGAGCTAAACTGGAACATTTAAAAAGTAAGGAAAACCATAGCACACATGTGATCTTAATATAATTCATAATTCAATTTAAAAGTTACCAACTGACTTCTAATCATCAATATAGACTCTTAATTCGCAAGAGCATATAACTTGGCCTTCAATCGAAGTTTTACCCTCCAAAAGTATGATATTTCCAATTTTATCTAAACGTTTTACAAAAGTTTTAATTTCAGTGCTAACCAAGGGGTGCCGCAAAATCACCAGACGCCTTATTGCAGCAATATATCCTATGGGAACCAGTTGACCTCTCATTAGGCTTAAGAATCCAATCTGTGCTGCTGCCGTTTGTGCTATATTTTCGATCAGGCCAGGCTCCTTAAACACACCATCTTCAACAAATAGGTTTCTATGTTCAATACAAAATGACGTAGTACAGCTATTTTCATCGGCACTCTCCAGCCTCTCAATCATTAGCATTGGGAATCGCTGAGGCAGAAAGTCTATTACGTTGCTTGTTGGTAAATCCACTTCTATTTCTGCCAAAAATCGTAATAGTTGAACCAGTGCTCAGGATAACATCGAACCATTTCTTCAAATCTCTTGATAAACAAAGTCATTAATTTGTCGACTACTGCCTCCTTTGGTAAAGATTCTTCAAATTCTAGCATTGGGCCTCCAAATAAATGATAATGCGTTGCCGATTCTTTAATTCCAAACACAAAAGACACGGGAACTCTAAAAGTTGAGGCCAGCGCAAAGGGGCCGATCGGAAACTCAGCGGGAGCACTAAAAAAATTCATGACACGAGTTTTGTTACCGGGCAAAAATCTATCAGCATGAAGGCACACTAACTCATTACTCTGTAGTGCCTCTCCAATGCTGTAGATATGCGAAAGATCATCTTTCACCGGGATCACGTTTACTTTTCTCCCCCCCGTGATATTATCTAGGTACTCTTTAAGCGCACGATGCTCTTCATCAAACATGACAATGTTAACTTTCGTACGAAAATCACCGAGCAATTGTGCTGCAACCTCCCAATTGCCAATGTGAGCGCTCATCAACAATCCACCTCTCCCTTTTTGTACGAGGGCGCGAAGATTTTCTTCACCCTCAAGTTCAAACGTAAATGGGATATCATTTCCTCTCTGTACGATAATTCTGTCAAGGAGGGTTTGCGCAAAGAGGTAATAGTTGCGATACATAGCAAACCTCGCTTTTATCAACCCCAAACCGTGTCTCTCCCTAAAATAGAGCAGTAAAGCTTTAGACGACTGCCTTGAAAACAGAAAGAAATAGAAAGAAATAAACCTTAGTAGGAAATAGGCGGAAGAAATCCCGAAGTACTTGCAAACATTAACAACAATCGCATAACCAAGTCTATTTCCCCTGGATTTGCCCTGCCACCTCACACCCTATCAGGAACTGACTTCTCTCCGACACGGCCCAAGACATAATCGTAAAAATTCTGAAAAGTAACAATGGTGGTGAAATCTTCCGGTTTTACTTTGAAACCGAAATTGCTTTCGATAACCACAACTAAGTCTATGTAATCAAGACTATCGAGCTCTAGCGTATCCTTCAGGTTAGCTTCTGGGGATATTTTCAAGGCCTCAACTTCAAATTCTTCAACTAAGAAGCTATTGATCTTTTCAATGATTTCCAACTTATCCATGTCTATCAATTATTCCATTTCTTAATGATTAGCGAGGAGTTAGTCCCCCCAAAACCAAAAGAATTTGATAAAAATACGTTAATATTTTTATTTATAGTCTTATCAGCAATATTCAGATTTGCAGATATCTCGTCAGGTGTTTCAAAATTAATATTAGGAGCAATGAATGATTGCTCCATCATTATCATTGAATACACAATTTCGCTGGCTCCGGCCATCCAACATTCGTGACCCGTCATAGACTTAGTGGAACTCACAGGAGTTTTACTATTCACAAAAACTTTACCCAGAGCCGCTGCCTCACTTGCATCACCCGCTGGGGTTGAAGTAGCATGGGCATTGATATAATCCACTCTTGAAGTGATAATGCCAGCATCCCTAATTGCCATCTCTAGCGAGCGCACCGGTCCATCCACGCTTGGATTCGAAATATGCGATCCATTAGAGGAAAACCCATATCCGATTACTTCTCCCAATATCTTTGCTCCCCTCGTTTTCGCAGAATCAAGACTTTCTAGTATAACGGTAGCCGCACCGCCACTCGGTACAAGTCCATCCCGCGCTTTATCGAAAGGTCTAGATGCTGTAGTTGGTTCGTTCTCCCGAACGGAAAATGCCCCCAAAGCATCGAAATTACCCATTGAATAGATATTGGTCTCCTGAGCCCCTCCACAGATTACCATACTTTGCATCCCGCTACGAATCAAGGTATTAGCCAATCCTATTGAATGAGAACCACTTGCACAGGCAGCGCTAACACCAAAATTGATTCCCTTCAGCCTAAAAATAGTCGACAGGTTCATATTGATCGTGGAATTAAGCGCCTGAAAGACGGAGCCCGAACCTACCAACATAGTGTCTTTCTTTTCTCTGATAATATCAATCGCTTCAATAACCGGCTGTGCAGAGCTGTCGTTGCCATAGATAATACCTACCTCATTATCATTCAGGTAGTCTTGATCTATACCCGCCATTTTTAAGGCCTCTAGGGTAGCAACATAGGCATACTCCCCTTGTTCCGGAAGCATTATTCTAGCCCTTCTGTCCAGTATTCCTTTTAGCTGCGGTCTTTCAACTGCTCCTGTTAGGCCAGAACGATAACCCATTTCTTTACGCTGCAAATCCAATACAATTCCAGACTTACCTTTATACAAGGACTCAGCGACCTCTGCCAAGGTTTTCCCTATGCATGAATAAATGCCCAGACCGGTGACAACTACACGATTCATTTGCAACTATTTTCCCCCTAACAGGGTGACTCGTAAAAATAATCAAATAATAAAACCACAAAAAAATGAATGCTCTTTTTAATCAGGAATAAAGCCCCCCATTTATCGAGAGCACTTCACCAGTAATATAGGATGCGCCAGGTGAGGCAAGAAAACCTACAGCTGCGGCAACCTCAGCAGCATCACCAAATCGCTGCATAGGAATCATCTTCTTTAACTCCTCTTCATTCAGGTCTTTGGTCATATCGCTCCTAATGAATCCCGGTGCAATTGCATTTACTGTTATTCCTCTTCTAGCCACCTCTTGAGCAAGTGCTTTGGTTGCACCTATTACTCCTGCCTTGGCAGCGGAATAGTTAACCTGACCTGGCATTCCTTTCAAACCAGATAAAGAAACTATATTGATGATCCTGCCATACTTTCTCGTAAGCATTCCATTCAATACGGCTCTTGTAACATAGTAGAACCCATCGAGGTTGGTTTTGATCACATCCTGCCATTGAGAGTCTTCCATCCAAATCATTAAAGCGTCATTTCGGATACCCGCATTGTTAACCAGCACTTCAATTTCGTTTTCCTTATTATTTTCAACCCAGTTCGACAACACGCCATTGACCTCAGCGCTGTTACTAACGTCAAATTTTAACAAACTGGCTTTTATACCCTTAGCCTCAACTATCGCCAATGTTTTGTAAGCTTCCACTTCATTACTCTTGTAGGTAATCAGTAAATTATATCCGATTTCAGCAAGGAAGACCGAAACTGCCCTACCTATTCCTCTTGATCCACCAGTAACTAAAGCATACTTCACAATCAAAATATTTTAGGTGTCTTCATTAGCATAAAGTTCCCTTTTATTTTCTCAATATCCTTGTATTTGGGGGTGTCATCAATAAACTTGGGCACCATTCTTCTAATTCGGTCAATAAACGCTTTTGATACTGGAGAAAGGCTGTCTTTACAATCAAGGTGTTCTATCGCCTGGGCCAATCCAATTGCCTGAATGGCTAGAACCACAAACGTATTATCAACCACTCTATGTGCTATTAATGCCGCATTACAACCCATGCTTACAATGTCCTGATTGTCGTTGTTGTTGGGTATGCTGTGCAAATACATTGGATAGGCAAGAGTTTGGTTTTCGGCAGTCGTGGATGTTGCAGTAAACTGAAGGCCTTGCATTCCAAAATTTAAACCCAATTTTCCCAGATTGATAAAGGGCGGCAATTTTTGATTCAGCTTATCATTCACCAAATAGTTGAGTTGACGCTCAGCCAACATAGCAACCCTTGTCACAACAATTTTTAATTTATCCATTTCCAAGGAAACATAATCGCCATGAAAATTCCCTCCATGATGAACCTGAAGTCCCTCCTCATCAATTATAGGGTTATCACTAACAGAATTTAGCTCGTCAACTAGTATTTTTTCGGTTTGTTCTAATGTATCCATCACTGGGCCAAGCACTTGTGGAACACACCGCAAAGAATAGTACTCCTGCACCTTGTCAGTGAAAACCATTCCCTCTGCCTTGGTATTGTAAAGATGATCTGCCCTCTTCCTGATTAATTTACTGCCTTGCAAATACTCTCGCATCAAGGCCGCCACCCTCGTCTGCCCCTTATGCCTCTTTACATCATTAAGTTCTTTTGAAAAATGATCATCAAAGGATTTCATTATTTCATTAGTAATTGAAGATAAAATGAGAGACAAGTAAAAGATCTTTTTTGCATAGATCAGGTTAACCATTCCGATACCTGTCATAGCAGAAGTTCCATTCATCAACGCCAACCCTTCTCTAATGTGGATGGACATTGGTGTAATCTTTTCTTCCGCGAATACTTCCGATGCAGCAACACAGTCGCCCTTAACTAATACCTCACCCTCTCCTAAAAGGTTTAGTGCCAAATGCGCCAATTGCACCAAATCACCACTTGCTCCTACTCCACCCCTCTCAAAAATAAGCGATGAAATATTTCGATTGAGAAGCTCCTTAACCAGCTCAACTGTATCGGGATGAACTCCTGAAGCTCCAATCATAAGACTGTTTAGTCTCGCCAGCATTGTTGCCCTTGACAGCAAAGGTGCTAAGGGTTGGCCTGATCCTGAGGCATGGCTCCTTATCAGATTAAGCTGCAGTTGAATCTGATCTTGATACTCAACCTTTACCTGAGCCATTGGGCCAAGGCCAGTATTTATTCCGTAAATAACCTTATCCTTCGAATATGTCAACAGAAAGTCAAACTGCGCCTTCACCTTGTCAAGTGCCTCAGCATTCAATTGAATGGTGCTGCCGCTGAAAATCACATTTTCGAAGTGTTCTACATCAAGTCTTTTCCCTCCTATAGTGACCATAATTTCAGCAACCTAAAAATCAAGGTCGGAAATTATCCGGATATTGAAAATTATTCCACTCACTTTTAACTCGAAATTTAATAGTCGGAAATTTCCAAAGAGGGTCGGACCAAAGAATCTTGCGCATCTATAACCCCTTGATAATCAGCTCCACATTTTTTCTTAAGAAAAATTTAACGTTTCCAATTTGCTGGATATGAGCGGTCACTACCGAGCCATAGAAAATTGTGGTCAGTAAATTCGTGAGATCTCGGGTGCTGGTCGTTTTCGTAATGTCCTTCTTGAAAATAGCTTCCAGCGTAAACTTCTCAAACATCTGATCTATCGATTGGATCTCGATGGAGGCGATGTCTGTCTTGTTTGGAAACAGCAGTTTTTTCTCTTCCACCTTTACAGGAAAAGGCTTGGGTGCTCGCTTGAGATCCGCCAGGTAAGCAAAGAGGCTCAACACAATTCCGGGATGGCTTTCAAACTCCTCTCCCAACTTATCAAAAAGGAAGAGTATCCCTTGCACGCCTTCCTTTGGTTTTTCGTTTAGTTCAACCGCCCTTCGAAGGCACCACAAGCGGAAGTAATAGAGTAGAATATCTTCCTTTTGAGGAAAGTACTTAAACAAGGTGACTTTGGAAATTTTGGCCTTCGCGCAGATGTCATCCACATAAAGATCATCAAATGACTTCTTGCCTATCAACTTAACGGTGTGCTCCAGCACCGACAACTTTAGACGAGCGGCTTTTTCCTTCCGTAGACTCATAGTTTTGCTACTTTTGAAGTAATACATTTATGCCCACAAACCAAAACCCTTTTCTATGAGACGCATCTTTATCCTATTACTGGCTTCAATCGTTGTTGCGTGTCAAACACCTGATGCGAAAACCTCAGTAAAAGGTCTGATTTCTGAAAAGGCCATGGTGGTATCCGCACATCCTTTGGCTTCCAATGTGGGCAAGGAGGTTCTTCAAAAAGGAGGCAATGCAGTAGATGCCTCCATCGCAGTGCAATTTGCGTTGGCCGTGGTCTACCCTACTGCGGGAAACATTGGCGGTGGCGGATTTATGCTGGCACGTTTTAAGGACGGATCAGTTGACGCCCTCGATTATCGCGAAACCGCACCCGGCAATGCCAGCACCAATATGTACTTGGGTGAAACAGGCGAAGCCATACCTGAGCTAAGCAGGTCAGGCCATTTGGCCAGTGGTGTCCCCGGCACCGTAGCGGGATTGGAAGCTGCCCATAAGAAGTACGGCAAATTGTCATGGGCTGAGTTGGTGCAACCTGCCGTGGACTTGGCACTCAATGGATTCACTTTGACAGCAAATGAAGCTGAAGGACTCAACCGAATCGCTGAGAATTTTAAGAAATACAATACCGTCATGCCAGACAACCTCTTGAATGAAGAATGGAAAGCTGGTGACTCAATTTGGTATGAAGATTTGGGCCATACGCTGGAGCTCATTCGCGACAATGGCAAAGCAGGATTCTATGAAGGAAAAACAGCAGCAAACATTGTGGCAGAAATGGAAAGAGGCAAAGGTCTGATCACCGTTGAGGACCTAAAGGGTTACGAAGCAACTTGGCGCACACCGCTTGTTGCAGAATACCGCGGACACAAAATCATTTCTATGCCGCCCCCATCAAGTGGCGGGGTGGCACTTATACAACTTCTAAGGTCTGCCTCTGTCTATCCTGTTAACGAATGGGGTTGGAATTCGAGGCAGACAACCCATATGACCATCGAAGCAGAACGGAGAGTGTACGCGGATCGCGCCTACTACATGGGAGATCCCGACTTCGTTGAGGTGCCAGTAACTTCGTTGATTGACCAAGATTATGTAGCGCAACGAATGAATAACTTCGATCCAGCCAAAGCTACACCAAGCACAGCGATCAAAGAGGGAGCTTTGGCAATGGCAGAGTCAGAAGAGACTACTCACCTCTCTATAGTAGATGCGGAAGGCAATGCAGTGTCGGTCACTACCACTTTAAATGGCGGTTACGGTTCGAAGGTGGTTGTAGCAGGCTCTGGTTTTTTGTTGAATAATGAGATGGACGACTTCAGTGTGAAGCCAGGCGTACCCAACATGTATGGAGCTATAGGTGGTGAGGCGAACAAAATCGAACCGGGCAAAAGAATGTTGAGTTCTATGACGCCAACTATTGTTGAAAAGGATGGAAAGTTAAAAATGGTCGTGGGCACACCAGGTGGAACTACGATAATCACCTCCGTATTTCAAGTTATTCAGAATGTGATTGACCACAACATGGGCATGCAAGAAGCTGTAAATGCAAAGAGATTTCACAGTCAGTGGCTACCGGATTTAGTGTTCAATGAGCAGTCAGCGTTTACTGCCGAGGACAGTACCGCACTTGTAGAAATGGGACACACCTTCAGCCTGCGCGGAGGCATAGGTCGTGTGGATGCCATTCTCGTGCTGCCAGATGGTAAGCTTGAAGGAGGTGCTGACCCAAGAGGTGACGATACGGCTGCGGGATTCTAGAGGCTTGCAGCTAGCGTACAGCGTCAATTTAGTTTTTCACAATAGTAAACTCTACTCTACGATTGAGTCTTCGTGTGGCTTCGGCATCATTGTCGGCTATTGGTTTGATGCCGCCATAGCCCTTTCCCGAGATTCGTTTGGAGGATATTCCGTTGTCCACCAGATACGCTTTGACCTTCTCCACTCTCGACTGAGACAAACTTACGTTGTGCCTATGTAAGCCGCGGTTGTCGGTATGACCAGCCAATTCAATTTCAACTTTTGGGTTGGACTTCATAAAATCCACTACCATGTTTAGTTCATCATATGATTCATCCAGCAGATTGTCCGTACTTTGCTGGAAGAGCACACTCTTCAAATTCACCGTAGCCCCAACCACCACTGGCTGCAATTTGAAATTCATCTCCAACTCCTTCATTTCAAAAGTTCTAATATCCAACTTTTCAAAATTACCAATGAAGCCGGGCGATTCTACTTTGATACTGTATTCATCAACGGAAGGAATCTGTATGGAGAATAAACCATCCGCGCCAGCGGCAATGGTGAGCGTGGTGTCTGAATGAAAACTTATTCTAGCCTGGACAGGCCGGTTGGTTATTGCATCCATCACACTCCCATAAATGCGCACCATCTTTTCATCTTCTGTAATGGGCTTTTCTCTTTTCAACTCTACCAACTTTACCACCGTATCGGGTGGCATCTCAATGGCTTGCTTCATCAACGAGTCCAAAACTTCTTTGGGAGGACGGTAACCTCTGATATCTCCATATCCATCGCTATTGCGCGTACTCGTAAACAGTGCGATGCCTTCTTTTGGAAAAGGGGAGTAAAAAAGTTCACGTCCCTCCGAATTTACGGCCGCACCCATGTTGATTGGCGCAGACCATTTTGTCCAGGTATCATCCAAACGCTGCGCATAATAGATATCAAAACTCCCATACCCTTGTCTGCCATTGGAGGCAAAGTAAAGGTACTGGGTATCTTCACTTAACCAGGGGCTCAATTCTTGAAAAGAGGTATTGATATTTCTGCCCAAATTCTTAGGTTCGCTCCAGCTCCCACTCGATCGTTTTACCGAGACATAGATGTCTTCGACACCCAATGTACTAAAGGCCTCACCCGCAAAAACCAGCACGTTTCCGTTGCTTGAAACATGGCCAGATATGATGGAGGATTTATTTAGAAAATATGGAATGGCAATATTTTCAGGCGTAGACCATCCTGTCCCAGTCTTATTGGAGACAGAGATTCCCTGCGTCTTAGCTACACCGGAAGGGTCATAGTGACTCATCAGGAATAATTTCGAGCCATCGTTTGAAATTCCTGCCACCGCATTATACCCCTTGTCGTTGAGCACCGTTCCAGCATTGACTGGCGCAGACCATTCATCTCCCAGTTTTACAGAAACCCAGATGTCTCCTGTGTCTCGCTTACCTCCTGTATTCTCGGGGTGATTGGCTATGGTAAAATATAAAGTACTGCCATCTGGGCTAACCACAGGGCTTAGTTCATCGTATTGCGAATTGATCTTAGAAAAAGTTTGTGGCGGAAGCTCTTGCGCGAAGCTGAGCCGAAGGGAGGTAAAAAGAACTAATAAGAAGAACACTTTTTTCATCGTTGGCAAAAATAGAAAAATTCTAAGGCTAAGAACGGCTTATCCAAGGATTGTCTGCCACAATAAACCGCCACGGCAGTGTAGCATCTTCACCAGCATAGTCGATTCCAACTCGACTCACTGCCCTAACTGCGTTCTTTGCAATTTCTGTTCCAGAATCCTCAATCCAAATTTCATTACCCCACAAAAACGCCCCATTTAAGTTTCGTTCAATTGCCATGGCTTTCGATAACTTACCCGGCCCCGATGTGATTCGAGGTAGCGAATGCGCACCGGTCCTACGCTGCATAATCTGCACGCCTTCAATCGGTTCTAGTGCGCGTACCAAGACTGCCTCTGCTGTCCCCTCTATGTTAGTCACTACGTTGAACATATTGTGAATACCATAGCAGAGATATACATAAGCGCAACCGCCCGTGCGAAACATCACTTCCGTCCTCGCAGTCCTCAAATTGTTGTAGGCATGGCAGCCTCGTTCCCTCCATGAGTAGGCCTCAGTTTCGACTATTACCCCAGCCGTTACTTGATTATTAATGCGCGTATACAACACTTTGCCCAGCAGGTCTTTAGCTACCTCTTGAACAACTTCCCGTCTGTAATAGTCTTGTTCTATCTTCACCTGATTTTCATTAAGGAAAAAAGTCTACTACCTTTGCAGCCTTTAAAAAGAATCAAACTAACAAAAACCTCAAAATATGTTCAAAATGAAAGCAGTTATTACAATGATGATGGCCGCATTTGCTTTTATAGCAGAAGCGCAAATTCAGACACCACAGCCAAGTCCTTCTGCCTCGGTTTCTACAACCGTAGGCCTAACCGATGTGAAGATCGATTACTCTCGCCCTCAAATGAAGGGAAGAAAAATATTTGGTAATGGTGGCGATTTCCTTACTCCTTACGGTGAGCTATGGAGAACAGGTGCAAACAACGGTACTAAAATCTCCTTTTCAGACGATGTTACTGTGGAGGGACAAAAAGTAGCTAAGGGTGAGTATTTGATTTTCACCTGGCCAGGTGCTAGTGAGTGGACGGTAGCGCTTTACAGCGACCTCTCAATTGGAGGCAATACAGCAGCTTATGACAAATCCAAAGAGGTAGCCAATTTCAAGGTAAAATCTGAGAAACTTGGTGAAACAGTGGATTCATTTACTATGAACATCACGGATATCTCTGCTGACAGCAAGAGCGCCATGGTACAGATCGCTTGGGAAAACACTTCCGTAAAATTCAAAGTGGGCGTTGAGTTTGACGCGCAAATAATGAAAGCCATTGAAGCAAATACCAAAGTGAATCCTGGAAACTATATCGCAGCAGCGAACTACTACTACTCCACAAAAAAGGACATGAAGCAAGCCATCGCTTGGATGGAGATGGGAATTGCTCAAGGCAATCCAAATGCCTTTTGGAACGTTCACACACTTGCGAAAATGAAGAAAGACGCTGGAGACAAAGCGGGTGCAAAAGCAGCTGCTCAGAAATCGCTTGAGCTTGCCAAGAAGGCAGATAGTGATTTCGGCTATATCAAATTGAACGAAGAACTACTTAGCACATTGAAGTAAGCTAGATCTGTTCTTTGAAAGAGCGCCTCAGGTTACTGAGGCGCTTTTTTTGTGCCTTGATTTTGAATAGTCTGAATAATGATTCCAAGGGCCACCACCACCAAACACCCTATAATGTTGTACAGCAAGAAGGCAATCTTTGTAAAAAAGTAGCAGTACAAAATGATCACCTCTGAAATAATGGCTGCGAAGAATATTGCATTTGATTTGATATACTTCACATAGAAGGCAGCGAGAAATATTCCCAGGATTGTACCGTAGAATAGAGAGCCAATGATATTCACAAACTGAATAAGGTTTTCCGCCTGATTAGCAATAGAGGCAAAGGCCATTCCAAACAATGCCCACCCTGCTGTAAACCATTTGGATGCTTTAACATAGTGGTACGCATCAGCTACTGGTCTAATCGACCGCTTATAAATATCCACCGTTGCAGTGGAGGCCAATGCATTTAACTCAGATGCTGTGGAGGCCATTGCCGCGGAGAAAACAACTGCAAGCAACAAACCAATAAGACCGTGCGGCAAGTACGTCATTACAAAAGTGATGAATACATAATCCGTATCTCTTGTGTTTGCACCAGGAATTGCACTGGAGATAGCGGTTTTTACTTTCTCCCTAATCACTTTCTCCTGCCCCTTTATTACCTCCATTGACTGCTTTGCCGCTTCGATTTCGCCAGGGTTATCCTCACGTATCGCAGCTACTAAGTTTTCTGCCTCCGCTTGCTTCCTTTTGAACACGAGGTCATATTCTTTTTCATAAGTGGCAAGATCTGCACCATATTCGGTCTCCGCTGCTCTGGTCATCAATGATTGATTATGAAAAACGGGGGGTTGATTAAATTGATAAAAAACAAAGACAAGAATTCCGATATACAGAATCACAAACTGCATTGGTACTTTGAGTAAACCATTAAAAATCAATCCGAGTCGGCTTTGGGTAATTGAGCTTCCACCCAAATACCTACCCACTTGAGACTGATCAGCTCCAAAATATGACATGAAGAGAAAGAGTCCGCCAATCAATCCTGACCAAATATTGTAACGATCACTTAGGTCGAATGACAAGTTGATCAAGTTCATCTTACCCATTTCCCCTGCAATCTGAAACGCCTCCGGGAACGTGATGTCGTGTGGGAGTTTATAAAACGCTGTCATTCCAGCTATGATCATACCTGCCATGATGATGGTGAGCTGGTACTTCTGCGTCATACTTACTGCCTTGGTTCCGCCACTCACTGTATAAATCATCACTAGGGAACCAATGAAGATCGTTGTGAGGTTGATATTCCAATTGAGCATGGAAGACAGGATCAGCGATGGAGCGTAGATTGTGATTCCCACGGAAAGCCCTCTAAGCATTAGGAAAAAGAAAGCAGCAAGTGAACGTGTCTTCAAATCAAATCTGGACTCGAGGTATTCATAGGCAGTATAAACCTTAAGCCTGTGATAAATCGGAACAGCCGTGATGCTGAGGATCACCATCGCCAGCGGCAAGCCAAAATAGAATTGGAGGAACCTCATCCCGTCATCATAAGCCTGACCAGGTGTTGACAAAAACGTGATTGCACTTGCCTGGGTTGCCATGATAGAGAGGCACACGCTCCACCAGGGTAAGCTTTTATTTCCTAGCAGGTAGCCGTCAATATTTCGACTTCCTCTGCTTTTCCAAGTGCCATAGGCAACAATAAGTAACAATGTCGAGAATAGAATAATCCAATCTATGGTATTCATTAAAACGAAGAGGTTATAAAAAGATAAATTACAATTTGTACTGCCAGCATGATCATGAGCAACCAATACCAGCCACTCCACCTTTTAAAACCCGGTGGTTTTTCATCGTTTTCTTCTGACATTATTTTTCGGATTTAATTTTTTGATCCTCTGAATGTTCAGCTTTACTCAGAGACACAAGGTTGGTAAATAGTTTATAGGCACCCGCCACGCCTTCAGGTAACTCTCTGAAAAATGAAAGACCGGTATAAACGTAATAACCTTTCCCATATTTTGAAATGAGCAGTGCGCCTTCTGTGGGCTCCTCCCCCGGGTCCTTCATCGAAAGTATAGCCTCATATTGCGGATCCCATTTGTCAGGAAAATACAAGCCGCGTTCCTGCACCCAGCCATCAAAATCTGTGCGACTAATCTTGTTAGGGAAGTTCAACGCAGGGTGATTTGGTTTCAAGATCTTAATTTCACTTTCTTCGTCAGTTACCCGATCCCGCGAAAGAGAAAGTGGATACGGAGAAAATTTATCTTCTTCAATCTCCAACCCTCTCGATGTATTGTACTGTACGATCAGGGTTCCACCATTTTTCACGTAGGTAAGTAGATCTGCCATAAAAAAAGGAAGTCTGCTATTGGTATTGAGCGCCCTAATTCCCAAAACCACCGCATCTACCCTTAAAAGATTCTCAGCAGTCACTTCTTCATTCTTCATTTCCCACACCTCATAGCCAATGTTGCGCAAGGCCGCAGGGATCTCATCGCCAGCTCCTTGCACATAACCAACAACCGCCCCGGCCTTCTTAAGATTGAGTCTTACCAATTTCGCCTCAGCATCAGGTAATAATGTCTGAATAGGAATGTGGTCATAGTCGATTATTTGCATCGCCTTCTTGAAGGTGCGATCGCCAATAGCTACACTCGCATGTAGAGAGGAAGTTAGCTCCTCTGAGGATGGATATACCCTAAAATCTACTGATGCCTCCTCTCCTCTATTTTTCAAAGTGAAGAAGACTTGAGCAGGCTCTGACCTCCACCCTTTCGGCAAGTCCAGCGTGACATTTCCTGTGACTGGGTTGCCTGAGTGTGACTTCACAAGGGCATGAATTGGCTTCCCGTCATTGCTGTTGAAAATCACAACAGACTCAGATAAATTAATTGTGACGGGAGGCACAATCTCAAAAGGTCTGGACAACTCTCCCTTCACTGGATCAGTCCATTTGTACACAAGCGGGACAGGAAGGAGCAACGGCTCTCCAGCCACCTCAAAATGAAAATAATGAATAATGGCGGGATCGTTCTCTGGTTTGCCAATAAGCTCACGATCTGCAACGGTGAAGCGTCCAAGGGAATGGGGCTCCTTCAACCAATAGGGATCGGAATAAGGAAGTGATGGATCAACCTTTCGAGTAGATGAAAACGTAAATGGAATATTGTTGATAAGCTGCACATTGATAGTGGAGTCCAACTTCAACCCCTCACCCTGGGCTTTCACCAATTTTAGAGAGGCGTTTGATCGATTTACTACTTCATAAGAAACCCGCACTTGGTCACCAGGTGCTACGTAATAATTGTCGGCTACTGCCTGCACAAATAATCCCGTGCAATCCCTTATTAAATTATTAACCTCTTCAAGCTTTCTGGTTTTCCAAATTCCATCCTCCAACGATGCAATTGCCTTCCTTACCTGCAGCAGTGTGGGAATAGATTGAGAGGGGTCCTCTTCATTGTATTCGTTCATTAGCTTTTTCACCAATACCCCTACCTTCTCTCCACCTTTCACTCTGGTCCATGTAGTATTTACATTTTCAAAGAAATCGTTTTTAGCATGGTATCCTTTCTCGAATTCAAAAAATTCAAGCGATTCCCCTCTTCGTCCACTAGAACCAAATCCCTGGCTCTTATGCTGGGTCCTGCTTTCTGCTGAAATTTCAGAGTATGATTTTCCCAACAGGGGATTGTACACCCCAATATCAAGTGTAACAATGCCTGGTGTGTCCTTGGTGATGTCTTTGTTCCACCACCGTCCCGTGTTAGTGTATACGCCCTGCACCTGCCACAGGCCTGTCTTAGCCACCTGCTCAGGGAATTTTGAGGGGTCATTAGTCAAATCAAAAGCTTCCTGCGCAAGAATAGCTGAGGCTGTGTGATGTCCGTGTCCACCACGGCCATCATTTGGAAAACGAGTCAGTATTACATCAGGCTTAAACTGGCGGATCACTTGTACTACATCAGACAAAATTTCTTCTTTATTCCAAATTCTGAATGCTTCTTCGGGGCTTTTTGAGTAGCCAAAGTCATTTGCTCTTGTAAAAAATTGATACCCACCGTCTATCCTCCTCGCGGCAAGCAACTCCTGTGTTCTTATTAGTCCCAATTGATCTCTTATCTCCGGGCCAATCAAGTTTTGCCCACCATCACCTCGCGTCATAGATAAGTATCCGGTGGTGGCTAGCTTTTCATTTGACAAGTAGGCGATTGCGCTGGTATTCTCATCATCGGGGTGCGCAGCCACATAAAGAACTGTTCCCAGAAAGTTAAGTTTCTTCATCTTCAGCTTGATGGACGCAGCATCGGGCTGCCTGGGCAGCTGGCCAAAGGAAGCAAAAGACAGGGTGGTGAGCAGGAGAATTAAGTAGCGCATGGAGCAGGTTATGTTAAACTAGATCTTTAAACGGATCAACGGGCAAAGGTATCAGACAATACTTATCTATGGCATGATACTTATATGGTTAGTCCTTTTCGCACAATAAATGGTATTAGACCTTTCTTTATCTTAAAACTTCCCCCTCTTTTCACCATTTACGAGAAAAGCGCCATCATCATCAACAAAGAGATTTATAAAGGACTTATCACCACTACTATTAAAAAAAATCACGTTGTACTCGTGAGGAGCTACACGATCTTTGAGATCATCCGTGAAGCCCAGGTCAAGCTCTATCAACTTGTCCAGGCTTGCCTTACGTGAATAGATTCTATTGCCAAGGTTGGTAATGATTTTCACCTTCTCCTCGCCTTCTGCAAGTTGCAGCAATTTAATACTCACCTTCAGATAGGGTAGCGTTCCCCCAGAGTACTCCTGAGTGTTAGAATAATCAATCTCAAACCGATCGATTCCCGGCTTATTCCTAAACTCGTAATCCAATTTAAGTTCAAAGTCCGCCTCAGGTTTAAGTGGAAGGCCGTCTTGCCATAGTATTGTTGCTACTAGTAAAACTAAAAATGACTTCATCTGGATATGCTGCGTTTATTGGCCCAAATTGTCAACAATGAAATTAACGAAAAAACATGTTGATGGTTTAAAGCAAAAAATAAAGCATAAATTATACCACACTATTCGTTATAAATACTTTCCAGCTCCAACCAACGAAGCGTTTTTTCATCGATAATATCTGATAGTTGCTTAATGCGCTTGCCAAATTCGATCATGTCTTCATGACTGGTATTGGGCTTACTCAGCAGCTCCACCAATTCATTCTTTTCCGCCTCAAGCTTGTCGATTTCACTCTCAAGCGACTCATACTCCTTTTTCTCCGCGTATGAAATCTTTTTGTCACTGCGATCATCAGTTACCTTTTGCTTAGAGGTATCTTTCTCCACCACTCTTGGTTTGCTCGCTTCCTCCTCCTGCAACTCTTTGTAATCGGAATAATTTCCATTGAAGTGACGTATAACACCATCACCTTCAAATACAAATAGCTCATCTACAAGGTGGTCCATAAAGTATCTATCGTGAGATACAAGCACCAGACAGCCAGAGAATTTCTCTAAGAAGTCCTCCAGGACATTTAAGGTATCAATGTCAAAGTCGTTGGTGGGTTCATCAAGGATCAGGAAATTCGGATTCGTGATGAGGACTTTTAGCAATTGCAATCTTTTCTTCTCACCACCGCTCAGCTTATGAACATAGTTGTATTGCTTCTCGGGTGGAAACAGGAACAAATCCAAGAAGGCTGAAGCAGAAAGCTGTGAGCCATCTGCAATAGTGATGAACTCAGCTATTTCCTTTACCTCCTCGATCACCCTGTGGTTGGCGTTGAGCGCCACGGCCTCTTGAGTAAAGTACCCAATTTTCGTGGTAACACCCTTAATGATTTCACCGCTATCGGGCTTTACCTTACCGGTAATAAGATCCAGGAAGGTAGATTTCCCAATTCCGTTTTTCCCTACTACCCCAATACGATCCTTCTTCTTGAAGATGTAGGAGAAATCTTTCACCAATATTTTGTCACCATAGCTTTTGCAAGCTTTCGTAATCTCCATGATCTTTCCGCCTTGCCTGGTTTCCTTCACATCCAACGTCACCCTGTCACGCTTCAAATCCTGCGAGGCCTTCTCCTTCAATTCGTGAAATGCATCAATCCTGTATTTTGCCTTCGTCCCACGCGCTTTAGGCTGCCGCCTCATCCACTCCAGCTCTTTCTTCAACAGGTTACGCGCCTTAGATACCTCTGTTTTCAACATCGTTTCGCGCTCAGACTTCTTCTCCAAAAAGTAGGCATAGTTGCCTTTGTAGGTATAAAGCTTGCCACGATCCAATTCCAGAATGGTATTGGCCACATTATCCAAGAAGTATCGATCATGCGTCACCATGATCAGGGTAATCTGCTGTCCTGACAAGTAATTCTCCAACCACTCAATGGCCTCCAGGTCCAGATGGTTGGTGGGCTCATCCATGATAATGAGGTTGGGCTCCTGTAGCAGCATCTGAGCCATAAAAACGCGCTTGCGTTGTCCGCCTGATAGTGTCCCAAAGACCTGGTCAAAATGATTGACTCCTAGTTTAGTGGTGATCTCCTTTATCTTAGCCTCATACTCCCAGGCGTTGAGGTCTTCCATTTTCTCCAGTGCTTTTTGCATGTCATCTCCTGAGGTTTCGGGATTTTCGATGCATGCCTCATAAAACATCACTGCTGCCGCTACTTCATTTTTCTCGTCAAAGAGAATATCTTTTACTGTAAGGTGATCTGCCACATCGGGCTGCTGGGTAAGGTATCCCAGTTTTATTCCATCACGAATACTTACTGCACCCCCATCGGGCTCGATTTCGCCTGTCAGGATTTTAAGTAAGGTTGATTTTCCGGCACCGTTTTCGCCTACCAGGGCAAATTTTTCGCCCTGAGATATTCCTACCGAGATGTCCTTGAACAACCAGTTGTCACTAAACGATTTTGACAGTTGTTCTGCTGAAAGATAATTCACGAGCCCTTAAATTTGGGTCGCAATTTAAGCCAACAAAAACCAATAAAGCAGTAGCCGCTACTTTTAAAGTGGTTGTTATTTCACTTGGTCTGTGGAGGCAACTATCCAATAAGAGATTGCTTGAGTCTAAAGCAGACAAAGCAAAAGCTTATTTGAAAAATGGATAAAGCTGCGATGGCAAAAAATACTAGCATAGCGCACATCTTTTGATTTAAATATGAAATTAAGGTAATAGTACTTATAATCCTAATGATCAATTAGTTATAATGACAGATAAGCTTCTAATCCTCTGATAATGAATATCATAAAAGAGCTTTCCAAAGACCTCACAAAAGCTAAACGCGACAAAATTGTCGCTTACATCGGCAAGGACAAGGAACGATTCAAGGAACTAATCGAGGCCTTCTTGAATGGCCCCTATCGTCAGACACAACGTGCCGCCTGGCCCTTGAGCTATGCAGTAAAGGAGCATCCATTCCTTATCAAGCCCCACCTGAAGCGTGTAATCCGAAATCTAAACACGCCTGCTATCCATGATGCAGTAAAACGAAATACCGTGAGATTTCTGCAGTCAATTGATATTCCCAGCTCCCTGCAAGGCGAAGCATTAGACACTTGCTTCAAATTTCTTCAGAGTCCAAAAGAGCCGATCGCTATCAAAGTATTCTCCATGACGGTTATTGCAAACCTTGCCAAACAGCATCCGGAATTGCGAAATGAATTGAAAACCATTATTGAAGATCAGATGCCTTTTGGAAGTGCTGGTTTCCGGTCAAGAGGAGGCAAAATCTTGAAGCAGATGGAGAAAACAGAACGTTAGTCTATTCGATGGTTTGTGTGAGCGTGGCAATGAGCTCGTCCGTTTGCTTGCGATCTTCGGCATTGGCAAATTTTCGATATTGAGAAAGAGCCACAATGGCGGCTTCTATTTCCTTGTTTAGGGCCAGCACAAGCCCCAAATTGAAGTAGCTGTTTGGGAAGTTTGGCTCAACTTCAATTGAAATCTCGTAGTGGACTTTGGCAAGTGGGTAGTTTCCCACTTCCGCATACAGATTAGCCAGGTTATAATGTGACTCGAAATGCCTTGGTTCCTCCTTTAGGGACTTGGTAAAGCAATCAATAGCCTTGCTGTAATGCTTCTCCTCAGATTCCAAAATACCGAGATTGCAATACGCGTCTGCAATTGAATCCTCCTCCGTGATAGCTTTAGCATAGAATGCCTTTGCATTCTTGTCGCCCTGCTCATCGAGCATCAAAGCCTCCTCGAAGGGGGTGAGCTGATTAAGCTTGACCAGCTTGCCGCGGGTAAACAGGGGAAGTTGCCCAGGTCTTGTTCCTTCAGACGACTTCTTTCTCCTTACCGGTTTGAACCCAAACTTTTCGGGTGTAGGAATAGGAAACTTTATAATCTTTGCCACCGGCACAAAGATAATGCATCGCATTAAGAATCTAAAAATTGAAAAGTGCAGGCCTAACTTGCCTTGCGTTTTGCTTTAGTTGTCTTGACGGGTTTCTTCTTTTCCTTTGCTGCTTTGCCTTTGGCCTTCTCCATCGGCTTCTTCTTAGCTTTATCGATACTGGCCTTCAGGGCAGTCATAATATCCACCACTTCAGGTTCCTCCTCAGTCACCATCACAATCTCCTTACCTTCTATCTTGGCATCAATAATCTCCTTGAGCGCATCGAAGTATTGATCTTTTAATTCGATGTTAGCAAACTTGGTTGTCATCGAATCCACCAAAGTCTTAGCGAGCTTAAGTTGCTCTTTTTCAGGCTTCTTAACCTCAATCAATTGAGGCACTTCATTAATATTTCTCACCTCGCTGGGATACCTCAAACGGTACATCATAATGCCCTTGCCTTCGGGGTTGATCAGTACCGGCAACTCCCTGTCGCGAAGGACTACCTTGCCTACTCCAACCTTCCCACTCTCCTTCAGGGTCTCGCACAGCAGGCCATATGCCTTGGCAGCAACGTCTCCATCGGGGCCAATAAAGTACGGGGACTCATAAAGCGTTTGATGAACTTCAGCATTCTTCACGAAGCCTTGAATCTCGATAACCTTCGTGCTTTTCAATCTCACCTTCTCAAAATCCTCCGGCTCCACAATGACAAACTGCCCGGGCTCGTATTGATACCCCTTTACGATCTCATCTGTCTTCAAAGGCTTGCCTGTCACCTTATCCTTCTTCTCGTAGCTCACCGGATTGTGGCCTTCTTTGGATAACAAATTGAAGCTTATCGTTTGTCCCGAATCAATGGCATTGTAAATCCTGATGGGAATAGTAACCAAGGAAAACTGAATGTGTCCTTTCCAGATGGCTCTCATAGTCAAAAAATTAGCACCTAGTGTAAAAAATGAATACTAGCATGCTAAGATACTGACTATGAAATAGTTTTGCAAATTCGATGTAGGCTCAATTCTACTATATCCGCAACTGCTTTGCTGAGTGATGAATAGTAAGGATATCTACTCTATTCGCTGACACTATCAAATAGATAATTCTATAGCTCCCAAGAATTAACTCTCGGATAGTTGGATCTCCTATTTCAGGTACAACTCTACCGGACTGCGGATGATCACAAATTTGATTTGCCCGAGATCTTATCCTCTTAATTTGAACTCTCGCGTACGCTTTGGAATCTTGAGATATATACTCTGCGATTGTGACCAAATCGCTTTTAGACTGAATCGTCCAATTTACTTTAACCATTCAGGAAGTTCTCTATCTAGATCAGCATCAGAGATGACGTTTCCGTTTTCAGATTGCTCCAGCCCATTTTCAATCTTTTGAATTAATAGAAGCTCATCTAATACATCATCAATAGAAAATTTTTCAGGTAGTCGATTTATCGCGTTGAGTAACCTTTCTTTTGTAATCATAATTAAAGTTACAAAAAATTGAATATTTCAAATTCGAGAGATTGCTTAGTCATCATTTGCAACACTCTAAAAAGGCACCCAGGAACCCGTGCGGACCCTCGCCCCCATCTCATTGAGTAGGTTATAAAGGCCAAAATAGGTTCGGTTGATGTACAACGCATCTTTCACCCCTCTGGCACGCTTGGAATTTCTAAACTCCTTCATCATGCCAATGCGCTCACCAAATGTATAGAGCTCCTCAAAGTACTTATTATCTGAAAAATCAAATTCAGGCGTGCGGAAAGGCCTTCCTAGCAGCTCTACCAGCTCTGTAAATACTTTTTTGAAGAACTGTTTGTCTTGAGGGGTATCGTCTGGATAAATGAACCGCAGGGCATAAAACAGCCGCTCCAACCTGGGCTTGTCCATTAGGATACCTTTGTCCAGCAGCTGAAAGTACACTTTGTAAAAATCATCGGAGATAACCTTTACGCAGCCGAAATCAATGATGCCCAGTTTTGAATCCTTTGTAACTATAAAGTTGCCGGGATGAGGATCGGCATGTAGTTCTCTCAACTCATGCATTTGGAAGTGGTAAAAGTCCCACATTGCCTGTCCCAGTCTGTCTGCATCTTCTCTTGAAAACTTGTGTAGTTTCAGATGCTCCCCTAATGGCATGCCTTCGATCCAATCCATCGTCAGCACTTTTGGACAAGAAAGATCGGGATAGTACTCGGGGAACCTCAGGTTTTCAATCTCTTTGCACTGCTTCGAAAGATGTTGTGAACGCTCGAGTTCTAGGGTGTAGTTTGCCTCCTCCAGCAGCCGGAGCTCCACCTCCCCGATAAACTCATCATAGTCAACTGGATTGAGCTTGAACATTTTCAATGCGATGGGTTTTACCATCGCAAGGTCACTCTTCACACTATCAGCCACGCCAGGGTACTGTACCTTAACAGCCAATTCTTTGCCTTCAAATGTGGCCTTGTGCACTTGACCGATAGAAGCCGCGTTGGTCGCAGACTTACTAAATGTATCGAAAAGCGCTTCCGGCTTCTTGCCAAAGAACTTTTCGAAGGTCTTTACCACCAACGGGTAAGACAAGGGTGGTGCGCTATACTGCGCCATGGAAAATTGCTTTTGATAAGCAGTTGGCAGTAAGTTCTTGTCCATGCTAAGCATCTGCGCCACTTTGAGGGCGCTGCCCTTCAACTCACTCAGTGAGTTATATATATCGGTAGCATTGTCGTTGTGGAGTTGATCTTTGGTGAGTTCTGGATTAACCAATTTCTTACCATAATGCTTCAGGTAGTTTGAACCAATGCGCGCACCTGTAGTAACAAATTTACTGGCTCTCTGGATCTTGGTGATCGGAATACTTTTTTGCTCCTTCATTAATGTGGGCTTAGTTTCTTGACTGTTGAAATAGGAACTTTCCGAAGTCCAGGGCGTTGTCAAGGACGCCTTTACCAATAATATCAAATGCGAGGTTTACAGATTTTTCTATTGCCTCATCTGTTTTTTCAAAACCTGCGCTGCTGTCTTTGTACCAAAACATAAGCACGAACTGGAGGTGAAACCAAAGCAGGTCACCGTAGCGCTTGTCTAGGAAAGGACGCTTGGCGATTTCTCCTTGCGAAAGGCCTTCAGCAATTACTTCTTGTGCCCAGGCATCAAATTCCTTTTTGAACTTTCTGACGAACGGAGGTGGGTATGCAGGGCTCTTCCACTTTCCTAGCTGCTGTGTTACAAAACTTCGATCTTCAAGAAGCCTTTCCAGCAGGGTAAAGTAAAAAGCCAGCACACGTTCTCTGCTGTTGAACATAGCGTAGTTCGAATCGGCTTTAATCCGCTCAATTGTGCCGCTTGCGTATTCCTTCCAAATACTTTTTTCCAATGCCTTGAATGAAGCATAATACTGGTAAAATTCCCCCTCCTTAATACCCAATACTTTGCAAAGCTTGTAAACGCTTTCAGGCTTCTTGCCTTTGTCCAGCACAAAATCCATGTAGCCCGACCTGATTTTGGCTGACGGATCAACCTTGCTACTTTTCTTTTTAGTCTTTTTTGCAGATTCCATAGTAATTAAACACAAGAAGAAGAAAGAAGTTTCGAATACCCACTAAAACAGAGGTATTGAAGTCGTGGTTTTCTGGCCCTATATTTAAACATGATTCGAGGGGTATTGGCAAGTCTATTTTCAATGGGGGTTTTTTGCTTGTTGGCTCAGATCCCCAATGAAAAAAGAGAAAGCAACAATTTCATGACTTTCTATCTGAAAGCGGAGCAATTGATGGAGGATAGAAAGTATGAAGAAGCCTTGATCAACTATAATCAGAGCTTACAACTTTACCCATACTATGCCGAATCCTATTTTTATCGTGCTGCCATCAAAGAAAAGCTGGGAGATGCAGAAGGTGCCGTCACAGACTACAACATTTACCTTGAGTTGGAGCCAGACCGATATGAGGCGCTGCTGAACAGAGGGCTTATTTTGTTTAAGCTCGAAAGGTGGGTACAAGCAGAAGCGGACTTTAAGAAGCTGCTCCTTTTACCCTCAGGTGAGACCAACACCATCTATTTTAGACAAGATTTACACACTGGCTCGGTAAACCAAGTGTTCACCGCGCAAGGAACAAACGCAGCCTATATATACAACTATATAGGGTTGAGCAAAAGGAACTTAGCCCAACTTGACAGTGCCATTATCTACTTTGACTCTGCGATCTACAATAATCCGAATGATGAGGACTACTACGTCAATCGAGGACTATGTGAACAACAACTCAATCTCTCAGCTGCAGCGATTTATTCCTTTCAGATCGCGTTAGAAATGAATCCCGATCACGGCATAGCAAAACATAACTTAAGCGTGCTCAGACGGAAGATGGGAAAAATAGAGGAAGCGGAAATCTTGCTATCCACTGCTATTGAACGAAACCCTACACTTCCCTACCCCTTTGCTGAGCGGGCCTACCATCATATGCAGAATGGTGATTTCAGCAACGCAATTTTGGATTACACCAATGCCATCGAACTTGCCCCTGACAATCCAGAATACTTGCTTGGCCGAGGAATTGCGTTCGAAAAAGCAAAGGAATGGGAAAAAGCATACGATGATCTTACCAAAGCTATTTCGCTGGATGATCAATTGGAGAAGGCTTGGTTGAATCGGGCGAATCTTCTTTTCAAACTGAAAGCATACAAGGAAGCTATTGACGATTACAATGTGGCCATTGAAATATTCCCAGGCTATGCAGCTGCATACTTCAACCGCGCTTTAGCAGAACAAAGATTAAATAGATCAGCTGAAGCTTGTGGTGATTTACAAAAAGCTAAGGCGCTTGAAATGGATGTGCCTGAGAATCTATTTAAGAAGGTTTGTGGGGAGAGATTGTAGCTTATTGCCGATAAATCCTTTACGCACTTAGATCCTCTCTCAATCTCACAAACACTGGCTCTCTAAAAATCTTATCTGGTGTAAACGAGGCAAAGTTCACTTCAACAAATAGTTTTGGCTCCACCCATACACTTACTTTTTCATCAAGCACTTTGTTCTTTACGGGTTTGCTGGTAGTCTTCAACTTCTTAATTATTGCAAATATCTCTTTCAGTGCCTTGTCATTAAATCCTGTGCCCACCTTACCCCTATAAACTAACTTCTTTCCCTCCAGCTCCGCTATATGCAATCCACCAAAGGCTTCGCTCCTATTTCCCTTACCATGATTATAGCCGATCACTACACAATCACGGGTATTTCTCACCTTCACCTTTTGCCAGGTATCAGATCGTTTCCCTGGTGCATATTTGCCATCCCATCGCTTGGCCATGATTCCCTCCAGATTGTGCTCCTTGGCTGCCTCAAAAAGCGACTCCCCATCATCCACAGATTCGCTTACACGGTAGGCCGTATCCTTTTTGATCGCATCTTTAAGCCACTCCTTCCTTCTGGCCAAAGGCTCATTGATTAAACTTCTGCCATCGAGGTAGAGACAATCAAAGACATAACAATAGGCCGGACTTGTTTTCGAAATTTTTTGAATGTTCGTCTCCCCACTAGTCATCAATCGCTTGATCACCTTTTTGAATTCAGGTTTACCGGATTTGTCTAAGCACACAATCTCCGCATCGAACAGTCCGCAATTAGCCCTAAAAGACTTAGCTACATCATGAAGTTCTGGAAACTGCTTGGTGATATCATTCTGGTTCCTGCTTCTGATGCGCACCGCACCATCCACCACGGAAATGAGTGCTCGAATGCCATCCCACTTCACTTCATAGATGTAGTCATCACCTATCGGTGGTTTTTCTGTACTGTCAGAAAGCATGGGTTCTATGGCGTCCTCCAGGTAATTGATCTGAGGAGTATCTACTCGCTCGAGAAGGTACTCCTTCTGTTTGATATTGTAAATGCGATACTCCCCATTCAGCTCTTTGCTACTTAATCGAAAATAGAAGCCATCCTTCTTCTGCTTGGTGATTTGATATTTACCTAGCGCATAAATCCACATATCCCCACCACCGTATTGGCCTTTGGGAATCTTGCCATCGAAAGTCAAGTACTTCATGGGATGATCTTCGGTCTGCACGGCCAAACGCTTTACACCAGGATGTGGAGGCATTCCTCGCGGTACCGCCCAGGATTTCAGCACACCATCCTGCTCCAACCTTAAGTCGTAGTGTAGGTTGGTGGCGTGATGGCGATGTACCACAAAGTTTGTCCCACCCCCTTCGAGGATCTTTGCAAGCGGCTCCCGGGTTTTGCTAAAATCTCTCTTCTTCTCATAACTCTCCAGTTGTGCCGGAGTTTTATGCTTCTTATTTGGAGGAAGTTCCTTTGTCTTTTTAGAACTGCGCTTTCTTTTGGTGTGAATCTCCACTGCGTACGCATCAATTCCCTCCCAGGCGTCACCATTTTTCAACAACAGTTCCAGGGCCGTTCTGATGTTGAATTCCTGAGGCGATTTCACCCTACCTAAATCATCCCACGAAAGTGGCATGGATACCGGTGCGCCTACTCTGCCCCGAATACTATATGGGGACACTATACTCTGCCCTTGTCTGATCCGATAAATATCTACCAGCATCCTACCCTTGCGAGCGTCCTTTTTGATGTGAAGCGTAAGGTCTTTTGCCTTGCTTGCCACAAAGGGCTTGGCAATGGACTGTGCTGTCTCAAATACCTCAGAGAAATCCCACTTGGGTTCCAGGGGAATACAAATATGCACCCCCTTTCCTCCTGTGGTCTTTACAAAAGGAGTGTATCCAAATCCTTCGACATACTCTTTGAGGTCAAATGCCACTTCCACCACCTTTTTGAAATCAGAACCCTCCGGTGGATCAAGGTCAAATACCATATAATCCGGCTTGTCATAGTTTGGCTTGCGGCTGTGCAGCTGGTGAAGTTCCAGCGAAGCCAGATTGGCCAACCACACCATTGAAGCGGGCTCGGTGGCCACAATGTAATCCTTTTCTTCCCTGCCTAGTTTTACAAACTCAAGCCAGTCGGGAGCCCATTCGGGTCTGTTCTTTTGGTAAAAGCTTTCACCATGAATGCCATCGGGGAATCTAATGAGCGTCAATGCCCTTCCTTTGATGTGGTTGAGTACAGTGGGTGCGATACTCAAGTAATACTGGATGATTTCGGCTTTTGAAACTTCGTCTTCCGGAAACAGCACCTTATCCAAATTGGAAAGTTCCAACTTGCGCCTGCCCACCAGTGTCCACTGTGATTTCTTAGCCATCCGTATCAGAGCTCATCCAACACTTCCGCTCTCTTTTTGTTGCTTAAAAATACCATGCCTACCACAAAGCAAAAAGCTGCCACCCCAATGGGATACCACAAACCTGCAAAGGGATCGCCTGTTGGCACGTTGTCTGTCTTGCTTAGTTCATACAGACTGGTTGCAATGAATGGCGTAAGGCCCCCAAAGATTCCGTTTCCAATGTGATAGGGCAACGACATTGAGGTGTATCGTATCCTGGTAGGGAATAGTTCCACCAGAAAAGCAGCGATAGGTCCGTACACCATCGTGACCAGGATCACTTGAATGGCGATAAGAATAATCATATACCAATAAGGTGATGATCCTAAAGTTATTTCACGCTTAATGGGCTGGTCTGTTGCTGAAAAAGTTTCAATCAAAACGGATTCATCTTCAAAGTTTCGTGTACGCTGCTTTATGCCGGCATTGGCGTCTATTTCTATCTCCTCGCGACTGAGTTCTATCTTTGTGGTAGGGTCTGTAAGGGAATACATCGCTTTATAAACCGGTCGATATAAAAAGACAGCCAAAATCAATCCCGTCATCATGATATACTTTCTACCCACCTTATCAGACAAGGAGCCGAAGACGATAAAAAGTGGCGTGCCAATTAGTAGTGCAATTGCAATAATGTAGTTCGATTGCACAAACTCCACATTACACGTTTTTTGTATAAAGGAAAGTGCATAAAACTGCCCCGTATACCAGACGACTCCCTGCCCTGCAGTGATACCGAAAAGTGCAATCAAGACCAGTCTTAGGTTCGCCTTCTTTCCAAAGCTTTCTTTGATTGGGTTAACCGATAGCTTACCTGCAGCTTTGATCTTCGCAAACAACGGGGACTCCTCCATTTTCAATCGGATATAAATAGAGATTGCAACAAGAATGACTGAAAGGATAAACGGTATCCTCCACCCCCAGGTAGCAAATGCCTCGGCCGACATAGACTGTCTGACAATCAGAATCACTCCAAGAGACACAAACAAACCAAGCGTTGCTGTGGTCTGAATAAAGCTGGTATAATATCCTCTCTTCGCGGCTGGGGCATGCTCTGCCACATAAGTTGCAGCTCCTCCATACTCACCACCCAGCGCCAGGCCTTGCACTAGTCTAAGAACCAAGACAAGCAAAGGAGCAAACATCCCAATTGACTCATAGCTGGGAACCAGGCCAATGGCAAATGTGGAGCCACCCATTAGCATAAGTGTCAAGAGGAAAGTATACTTCCTACCAATTTTATCGCCAAGTTGCCCGAAGACCAGCGCACCAAATGGCCTTACTATAAAGCCTGCTGCAAAGGTAGCCAGCGTAGATAGAAAGGCTGCAGTCGGATTAGTCTGTGGAAAGAATTGAACTGCCAAGATTGTGGCAAGGCTTCCGAAAATATAAAAGTCGTACCACTCGATGAGTGTACCGACAGAAGATGCTGCGATGACAGACCAAAGTTTCTTCTTTTGATCCCTTGTAATTACTGTCTCCTCCATTGGTAATGGCTTTTATGTAGTGATGTGACTTCTAAATATAAAAAAAGTTCAAAAGAATAACTCTTGAGCCAGTCTGTAGGTATTCGCATGTGCCTCAATAATGTCGCGAAATTCAGGAGAATATCCTCCACCCATGCTCACCACTGTAGGTATTTTATACTCTCTCGCTTTGCTAAGCACAAGTCTGTCTCTTTGTTTACAACCCTCGCGAGTCAGGCTCAATTTACCCAACTTGTCTGTGGCTAATACATCTACGCCCGACTGATAAAAAATAAAATCAGGGCTCACGGTGTCGAGTAAATTCTGGAGATTGACCTGTAACGTCTTCAGGTAGAAATCATCATTGGTAAAGTCCGGTAAACCGATGTCCAGATCGGAGTGTTCCTTTTGTAGCGGATAATTATTGGCCCCATGCATGCTGAACGTGAAAACACGCGGTTCATTTTTGAAAATTTGTGCCGTACCATTACCCTGGTGCACATCGAGATCTACTACTAGAATTTTTTGAGCAAGATCTTGATCAAGCAGATAATTCGCTGCAACAGCAATATCATTCAATAGGCAAAAACCTTCACCCTTGTTGGTGAAAGCATGATGTGTTCCGCCTGCAATATTCATGGCGATGCCGTGCTCCAGCGCAAAGTGCGTACACCTTACGGTGCCATTCATTATAATTATCTCTCTATCTACAAGTTCCTGCGACAAGGGAAAGCCCGTTCTTCGTACTTCCTTTGGCGATAACTTCAACTCGGTAAGTTTTTGATAGTAGCTCTCATCATGTGTTCGTACAATCCACCTCTTCTCTAAGGGCTCAGGGCTAAAGAAATTTTCTTTCCTCAGAGTCCCTTCATGAAGCAACTGCTGAGGTAGAACCTCATATTTGCTCATGGGAAAGCGATGATTTGGTGGCAGCGATAGTACGTAAGCCTTACTCCAAGCTACCCTGAGCATATAAGCTACTGATGTGCTGAATTCTTATTGCGATACCAGGATTCCTGAAGGCCGTGAAAGGTATCATGAATAGCCGTGAGGGCTTGACCGATCTCCTCATCGGTACCGGAATCTACCATCAATTTGAAATCTTCACACTGCTGGCTCAATTTTTCCAAAGCCGATTTCACTTCGTCATTGCTGACCTTACCCGGCAACTTAGCTTGCATCCAGGTGTCGGCAAGGCTAGCCATTTCGGACGCGTAATGTTTAGCAGGAGCTACATTAGCAGAATCCCTATAAGGATGAAAGCTCTCGGCCATGATCATATGAAATTCGTCCATCTCCTTCCATTCCGCTTGTTCGGCAGATTCAATCTCTACACTGTCTTCACCATTCTTCTGCTGGCAAGAGGACATAGTAAAAGCAATAATCAGACTTAGGTAAGTTAGTTTCTTCATAGGTTTTTGTCTCTTCGTTTTCTGTATTTAATTCTGTTCTCAATACTCTGAACCAGTTTTTTGAGCAAATCAAAATATAGGGCAATAAAAAGAAAGAGCGACATCACCCAAATCACTGCAATGTTAAAATATAACGTATCAAAATGCTTACCCCAGAAATGCTTGTTTGGCGTATAAAAATTGGCTGTAAAGTCAATAATAGACTTTGGCCTATGCTCATCAAAATAAATGGGGTACATCTTCTGTATGAGCTGGCCATTCCACTCAAATATTCTAATAGGGTCTGTGGTGTTTTCAACCATATCCGTTACAGACTCATTCTGATATCTCATCCTGTTGCTGTTGTATTGTGCTAATTTCTCTGGAGTGTCTGTCAGTTCCGCAATCATAGCTTCCCTCTCCGCAGTAGCATTGTTGCTCCTAATGTTATAGTACGCTTTCAATACTTCCAGGAACCGAAGGGTAGCCTGATGCGTAGCGGAATCAAACTTACCAGGGACAAGCTTATCAATTTCAGTAAATTTGTCAGTTCCGATTTTGCTCAACTCATTATCAATTTCGTCATGCAATAACTTCATTGATTTATTGACCTCGCTAGTCTCGTTTAAGTCCCTCCATTGATTTCTATGATTAAGGAGATAAGCAAGCTTACTTTCCAACGTGGGTATATAATAGATCCTCTTAAAGTCTGCCAGCGCTTTCTTTTTATCGAGCTCGTAGAAATTCTTCTCGACAGGATTATCTTTAAACTGCGTGACCATATAAGCTTCAAAAGCCCAACGTGAAGTCATTAGCTCACCTAGTAAAGGTATACCATCTGGATTTCCCACCTTTGGATTAAACTTATCAAAACTGATCACCACTCCGCTCAAAAGCAGCTGAGGGATTATCAATATTGGAATAAGGATATAAATCGTGACAGCAGAATCAAAAGCTGAAGATATGTTGAGACCTAACACGTTGGCAAAACAACTGCACGAAAACAGAATCATCCAGTACCGCAATTCTGAAAAAGGAATTTCTAAAATCCAGTTGCCCACCAAAATGAAAGTCACTGTTTGAATCGCAGATACGGCAAAAAGGATGATGATTTTAGAGAAAAGATACCCACTCTTGGTCAAGTCGAGAAACCGCTCTCGCTTAAGGATTTTTCGATCTTTAAATATCTCCTCCGCACTAATGATCAGTCCAATAAATAGTGCCACCACTACACTCATAAAAAAGTATACGGGAATGTTCTTATTGAAATAAAAAGTGTATTGCGGATCGGTCACGCCTATCGCATCATAATACTTCACGAAATAGGAAATAAACAATGCTAGCACAGGTGCAATCAAAAAATTAACCGCCATGTACTGCTTGTTCGCAAGCTTGGACAGCACATCTCTCTTCACAAAAACTGATAGCTGTTTTGCCCAATTGGGTAATTTCAGGGAAGGTGGAAGTGGATCATCTGAATGCTCCACTTTTCCAATCTTGATCTTCTGCTTAAAGTATTGATACCACTGACCAGGTGAAATTTTACGTGTATGTGTAAACCGACCAAATTCATTGACGACACGCGTCTCGATAATACTAAAGATCTTCTCAGGGTTAATATTTCCGCACTCCGGACATGCCCCTGGCGTCTTGTTAGCGGCATGGACAATGTCCTGGAAATACTGCATAGACTCCACAGGATTTCCATAGTAGATTTGAAATCCTCCAACATCAAGGATAATTAAGGTATCAAACATCTTAAAGATGTCAGACGAGGGCTGATGGATCACCACAAATATCATTTTACCCCGCAGGGCTAATTCCTTTAAGAGGTCCATGATATTCTCAGAATCACGAGATGATAGCCCGGAGGTTGGTTCATCAACAAACAGTACTGTTGGCTCGCGAAGCAGCTCAAGTCCAATATTGAGTCGCTTTCGCTGACCTCCACTAATAGTTTTAGCCAAGGGTGATCCGACCTTTAGATTCCTTGTTTCTGAAAGCCCGAGGGCCAGCAACACTTTTTCAACCAGGTCAGCCAATTCCTTCTTCTTGTAGTTGCCGAAACACAACCTTGCCGCGTAGTAAAGGTTCTCAAATACGGTAAGGTCCTCCATCAGGAGGTCATCTTGAGGAATAAATCCTATAATGCCCTTAACCTCCGATGCTTGCTCATGGATATCAATCCCGTTGATCAACACACGACCACTAGAGGGTTTTTCCGATCCATTTAGTACGCTCAACAAGGTAGACTTTCCAGATCCGCTGGCACCCATAATACCAATGAGCTTACCTCCCCTTTCAGAGATCGTCACATTTTGCAGGGCAGCTCTTCCGCTCTTGAAATGATAGAATATATGCTCCGCAACAAAACTGATCTCACTATCTACCTGATCTGTCAAGAATTTACTGACGATATCACTGTAGTAAATCGTATCGACCTTATTACCACGAATATTACTACCTGTTGGCAGTACATCAATCTTTCTACTCTTAAGCGGTATACTATTAAGATATAGTGTGGAGATGCCAAGGTACTTGATGAAGTAGGTCTCCATATCCTGCAGTCTCAGGATAGCTATAAGCCCCGTAAGTTTCTTAGCGATGATTCGTGGACCTGGATATTCAAAATCATCCGATCCCTCATCAATTATCAAAATGTTTTTAGAAGCTAACTCTTCAATATCTTGTCCCTCGACAAAAGTTCGCATGGCTTTCAGGTCCTTTTGTGAAAGCTTCAAGGCCTCTCCAATATAAAAAATCAGATTCTCCTGCCTTTCAGAGATATGTCCATCAGCAAAGACGAGTTCAATAATTTTAGTTACCAGTACAGCCTTCTGCCTCATGGTAAGTGCCTGATTTACCTTTTTGGCAATTTGCATAATCTGGGACCAGTCATCCACAAACTGGATGGTATCCTCATCTACATTGCTAATGGTGTTGCCCGCAGCCCTATTGGCCGACTTACAAAAATCATCAAAGAGATTAAGGTAGTATCTGGTAAGATCCTGGTTGAGGTGAAGCGCAAGAAAGTCCTTGATGTTTGTCCGTTCATCTTCTGTGATCCTTTCTTTGGCAACTATCGCAAAAAGCTGAACAATAGCCTTGAGTAATTCCTCGCTCATTTACCCCTTACACTTACATTTAGTATCCACATCTAATATCGAAGCTTAAAATAGAAAAAATCAAAGCAGTAGTCACAAGATTTTCATAATAACTATCACAAATCCACATTCCATCGAATTTTCCATTTTTGACGAAATTAAGCTTTCTTTGCCTGTAAATACAGACTACTATGAAAGCAATCTTGAAGAGGGGACTTCTATTGATCCTTGCACTCTGCTCATACGCTGGCATTGCTCAAAATTCCATTTTGTGGGAAGTTTCAGGCAACGATATCACCAATACAGTGTACCTGATGGGCACTTTGAAGTTCATTGGGGAAAACGAATACGTGTTGCCCAAGGTTGTGGAGGAGAAGCTCAAGGCTAGTGCAATATTTGCCATAGAGGATCAGGTTGACCACCATGCACAGCATGAATTAAATAAGGCGGTGCACCTTCCCAAAGGGGAGTCTCTAGCCACCGTGCTTTCCAAAGAGGAGTATGCAAAAGTTCAAGACTTTTTCAATAGTGAGTTCGGTATTAGCAAGAAAGTATTTAAGAAGAAATTCTCTCGATTGATCCCACTTGCGCTGTCTATTACCATGACTCGTTTATCTCTTAACGAAGGACTTAAATTCTACGATATAGAACTGCTTAAGCTTGCCAATGATTATCAATTAGAAACCTACAGTTTAGAATCTATTGAAAGGGAAGCGGAGGCTTTGCATGCCTTCCCTATGAAAGATCAGGTAGTAGCGCTATTGCACAGTATTGACAATTTTGAAAAACAAAAGTCTGAATACATCAAACTTGAAGCCGCTTACACTCAAGGGGATATCGATAAGGTGTTTGAATACACACTTCATCCATTCGAAAGCAATCAAGTTTTTGTGAACAAATTCTACTATGAGCGCAATGAAGAGTGGCTGCCCAAGATTGAGAAAATGATGACTGAACAAGACGCTTTCGTGGCCGTTGGTGTTTCTCATCTTGAGGGAGACCGGGGATTGCTTACGTTGCTAAGGGAGAAAGGCTATACCCTAAATCCTATTTCAATCAAATAGGCTATCCAATTCTGCTAGTAACTAACTCTGAGAGAATCAACAGGCTTTCCCGAAGAAATTCATCATTGAGTTTTATTAGTTCATCGGCATTTCCTGACTCATTGGAACTCAACTTAGTGTCCATATCCTTGTTCATGGCCTTCTTCCTATCCGCTTCCTCCATCTCCTTCTTGCGCTGACTCTCATTAAGAGAGATTCTTGTCTCAGTCAGGTTCTTCTTCAGCTCCTCTGTTTCTTTAATATACCTCTTCAAACTTGGATCTTCCTTGGTTCTGGACTGGTAAGAGGCATTTAATCCTTGAATCAATTTGTCGTTTACATCGGAGGCTTTCTTAAAAGGTGTACTTTTTATGACATCCCAGGGTAGTGCACTTAGATTAGAGCTTTCACCATATTGCCTGCTATCAAGAGCCGTAGGAAGTACCACATCGGGTACCACGCCCTTATTCTGTGTGCTGCTTCCGGTAACCCGATAAAACTTTTGAAATGTCAGCTTCAACTCCCCCACTTCGTCTGAATCGTTGATAAATCGCTTTAGGTCTAGTACGGTTTGTACGGTACCCTTACCAAAAGTTGACTCACCCACGATCACTCCACGATTGTAATCCTGAATAGCACCAGCGAATATCTCAGAAGCGGAGGCACTAAATCGATTAGTGACCACCACAAGCGGACCGCCATAGAGAATACTCTTATCATCATCCATTCCAACCTCAACTTTATTGACTGAATTCTTTACTTGCACCACAGGCCCTTCCTTTATAAAGAGTCCAGTCAGGTCTATCGCTTCTGCCAGTGAGCCTCCGCCATTATTTCGCAGGTCCATCACGATGCCCTCAACCCCTTCCTTCTCCAATTCTGTCACCAGGTTCTTCACATCGCGCGTTGTACTTCTGTAATTGGGGTCGCCCTTTTGATAGGCATCAAAATCCATATAGAAACTTGGCAAAGTAATTACGCCCAACTTCATGGACTTACCGCCAAGTTCATAGTTAATGACGCTCTTCTTCGCTGCTTGATCCTCTAGTTTGATCTTTTCTCTCACCAGCGTCAGTACTTTTGATGGTCCTGAAACACCGGTTTCGGCAGGAAGTATCTGAAGTCTTACGGTGGTCCCCTTAGGACCCTTAATGAGCTTCACCACTTCATCTAATCTCCAACCTACGACATCAACCAATTCCCCTTCTGCGCCTTGGCCCACGGCTATAATCAAATCATTTACATGAAGTAAATTGGATTTTTCAGCGGGCCCCCCAGGAACGATGGCAAATATTTTAGTGTAGTCGTTGTCAACTTGAAGTTGTGCACCGATTCCTTCCAAAGACAGGCTCATACTTTGTTTGAACAGAGCAGAAGCTTTCGGTGAAAAGTAGTTTGTGTGTGGATCATATGCTTCGGTGAGCGTATTCATATAGACGCTAAAGATGTCTTCGCTATTAAATTGATTAATGTTCTTAGTAAAACGATCGTAGCGCTTACGCAGTGACTCCGTTATTTCCTCGTGATTTTTACCGGCCAGCTTCAAACTCAGTGCCTGGCTTTTGATAATTTTTCTCCACGTCTCATCAAGATCCTCTTTTGACTTCGCCCAGGGTACATGCTCTCGATCGGTGTCGTAATACTCATCAGAATCGTAATTAAATTCCTGCGAAATATATTGCTCCATCACGATCTTCATTCTATCATGATATCGCTCCCTAAAGACTTCGTAAATTTCGTAAGCTGGACTTACATCTTCAGCGCGCGTAAGATCATCAATCTCGTATCTGAACTTTTCAAAAGACTTCACATCAGATTCCAGGAAATATGTCTTATTGTTATCTAACTCCAGGATGTAAGCATCCAGGATGGCTGAGGACAGTGAGTCGTTGAGGTGGATTCTCCTGTAGTGATTGTTATCTAAGATGTAGGAAATAACTCTGGCTTCTTTTCCATAGACTGCTTTTGGTTTCAACTCAAGTGAGTCGCTGCCAAGGACAAACGCAGTAGCCTGCAAAAACCCGGATAGAATTATTAGTGTGGATAAAATAATGCGATTCATGTTTACTTGATTATTAACCTAACAACGGATATCTAGCAAATTAGGTGCCCCATCTCCATGTTAGGTTACTTGGCCTTGTCGAAATCAAATTCTTCCAAGAACTCCTGAGCCTGTTCCACGGATTGAAATTCAAAATGCCGCTTGCCTCTCAAGCTGGAATGTATCTCCACCTTCACCAGATCAATGTCTTTTGTGTTCCTTACAAAATGAGGCTTATCATGCTTGTAATCTTCGGTTTCTTTGTGAGAAACGTGAAACTGCGTGGCTCTCACATTTTTACAATAAGTACACCGGTAATGCTTCAGCAGCTCACGTGCAGATTCGTCTTCGTTGCGTTCAATGATCTCTTCTTTTACCACTCGCATAGTATAGAACCCACAATTGCCACACTGTAAAGCGGTCAGGCGCCCATCGTATTTTTCAATCTTGATGTCTTGGGTCTTTTCATCGATCCATACGTCATAATCGATAGAGAATAAATCTTCCTCTGCCTGCATGCCCTCATCAAGGTGCACATCTTCTTCTGACTCACTCAACAATCTCATCCTGTTTCCGTTCTTTGGATTGGTGCGAGGCTTATATCTCCAGCGCTTTAATTTCTTGTTCAGCTTGGTAGGATAGTAATATTCAAGGATCAGAGAGGCTACATAACCCACCAATGTGGCACCGGCAAGGGACATAAATACCCGCACAAAAAACCAGACACCCATATCTGTAACCTTTCCTGCGCCATACATATTTACCAGCATCGCCACCCCAATACCAAAGGAATAGAAAACGATCTTCAACCACTTGATTTCATTGGCGCTTATATAATCGTGCTTTTCCTTAAAATCGGTGATAAGGGACACCTTCAATTTGTACACTAGATAGACTATTATTCCAGCTGTAAACATGACAATTGACAACACCAACATCACGTCATGCCACACTATTAAAAACGGATCAACAGGAATTTCTTGCATAGAAATAAAAGTAGTAGTTCAGGATTTTAAAGGTAACGATATTTATCAATAACTTGTTTAAGCGAAATCCAATTACCCCATATGAGGCGATTCCTATTTCAGGTTTTATCCAGAGTCAATAAGCTCATTATTCCCCGCTACAGTCAGCGGGATCTCACCAAACTTTCGACCTTGGACAAGGCGCTGGTGGCCTACCGATACTGGGTGACGAAAAATGCTTTGGACTAGCCATTATCTGCTCTGGTCCCTCATCATTTGCTGCTCCAAATGGCCCAAATAAGGCTAAAATCACTGTAATTAATTTATTTGTGCATTTTTGCACGTACTAGATTGCTTTTCTATGCATTAATATATTATTATTGTGTAATACTACACACATTTATGAACCCTATGCAGCAAGCTCAAATCGAATCAGAATTGAAGAAATTTACAAATCTCAATTTTGAAACTCCAAGTAATTGTAGAAACATTGACCAGATTCGGTTCTATGTCAGTGAGTTATGTCGAAAAATAGAAGAGTACGAGCGCCAGTTTAACTACGTGCCAAATTGGGCTTACGTGCTGTTGGCACAATACAACAATGCACAAAACATTCTCCTCTATCATGACTTCAAGGAAAGCTATAGCTCAAACTGATGAAATTCATCCCCTCCCCCATTTCGATAAGGTTCAATTTGATGTATAGTGCCACCGCCAACAAGTCGGGACGCATGCAATATCACAAGGTAAAGCCTGGGCAGAGCAAGACCCGAATCAGTCGCATTGAGTTTATCGAAGCCTACAACAACAGCCAAATCATCGCGCTCAATCCCCTGCAGGAAAGAGGCAACACCGCAGTGTTCCAATTTGAGTTCTTCTGCTAAACTTTCAGGATCCTGCTTAAGTCTGCCGGAGAATAGTTGACCGATTTTATTGTCTTATTATCAGACCTGCGGTAGACCAACCACTTTGAACCTTCGTGCACGTAATAGCAGTCAGTGCCATCCTTTTCTTTATAATGTGCCACGGTCTTGATTGCCTCCGCCTCACTGTCACAAGCCTTACTCATATTCGATCGCTGTACTTCTTCGAATAGCTCCTTAAACTTGCCTCCCAAGCCAAATTCCAGTATCGCGCCAGAGAGCACATACTGCAAATCGCACAAGGCATCCGCCACCTCTACGATATCCTTTTCAAGGATGGCCACTTCCAACTCCTTTAATTCCTCTGCCAACAGCGCCACCCGAAGTTTGCATCGGTTCTCCTCGGGGATGGTAGGGTGTGCTTGAATGGGGTGCTTAAAAGTCTGGTGAAATTCGGCTACCATATTTATTGAATCGGGCTGCTGCATCAGTAAGTAGTTTGGTTAAAAGTTAAAATGAATCAAATATTCCGAGACTAAAAAATATTATCAGTCAATACAAGATAGTCACAATTTCAATCCATTTTCTTTCTCAAATTCAATAATTAGATATTCATAATGAGCTTGTAAACGACAGGCAAGTGTATATTTGGCCTTTACTTATTGCCATGAACAAGAATTTTGTTGACGAACTGAAATGGCGCGGAATGATACATGATATCATGCCGGGCACCGAAGCACAACTGAAGAAAGAATCTACGGCCGGCTATATCGGGTTTGACCCCACAGCCGACTCACTTCACATTGGCAACCTTGTTCAGATTATGACCTTAGTGCATTTTCAGCAATGTGGTCATAAGCCAGTCGCTCTAGTGGGTGGGGCGACAGGTATGGTTGGTGATCCCTCCGGAAAATCAGCGGAGCGTAATCTCCTTTCTGAAGATATTCTGAATCATAATCAGCAAGCCGTTAAGAAGCAGCTAGAAAACTTTCTTGATTTCAGCGGGGCAAACGCGGCAGAAATGGTAAACAACTACGACTGGTTCAAGGAGTTTAGGTTCCTTGATTTTATCAGGGATGTGGGCAAGCATATCACCGTCAATTATATGATGGCCAAAGATTCGGTGAAGAATCGATTGGAGTCCGGTCTTTCTTTTACAGAGTTTAGTTATCAATTGGTGCAGGGCTACGATTTCTACTGGCTGTACCAAAACAAGAACTGCAAATTGCAAATGGGTGGCTCGGATCAGTGGGGGAATATCGTTACAGGAACAGAGCTGATCAGAAGAAAAGCCAATGGTGATGCATTCGCACTTACCACGCCTTTGATTCGAAAAGCCGATGGCACCAAGTTTGGCAAGACAGAGGATGGAAATATATGGCTTGACGCAAACAGAACTTCCCCATACAAGTTTTACCAGTACTGGCTCAATTCCTCGGATGTGGATGCGGTTAATTTCATTAAGATATTCTCACAAAAGGGGAAAACGGAAATTGACGAAATTGTATCGGCACACCAGCAAGAGCCGCATCAGCGCAAATTACAACAGGCACTTGCCAAGGAAATTACGATCAGAGTTCATTCAGTGAGCGACTTTGAAATGGCAGTGAAGGCATCCTCCATCCTTTTTGGTAAGTCAGTCACTGAAGACCTTGTCAGTCTAGATGAAAAGACTTTGCTTAGTGTATTCGAAGGCGTGCCACAGCAGACTATTGCAAAGTCTGCATGGGAAAGTTGCCCATCTGTTACCGACCTGCTTTCTGAAGTGACCAAGGGGACCGTATTTTCTTCCAAGGGTGAAGCCAGAAGAATGATTCAAGCAGGTGGGGTGAGTATCAATAAAGTGAAACTTGAGGATCCCAACGAGAAGCCAACGTTCGACCTGCTGCAAAACAAGTACTTACTTGCCCAACGAGGAAAGAAGAACTACTACTTGATAAAGGTTGAGTAAGATTATTTGCTTCTCACCACTATCGTAACTCTACCGGATGATTTCTCAGGTATGGCACCTGATGCAGTTCTAACTAATGAATTTCGAAGTATAATATCTTTAAGAATCTTTTCAGATTGTGGACTCAGTCCCCGCTCCTCCGTAGTAATCTTCGTTATATCTCCATTTTCATCGCATTCGATCAAGAAAGCAATTCTTCCAAAATCATTTTCTGGTAATCCAGTAACAACCAGTTTCTCGGCCCAATCCCATCCGGTCATGTCCAAAGAGGTTCCACCTCCTCCTCCACCCTGCTTGCCGTCAAACATTGCATTTTGGTCAAGTGCGCCTTCCTTGCTGCCCTTATCCCCTTGTGTGCCTGGGTTATCACCATGATTTGCATTCGTAGGCCCATCTTTCTTTTGACTATCGGCATTATAAGCGACCAAAACCTCCTTTTTCTCTGTCTCCGTTTGCTTCTTCTCTACAGGCTTTTCCTCCTTTTTAGGCGTAGGCTTTGATTCTTTCTTTACTTCTGTAACCGTCACGGGGCTCTCCACCTTGGATACGGGCTGCTCAGCCTGCTCCTGCACCTCCTCTGGCGATGCTTCCTCTACCACTTCCTCAGCCTGCTCAGCATCCTCTTCCACTGGTGGTTGCTCCTCAGCAGATTCTGCTTCGTTGGCGGGTGTCTCTGGCTGCACCTCGCCATAGCCTTGATCGTCCAAGCCAAAGTTTAACTCAATTCCATACTCTGGTAGCGGGGGATTGGGAGCCCGCCAGGCCATGATAAAAAGAAAAGCCAATATCAAAGCAAGATGCACTCCTATTGAAGTGATCATCCCTATTCTTCTATTTTTCTTTTCCTCTTGATCTGCCATCACTTAGGCTTTGTTGCAATAGAAACCTTTGCTTCAAGTGCGGTGGCAATTCCTGCCACGTAAACCAGCTCTTCCGTTGGCACACTCTTGTCAATATGTAAAACTACGACCCCATTGGGGCCACTCAATTTACTTTTCAGCATTCCCTCCAATGTTCCCTTGGTCACCTTAATATCATTAACGTAGTACTGCAAGTTTTGGGTTACCGTAACCGACACTTTCTGCACTTCAATGGTACTCACCTTGCTGGAGGGCAAATTCACAGGTAGTCCGGATGGTGTGATGAAAGAAGATGTGAGCATGAAAAATATCAACAAAAGAAATACCATATCCGTCATTGATGACATGCTGAATGCGGCTTCTACTTTATTTCGAGATTGTAATTTCATTTCTACTTTGGCTCTTGTAACAAGTCGATGAACTCCACAGATGAATACTCCATCTTGTGAACCACTTTTGATACCCTGGTCACCAGGTAGTTGTAGCCCAAATATGCGATGATACCTACTATTAAACCTGCTACAGTAGTAACCATGGCGGTATAAATTCCTGAAGATAAAAGCTTGGGACTAACGGAACCTTCTTCCTGCGCGATCGCAATAAAAGCTTGTACCATCCCAATGACCGTACCAAGAAATCCCATCATTGGCGCGGCACCAGCTATTGTTGCCAGTATTGAAATATTCTTATCCAATTTAAAGAGTTCAATCTTTGCCACATTCTCGATAGAAGCTTCAATATTCTTCAGTGGGCTTCCAATCCTGGTCACTCCCTTCTCAATCATTCTTGCAATGGGGCTATCAAACTGTGCACAAAGTAGTTTTGCGCCATTGATATCACCTTTAAGCACGAGCTCCTTAATCTTACTAATGAAAACATCCGGGCTTCTGTTGGCTTTGTTGATAGTGAGGATCCGTTCCACAAAAATGTAAACAGCTACAAAGGAGCTTAGCACGATGGGTATCATTAGAAAACCTCCCTCCTGCGCCAGTTCCCATACCGAAATCGCTGCTTCTGGCGCTACTTCCGTTGCTGCATCAGTAACAATTTGTAATAGCATCATAGTTTAAAAAAATAATTGGTCACGCAAAAAATCAAGTAGTGGACCGATCCTAATACCTTAACACCCACACGTTGCCACCATATTGTTCCTTGACAGCATCAGCATTGGTTTGTGCTGCAGCGAAACTATCGTGGTTGGCAATTGTCAGTCGAAAAAACTTATACTTTCCATAAGGAGGTATAATTTGTATACTAACACCATTAGCGCTTAGCTTCTTGGCGTAATCCATTACCAGGTCATCGTCAATACCACTTGATATCACGACATAATAACGTCTGGTTCGCTCAGTTAGTGTCTCTATAGTACCCACTGCTGGTTTTGCATTGGCAGCCGCGATGGAGTCGGCAATGGCCTTCTTTCGAGCATCTGCTTTCTCCTGTGCAAGTCTTGCCGCTTCTCTATCAGCCTTCTCCTTCTTCTCTCTCTCCAACTTCGCCAACTGCTCCTGGCGTTCCTTCACCTGTTGCGGTTTGATCACATAGTTGTACACCAGGAACGCGGCCAAAACGATAACGATCGCAATGACGATCCCAATGATCAGCGGAGCTTTGGACTTCTCCTCCTCGGGAGGTGTATATACGGGCCTATTCTCGTCAGGCACGTAGGCCGGAGTGCTTGCCTCTGCAGGCTTGCTCTCTTCCTCAGCTGGCTCAGCATCCTTCCCCTCCTCGCTTGCTGCGTCCTCGAGCGTCTTGTACTCTATATCAGGTAAACCAAAACTGTCCTCAGAATCATTGGTATCATCTGGTTGGTTCTTTTTGTCCAGGTTCTCATCATTTTGATCTTCTGGCTTCTTCTTTTTTCCCATTGGGTAAGGGGGTTAAACTGACTATTATTACAAAAATAACTAATTTATTAAACAAATAGCGTGATGCTAGAAGCTCCAGCTCACTCCCCCCATCACTTGCAAACCTCGCACCGGGTAATTTAAAAATACAGGATACTTACTCGAAATCAAATTCTCGCCCAGCACAAACAAAGACACCTGCTTTGACACAAAATAGGTCGCCTTCGCTCTCAGATCCAGCGCCTCCTTTAAGGTTTCAACCTGAGAAGTTTCTGGATTGAATGCCTTCATCCCACCTTGCATCACAAATCCCATATTCAAAAGCACTTTTTTGTACACATTAAAGCTTGCATCGGCATTAATTCTGTAGGTTGGTCTATGCCACGCCTCCGCCAAATCATCAGTGGAGTAGCTGAAGTAGTCTGCCCGTAATCCTAGCTTCACATTATCATCCTTATTAAAGTTTAGATCTGCATACACATTCACTCTTTGGGTGTTACCATTGTCGTACACAACGTCATATTTCGCTCGGTCAATGCTATCGGTCTGATGGAAATACAAATTCTTGTAGTTGGCTGCACCGGCTCCTGCAACAAAAGCTAATCTCCTTCCAAGCTTTCCCGTTAAACCTGTTTCAAATTCAAGTGTCTTGTTTGAATGAGCAATGGCGACATTGGAATTCAACCAAAAGTTTTCGCGAGCAAGGGTATGCAAAGAGACCTTATCGATGTCACCTTTTAGATTCGCAAAGGCACTTACACTATTACTCAACTCATAAGAGGCATTTACATCGGGATAGATATGAAAGGAGCGGCTTCTAATTGTATCGTTTTCGTAAACCAAATTAATGCCAGCCCCTATAGAAAGTCTTTCGAGTGGAGAAAACTGAACGGAAGGCGCTACTTTGAAGAGATGCCTTGGCGTGGCACTCACCAATGAATCCTTGCGTGCAATAAGGTTGTAGGTAGACTTGATCTTCAACATGCTCCTTTCGTTGAACTTGTAGTCCGAATGAAAGGAAGCGCCAAGATCACTCTCCACCGCCTCGAAATTGTCTTTCAAATAGCTGAAGTTTCCACCAAGTGTATAATTGAAATCTGAAGGCTTGGTGTTTCGGATAGTGCCACCCAAACTAATAATATCATAGGTTTGTCTAATTGTATCTCGATCGACCTCCAAGCCTGGCGTATACCCGTAGAAATAGCCACCCCTATTTTCATAGTTGATAAATCCACCGATTGAAACATCCTTTCCAAAAGTTTCACCAAAGAGTTTGAGCTCCGTGTTCGAACTGGCAGAGTTCTTATCGTCCACTGGTCCCTTTCCGAAGCTGCGATGATAAAGGTGGGCCCCATAATACCTACTCTTGTCCCTCTTGGTATTAAACCAGCCTTCCAGATAAGGGGAAGAGAAGTTTCCAAAGCCACCACTTAAGTAGTTGCCATACAATTTGCTGATGGGTTCTTGCTTTAACCTTAGCGGTCGAATTGGTGCATTGTATAATGGAGAATTGAATTTTAGATTTTGAAACGTGTAGGTTATCTCCGGCTTTATAGGTTCTACCGGACGCGGTGGAACCTTCTCGAAGTTCCTGCTGACCTTCTGCAAGGTAATTTGCCTTTCTCTTACAATTTCAATTTCCACATCTTCGATTTCACCATCACCACCCCACTGTTCCTGCTCCTGGGCCAAAGCAATCGTTGAAAAAAGGCAAGCCGCCAGAGTCACTAATAGTGATCGCATTCCCGCGCACAAAGTATTCAAGTGGCTACTCATTGCCTTGATTTAATGTCGTGTCACTTTTCAATTCCTCTTCCTTAAGCTTTTCATCTGCCTCTATCTTTTTCAATTTCTCAGCTGCCAATAACTTCACGCGCTCCAGTGGAAAATTCTCCAGGGATTTCAGCGTACCCTTCGCCTGGAACAGATCGCCCATCGCCACAAAATTATCACTCAGTAGCAAGTAAGATTTTCCAACCCACTCCGTATACGCAGCAAAGTCCGTGTTGAGACTGACAAGTGTTTCATAGCACTGCTTGTACTCTTTACTTAAATAAAAGATCTCACCCAGAAGGTATTTCGCTTCGGCACCGGATTCATCCCGGGCGGAGTTGAGCGTATTTAAGAACTCATCCTTGGCAGTTTCGTAATCACCACGCGCCATGGCGGATTTACCCAGGAAGAGGGAAGCTCTGTTTTGCGCACCTGCACTTACACTACCTTCATTCAGAATCTGCCGCGCATAGAAATCTGCTGAATCATAGCTCGCAAGAATAAAATAGGTTTCCATCAGTCCTGACCAGGCATTGTATTGCTCTTTCTTGGTAGCAGCCATCCGCTCCAACTTCTTGTTGCTCGCGATTGCCTTCTCAAACTGCCCCAGCTTGTAAGTCAATTCCGCGATCCTCGCGACAACCCTGTTCGAGAATGAAAAGGTCAGATCATTTTCAATTGAACGATGAATCACTAATGAGTTCTCATAGTCTCTAAGACGATAGTAAGCCTCTGCTTTATAATAATTGGCTTCCGTCTGTCTGGGGCTTTCAGGATAATTGTTCACATAGTTAGTGAGACTTTGAATTGCGCGTTGGTAGTCCTGATTGAAGTAAAGGTTTTTTGCTGATTCGAACTCGACCGATTCTATTCCTTTGGCATCGGGGTTAGCAGTTTTAAAAGAAGAAATGTGGCTTTCAAACTCTGAAGTTCTTCCAGCCAGATTTAGTGCCTCTTGTAGTGGCAGTAGCGCATCATTTGCCACAGGGTGTGAAGGATACTCCTCGACTATAGTGATATAGTCTTCTGCGGTCTTATTGTAATCCTTAAGGTTGTAGTTTGAGGCCGCCCTGCGCATGTACGCATAGGGCACGAACTTTGACCCTTTATTAGAATTAATTAACAAACTAAATCCTGCTACTGAAGCGGCATATTTTCCTTGTTCAAAATCCAACTGCGCTCTTTGAAACATGGCCTCATCTATAAATCGAGATTGAGGATAATTCTTTAAAACCTGATCCAACTCCGCAGCAGCTTCGGGATATTTTCTTTGAATTCCCATAATGACTCCCGCCTGCAAGTGCGCATAGTCTTTGTCTGGAGAACTCATTTGCAGCAACCTTCGGTAGTTCGAAAGCGCATCCGCGTAGGACTTGGTTACGTAATAGCAGTCGGCCAGGCGCAGCAGCCCATCGGCATAATTAGGGTTTCCTGAACCTTTGTTTACAAACTCCTTAAAATTGAAGAGCGCCCGATCATATTGCTGAAGGTTGAAATAAGCATAGCCCAACCCATACCTTGTTTTGTTCAGTAATGATTTGTCTTCGAAGCCTGATAGGCCAATAACCCTTAGATAGTTGTCAGATGCTTCTTCATACTTCCGACCAATGGAGTAGGCCTCCCCATTCCAAAAACTTGCCTCAGCAAGAAACCCCTGGTCCTCAGGAGTTGCTATCGACTTTTCAAAGTACTGCACTGCCTCCGGATAATTCTCCATATTGAAGAGCTCCATACCTTTCAATAAGGTTGCTTTCTGGTAGGCTCTATTGATAGCTGGCCCCCTCCTAGGCAAAGCCTCTATATAAGCAATTGCCTTATTGAAATTATTAGCGTTTACGTATGCCTGTGACAATACCTCGCGCACCTCCACACTGTGCGTGCTATTCGGATATTCTTCCAAGAAACCTTCAAGGTGTTCTATTGCCTCATCAGGGCGACCCAAATCGTAAAGAATTTTGGCATGCTGAAAGGAGCTCTCTTCAACAATCTTCGCGTCTTCTTTAAATTTCTTTGCATTGTCAAATGCCACAAGTGCCAGCGGCTTCTGGTCCTGCTTTAGATAAATAGAACCCAAATAGTAAGACGCATAAAATCCAACGGAGTCTTTGTCTGAGGCTGACTCCTTAAAGAAGTTGAGTGCACTTTCATCATCACCTAAAGAATAAGCGGCATATCCTGCCCTAAGCATCACCCCTCTGTCTGCCCTGCCCTTTTGCGAATCTATATAAACTGCATAACCCTCTGCAGCCTTCTCATAATCTCCTTTCTTAAACTGGGCTTCTGCTACATACAACGCGATTTCTTCTTTGTTGGCTAGATCCTCTTTTCCTTCCAGGGTCTTGGCGTACGCGAGCAAATCATCGTAGCGTCCTTGCTTATAAAGTGCGTTGGCCTTGAGGTGAGGGACGATTCTTGCGTAAGCATTGTTTTGGCCGGCTCTGTCAAAATCAATCACCGCATTTTGGTAATCGCCATTCGATAATTCTATGAATCCGGCATAGTAGCTAGATGCCGGGCCATACTGACCGCCAAGCGCTTTGATAAAATTGAATTGTTCCAGTGCTTCTTCCAGCTTTCTCAAGTTGAAGAGGCTGTATCCCCAATGAAAGCGGCCTATTGATTGCTGCTCGTAGCTAATGGAGGTAAAGTCAACCTTGTTGTAGTAAGCTGATGCGCGTCCGTAGTTCTTCTCATTGTAAAAGAAGTTTCCCAAGTCGTAGTAAGCCGTTGCCCCCCGAGGATGATTTGGATTATCTTGGACAAAATCTTCGATCTGCTTCTCCCCATCAGCATGGTATAAATTAAGCGCACAGAATGCTTTATAATATGCTGCATCCTTGCGTTTAAGTTCGTTACCGGAATTTAAACTAAGGTAATCGGTGAATCGCTGCCTTGCCGCACCATATTCTCCATGCGAAAGCAAAGCCAGGCCTGAGTTGAACACAACCTCCTCCTTACTTTGAGTCAAGCTGTTTTGGCAAAAAGAGAACTGCGGGATCAGCAATGCAATCCCAATAATTAGGATTTTCATGTTCCTACTCAATTTCCCCGTAGAACTTATTATGCTATGAAATATTGTCGTAACCAGTTTAAAAAATAAAACCATGCTTAAACAAAAAATTGAAATGCATGGACTCAAAACTAGTGATAAATACGGGATTTCAATTAAGTGTGATTCAATTCGCCCTATTTATTTAGAAAGGTGTTATTAAAATTGAAATCGAAATCGAGCCGTGTAATTATCAGTGAATCAGTAGGTAAACAAGCTCCTTTAGAATTTCTCCTTCAGACATTGAGGATGCGTTCACTCCTTTCAACTTCAAATCGGCATGAGCTATATGCCTGACGCAGCGAACCAATTCTGGTAGTGTATAATTGCGTAAGGCACTTGCATAGTCACGTGCAGCGTAAGGACTTATTTTTAGTAAACTCACCAGCGCTTTGTCACTCTTGTCAGGTGAAGATGCCGCCACCAGCAGTTTACTATAGAATGAATACAAGAAAGCCACCACTGGGATCAGGGGGTTTTTTCTCGTGTTACCCTGGTAATAGTTGACAATCTTATTGGCCTTGATCGGATCACGCTGGATCAATGCCTTCTGCAATTCAAATACATTGTATTCCCTGCTTATACCCACCTGAGACATAACCAGCGCAGATGTTATGGGCTGATCCCTGGTAGCGGCAATGAGTACCTTGTCCATTTCATTAGACAACCTTTGTAAATCATTGCCTACATATTCACAGAGCACACTTATTGCCGATTCCTCGATTTTGTGTTCTCGTTCTTCAAAGTAGGCACTTACAAAATCTGGAAGTTGATTTTCATACGGTTTCTTAAAGACGGCAGACAACGCTAGTTTATCCACTTTCTTGCCGAGCTCCCTCCTCTTGTCCAATGACTTGTGCTTGTGGCAGAAAACCAAGATCGTGGAAGGAAGTGGATTGCCTAGGTAATCCAGCAATAGCTTTGCCCCTGTCTCCTTTTGCAAATCACTCACTTCTTGAGCTTCTCGTACAATGACTACTTGTCGCTCAGCCATCATAGGAAATCGCTTCGCGTGAGTGAGTATCGCGGCTACATTCACATCCTTACCATAGACAATCACTTGATTGAATCCGCGCTCGGCTTCACTGATGGCATGCGCTTCGATGTAGTCAGAGATTAAATCTATGTAGTAAGTCTCCTCTCCCTGTAAAAAATATACGGGAGCGAATTTTTTTTTCTTAAGGTCTGCCAAAATTTTTTTTGCCGATGCGTCCATCTAACCTATCTGCTTTTTATTTCTCAACTGAATTGCTGTCACTGTACCTACTATCGCTCCTGCAAGGTGCGCCTCCCATGAGATTCTTGGATCACTGGGCAAGATACCATAGAAAATACCACCATATGCTAGAAGTACACCTATAGAAATTAAGAGAGAAACAAAGTCTCTTCGCAATAGGCCGAACACAATCAAGAATGCGGAAAGTCCATAGATTAACCCGCTGGCGCCAATATGGTACGACACTCGGGGGCTCAACAACCAAACGAGCACGTTCGTGAAGAAGTAGCAGCGAAAAAATACTGTTCTTCCTATCCTCTCATAAAAGAAAAAAAGTGTTGTCCCTAGAAATAATAGTGGGATTGTATTCGAAATCAGGTGTGTGAGCCCACCATGAATCAAGGGAGCAGTCAAAATTCCTACCAGTCCCTCGAGCGTGCGAGGTCTGATACCCAAAAATTGAAGGTTGTAACCATACACGAACTGCAGTGTATAAGCCAGCCACATGAGAAAGACCATTCTTACGGGAACAATCGAACTTCCCCAATATCCTGGCCCGCCACGCCCCACAGGTTTTACGCTTTAGAAGGGTTTGTAATCATCGGCAAGTCGACCAATTTGGCTTCTTCCTCGCCTACCGATTTGATTCCAAGGAGTCCGCCAGACGATTCTGCAATCTTTAAAGCCAGGTTTCGTAAACTATCATAATATCCCTTAGCAAAATCCCCACTCAGCTTTGGAAGGACTTGATTTAATGCACTTAACTCATTCACTATTACAGGTGTCCTTTTACCCTGGTCAAATGGATAGCCTTGTAAGAGTATTTTAAGTTTGTCTTCAAAATCTTCCGCCACCAATTGGTAGTATCCGAATAGCTTATCATCCTTTGTCTTGTTGGTGCTTTCCTTCGCCAATTCAATGGCCTCCCTCACTTCATTCCTGTCGATCTCTCCATCAGCACCGGCAATGAGAATACATGCGAGAATTGGTGCTTTCAACATCAGCTCTATTTCGTGGTCATCAAGTCTCTTGAATTCAGGAATCATTGCTCAAAGGTGCTTTTCTGTTGAATCTTAATTTTACTGTAAATTATAAAAGTTTTGTAAAATACAGGCAGCCTACTAATTTACATGGCTAAATCTGATGCATGTACGAGAAAGATCCCGTCAAAATATTTGTAGTAGAAGACGATCCTACGTACACAAAATTTCTACAATACGTATTAGGCCTAAATCCAGACTTCGAGGTTGAGTATTTCAATTCTGGAAAGGATTGCATCAATGCATTGCAAAAAAATCCCTCGGTGATCACATTAGATTACTCTCTGCCCGATATGGATGGTGAAAGCGTGCTGAAGGAGATCAAAGCTTATGACCCAAACATCAGCGTCATCGTGGTTTCCGCCCAAGAGAAAATCGGCACGGCAGTGGAGCTGCTCAAAGCAGGCGCTTTTGATTACATCAGCAAGGATGAGGAAGCAAAAGAGCGCATACTCAACTCTATCAATAACGCGCGAAACAAGACTTCCCTTATTAGAGAAATAGATCGACTTAAAGAGGAAATCGAGACTAAATATGAATTTGAGAAAAGCATTATAGGCAATAGCGCTTCCATTAAGAAGGTTTTCGCACTTATCGAAAAGGCGTTGTCCACCAATATCACCGTATCTATAACCGGAGAAACGGGTACAGGTAAGGAGGTAGTAGCAAAAGCCATTCACTACCACTCCCCACGCAAGCAAAAACCACTTGTAGCTGTGAATATCGCAGCAATACCTAAAGATCTGATTGAGAGTGAGTTATTTGGTCATGAAAAGGGAGCTTTCACAGGAGCTGTAGGTAGGAGAATTGGCAAATTTGAGGAGGCGGAAGGAGGAACCTTGTTCCTGGATGAGATTGGTGAAATGGACCTGAACCTCCAATCCAAACTCTTGCGGGTACTGCAGGAGCGTGAGGTGACGCGAGTTGGTGGCAACCAAACCATCAAAGTAGATGTGCGAATCATTGTCGCTACGCACAAGAACCTTCAGGAAGAAGTAAAAGCAAAGAATTTCAGGGAAGACTTATTTTATCGACTACTTGGGCTACCAATTCATCTTCCACCCCTACGCGAGCGCGACAAGGATATCATCCTGATCTCTAAGTACTTGCTGGATCAGTTTTGTCGCGACAACAATCTTCCCAAGTTCAAAATTAGCCCACAGGCACAAGAGAAGTTTTTTCAATACACCTACCCCGGCAATATCAGGGAACTCAAATCCATTATTGAATTAGCCGCTGTTATGGCTGAAAATGGCGTAATCAATGCGGAGGATATTACTTTTAGTAACGCGACCAAAGATGCGTTCCTACTAAAGGAAATGACACTGCAACAGTATATGTATCATATCATTCGCAACTACCTTGACAAATACGATAACAACGTATTGGAGGTAGCTAAGAAATTGGACATCGGAAAATCTTCCATCTACCGGTACCTCAAGGAAATGGAAGACGCAGGCATATGATGACGCTTCATGAATATGTAAAAAAGGGACTGTTCTACAAGTCCGTGGTAGAGGATGGCTCGGACATTATCTTCATTGTCGACTACAATGGCCTGATACTCTATCACAACCATTCGGTAGAAGAAACCCTGGGCTACAAGCCGAACAGTCTGGTGGGCAAAACATTTTTCGATTTCATATTGCCAGAAACCCTACCCGAATTCAGGGAGAAATACCAGGTGAGCATTAGCAAACCATTTCACGAGTCTGTTGAATTTAGGTTTCTCACTTCGGAGGGGTCTTACAAGTACCTCGAATTCAACTCCATCAATGTAAAGCAGAAGGAGAATATTGAAGGGTTAATCCTCGATTGCAGAGATATCACACAACGGAAAAAGGATGCCGAAGAGTTGTTACGGGCCCAAAAAGCAAAAGAGCAATTCTTAGCCAATGTGAGCCATGAAATTCGGACCCCCATCAATGGCATTGCCGGTATGGTCACACTATTAATGGAAAATCCCACACCTCAAGAGCAAGGCACTTATCTCAACGCGGTGAAGAGCGCTGCTGAAAACCTCAAGGTGATCATCAATGACATCCTTGACCTCGCTTCCATTGAGTCAGGCAAATTGAAATTTGAGTGGATAGGTTTCGATATCAAAGATCTATTGACCTCGATTATCGATTCTTTTACTGTGCAAAGCAAAAGTAAGGGATTAAGCATATCCTTATCTGTCGATGAACAAGTCGATCAGATCTTCGTAGGAGATCCCTTTAGGCTAAATCAAATTCTAATTAACCTGATAAGTAATGCCCTGAAGTTCACACATTCGGGATCGATCTCTCTGCGATGTGCAGTGGAGAAGCAGCAAGAAAAGAAAACATTCCTTCGCTTTGAAGTACAGGATACTGGAATAGGAATTCCTTCTTCTAAACTGAAAAAGATATTTGAAAGCTTTAGTCAGGCCGATGCAAGTGTCACTCGCAAGTATGGCGGCACTGGACTCGGATTGACCATTGTAAAGCAATTGGTGGAGCTTCAGGATGGATCCATCTCTGTGAACAGCGAAGAGGGAAAGGGAACCACCTTCAACGTCATCATTCCTTACGCTGTTGGAAGTCAGGAAGATATAGGAGAAAGCACCTCTTTTACACATAAAAAGAATACGGAGCTAACTTCGATCAAAGATCTCAACGTACTGCTGGTTGAAGACAATGACATTAACCGACTCTATGCCACTAGCATATTGAAAATGTGGGAATGCAATACTGAGATTGCAGAAAATGGTTTTGTCGCTGTGGAAAAAAGTAAGAGTGGAAAATTTGATGTGGTATTGATGGACATACAAATGCCCGTGATGGACGGATATGAGGCTACTAAAGCAATAAGGCAATCTGAGAATGCTAAGTCTAAAATTCCGATCATCGCATTGACCGCCAATGCGAATGCATCGGATATACAAAAATGTCTCGCCTCCGGAATGAACGATTGTATCGCAAAACCATTCTCACCAGAAACACTGTTCTCCACATTGATCAAGTACAGCAAGAGAAAACCAGTACCTGCGGAACCGAGTCAAAAAAGGAATCTTATTGATCTTACCTACCTTAAGAAGGTCTCCAATAACGATAAGGGTTTTATTACAGAAATTGTGCGTTCATTTTTAGATAGTACCCCAAAGACGCTGCAGGAGATCAAGTCTCAGATGAAATCAGAAGACTGGGTAAAATTGGAGAAAGAAGTACATAAGATTAAGCCCACCTTGGTAATGATTGGTCTCCATCACCTGAGAGAATTAGCCGTTCAAATTGAAAAGGAAGTGACAGACGGCCCAACTCCCAAAACGATTTCCATCTTGGCAAATAGCTTTTGCGAGCAGTTGGAACTTGCTTTGGATGAATTAAGGACTACAGAAATCTAATTTCTGTTCATTACCACCAATTTCTTGTAGGTGGCAGACTTACCTGGACCTGAAATAATCACATGGTACATTCCATTAGGAATATTCGAGACATCAACCATCAATTCATTCCCTAACTGATTTTCAAAATCTCCTTCCAACATGATAACACCTCGCTGATCCGCGATGCGCCACTTATAGCTCTGGGTAAACTCCGATGGCACTCCGAATATGAATTGGCCATTGGCAGGGTTGGGATAGATTGCCAATTGGGTTAGGAAAGCATCTAGCGGTTCATCTTCTATACCTACGATAACAGATCCCCTCTTGACAGGGCCTGGAATAACTACGCTCTGGTATATCTCTTTCGTGTTCTTGTCTTGCACATAGCCCACCAATTCCAACTGACTCGAATTCGAAATAGGAACATTGATTTCCACATCGGCCTTGGTTTGTGTCAGCGATTGATTAGCCACCCATGGGTTATTCAAGGTCAAGCCGTCATTGCCAAACAGTTGTTTTCTCAATACATTCTTTGAGCCATCTACATTCTTCTCAATTATTGCCACCTGCACGATGAGCGGTGCATTGAAGGCTTTCCTTGCCGTAAGATTTAGTCTGGCGGTTATTGTATTGCTTATTCCTGTGGGCAATGTGTCCAGCACCAGATCAAACAATGGATCTACCAGCGCCCTCCTGTCTACTTCCACCGTGGTGAGGTCCTGGTATCTGCCTTTGAACTTAACCCCATCCAAAATTCCATCCATCACCGTGGCTGGCGACTGCGAGACATTGTAATACGATGCTCTTGCCCCGGGGCCAACTGGATTTTCAAGATTAATAGGATCGGGTTGGGGTGAACTGATATGATATCTAATGTCGCTGAAGTCGGAAGTTCCCCTCAAGGTGATTTGCTGCTGAAGCAAATTATCCAGATAATCGTCTCCTGCTACACTTCCTGTAGAGGTGGAGTTTGTAAAGTGTTCGACCAATACGTTTCTCTGCTTGTTTCCAACGAACACGTTATCGAACGCAAATCCGTCAAAACTAAAGTCGGGAGAATTGTCGCTATTGCTGCTAAATGCTATTCTGATCCTCACCTGATCCCGATCTATCGGAGGAATCATGTCCAGATTAAATCTTCCGTTTTTCCATCCGCCCAGTTTATCTGTCCAGCCATACTGCCCAATTGGTTGGCTTCCTGGATTGGAAACGATACCCACCCCATTGAACCAATCGATTCCTTCGTCTCTGTTGGGATTACCTTCAGGTGGACCTACGATCCGCCATGAAAGGCCTCCATCGGTAGAGTATTGCAGCACCGCTCCGTCCAGGGTTCGTTCTGTGTCTGACCAGTAATCCAGCGCTACCATAGGTCTATCTAATTGACGCAGGTCAAAGCAAGGCCCATTTACAACCGAGTTCTCATTGGCAAAATACGAGTTTGAATTATTGCCAGTCCACCATACATTTTGCCCCCCCGCTGCACCATTAATATTTGCACCTGTAGGAATACCCCAAATCCAGCTTACATTACTCGATGACAGCGACTCTCCAATCCAACCACCATCGGATAGCTCAAAGGTTTCCTTGTACGCAAAAGTTTCTATCGGTGTCACGGTGCTAAATGGCAAGATGAATACCGTTTGTGGTAGGGAATTATTGCAGCCATCGTTTGTATTTACCGTCAGCGAAGTACTAAAAGTACCGAAGCTTGCATATTTATGATCAGGATTATCATATGTTCCTGTTGTCCTACCTCCGTTTGTTCCAGCTGGGATCGCTCCAATTCCCGATATCATGTCACCATCACCAAAATCCCAAGCATAATTGGTAATAATACTAATAGTCCCCGGATCGGTTTGATCAATAAAGCTTGTCTCATCATTGTTACAGATAGCAGACCAGCTATATCCCACTATTGGCACATCACCGACCCTGATCGGCAACGCAGTAGAATTCGCGCAACCCTGAGAGGTTGTAGCGTTCAAGGTCACGTTCTTAAGCCCGGATGTGGAATAGGAATAACTAGGGTTTTGCTGATTACTGGCTCCTTCTCCAACTCCAAAACCCCACTGCCAGCTTGTAATGGAAGTAGGGAATGGTGTGGCAGGGATTGTTGATCCATCTGTAAAGTCAATTGCACTATCAATACATGAGTTCAAAACGTTAATGCCAGCTACTGGACTCGCAAATATTAGTACATCTCTGATCTTAAAAGTTATGGCTCCAAACAAATTCTTGAAGGTGTACACTATTCTATAAGTATCAGAGGCCAGGCCCGTGGTATTCAATTGATAATTTGAGCCACTAACCACGATCGGTGCAAGTGGCCCGCCTACGTAGGCCGGAATACTTGAAAATTCAGTTTCAGGTGGAAACCCATCGGTGGTTGGGGGATTTCCTATCAAGTCAACGAGTCCAACATCTGCACACAACTCAAACTGTCCGGAGGGATTCAAAGGCACGTTTATTGGTGGTGCACCAGGAATTTGCAGCGTGAAGTCAACATTGGTGACAGGGTTAACTATAACTTCCTGCGTGTCAAAGTTTGTACAGCCGTTGCCATCAGTGTAGGTATAGGTAATGAAGTTAGATCCTAGATCCACTGAACTTGGGTCAAACGTAGCCTTGTCCACTGGGCTTGGAGTAGTACTACCAATATTTGACGTAATGGGAAGAATTGTGAATAATCCACCAATCTGATTTCCAGTAAGTGTAATTGGAGCGTTATTTTCTGCCATCTGTGGCGGTGCTCCAGGTGGCAGCCCAGAGAATACCGTAACAGGTAGTGGATTTATCGTTAAGGTCATCGTCTTCATTTCTGCGGCACAAGCACCTGCTCCCAAAACAGTCAGCGTAAGCACGCGATTGGTAGGAACAGTGACAGCCATGTCTGCTGCACTAAGTATATACTTAGGTTTCTCCAAAGTGTTGTTGTCGAACATCCCGCCTGACCATGAGTAGGTGGATGGCGCAAAGGTTACGGTTCCTTGAATCTCAATATCGACTTGATCTAGACACACAGACAAATTAGGTCCTGCGGTAAAGACCGCCCGAGGATTTACAGTCACAGTGATGGTAAATGGATCTCCAGCACACCCTCCAACCTGCCCTGTTGGTGTCACCGTGTAAGTGACAGTCTGGTCAACGGTTGTAGTATTAACAAGTACATCATCGATGATAGAACCCGACTTAAGCGAGGTTGTTTCGCCAAGTATATTCGCATTCGGTGTGGCCGTCCAGGTAAAGTTGGATGGCAGCATGTTTCCTGGTGCCGTATCTACATTGTCTTGCAGATCGTAGGCAACAACAGTACCACTACAAATGTCCGGAGCTGCCATTGATACTCCTACTGGCTCTGGCTTAACGGTGACGGTTATCTGAAACTGTGCACCTATACATCCGTTGGTTCCTGTGGGCGTTACGCTATATTGAACTATCTGATCTGTGTTTGTCAGGTTAGTAATTGCATCAGTAATAATAGGTCCGATAGTTGGGGCAAGAGTTTCCCCTGTCACCAACGGATTAACATTATCAACTGCAACCCATGAAAACGTGCTGCCTACATTGTTGCCGAGTGTAGCCACATTTAATAGTAAGTTGTAATCGATGGCTACATCACTGCATATCATTTTCGAATCTGCTGCTCCAACTGGTTCTGGGTTGACTGTTACTACATAATCAACGCTGTTACCTAAACAGAATGTTGTACTTGGACCAGTTGGAACTACTCTATACCGAACTACTGCCGAACCAGATCCTATATTAGTCAAAACATCATTTACTGGAATATTGTTGCCTGTCGGGGTGACTCCGGTCACAAGTCCACTCAATACAGTACTATTCCATATATAGGTAGAACCAAGCACACTTATTATAGGAGTGAAACTTGCAGCATCAGTACTGCAGATCGTCTCAGTTGTTGTTGCATTGGTAATTACTGGAATTGGATTGACTGTCAATATCGAACTGCCACTCATCGCTATCGGGCCACACGCGGGCGTGCTTACCGTGGTGGCCTCTACCGTGTAGGTTCCTGCCACGGTCTGTACTCCAAAATCTAGCGCGGCTCCTGTACCGGATACGGAAGCCCC
>JAVJOD010000011.1:0-44872 GCA_040216915.1 Cyclobacteriaceae bacterium
AATCATCATTTACAATTTCTTGAAATTCGATTTTGGCAACACTCTCAGTTTTTCCCGCTCCTTGGTTTTTGCAAGAATTTAAAACGATGAGTGTTAATGATATTAATAAAAGTCTCTTCATTTGCTGAATGGTGTACAACGCTTAGCTAAAGTACGTGCTCTTAGAAGGCAAAGTCAATAGTTAGAGCATGGACTTTAGCTTTTGTTACCTTTCGTATTGCTTTAACTCTTTGTCTATTACAGAATCTATTTCATTAAAGAGTTCATTTTTTTTTCTATGGATATCTTCGATTTCATTTCTGAAAAGCACAAGCTGTTTAAGTATGGGATAGGACCATAGTTTAAGAATTGTTGAGTTGCCCCAAGTTGTATTTTCTAACATTAGCAATCCATGTTTTTTGGTAAAGAAATGAGCAGTTTCTCCATCATTTACTTCACTATTTGACTTGAATTTATAAATGGTAATCTTATTGTTGTTTAACATAATAGAAACTGAGTCAGCAAAAAAGAAAGTTTTTGCTTCTGAATTTAAATTGTAAGTTGACTTTTCAAGTCTAGAAAAGTCAATATTATATTCAAGATTATCATCTCCAATTAAGTAAGTTTTAATAGTTCCTGAGGTAGACTTATGAACAGTTAAGGTGTCTATTCGAACAATATCAATATCCACAGAATTACGTAAAGCAAAATCTTCTTTTTTCTCACAGGAAATGAGAATACATATAAGAGTAAAGAGCTTTGCAATTTTCATAATGAAAGGTAACGCCCATGTATGTGGCGTGTGCCACCTTTCATAGGTCACCACCAATCTAGCGCTTTTTGTGTTTCCTTCAAATAGTGAAAATCTCAGCGAAGATCATTTTACAGTAGGAGCGGCCTCGTCTGCTCGAGGCCAGGTGAGAGATCATCTGGCAAGTCATCCATCAATATCCTATCTCGCAAAACACAAAAGGCGCGGGCAAGTAGCACACCCTTTCAGATACGCACTGAAGCACATGCCATATACATGATGTTAGCGGCTGGGCAGCTTACTCTACTCCCAGTATTTTTCTAAATTCGTTCTCAAGGTCGTTGGTAATTTTCTCAATCTCTTGTTCTAGGAAGAGATTTGTCTTATCCCTCAAGTCAGTGAATCTTTTGTCTTTTGCCTTAATCGCATTTATTTGGTCGTCTACTAAAGAAAAGGATTGTAAAAAAGCTCGAGTGTCATCGTTAACCTTGTCCAGTTCGTTATTAAGATTGTCAATGATTTTACAAAGCCGATCGCTAAAGTAAATCCTGTTTCGATGAAAATATGTGCTGAATTCAGGAACAACTCTTGACCAAGTTTTAAGTCGATGAGTTAGGTCTTCCTTTTCTTTTCCAGGAGCCAATTCCATATTAAAGAAATGTATTAAGGTCGTCTTGTAGTCAAACAGTCTGTGATAAAGGTCTTTGATTACAATAGCTCGTTCTTTATGAAGCGAGGCAAACTGAATCTCATGGGAAATGTTAATTCGCTCAAGATTACTTTTGTGAGTTTCGATACTCTTAGCCAAATAGTTTTCAAATATTCTCTGAGAAAAATACTTAATCAGTCCAAATGCTACGGGTGTCACCAAAGCGAATAGCCCCAGGTATTTCAATATTGTGTCAAATGGCTCCATCTATTTGTTTGCTGCCTTGCCGCTAACATAGGAATAAACCACGTATGTGGTTTATATCCCTTATACCCCTGTTAATCTAGTAAGTTTTTGATGTTGGTGAAAGAGTTATTTGCTACGTGAGCGTAAATTTCTGTGGTTTTTAGCGAATTGTGACCTAACAGGGCTTGGATATTCCTTAAGTCAGTGCCATTTTCCAGTAGATGGGTAGCAAAGCTGTGCCGCAGCATATGTGGACTTACCCGTTTATGAACTCCTGCCTTGGTAGCCGCCTTAGTGAGTATTTTTTCTATGCTGGTCGCTGAGTATCGTTGTCCACCCGGTCCTTCAAATAAGTACTCTATGGGCTTCCACTGCTTGTAATAGGTGCGTAGATTTTTTAGTACCCGCTCTGATAGTAGCGTGTACCGGTCTTTGTTGCCTTTGGCGCTCTCTATTCGGATCAGTTTTCGGTCGCTATCAATGTCCGTCAGCTTCAAGTTCAAGAGTTCAGCCCGTCTGAGTCCTGCCGAATAAAGCAACTCCAAAATGCACCGATGCTTGATATTGCCAGTGCTTTCGATGATGGCCAGGACTTCCCGTTTGCTCAACACCTTTGGCAGCTTTTGTTCTTTGATAGGCCGCTCGATCTCATAATATCTGTTGGGCATGTCCAGTACGATCTCGTAGTAGAATTTTATGGCATTCACCATTTGATTTAGATAGGAGTTTGACATGCCATTTTCAGCTTGCAGTGACATAAATGCCCTGATATGCTTTTCGTTCAGCGAAGTTACGTCCTCAGTTTTGTAGTGGTTCAGGTAGCGTTCAAAGCAATGGACGTAGGTGCGGATGGTGCTATTGGCATACCGCTTGAGCTGCAGCTTTTGAAGGTATTCCGGTGGACAAATTTTGTATCCTTCTCGCAAGGTTCTGTTCGATACCCAACTGACGTCTCCATGACTATGCCCCTGCACATTGACGGGTTTATCCTTAAAAAAGTAGCGGGCGTTGATCCACGCCACACCCCTGAATTTGTCATAAATCAGATCAATAATTTGTGAGCTGTTTTTGACGTAAACCACTTGGTGCTCTTGGTTCCAACGGACGCCCGGCAGTTCCTTAATAAGAGCCTGAACCACCTTGTTTGGATTGAAAAGGAGGCCAATGCATTTTTCATTGTTTATGATGTAGTGACGCAGCGTGATGCAGGATAACTTTTCCATGGGACAAATCTTAATAAAGAAGAATCCCGGAATGCGATATTAAACGTATAATATACGTATATTCAATATGTAATTTTGGAAGGGTATCATGGGTGTCTGTCCTACGTGCGGAGAAACCATAAAGGGGAGAAGAGACAAGATCTATTGCTCACCCACCTGCCGGTCCGCGGCCCAGTATGAAAACCGCTTGCTCAAGGAGACATTCTATTTGCAGATCGACAAGCAATTGAAAACGAACCGCAAAATTCTCAAGCACTATAATAAGAGTGGCTTTACCACGCTACGGAAAGAAAAATTACTGGAAGATGGATTCAATCCAAAGTTCTTCACTCATTATTGGAAGAACCAAAAGGGACAAGTCTACCTATTTTGCTACGAGTTCGGATTCCTTTCATTGGAGGAAAAGGGAAAGGAGAAATACCTGCTGGTCACCTGGCAGGAGTATATGAGTAAAAAATAGATCACCCGAAGGACTCGTAACTAGCGCTCGCCCTTTCTAAATCCGTAGATGTTTTGCCTGATAAAGTCTTTTGGAAATTTGCCATCTCCCTTAAAGCCTATCTCTATTGTTCCGCTGTCTTCAGGGATGTAGTTGGTTTTGAAAATGTAATCCCACAAACTTAGACTGATGCCGTAGTTAACCCCATACTTGCCCTCGGGTAGGGTATAGGCGTGGTGATATAAGTGCATCACAGGATTATTGAAAATATACTTCAATGGTCCCCAGGTAATCTTGACATTGGAGTGGTTAAGGTGCCCGATGGTAATGGCTGTGAAGTGCACGATGTAAGCCTGTTCCGGTTCAAATCCACCTAAGATCATCACGCCAAAAGTCTTGAGGGGTTTGTATAAAATGTTCTCCATCCAGTGGTATCTCAGGTGAGCAGCAAAGCCCATCTCTTTCACACTGTGGTGTACCTTATGAAACTTCCAAAGAAAAGAATACTTATGCAACAGCACATGAGTAAACCACTGCACGAAATCCAAAATTATAAAGAAGACTACCAGTTGCGCCCACATAGGCCATTGTGTGATGTCAATAATGGCCAGGCTTTTCATCGTGATATTAATATCTGCGAAGAACACTTCTAGTAGGTTGTAAAACCCGCTGATGGCAATGGAGAAAATGAAAAAATTGAAAAACATGTAGAACCCGTCCAGCCAAAAGTCTTTTCTAATGATCGATTGCTCTTTCCTCCAGGGGAAGGCAATTTCCAAACCCCAAGCCAGGAGCGATATGACTACCAGCCCCCAGAAGTAATTCGTGTACCAGGGCACTTCAAACACTATAGATTTCCACGTCCAATCCACGGTGCCCATAAACGACCCCACAAATGCATCCCAATATTTGCCCATAATTAATCTATCAATAAGTTTTACTAATTATTTAACTCGTACCAGTCTATGTTGTTCAAATTTTCACGCCTTCCAATCTCTTTGGGCGGATAGTTTGTAACCAGATAGTTGACGATCACCTCCTGATTTTCGCCAAGGTCTCCAAGATTTTGTGTTTCCTGCATCCATTTGATGGTGGCATTCCACCGGTTGGCATTCATTCTGTTTTGAATGATGATTTTGGCGGAATGGCACGAGGTGCAATTGTTTACTACCGTGATCAGGCCCTCTCCATCTAATAAGCCGGTGCGCACGTGAATGCCGTTTTCAATTCTATTGAAATCCTCCTCTATGGGAGCACTCACAATCTCCTCCGGGGCAGACTGAAAGGCAGATAAGTTCGGATCCACCATGTAGTAGACCAGAAAGGCGTCCGCAATGATCACCAGCACAAAAGCCAGTGCCACCAGCTGCGTAGCTTTTTTTATCAACCTGAAAAAATCTTCCTCCTTTGCCATCAATTTACTTTTACAGCAATTCTGTGACAGGCATTGTTCAGATATCCCTTAGGATTCCATCCGGGCACTAACATAGGCTGCGTAGTACCTTTCGCATCGGTGGCTTTCGCCCAAATTTCATAGTAACCCTTCTTAGGAAAATCTACTTTTGCTCTGAAGTGTTGCCAAGCCAATCGGTTCGCAGGCTTTTTAAGCTCACAAGCTTTCCATGTCGATCCAAAGTCGATGGAGTAAGCCATGCTTGCCACCTCCAGTTCACCTGCCCAGGCATGTCCCCGTATTTCCAGCGAGGCACCTTCCTTAATAATTGCTCCCGACTTGGGATACGTAATGAGCGACTTCACGGGCATCGATTCAATGATGCACATGTCCTCATCTTTTACGGTATCGCCCGGAGCCACGGGTTCACACGGAACCTTGTAGGAGTCGCCCGTCATCTTGGTGCCATCGTGTACTTTGTTGCGAATGCTGATGCGGTTCACCCACTTTCCCGATACGGAAGCGGGCCAGCCGCCAGCCACCAGCCGTAGTGGAAAGCCGTGTGCCAGCGGAATCTCTTCTCCATTCATCTTAAAAGCGAGAATGGTTTCATCCTGAAGCGCCTTTGCCATGGGGCATCCTCTTGATATCGCCTCTTTGTTCGGATCCATGCTGAGATGAAGATCTGCCGCATGAAATCCAATGTATACGGCATTACTTTTTATGCCTGCGTCTTGTAGCACATCCCTCAGTCTCACACCCGTCCAACTGGCACAATGCACCGCGCCCACCGTCCATTGATTGCCCTGTGCGGGAGGATTGAATTCGCTCCTGCCATTTCCTCCACACTCAATGGTGAGCGCATAGGTGTGCTGTTCAAATTTTGATTTTAGGTCGGCCAGCGTGTAGGTTTTTTTATTTTCAACAGCCTCTCCATCAATGGTGAGGGTCCATTTACTGGCATCTATGTTTTCAGGCACCAGCCCATTATTTCTGATAAACATGCTGCCGTTGGGCGTGATGGCATCGTCTAGTAAATGTGCCTGCGCCTCAATGTTCCATGGTTTGTCGTTGAGCACGACCATGTCTTTGTGCTTGCCAAACATTTTGAAAGGGTCGGGGTCTTGCAATGCCAACGGGCTGTATCCTTGCGGCATTTTGGAGCCAAACACGATATCTGCGCCAATTATTGTCGCCAAAGAACTTAATGCTGCTTTTCTTACAAAATCTCGCCTTTTCAAAGTGGTGTCGCTATGTTTTGTTTAGGTATTCATCAATAGGTATCAATGAATTTAACAAGGTAGGAGTTCTAAAGCGCACTGTCCGTAACAAATGTCACAAAGCTTACCGTCCGTATGTGATAGGTTTGTCAATTACTAAAAACCGAAAGGGGCTATGAAGAAGGATTTCGAAACAAATTTTACGGGTTGGTCGTTTTTGACTGCCGCTCTATTATTGTGGGGTGGGTGGCTGCTGTCGCCACATCATATCGGTGAATATATTGTGGCTTCTGATTTTGAGGCCGTAGGAGCGGATGTGTGGTTTTGGATTTGGATGTACAGAATACACATTTTTGGTTGGGTGACGATGGCCATTGCCATGTTTGCCTTGGTTTCCATTACCACCAAAAAGCCCTTTCGGGTAGTGATGGTGCCTGCGGCCGGCATGGTGATCGTGGGCACGTTTACCATCGCCATTGCAGCTGCGTTTTACTATAATTTCGGTGCCTGGGGCGTGGGAAAGACAGCCGGCAAAACAGGCGAGGAAGTGCAGGCATTCATGGATGGCATATTGTTTACCAATCAATATGTCACTTGCTTTGTGCGTTTCGGGCGCATCTTTTCAGGTGTGGGCTTGGTGTTGCTCAGTGCAGCATTTGTTAAGTGGAAGATGGTGCCTGTCTGGCTTGGCGGATTCACATTTTTACTTGGAATTTCAGCAATGGGCATCATCTTGCTGATTCCCGAGTACTACGAAACATACAGACCACTTTTTCACGTAAAGGTGATTTGGCTGGTGACAATGGGAGTTACACTTTTGCGCCAAGGCATTAACCTGTCAGAGGCGGAGTCGCAGTAGCCTGGTCGGACAATAAAAAACCCCTCTCGACTTGCATCGGGAAGGGTCTTTTTACCTAAACCTAAACCTATGAGAAGATTTGACTCCGCTCTTGTGAAGTAAAAACGCCTTTGGGGCGATTTGGTTTCAGGTATTGTGTTAAAAGGTCAAATTTTATTGCTAGTACGGCTGTTTCTTCATCTTACCGGCAAATAACTTTTGAAACTTTTCCACTTTCTGTCGCACCACATACTGGCAATAGCCCTGGTTGGGGTTGAGCGCGTAGTAGTTTTGGTGATCAATTTCGGCAGGATAGAAGTTGAGCAGCGGACTAATTTCCGTCACAATTGGGTTTTTGTATAGTCCGGAAGCATCCAGTTGTTTTTTGTAGGCTTCCGCAATCGTCTTTTGATCCTCGCTGTGGTAGAACACGACTGATCGATACTGTGTGCCTACGTCAGCTCCTTGCTTGTTCAAGGTGGTGGGGTCGTGTGTGTTCCAAAATATTTCCAGCAGCTCTTCAAAGCTAACTACTGTAGGTTGATAAGTAATTTGGATGACCTCGGCATGTCCGGTGGTGCCGGTGCATATTTCGCGATAAGCGGGATTCTTGATTTGACCTCCCGAATATCCGGATACCACTTTCTCCACACCTTCCACTCCTAAAAAAACTGCCTCGGTGCACCAAAAGCACCCTCCACCGAAGGTGGCCATTGCCGATTCATTGTTGACTTGCGCTTCCATACTTATTGATAGCTATTTTGTTCCTTACTATACAAAGGGAAGGGGCAAAAGGTTTTGTTTGGCGTGTCCTTTCCGCGACAGCGGGCTAGTATTTATTGTAGAAGTTGCTCAGCGTGTTGGCCAACCGAGAGTCCAGCTCGCGTTTCACCCGGTTGATGAGGTAGTTCCGCTCGGGGTAAGGCTCCTTTTTTTGGCACAACTTGCGTGCGCCATCGGAGAGCGCGCGGGAGTCACCCTTATAACTTGCCCAGGACTCGCTCCAGGTCTCGTCTGCTACCAGGTCGCTGTTCATTAGCTCGCCACGGCTGGCCGCATCGGTGATGGTAAGGTTGATTGACCCCTTGCCGGACACGCGCTTGGTGTAAGTAGTCATGGTAGCGCTTACGTTTTGGTATTTAGGGATTTTCTTACCATTCACAGTAACTTCCCCCACCTTTACACTGTCTTTAAAAGTCTCCGTCTTTTGTGTGACTGCAGGCCTGCCTTCGTCAAAGCCATTGATGTATACTTTTACAAAATGATCAATCTTGGAGAGGTTTTCCTCTTCGGCTTGGCGCGGAGTGTAGAATTTCACAAACAGATTGGATGTGTACCCGAACAAGACCGGTTCAAAATTCCAATCCCTGTAGTTTTGCAGCGAGGGCTCCACCACTACCTTCAGCGTGGCGTTAAATTTTGCCTGCTCTATCATTTCTATGGCCTCCCGATAGCCGGGCTCGTAGGTGTTGGATTCGTTGAATAAGTAGTAGGCTTGCTTGGCATCATCTCGTGTATTTTTTAGCATAGCCTGCAGTCCCGCCTCATAGGTTTCCTCTGCCGCTTTGGCTTTTACCTCTGTGAGCTCATTGTATTTGCTTATTGGCTTGGGAATTATCTTGAGCGCCCCTGGGGAAGTGCGAATCTCTTCGTATAAAGTATTTATCTTTTCGTAATTCTGTACAGCCGTGCGATACTTAAAGTTGGCATTGGAGGCCATCTGGTTTTGTGCGTCAGTCACCAGATAGTCTACCGCAGCTTGATAGCTGAGCTTGAGCACCTCAATTGACTTTTTGTGATCAGGCTTTTGCCTTAGCCTGTTTGTGGCGGCCATCACCGCATCATAGTAGTCTCCCTTTTTGTAGGCCGTCTTGCCGGATGAGCAAGAATCAGCCAGGAATGCCACCATAATTACCAATAAGAACTGCCTAATGTTCATAGTTAAAGCCATTTGCCTAACAAATAAACAAATTCAATGCCTGAAATCATTACTTAGGTGCAAAGAAGTCTACCAGAATATCATCGATAGTGTCTCGCCAGTTGCCCCATGAGTGTCCCTGGTTAGTTTCTCGGTAGTGATACGTGCACGAATTGTTTTCTAAAATCTTCGTCATCTTCCTTCCTCCGTCACTGGCATCGTGAATCAGGCCGCTGGTCATCGATACAGTGATGGGAGCCAGGTCGGGATTATCACACAGCGCATAGATCTGTGGTCTCGTAAAATAGGAAGGCGATTGAATCCCCGCTTTGGAAAAGATATCGGGTCGGGCAAACGTGAAATAGGTGGCGTTTAATCCTCCCACCGAAGCACCGAGTATGGCCCTGCTTTCGGCCCTTGCATCAAAGGGGTACGTTGCTTCGAGATAAGGAATAAATTCGTCAACAAAAAAATTGAGGTAGTTTTCATTCATTACCAACTCATCCATCCTTCTGTTATTCATTCGGTTGGCCGGCTCTCGATGGTCAACAAAGATGGCAGCGATCGGTACAATCTTATTGTCTGCGATGAGGTTGTCTAGCACGGTGGCCATGTTCCCCAACTGTGGGTGCAAGTATTCGTATCCATCCGTCACATATACTACCGGCAGGTTTTTTGGGTCAGCTACTGCAGGAATATAGACGTTATAAGTGATTTGGTAGGATAACTTCGAGCTGGTATAGAGAATGTCTTCGCTTACGGTTCCATGCGCAATGCCGCTGCGGTAAGTCTGTGCGGGATCATCTTTGTAGGCAGGCATGCGCAATTCAGAGTTGGGACTTCCACCACCCACACCAGACCACTGTAATCGTTTGTTGTAAGGATCTAAAATGCGAAGATTGTCATTGAGGATCACCTTGTAATCCAATCGGGCATCACTGGGAAAAGATGCTCGTAGCAACCAAATGTTGGTCCCAGAAATTCTCTTGCCTTTGCTGTTAAAAGACTTATCAAAACCCCATCGGTTAAAGTCGCCCGTCCACTCCACCGACTTTGCCTCTCCATAATATATGAATACAGCTGAGTCTTGCGCTGTCATGGGGATCATGTCCATATTGGCCAGCCTTTCAATCGCATTCTTTGATTGTAGTTCCCTTTCAGCGGGATCATTTATCTCGGCAAGCTTATGCAGTTTCGCCAATTCGGACTGTAGCGTGGCGTACGATTGCGCATTGCACCACATGCACCAAAAGAGCAAAGCAGGAAGCAGGAATTTCATTTTTTGAGAAAGGCAATTCATTCAAATTTAATGAGATAAAAGTTAATGCCTATTCCCTTAGATATTGAATAGCGGGAAAACGAACAAAATAGCCTTCGAAAACTTATATTGGGTTCGAATAGTAATAATAAAACTAAATTTATATGTCACCATATCTGGCCGAGTTTGTAGGCACGCTAATGTTAATCTTGCTAGGGAATGGAGTAGTAGCAGGTGTCTTGCTCAAGGGTTCCAAGTCGGAGAATGCAGGATGGATCGTGATAGTGATTGCCTGGGGACTTACGGTGGCGCTGGCAATTTATGCAGTGGGAGGTTATAGTGGGGCCCATATCAATCCGGCCGTTACGATTAGTTTGGCGATCAATGGCAGCTTTCCCTGGGCACAGGTTCCCGGTTATTGTTTGGCGCAGCTGCTTGGCGCAATGGTAGGGGCAGCATTGGTTTGGATCCATTACCTGCCGCATTGGAAAGGCACACAGGACCCATCACTTAAACTGGCTGTGTTTTGCACGGCACCCGCAATCAGAAATACCTTATCAAATTTTGTAAGTGAATTTATTGGCACCATGGTGTTGATCATGGGGCTACTGTTTATAGGGGCAAATAGCTTTGCGGAAGGATTGAATCCATTAGTAGTAGGTGCCCTGATCTCTACTATCGGATTTGGACTGGGAGGTACCACAGGTTTTGCCATTAACCCGGCCCGTGACCTTGGTCCACGCATCGCACACTTTCTACTACCCATTGCAGGTAAGGGCACATCCGATTGGTCTTACAGTTGGATTCCGGTGCTTGGGCCCATTGCAGGTGGAGCCGCAGGTGCACTGTTGTATCAGGTCTTAATCTCTTCGTAAATGAGCAAATACATCATCGCACTTGATCAAGGCACAACCAGCTCCAGAGCCGTACTGCTAGACTCAAAGGGGTCCATTCAGGCCATTGCGCAGCAGGAATTTTCTCAAATTTTTCCAAAACCAGGATGGGTGGAGCACGATCCAATGGAGATACTGTCTACACAGCTGGGTATGTTTCAAAAGCTGGTGAGCGAAAACAAGATTGATAGTAAGGACATTGCAGCCATCGGTATCACCAACCAGCGCGAAACCACGGTGGTGTGGGACAAGAAAACGGGCGAACCCATTTACAACGCCATCGTATGGCAGGACAAAAGAACAGCTGCACTGTGTGAAAAACTAAAGTCCAGGGGACTGGAGGACTACGTGCGCGAAAATACCGGCCTTGTGCTCGACTCTTATTTTTCAGGCACTAAAGTGAATTGGATTCTGAATCATGTGGAGGGAGCAAAGGCGAAAGCGGATAAAGGTGAGTTGCTCTTCGGTACGATCGATACCTGGTTGATTTGGAATATGACCAAGGGAGCATCGCACGTCACAGATTATAGCAATGCCTCCCGGACATTGCTCTACAATATTAAAGAATTGCAATGGGATGAAAAGCTCATGAAAGAATTGGGAGTACCCGCTTCCATGCTGCCAAGTGTGAATGCTTCTTCTTCTGATTTTGGAAGTTATAACTTTGAAGGTACACAAATACCCATTGCTGGTGTGGCAGGTGATCAGCAGGCAGCCTTGTTTGGGCAGGCATGTTTTTTACCCGGAATGGCCAAGAATACCTACGGTACGGGATGCTTTATGCTCATGCACACCGGAGACAAGATGCAAAGGTCGAAGAACGGATTGCTTACAACCATCGCCTGGGGTCTCGAAGGAAAAGTGGAGTATGCTTTGGAAGGAAGTGTGTTTATCGCGGGCGCAGCAGTGCAATGGCTAAGGGACAGTTTACATCTGATAGATCAATCGAAAGACTCAGAATATTTTGCCGCCAAGGCATTGGGTTCAAACGAAGTATATGTAGTTCCGGCTTTCGCAGGACTCGGAGCGCCTTACTGGGACATGTATGCGCGCGGGGCCATCTTTGGACTGACGCGCGATACGGGGAAAGATCACATCATCAAAGCCACACTGGAGTCGCTCGCCTATCAGACTAAGGATATACTCAATGCCATGCAAGAGGATGCTGGTGTAAAATTGAAAAGCCTTAAGGTAGATGGGGGTGCCTGCGCCAACAATATCTTGATGCAGTTTCAGGCAGACATCTTAAATACAGAAGTAGAGCGCCCCAAGGTGATAGAATCTACCGCCATGGGTGCCGCCTTCCTCGCGGGAATTCAAGTAGGCATGTGGAAGAAAGAGACCATTACCAAAGACAGGGAGATTGACAAGACCTTCAAACCTAAGATGGATGAGAAAAAAAGAGAAATGCTCTATAAGGGTTGGAAGAAGGCCGTGAAGCGTTCCATGAAATGGGTTGACGAGGAATAACGTGAAAGAAATTCAGGTTAAGTCGCGATCGATTGGTTAAACAGGAATTTTGAAAAGGGCTTTTGAGAGTTACGATGCGTTTTAGTTAGCTTGCCTTCACGACATGAAATTCTCAGCCAACAATCGTGAAAAATTTCTAAAAGCCTTTCGAACCAAGTCGTTTGATCTCATTGTCATTGGTGGTGGAATCACAGGTGCAGGAATTGCACTGGATGCTGCATCGCGCGGATTGAAAACCGCCCTATTGGAGAAAAGTGACTTTGCCTCAGGAACCAGTAGCAGGTCAACGAAATTAATACATGGTGGACTTCGCTATCTAAAGCAATTGGAGTTTGCGTTGGTCAAAGAGGTGGGAAGCGAACGAGCGGTGGTGCACAAGTTGGCACCTCACTTGGTGCTGCCAGAGAAAATGCTGCTCCCTTTGCGCGAGAAGCGGGGATTTGGTAGTCTTATTACCTCCTTTGGACTAAAGCTCTACGATTGGCTGGCAGGAGTTGTGGGTAAAGACAGGCGGCTGATGCTGACGCGAAGGCAAACCCTGAGGCGAGAGCCACTGCTAAAAAAAGATGACGTAAAGGGTGGTGCGCTCTACGCGGAGTATCGCACAGATGACGCTCGACTAACAATTGAAGTAGCGAAGAAGGCCGTAAAATATGGGGCAGTGGCCCTCAATTACTGCAAGGTGGATAAACTGAGCTACTCAGAAATTGGGAGTGTAAATGGGGTCTGCATGACTGACCTGATTTCACAAGAAGTGATTCAAATAAAAGGTAGCGTTGTGGTGAACGCAACTGGACCATGGGTGGATGAACTTCGCGAATTAGACAAATCTCTGATAGGGAAAAGACTACACCTCACAAAGGGTGTCCATATTGTACTTCCCAGAAAAAAGCTTCCCATCAAACAATCAATTTACTTTGACGTATCTGTTGATCAAAGGATGATATTCGCCATACCCAGAGGCAGGACGACTTATGTAGGTACAACCGACACCAATTATGATAAAGAGATTGACAAGGTGGTGATCGATCAAGCTGACGCGCAGTATCTCATCGATGGTATCAATGAAAATTTCCCTAAGGTAAAACTAAGGGTGAAGGACATTGAATCGAGTTGGGCTGGCCTGCGTCCTTTGATCCACGAAGATGGGAAATCTGCATCCGAACTTTCTCGCAAGGATGAGATTTTTATTTCACCAACCGGACTGTACTCTATTGCGGGAGGAAAGTTAACGGGCTATCGAAAGATGGCCGAGCGAGTAGTGGATATGGTAATTGATAATAGTCCGATCAGAAAGGAAGCCATAAAGTGCTATACACATAAGATAAGGTTAGCTGATGGTCAATTGAGTAATTCACGTGCTGTGAGGCGTTATGTAAATCAATTAAAAAAACGACTTCCTTCTTTGGGATTACGGGCAGAGCTCTCCTCATACCTGGTAGAAAACTACGGCAAACAGACCGAGAAGATATTGCTTGACCTTAGTAAGTTCAGTGATGAAGACAGGAAACTTGCCTTGCTAAAGAGTGAATTGCATTATACCGTGAGGAAAGAGATGACCTGCTCATCTGTCGATTTTTTTATGCGCAGAACCGGCAGATTGTATTTTGACTTCAAGAGCGTAATAAAATACAAAGACGAGGTTTTAGATGCGCTGACCTTAATGTTAGACTGGGATGAAAACAAGAAGCAGCAAGATGCTAAGCGACTTGAGTTGGAAATCAGCAATGCCCGGAACTTCTTACAAAAGCAATGATAGAACCAAAAGAAAATCTATGGGGAATTGACCTTGGCGGTACCAAGATGGAAGGGGTAGTCTTGCAATCGTCAGTTAACCCTGAAGTATTGGTTCGCAAAAGGATTGCCACAGAGAGCAGCAAGGGATACGATCATGTGAAGCATCAGATTAAAGAACTTGTGACGCAACTGGCCGATGATATCGGGTATCTTCCTACATCAATTGGGATTGGCGCACCGGGCATCCTGGATCCAGCAAATCAATTGATGAAGAACTGTAACAGCACTTGCCTTAATGGCATGCCGCTACAAGCTGACCTTGTAGCCCTTCTCGGTATGCATGTGCATATGGCGAACGATGCAAATTGCTTTGCGCTTGCAGAAATGAATCTGGGAGCCGTGAAGGTAGAGGCACCTGATGCTAAAGTGGTGTTTGGCGTAATCATGGGTACTGGTGTTGGCGGAGGCCTGGTGATTAATGGAGCACTTCACGAAGGCCTTCACGGGATTGGTGGTGAATGGGGGCATAACTTTCTCGATGCATCCGGAGGGCCTTGTTATTGTGGCAAGGTGGGGTGCGTGGAAACTGTGTTGTCTGGTCCGGCCCTGGAAAGTCATTACGAAGTACTTTCGGGTAAGCGACTCAATTTAGAAGAGATCAATAGGGCGCATATCGATGGGATGGATCAACATGCCTCAGCTACTATTCATCGGTTGACTTCCAATTTTGGCAAGGCATTGTCAGTGGTGCTAAATATTGTGGATCCTGATATTGTGGTCATTGGCGGAGGCGTGGGCAATGTGGAAGCAATCTACACGGAGGGTGTGGAGGTCTTGAAAGAATACATATTCAATGATTCGCTCAAGACCAAAGTGTTGAAGCCAAAGCTCGGTGACAGTGCCGGTGTTTTTGGCGCTGCTTTTTTGAGCAAGCAGGGATAAGCCTAATCACAGGTCTCGTAAACATCTATTATTCTTAGAAGTGATTCTAACAATATTTTGCCTTATTTTCGCTCAAATTTTTTTCTATGATAAAAGACTTGATCAGACTTTCAATTGTGGTCTTCGTATTAACTGCATGCGGTTCCAAAACTGACAGTACGGTAACGGAGGACTACGGAGATCCTTTTACTCCTGAAAGGAAAGAGCTTAGTCTCATCCAACAAGGCGAAGCACTGGTGAAGAAAAGCGACTGCAATACCTGTCATCATGCAACAAGTAAGATCGTAGGACCATCGCACACTGAGGTAGCGGAGAAGTATGACTTCACGGAGGAAAATGTCGCGTTGCTTGCTCAGCGAATAATTAAGGGAAGCTCGGGTATCTGGGGACAGGTAATGATGAACCCTCATCCTGGCTTATCGCAGGAAGATGCGGAGAAAATGGCTTACTATGTGTTGTCTTTAGATGGCGAGAAGGAACCTAATTGATTCCTTCTCTCATCATAAGTACTATCTGACGTTTTCGTTCACCTTTGGGGCGCCTGCCATAATTTCCTCATTGGCAAACTCGGAGAACTTTTCGAAATTCTTGTTGAATTGTGATGCCAGGTTGTTGGCCTTTTGGTCATAAGCCTCTTTGTCTTTCCATGTATTTCTTGGGTTCAGCAGTTCTGATGGCACTCCTTCACAAGTGGTAGGCATCGCCACACCAAAAATCTCATGGTTTTCATAGGTCACTTTGTCTAATGCACCATTTAGCGCAGCGGTGATGAGCGCTCTGGTGTATTTCAAGCTCATTCTTTTTCCTTCCCCATATGATCCACCAGACCAGCCCGTGTTTACCAGCCACACATTTACTTTTGCATCTTGCATCTTCTTACTTAGCATCTCTGCATAGCGGGTAGGGTGCAGGGGCATGAAAGGTGCTCCGAAGCAGGTGGAAAAAGTGGTAGTTGGTTCTGTGATGCCCGCTTCAGTACCCGCTACCTTTGCAGTGTACCCGGAAATGAAATGGAACGCAGCTTGCCCTGGTGTCAACTTTGAGATCGGAGGGAGCACGCCATAGGCATCGCAGGTCAGGAAGAAAATGTTCTTTGGGTTTTTTCCGATAGATGGTACGGCAATGTTATTGATATGATCAATCGGATAGCTCACGCGGGTATTCTCCGTTTTCGAGCTATCAGCAAAATCTACCTCGTTGGTTCCCTTCTTGTAAGTAATATTTTCAAGTAGGGCTCCGGGCTTTATTGCTCTATAGATATCAGGCTCTTTCTCTTCGCTCAGGTCTATGGCTTTGGCATAGCATCCACCTTCAAAGTTGAATATGGTATTGTCTTCCGTCCAGCCGTGCTCATCGTCACCAATTAGTTTGCGGTTGGGATCAGCGGACAAAGTTGTTTTTCCTGTTCCGGAAAGTCCGAAGAAAATAGCGGTGTCTCCATCCTTACCAATATTAGCGGAGCAGTGCATGGCCAATACATTCTTCTGATGAGGTAAAATGAAATTCAATGCAGAGAATACGCCTTTCTTAATTTCGCCAGTGTAAGCGCTGCCACCCACCAGGATCACTTTTTTGCTAAAGTTGATGATGGAGAAATTATGCTGTCGTGTTCCGTCTTCCTCCGCGTTTGCTTTGAAGCCTGGCGCACATAAGATGGTCCACTCCGGTGTAAAGTTTTTAAGTTCCTCCTGCGTGGGACGCAGGAACATATTGCTGGCAAATAAGTTTGACCACGGTAGTTCTGTGACCACACGAATATTCATTCTGTATCGAGGGTCGGCACACGCATATACATCGCGAACGTAAAATTCTTTTCCCTGAAAGTAGTTCGTTACCTTTTGCTGGAGCTTATCAAATTTGGAAGGTTCAAAGGGTATGTTAAAGTTGTTCCACCAAACGGCATCTTTGGTCAAATCATCCTTCACGGTGAATTTATCTTTTGGCGACCTTCCGGTAAATTCACCCGTGTCGACTGCAATTGCACCGCTGCTTGCCAAGGTCGCCTGGTTGTTCTTCACTGCTATTTTTCCCAGTTCATCAGGGCTTAAGTTCCAGTGTGCGATTCCTTCCGTTATACCCAAATCTTTGATTGAAGAATTTGCAGGCTTCACTCCGATTTCTTGCATGATTTTAAGATAGATTGATAAGGCGCCAAAGTTACTAAAATATTCCCATTAGACTTTCTGAAAGAACGCCAGAAAAACATCAGAATGGTCGAATCGAAGCAGCTTGTTTAAGTGAATTTATAGGCCTACTTTTCGAAAATGCGAAATTATATAATGATTAAATGAGCGATAGCAATAGTTTCTTTGGACATCCCAGGGGTTTAGCCACATTATTCTTCACCGAGATGTGGGAGCGTTTCAGCTACTATGGAATGCGCGCCCTTCTGATCTTGTTTATGGTAGCGGCAGTGGAAGAAGGTGGCATGGGTTTGGACGAGAAAATGGCAGGATCCATCTACGGCCTGTACACCATGTTCGTCTACTTGTTGGCGCTCCCGGGTGGCTGGCTTGCAGACCGGTTTTTTGGATTGAGAAATTCGATTTACTACGGTGGAATCTTAATTACCATAGGACATTTTTGCCTGGCCTTCCCTATGCCCCAAACCTTTTTCCTTGGACTGGCTTTTATTGTAATTGGAACGGGTTTACTTAAACCAAACATCAGCGGAATGGTGGGAGAGTTGTACCCTGCCGATGAGCCTGCCCGAAGAGATGCAGGCTTTTCTATTTTTTATATGGGCATCAACATTGGTGCATTTATTTCTCCACTGATCACCAGCTACCTTGGCGAAAGTATAGAATGGCACTACGGATTTGCCGTGGCCGGAATTGGTATGCTGATCGGTGTTATTCAGTACAAACTAACGGAAGGCTATCTGGGAGAGGTGGGCAAAGAACCATCGCGACTTGCAGACCCACAGCAACAAGCACTGCGTGAAGCACGCATCAGATATGGCCTCTGGGCATTTGGTTTACTATTTGCGCTTCTGGTGATCCTATTGTTCACCGGAACAGTTACCATTGATCCCGTAGTGATCGCCCAGGTTTCTACCTATGTAATTGCAGGAGCAGCGGTGGCGTACTTCCTCTACATTTTCTTATTCGAAAATCTTGAAAGCGAGGAGAAAAAGAAAATTGGTGTGATTGCCATTATCTTTCTGATTTCCTGTTTCTTTTATGCGGGTTATGAGCAGCAAGGCTCTTCTCTAAATCTATTTGCTGAAAGATATACTGATCGCATGCTTGGTGATTGGGAAATGCCTGCGGGCTGGTTTCAGTCGGTGCCTGCAGTGATGGTAATTATTTTCTCTCCGATTTTTGCCTGGCTTTTTATTTGGCTATCCAAGCGAAACTTAGATCCGAACTCACCCATCAAGGTGGCTTTAGGTGTCGTCTTCATGGGGCTGGGCTACCTGGTCATGGTAGGAGCGTCTTTGATAGTAGTAGCTGGAAATGCGGCATCACCTTCATGGCTTGTGATGACTTACCTGATGCACACCTTTGGAGAGATACTTTTGTATCCGGTTTCGCTGAGCGCTGTGACAAAGCTTGCGCCCAAGCGATTGGTCGGTCAATTGATGGGCCTCTTCTTTATGTCCCTTGCTTTAGGAAACTTAGTGGCTGGTCTTTTCGCAGGGGAATTTGATGCAGATGCCATTACGGCTGACCCGGAGATTCAGGTAGACTTATTCTTTACTGTAGCCAAGGCCATGATCATACCGGCAGCAGTCGTACTGATCTTTAGCAAACAGATCAAAAAGTTAATGGGCAATATTCGATAAACGTATTTATATCCTATGGAACCAAAGTCCAAAGAGTTCAAACCGTACATTTCAGCAAGTGAATTTATTCCTGAGTTTACGCTCAAGGCAGTCGTGCTGGGGTCAATTTTCGGAATCATATTTGGTGCCGCTACGGTCTACCTCGGGCTGAAGGTAGGTCTAACGGTGAGTGCCTCCATACCCATAGCAGTGTTAGCCATTTCTATTTTCAAGAAATTGGGAAAAGCCACTATTCTTGAAAATAACATCGTGCAGACCATCGGTTCAGCTGGAGAATCGGTAGCCGCAGGCGTTGTATTTACAGTGCCCGCATTATTGTTCTTATCGGGTGGAGAGGCCTACTTCAAATACTTTCAAATTTTTGTACTGGCGCTGGTGGGAGGTGTGTTAGGTGTGCTTTTTATGGTACCGCTACGCAGATCTCTTATTGTAAAGGAGCATGGTAATCTACCATATCCCGAAGGTACAGCTTGTGCAGATGTGCTGATGGCAGGGGAGAAGGGCGGCAAGTTGGCGCGGAATGTCTTTTTAGGGTTAGGGATTTCTTTTTTGTACAAGGGCCTTATGTCTATTGCAGGCCTATGGAAAGATGTACCTCAGTTCGTCTTTGGAAGAAAGTCTGCGCTGCCAAATGGTACAATCAATGCCGAGATTACACCTGAACTTTTGGGTGTTGGATATATTATCGGTCCTCGCATCTCAGGCATCATGGTGGCTGGCGGTGTTTTGTCGTGGCTTGTGCTAATTCCCCTTATTACCATTATAGGTGAGAGCTTAACCATGCCACTTGCACCGGAGACGACCATGCTGATCTCAGATATGTCACCGAGCCAGATATGGAATAAGTATATAAGATACATCGGAGCAGGAGCGGTAACCTTTGGGGGTATTATCACATTGATAAAGACGCTACCAACGATCGTCAATGCCTTTAGAGATTCATTTAGAGACTTGCGTTCAAAAGATACAGTGAGTCCAGAATCTGTAAGCAGAACGGAGAAAGACGTTCCTCTTATTTATGTGATCGTAGGTTCGGTGGGTTTGGTGATACTCATGTCGGTACTTCCAAACGTGCCAACCAATTTTTTGTCCGCTATCATGATCGTGATCTTTGGTTTCTTCTTCGTCACGGTGGCTTCACGAATTGTGGGATTAATCGGATCGTCATCAAGTCCGGTTTCTGGTATGACCATCGCTACGCTGATGGCAACTAGTTTGATTTTTATTGGCATCGGTTGGACAGGCGATTATTACCAACCTATCGCGCTGGTAGTAGGTTCTATTGTTTGCATAGCTTCCGCAAATGCGGGCGCTACTTCCCAAGATCTGAAGACGGGATTTTTGGTGGGTGCAACGCCAGCTAAGCAACAACTGGGATTACTAATTGGAGTCCTTGTCTCCACAGTCGCCATTGGTTTTACCTTACTTCTGTTAAATGACACGCTCGGAATTGGAGTAGTGACGGAAGCGCATCCAAATCCATTGCCAGCGCCCCAAGCCACGCTAATGGCCACAGTGATCAAAGGATTGCTGAGTCAAAACCTGCCGTGGGGTTTGGTGATTGCAGGTATGGGGCTGTCAGCAGTGGTAGAGTTGTGTGGAGTAAGTTCACTTGCCTTTGCGGTAGGTGCCTATCTACCTCTTTCAACCACCGCCCCCATTTTTGTAGGGGGGGCCATCAAGAGCATCGCAGATCGAGTGACCAGGAGAAAGGGTGAGGAGTCAGAAGTAGGATCCGGTGCACTTTTTAGTTCCGGCCTCATTGCCGGTGGTTCGCTAACAGGGATCCTGGTGGCTGTGCTACTGGGGACAAATGTGGCTACCAGCGATGGTCCACAGTCAGTAATTGCTGTGATACACCAGGCTGTACATAGTGTGATACCTGAGGGAGGCAACCTGGTTGCAATTGTCATGTTTGCCCTAATGGCTTACCTGGTATTTAGGTTCGCAAAGGCAAAGGTTGATTAGCAGAACTTTTGGGAGTTAGAAAAATAGACTAGGCATGACGACTGGCGTCCGCGCCTACGTCAATAATATCTTTGAGCTCTTTGAGCGCCCGCTCTTCTGCCTCATGTACTTTTCCATCGGCATGCACGATATCAAACATATCTGTATAGATCTTATACTTCTGTGAGAACTTTACCTGATCAAAACGCTTGAAGGTGCTGTGAATGATATCTTTGAATTGGTTCGGGTCGACCTTCTTGTAGGCAACAAGCGCTTGATCCAGCTTGCCTTTAGGGTCTCCTTCCGTGGGGAATAGTTTAGGAATCTTTTCAAGTATTGCCTTCTCCTCATCTCTATGATACTCTCCATCGGCATAGGCCATATGCACATAAAGAAACAACACAAAATCAGCAAAAGTCTCATGTATTACCATAGTGATATAGGTCAGTCGTGCTCTAAAAGTAAACAAAAAAGGCTTCACGGTAAAGTGAAGCCTTTTTTGTTTTAGCGAGGTTGGAATTACATCATTCCACCCATTCCGCCACCTGGCATTTGAGGCATTGGCTCTTTGTCCTCGGCTATTTCAGACACAACTGCTTCAGTGGTCAATAAAAGACCAGCGATAGAAGCCGCATTTTCAAGCGCAAGGCGAGTTACCTTGGTAGGGTCAATGATACCAGCATCAAAGAAGTTTTCGAACTTGTTGTCGCGGGCATTATAACCGAAGTCCTTCTTGCCATCACGCACTTTGTTCACGATAACCGAACCCTCTTGACCTGCATTTTCCGCAATCGTTCTCAACGGAGACTCCAGGGCTAATCTTACGATATTCACGCCAGTGGCCTGATCTTCGTTTGATAGACCAAGGTTATCTATATTCTTCAAGGCATCAATCGCACGGATATAGGCTACCCCACCACCTGGGACAATACCCTCTTGCACGGCAGCTCTTGTTGCGTGCAATGCGTCATCCACACGATCTTTCTTCTCCTTCATTTCAACTTCTGTGGCAGCACCTACATATAAGATTGCTACACCGCCAGATAACTTGGCAAGACGCTCCTGCAATTTCTCTTTGTCATAGTCAGATGTAGTAGTGTCGATCTGAGCTTTGATCTGACCAATGCGAGACTGTATTTCAGCTTTCTTTCCGGCACCATTGACAATGATGGTGTTGTCCTTGTCGATGTTGATCTTATCCGCACGGCCAAGGTCTTCCAACTTCGCGTCTTCCAGTTTCATGCCTGTCTCCTCAGAGATCACCTTTCCACCTGTTAGCACAGCGATGTCTTCCAACATAGCTTTTCTTCTGTCTCCAAATCCTGGAGCTTTCACTGCAGCAACCTTCAGTGAGCCGCGGATCTTGTTCACCACAAGGGTAGCAAGTGCTTCGCCTTCTACTTCTTCTGAGATAATCAAAAGTGGCTTACCTGTCTGAGCTGTCTGCTCAAGGATAGGAAGCAACTCCTTCATGGCACTAATCTTCTTGTCGTAGATAAGGATGTAAGGGCTTTCAAGCTCAGCTTCCATCTTTTCTGTGTTGGTAACGAAGTAAGGAGAGAGGTATCCACGATCAAACTGCATTCCTTCTACGGTCTTCACTTCAGTCTCCGTTCCTTTCGCCTCTTCAACGGTAATCACACCGTCTTTACCAACCTTATCCATTGCATCAGCAATCATCTTACCGATTGTCTCGTCACTGTTTGAAGAAATGGTAGCTACTTGTGCAATCTCGCTGGAGTCCTTTATTTTTTTACTTTGCTTCTTAAGGTTCTCAATAACGGCAATAACTGCTTTGTCAATACCACGCTTAAGATCCATTGGGTTGGCACCGGCTGCTACGTTCTTAATACCGTGGCTGAATATTGATTGAGTCAACACAGTGGCAGTAGTAGTACCATCACCCGCTGCATCGGCAGTCTTAGAAGCTACTTCTTTAACTAGTTGTGCTCCCATGTTTTCGATTGCATCTTTTAGCTCGATGTCTTTTGCAACAGAGACTCCGTCTTTAGTAACTGTAGGTGCACCAAATTTCTTGTCAAGGATTACATTGCGTCCTTTTGGACCTAAAGTAACCTTTACTGCGTCTGCTAATTTGTCAACGCCTTTTTTTATTTTATCCCTCGCTGAGGTGTCAAAAGTGATTTCTTTTGCCATAATGTTAATTACGTTTTGTGGTTAATTAAATAGTTCCAAAAATGTCAGAGTTACGCATGATAAGGTATTCTTTACCATCGATCGTAAGCTCAGTACCGGAATACTTTCCGTATAATACCTTGTCGCCAACCTTCACAGTCACTGGCTTGTCCTGTAAGCCGTCTCCAACTGCGATGACCTTACCTTGCTGTGGCTTCTCCTTGGCGGTATCAGGAATGATGATGCCAGAAGAGGTCTTTGTTTCTGCGGCAGCTGCTTCTACAAGCACCCTGTCCTCATTTGGTTTAAAGTTGAATTTTGCCATATGGATTTTAGAATTTGTGTGTTAATGGTTAAAATTTATAACAATCCCCAATGGACCATTTCTATGCCACTTATGAGTTCTTCCTGTTTTCGGACAGTTTTGCAGGTCGCGGGGCTGCAAAGGTCACAAAATTTATGACACCTGTCAGATTTGGGTGTACAAAATGGCAGATTGTCATATTTGGGCCGTTTTCGTATAATAGCAGTGATGTAACACCATAAATTGACTGACTGATGAAACTGAAGGAGAATTGGTTAACAGATGGATTGATCGATTTTGAGTACAAGAAATACGTACTCCTTGCGTACTTAAAGAGGGTGAAGGAGTCGTTTGATAGGGTAGAGCTCTATCCGTTTATGGCAGACCTGGTTTCTCATTATCGAAACCTGTTGGCGCTCAAAGAAAACAAATCCATGATTTACGATGCCTTTCCGAAAGAGCTTACTTTGGAGGATATCGAGAACCTCAAGTTGAATTACAAAAACCTCATTGAAGATGATCTGGTGATGAAAGAGATCGAATCAATTATTGAGTTTTCTATTCCAAGACTCAAGACGCATTTGGAAGAGGGCTCAGTGATCTACGAATATGTTGAATCGAAATGCGAAATCGAACAGATCGGACTCACCTCCCTCTCTAATAATGAAGGCTATGTGTTTATCTCTCAACCACCGCAAGCCGAAACAAAAGTATTTAGGTTTCACACTACGATTTTTGGAAACAGCACGGACCAGCTGCGAGGTATTAATTTGGAATACATTGCCAAGGAGAAACCTAGCTTGACCAACACGTACGAGGGCATCAAATTGAAACTGATCAGGCAATTCAAAGACCTTCCGAACCCTGCTACCTATCTGATCCTCTCAAAATTGAAATTCCCTTTTACACCAACACTCATGCCTGTGGCCAAGAGGATGTTGGTGAGGCAGGTAACGCAGGCAGCATAAAAAAAGCCTCCCAATTCAATAGGGAGGCTTTCCACAATGTTACAGGAATTTGCCTAGTTGGTGCTGTCTGTTGGTGTCACAGGGTTAGCCCTGTTCAGATCCAAGCCAGGTGCAGTTTGCTGCTCCTTTGCCCTTTCAATAAGGTCGTCTTGACCTTCATTATAAGTTGGCGTAGTGAAGTTTGTAGCGAGCGAAAAGATCATAATCGCAATGGCAAATCCCCATGTGAGGCGCTCTAACAAGTCTCCGGTCTTCTTCACACCGATCAGATTACTAGCCCCGGAGCCACCAAATTGGCTTGATAGGCCACCCCCTTTGGAGTTTTGTGCCAATACAACAAGGACAAGCAATATTGCTGAAATTAAAACAAGGCTGATAAATAAGGTATACATAACTAACTCTTCAATTCTTCAATTTGAGCCGCAAAGTAAGCCTTTTTTTGTGGAAACTTCCAAATCAGTTTCTTGAGAACCTCCACCGCTTTTTCCCTTTTCCCCTGTTTGATGAGTATCTCCACCAGCGTCTCCGATACCACATTGTCGCTAAATGCATTACTTGACTCGGAAAGATCTTGAGCCACGGCATCAGGCTCAGGAGTCACCTGTGCATTCTTACTAAAGTTAGGCTTCGATTTGATAAACTGGTTGATGATATCGAGCTGCTCTTTTTGCTTGGGGTCGCTTGGTTTGATTTTCTTCTTGGTGCTCTTAATCTGGTCTATGATGCCATCACCTCCGGATTTTCTTTTCTTGGGCTTGTCTTCGGACTTCTTCTCAGAGGCAGGTGCGGAAGTAGACAAAACCGGTTTGCTTTTGCCGGAAGGCTTGTCCAACCCTTCAACCATCACTTCATAATCTTGCTTTAAGTGCTTGAGCTTATCTAAGTCTTGATATAGCTCATCAATTAATTGATCACCTGATAAACTGACCTCCGATTTAGCAGATTTCGCAACGACTGGCGGAGGTGGCACCGTTGCCTGCTTAGTCTGCACTTTGACTTCCACCTTTGGCTCTTCACTTTTGACCTCGCTCTCTATTTGCGCTGATGGTAGCTTTGCCTCCGGTTGAGGTTCTTCCTTAACTTTTGGCGTGGGTACTGGGGGCGGAAGGCGCTCAGCTTTTGTTGCGCCAGCAATTGCCTTTAGCACCGATCGGTCTGTGGTATACACTGCAGCGGTGTGCAGCTTTTCATCTTTGATTGCCAGGTTGTTGGTGATTGCTCCTTTGGCAGCCAGCGAATGAATGATTTGAGAAAATGGAAATTCCTTTTGCGTTTGAATTAACTCCATCGTCTCCTCATCGGTGAGCGCGGTGTAGTTATTCATCAAGAATATAAATCGATCCTTATTCACATTTTTCGTAAAAGGGTAATGGTAAAGGTACTTCAATTTGCCACCTCAAGCAACAGTTGAGGATAAATGTGTACCCTGAAATTGCTACCAGTTGGCTATGGTTGCATTAAATATGTCCAAAAGGATCTGGTCAAATATTGTTTTTTCCAACTGCGGTTGCACACTTGTAAAATCCTGGTTATTGTCATAATCCGCATAAAAGGAAAACGTTTTGTCCTTGAAGCTGTTGATGGGATCCAGGTTATCCACGTAGGTGCACCGCACAGCAATAGTAAGCCTGGTAAGCGCAGCTGCATCTGGGGCATTGGGCGACCCGGCCGCTACGGGTGCTATTGGGTTGATTCTGTATTCAGTGATGGTCCCTTCGATTCGAAGTTCGCCATTTTCGGAAACTACTCGCAGACTGGAGTTTCGCTGGTAATAATCTTTTAGGCTGTTGGTAAAAGTTTGCGTGATATTGGCAGGCGCCAAGTCAGTATTATTAAAAAAATCGCCTACCTCAATCGATTCCGCAGCGGTGGAAGCCCCCGTAAAGGAATAAACGCCACATCCGGTCAAAGACAATAGTAGCGCGAGGGCAGCAACTGTGCTGAGTATCTTATTCCTCAAGTTCGTATTGTTTTATTTTGCGATAGAGGGTACGCTCAGAGATACCCAAATCGCGTGCAGCATATTTTCGTTTGTTATTGTTTTTTTGCAGCGCCTTCACAATTAGCTCCTTTTCTTTTTTCTCTATCGAAAGCGACTCGTCCTCTGCAATATGGCTGATGTCCTGCACTTCGTCCTCTTCCTCCACCGGGGTAGGCTTAAGCACACGGACGGGCTCACTGGTGGTGGCTTTGATCTCTTCTTCAATGCCTTCAAACAAGTCTGCATGATCCTTTACCAAGCGAGCCGCTTCAGTGGGATTGGTAATATTGTCAAGCACTACTTTTTTAAGGTCATTGACATCCTTACGCATTTCAAACAACACTTTATAAAGGATGTCTCTTTCAGAAATGCTTTCTTTTGACTCCGAGTGATAGATGGCAGGAAGCAGAGAATCCTTGGGCAGATATTTCTGCAATTCTATCGCATTGATTTCCTTTACCTCTGTGGAAAGCACGGAGATTTGTTCCACCAGATTTTTTAGCTGCCTGATATTTCCAGGGAAGCGATACTTTAGTAAGGCTTCTTTTGCATCTTCGGTAAGCGTGATGGGCCTTACCTTATACTTCTCCGCGAAGTCAGACGCGAATTTTCTAAAAAGCAGTTCCACGTCCTCACCTCTCTCCCGAAGCGGGGGCACATAAATTGGTACGGTGCTAAGTCGATAGTATAAATCCTCGCGGAACTTGCCGTCTTCCACGTTGCGCATCAGGTTGATATTAGTGGCGGCCACCACCCGTACGTCAGTCTTCAAAACTTTGGAGGATCCTACTTTAATGAATTCTCCATTCTCTAAAACGCGAAGCAGACGGGCTTGTGTAGCCAATGGCATCTCCCCAATTTCATCAAGGAATATGGTGCCGCCATTCGTCACTTCGAAATACCCTTTTCTCGCCTCATGGGCACCTGTAAATGAACCCTTCTCATGGCCGAATAGCTCTGAGTCTATCGTACCCTCGGGGATGGATCCACAGTTGATAGCGATAAACTGGCCGTGCTTGCGCGGACTAAGGTGATGGATAATCTTTGAAAATGATTCCTTACCACTGCCGCTTTCACCGGTAATTAACACCGACATATCGGTAGGAGCTACCTGCATTGCAACCCTAACTGCATTATTCAGCAGGGTAGAATGGCCGATAATGCCAAACCGCTGTTTTATAGTTTGTATTTCCGAATCTTTGATACTCATAACTATGCTACTAACTCTCCCAATAAAGTACCGCCTGTGCAGCCTGTCACGCTAACATGGACGTAGTCACCCTTCCTTTTATTCTTTGATTCAAAAACGATCACCTTATTTTCTGAATTTCTTCCCTGCAGTTGATCGTTTGATTTCTTAGAAGGTCCTTCGATAAGGACCTTAAATACCTTGCCTACATCTCGTTTGTTGCGTTCCAGCGACATGGCCCTTTGTTTGGCGATAATTTCCTGAAGTCTTCTTTGTTTGGTCTCCTCAGGAATATCATCCTTATACTTTTTTGCGGCCAAGGTGCCGGGACGTTCAGAGTAGAAAAACATGTATGAAAAATCATACTGCACCATGTCCATAAGTGTCAAAGTATCTTGATGTTCTTCTTCGGTCTCCGTGCAGAAGCCAGCAATCATGTCGGATGAAAGGCCACAACCTTCGCCAAGTATTTCTCTTATTTTCTGTACGCGCTCCAGGTACCACTCCCTTGTGTACCCACGATTCATTAACTCCAATACCCGCGAGCTGCCGCTCTGAACAGGAAGGTGAATGTACTTGCAGATGTTTTCGTGCCTCTGCATAGTATAAAGTACTTCGTCAGTAATGTCTTTTGGATGCGATGTAGAAAACCTGATGCGCAGATCTGGGTGAACTTTGGCTACCATTTCTAACAAATTGGCAAAGTTGATCACCGTTCCCACCTTCATTTTTTCCATTCTGGCTTTGTTGTTCTCCTCAGCACTCCATTTGTAGCTGTCTACATTCTGGCCAAGCAAGGTGACTTCCCTGTAGCCGCGATCGAACAAGTCTTTTGCTTCGTTAAGAATAGAGTAGGGGTCCCTGCTTCGCTCACGTCCACGCGTAAATGGAACCACGCAGAACGAGCACATGTTGTCACAGCCACGCATGATGGAGATGAACGCAGTCACTCCGTTCGAGTTAAGCCGCACAGGGGTGATTTCCCCATAAGTCTCTTCGCGCGACAAGAAGGTATTGACAGCTTTCGATCCCTCATCTACCTGACCAATGAGTTTTGGCAAGTCTCTGTAAGCATCTGGCCCCGCCACCAGATCCACAATCTTTTCTTCTTCAAGCAGGTTAGTTTTGAGTCGCTCGGCCATGCAGCCAAGTACGCCAACAAGTAATGAGGGATTCTTTTTTTTGAATCCGTTGATATGCTTAAGGCGATTTCTGACGGTTTGCTCAGCCTTGTCCCTGATAGAGCAAGTATTGAGGAAAACCAAATCGGCTTCACTTATTTCTGTTGTCGTATCGAATCCTTCCTTGGCTAGAATGGAAGCCACAATTTCGCTGTCTGAGAAATTCATCTGGCAGCCGTAGCTCTCGATGTATAGTTTTCTAGTTCCACCCATCTCCCTTTTAGGAGAGACCTTCAACTCACAGCTTTCCTCACTTTTCGAGTTTAAAACCCCTATATCTTCAATCAGATTATCCATTGATCGCAATTCAGGAGGCAAATTTAACACTTTTAGCTATTTAATGTGACATCTTGTCATGTTATAAGTAGCAAATTTTGACCCTTCGATTGATGGTTTTGATGTGTTAGTTTTGAAAAAATAAGACGAGAACATGGCGATAGTTAAATCACTGAGAGGTTTTACCCCTCAAATGGGCACCAATTGCTTTTTAGCCGACAATGCGGTAGTGGTGGGCGATGTGACCATGGGGAGTAATTGTACGGTTTGGTTTAACGCTGTAGTGAGGGGAGATGTGAATTCAATCACAATAGGAGATGACACCAACATTCAAGATGGCGCTGTCATTCACTGTACCTATCAAAAGTCTAAGACGGTAATTGGGAATAAAGTTTCAATAGGACATACCGCAGTAGTTCATGGCTGCACTATTGAGGACAATGTACTGATCGGTATGGGAGCCATTGTAATGGACGATGCAGTGGTAGGAAAAGGATCAGTGGTAGCAGCTGGGGCTGTGGTGCTGGCAGGCACCGTGATTGAGCCGGGAGTGATTTACGCAGGTATGCCAGCCAAGAAAGTAAAAGACATTGGTCCTGAAATGACCGCGGTGATTGAAAGGACCGCTAAGAATTATCCGATGTATGCGGAATGGTTTAAAGAGTGATGGCAGACCTTTGGAGACGTAAGTACAAGATCGCGTTTGTGATTTCATCGTTCGGGTGGATACTGCTATACTGCACTGCAGCAAGTTTTGCGATTATGAAATATCCTCGGCACACGTGGGAGATTGTTTTGCTGTGCGGTTCTGCATACATGGTCACCTCGGTGTTTGTCAATCGGTATATCGCAAAGCTGAACAGAGATTCAAAAGAGGAGACGGAAATGAAGTAGGTCTAATTTCTTTTTGGTGCTGGGATCACGATTTGACTTTCATGCCCTTCTTTACCTACAGATTGCACTGCGAAGAAATAGTTGTCTTTTGAGTAAGGCAACTCCGCGCTGGTTCCTTCCACAAAGATCTTCTCTTCCCATAGTGGCTGATACGTTTCTCTAATGAGCACCTGGTATCCTTTTGGTGTTGGGCCTGTCCTTGGGGCATCCCAGTTCAGGTTTGTGACATTGCCAAGGTTTACCTGCATAGAAACATTTTGGGGCATTGCTGGAGCCTTAGCGAGGGAGGCCATTGTAGCCAGATTAATACGCGCCACATTCGCTGCATAGTTGAAATCTACATGCTTCAGTTTGTCTCCGTATTCAATCTCACCCTCTCTCCTTATGTTCTGGTGCTGCTGCGTATAGTTTTCATTGAACTCGCAAAATCGCACAGCCGTAAATCCATTTTGTGAGAATGGTGTGTGGTCACCACCCCTTAAGAATCGATCAGGTCGCATGTTGATGGTAGCCGTGAAGCCATCCACGTAGGATTCTCCAACCTCTTTTGCATAGCGTGCAAGCTGACGCGAGGGACTGTCATTCTCCGATTTCATTGCAGACCTATTCTTTGCTTCATCCTCACTCTCCACGTACGGAATCATCTCGCTAAATATCCTTATGGTTTTTTCATTCTTGTCACCGGTTTCGCTTGCAATGGAATTTCCCACGATATCATTGTTGAGCATAGCAATCAGATTTACATTCTCCGACCTCATCTTTACCGCCATGTGACGGGCTCCGAGCAAGCCTTGCTCTTCACCTTGTACGGCCATAAAAATAAGTGTGCAAGGGAATTTCTTAGCGGACAAAATCCTGGCAAGTTCAATCACAACAGCCACACCAGAAGCATCGTCATTGGCACCCGGGGCAGCATTGATGCTATCAAGTGGATCGCTGTTTCGCGAATCAAGGTGTCCGCTGATCAAGATCACGCGATCGTCATTTGGGTCAGCTCCCTTTAGCGTGGCCACTACGTTTTTCATCGTCACGGCATAGGGCACACGAGAGGAGGTTGAGGGGTCTACCACAAAGGGGTCCAATTCAACACTCATGTCGGCATTGGCCTGCGCTCTGAATTGTAGGAATTTGGAGGCTACCCATCGTCTGGCGGCACCAATGCCTTTGGTCTCGCTCAATGTATCGCTCAGTGAATGCCGGGTCTCAAAGCTTACCATTTTTTCGATATAACCTGCGATGCTGTCAGGATTGACCTCACCCACTAAGGATTGAATTTCGACATCCAGGGACTGATCTGTTGGAGTCTTCTGGGGCGAGTCGCAACTACCTATCGCTAAGACAAGTACGGAGAGAGAAATGAAATAGAGCGCTTTGCTGAAATTCATAGTTTTTCAAGTGTAGTGCTCAAAGATATGCTTAATAGGGGTAATGGTATCGAAGGTTCTTATTGATGGATAAATGGAAGGATAAAGCATCGAATTCCAGTTTTAGGGGTGAGGTGTTCCTGCAAGGCGCTTTCTGTCACCAATATTTAGGTATATGAGGAATGTTTGGGTTGACCTCAATAGAAATAATGGGTGGTTGCGACTTTGCTATTTTTATCTTGCGCTTACCCCTCTATATTTGCCGCTCCAAAAACATAGCTTTAAATGAAGAACCTTTCAATTATCATCAACGTCATTCTGGCTCTGGCCGTGGCAATTCTGTATTACCTGCACTTTTCTAGTCAGCCGTCTGAGCCTACGAACTCAGTTTCGGATGGTGAGCCTTCTAATTTGCAGATTGCATTTGTCAATGCCGATTCGATATTGGCAAACTACGATTATTTTAAGGTGACCAGGGAGGCATTACAGGAGAAAGGAAGGAAAATGGATTCAGATTTTAGAAATAGAGCTGAGGCCTTGCAGCGCGATATCAACTCCTATCAGAACAATGCCAACAATTTGACCATTGGACAAGCGCAGGCTGTTGAGGCAGACCTGACGAAGAAGCAGCAAAACTTGCGAGTATACCAGGAGCGTCTCGCTCAGGAGCTAACCATTGAAGAAAGCAAAGTCAACCAGGAGTTGTATGACAGGGTAACTCAGTACCTGAAAAAATATGGTGATGAGAGGGGGATACAATTTGTGTTAAAGTTTGATCAATCAAGCGACCTTCTTTACGCAGGAGAATCGTTGGACATCACAAAGGAAGTGATAGCTGGCCTCAACGAAGATTACAAAACTGCCAAAAGCACTCCTGCGGATTCAGTCAAGTCGAAATAGAGTTACCTAGAGCATGATATAGAAGAAGCCGGTAAATCCGGCTTTTTTCATTTTTGATTAAGAAAGCCTAAATTTCAACATATTTTTTAAACTGGAATTAAGCTTTGTCATGAAGTCTATTTTTCAAGCGCTCAATGTAAGACCAGAGGAAAAGACCCAGGTAGTACTCATGTTGGCTACCGGTTTCTTCATGGGTATTTTTATTGCCACGTATCAGGTAACCTCGGAATCACTCTTCCTAAATAGCCTAAGCGACCAACTAGACAAGGCTTTCCTGGTATCCGGTATCTTTGGGATCGTCTCTACAGCGCTATTCTCCTTCCTGCAGAATCGGATCAAGTTCAGTACGCTCACTACTTCAAGTATTCTTTCAATAGTGATTGCTACGTCTGCTGTTTACCTGCTCTACAACTATGGAGGTGATCGCTACCACGACTTGGTACTTTTTGTCATGTATTGCCTGGCTGGGCCCATGACGGCCGTATTGTTGCTTTGCTATTGGGGAATATTTGGAAGGCTTTTCAACTTCAGACAATCTAAAAGAATAATTGGTTGGATTGACACAGGTCAGTTAGTGGCTGCAATTCTTGCTTTTTTCTTAATTCCACTTACAGCAAATTATTTTCTTGAGACCTCAAATTATCTTATTGTATGTAACATTAGTATCCTTCTGGCTGCAGTTTCATTTTTTAGCATCTCCTTTCGATTTCCCCTGACGAAAAATGATCCCAAGGAGTTCGAAGCCGGAGTAAGAAAGGAAACGTCATTTGGGAAAATCTTTAAAGATCCGTACGTCTTATTACTTAGTGTTTTTCTCGTGATCTCCATGGTCACCTTCATATTCAATCAATTTGCATTTCAGGATCTGATAAACAAGCAATACCCAGACGAAAGGGAGCTCACAAACTTCCTCGCTTACTTTAATGGTGCTGTTTATTTGTTCAGTTTGCTCATGCAAACCTTCGTCAACGATAAAATAATCAGTAATTACGGCATCAGGGTTTCTCTGTTCTTACTACCGGTAATTGTTGGAGTCTTCGCCCTTGGAGGCCTTTTTACAGGTATTTTCTTCGGATACGACATTGTTGATTCACCCACTACGTTCATATTCTTCTTCCTTTTCATTGCCCTTACTCGTCTTTTCAACGCTACCCTTCGTGATTCGCTGGAGAACCCCGTTTTCAAGTTGTTGTTTATTCCACTGGATAATCGCTATCGGTTTGGAATTCAAGCAAAGGTGGAGGGCGTGGTAAATGAATCGGGAAGATTTTTGGCCGGTGTGATTATCTTCTTGTTAGCACTGGTACCATTCTTTGAGATTGTGTGGATTCCCGCGATGATTCTCATATTGGTGGTGGGATATTTCATTATAACGAGGAAACTTTATAACGGATACAAGAATAAGATTAGGGCTAAGCTTGAGACTTCAGATTTTACCCAGGACAAACTCGATATAGGGTTTACCCAAATCACAAACCGACTCCAGGATTTTTTGGCGGGAGATGGCAGCTCGAAGGCAATTTTTTCATTTAAGCTTCTTGAAAAAATTAACCCCGCACAAATCTCTACATGGATCAACAGTTTGATGAAGAATAGCGATGAGGAGGCACGCGAGTATGCTCAACGTAGGATGAATGAATTGAAGGGATTGTCTGTTTCGGAACGCTACGTGATAAAGATGAACGCGCAGAAAGCAACGGCCTTAGACAAGAAGGTGCTGACGAAGAATGATCTGGAGCAGATCATAACCAGTGGCGGTGACATCACAAAGGCACGATTGCGCCAGCTGACAAGGTCCACCTCGATGGAAGACCGGCAGTACGCGGCAGAGCTTCTTTTGCATTCATCTTCTGAGGAGAATATCTCGTTCTTGATTGAGTTGCTTCATGACCCGGAGCCTAAGGTGAGGAGTACTGCGATAAAGACATCCACTCAAAAGTTCAATAATGACGTCATTTTAGCACTTATTGACAATTTAGGCAGTCCAATTTATGGCAGTCAGGCGATGAGTGCGCTGGTCTTGATCGGAGGTAAGGCATTGAATTTTCTAGATAGTTCTTTCTATCGAAGTGGTCATAGCGCCCAGGTGTTGCAGCGGATAATCCAGGTGATTGGTCGTATTGGAGGACAGCAGGCCAAGAACATTCTTTGGAGTAAAATAGATTATCCCGATAAGGTGGTGGTTTCTCAGGTGGTATTGTCTCTTGGGGTTTGTGGTTTCAAGGCAGGAGTAACTCAGATCTCTCGAATTAAGTATGCGATTGAGTCGGATATTGCCGACATTTCCTGGAACCTCAATGCGATTCAAGAAGTGGGCAGTAGTGGCGATGCGAAAATGATAGGGCAGGCGCTTGAGCGTGAAATACAAAACGACATCGAACATATCTACATGCTTTTGGCGATGTTGTACGATACACGATCAATACAATTGGTAAAGGAAAATATAGAGAGTGGTACTACTGAAGGAACGACCTACGCAGTAGAGCTGCTGGATGTTTTCCTCTCTGAGCAATTGAAAATGCGGGTGATTCCGGTGTTGGATGACCTTTCCATCTCCGACAAAATTGCTAAGCTCGAGGTCTTTTATCCAAGGGCGAAACTGGACGCCAAATTAGTACTTAAATTCTTGATTAACAGAGACTTCACTCAGTCAAATCGATGGACTAAGGCGCTAGTTCTGCATCAGATCGGTATCATGAAAATTGGAGATTTCAAGCTGGACCTGATAGCGCAACTTTTCAATAGTGATATCCTGATTCGGGAAACTGCAGCCTGGGCCCTCCATGAGATTGACCAGAATGAGTACCGAGATAACAGTGAACGTTTGGGAGAGGAAATCAAGCGCAGGCTCGATGAGGTGATCATGCCAAATCAAAACCAAACGAGGCAAATGGTATTTACTAAAGTAATGTTCTTCAAAGAGATTGAAGTTTTTGAGGGGATGGCTGGAGTCGTCCTATCTTATCTTGCGGATATTGCCATGGAGGTGCAGATGAAAGAAGGAGAGTCTCTCATTATTGATTCTACTGTGAACAATGATTTTTACATTGTATTTAGTGGTAGTGTAGACTTTTTTGCAAAGGGGAATTTGACAGGTACTTTCAACCGGGGACAGTTTATTGGAGAGATGATTTCCAGCCCGGGATTCGTAAACTCAAACGTGGTGGTAGCTAAGGAGAAAACGATTTTGCTAAAGATCAATAAGGATCAATTTTATGAGTTACTGTCGGACAATGTGAGGCTGGCAGACCGAGTTTTGGAATATATCTGATTTTAGCTAAATTTCACTGATTTTTTAGGCTAGATTGTCTTTTAAGGCATTTTTTAAACTATAGTATACTTCCGTGATTATTCGCAATTCGTTGCCTTCTTTGTTAAATTTCAAGTCCTTTCAACAGAACTGATGCTGAATTACTCTGTCCCAGTTGGCGAATTTGATGAGGATTCAACCCCACCACGGGAGTCAGAAGGAACCTTTGAGTTTAACCCATTTCCGGGTTTAAGACCTTTTTCGATAAGTGAAACCCATTTGTATTTCGGTCGTGAAGGCCAAATAGACGATATTCTTGTCAAACTTTCCGCGCACAGGTCTGTAACCGTAATGGGCTACTCGGGAAGTGGAAAGTCCAGTTTGATGTCCTGCGGTCTCATCCCAGTATTGTATGGGGGATTCATGACGGAAACTGGGCCACATTGGCATATTCTTGCTTCCAGACCTGGGACTTCCCCAATTACTAACCTCACTAATTCAATAGTTGAGTATCAAATAAAGAATCAAGGTTTGCGGGAAGAGGATCGCGAGATTCACCGCGCCATTATTAACTCCGTGCTGAGGAGTGGTCCGAATGGACTTGTTGAAGTTGCGGGGTATTTGCAGCAGCATAAAAATGAGAATGTCTTTTTCCTTATTGACCAGTTCGAGGAGTTATTTCGATATCACGATGCAGCGCGGGAGGAAGCCTCCAACGATGCTACTCTATATGTCAATCTGATTCTGAATGCTGTAAAGCAGAAGAAATCGCCTGTCTATTTGGCCATTAATATGAGGTCCGATTTCATCGGAGATTGTGCGGAATTTGCGGGCCTGACCCAGATGATTAACGAGAGTAATTATCTGATTCCTCAAATGACCAGGGAGCAACAGAGGATGGCCATTGAAGGTCCTGTGGCTGTGGGAGGGGGTAAGATTTCTTCAAGATTGGTGAAGCGCCTGCTGGCGGATATCAGCAATCAGCAGGACCAATTGCCAATTCTTCAGCACGCAATGATGCGGACCTGGGACTACTGGGCTTCCAACAGGGAGCCAGGCGAGCCGATGGACATCAGGCACTACAATGCCATTGGAAAAATCTCACAGGCCCTGTCCCTTCATGCCAACGAAGCTTATGATGAACTAAATGCTACGGAGAAGGACATCGCAGAAATCCTGTTCAAGAATACCACAGAGAAAAGTGAAGACAATCAGGGGATGAGGCGGCCTTGCAAGATCAGTGTGGTGGCAGAGATGGCACAAGCGAGCGATGATGAAGTGATCAAGGTGGTTGAGAATTTCAGAAAGCCCGGGAGATCTTTTTTGATGCCGGATGCCACTGTGAAGTTAACACGGGATTCGGTGGTTGAGTTGTCGCACGAGAGCTTGATGCGTATTTGGAGCAGACTATCTGCCTGGGTAGAGGAAGAATCTGAATCAGCGGCAACGTACAAACGAATTTCAGAGGCAGCGGCAATGTACCAAATAGGCAAGACGGGATTATGGAGGCCACCCGACCTGCAGCTTGCCTTGAATTGGCAGAAAAAGCAAAAACCAACCAGAATTTGGGCACAGCGGTACGACATCGCATTCGAGAGGGCCATTGTATTTCTTGATACCAGCCGAATCACCTATGAGGCGGAGCTCAAGAATCAGGAATTACTTCAACGCAGGGCACTAAGAAAAGCAAGAGTTACCAACGTCATCCTTGTCATTTTCTTGCTGATTGCAATTGCCTTCTTCTTCTTTGGCTTGACCCAACAGATTGCCGCTGAACGGGAAGCAACCAACGCGCGCGCCCAAGAGCAATTGGCTCTTGCTGCGAGAGATGAAGCAGAGGCACAAACAAAAATTGCAGAGGAACAGCGCCTCATAGCAGAAGAAGCATTGGCCGAGCAACAAAGACTGACAGGCAGGCTTAACGAGCAAATAAAAATCGCCACGTTAGCAAAGCAAGAGGCAGAGGCAAATTTAAAAATTGCAGAAGAACAGAAACTGATTGCAGAGCAGCAGCGCGGAGTCGCGGAGGCTGCGACTCAGGGATTCAGGGAGCAGTACAATCGCGCAGAGGTGGCGTTGAAGGAGGCTAATAGGCTTTTGTACCTGTCTGTCGCTCAATCGATGGAAGCGAAGTCGGTTGGATTGGATGACCCTGAATTGTCAGGTCTACTGGCTATGCAGGGCTACCTTTTCCATACAAAGTATGACGGCAAGAGGTATGACCCCTATGTCTTTAGTGGTTTATACTACTCGCTTGCCAAATTGTCGGGCTCAAATTACAATGCGCTCTTTGTGCCAGGTAACTTACAAAACAGGATGTATGCGATGGCAATCTCGAAGTCGGGGGATACCTTCTATACCACAGGGAATGATGGAAGGATTTTCAAAGGAGATTTTGCCACGAAACAAATGGCAGGACAAGTGGGAGCTAACCCATTTCCGAATCGTGTGCTGGAGCTGAGCATTGATGAACAATATCTTGTCAATGGCAGCGACTCAAGCTTTTTGCAAGTGTATAATTTGGGTGGTACGGGTAGGCCACTTGCTATTGAAGGGCATAAGGGATACATAAACGCCATCAAATTCTTGCCAGATGATTCTGGATTTATCTCCTCGGGATCTGATCGCACACTCAGGCTCAATAATCACAAAACGGGAAAAAGCAGTGAGTTGCTGACGCTTCCGTTTGAATTAAAGTCCATTGACATTAGTACGGAAGGAGATTATCTCATCGGAGGATCTACTTCTGGTGAACTCGCCTTGGTAGACCTTAGAAACAATACTTTCGAGGTGGTGATGAATGAATCCCCAAATAGGATACTTTCTGTTGCCTATCATCCAAACCGCAATCTAATCGCCTACGGAATTGAAATAGTGAATGAGAGAAACATTCCGGTGCGAGGTGTAGTGAAGCTTTTTGACACAAAAAATAAGGTGGTTACCAAAAATGAACTGACAGGCCACAAGTCTGGAATTTCTGACCTTGCCTTTAGTCCCGATGGACTACTATTAGCAAGTGCGGGACTTGACAAAAAATTACAAATGTGGGTGGTAGATCAGGAGGAGGATTTGCCAATCCTGATGGATAATAACAATGGTAATATTTGGGATATTGGTTTTGCTAAAGGGTCTGATTTCTTAATTGCCTCTTGTAATAATGGAGAGATAAGGGTGTGGCCTACAAACACCAGAATGCTTGCTGAGCAGGTATGTCCTAAACTTACGCGCAATATGACGCCAGAGGAATGGGAGGTCTATGTAGCTAATGGCATCTTGTACGAGCCAACGTGCAAGAGCCTTTTGATAAGTGATTTTTAGAAGATGAGGAACCTTTGCTTTTTGATACTTGTGCTTGCAGTTGCTCTTGCTTCCCCACAGGTGCGCGCACAAGAGTCTGTTGGTTGCTTGCAATCACTTGCACGTGCTAATGATGAGTTTAGTGCCGGCCGCTTTTTTGGGATACCCTCAATTTTGAGTGAGTGCTTGAGAAATGGATTCAGTAATGAACAACAGGTACAAGCTTATTTGCTTTTGGTTCAAACCTATCTCATTCTTGAAGATCCTATTGCCGCGGAGGATAGTTACCTTAAGTTATTACGTGCCGATCCGGAGTATGTGCCCAGTCCCGACAAAGATCCTATTGATGTGGTTTACCTGAGTAAAAAGTTTACCGCTACACCCATATTTACTCCGCATTTGAGAGTGGGAGGCAATACTTCTCTCGTACGAACCATCTACGAAATTAATACGGAACCGTATGCGGTGAATAGAAAAAATGGGCTTAAAGGAGGATACCAGATTGGAGCTGGAATCGATTGGAATATTTCTGATCACTTAAGCATAGCTGGAGAATTAGACTTTTCCTTCAGGTCATATCAGACTACCAAGACAGGGATTTCAGCATTGGACGAGCAGACCTTCACAGAAAAACAATTTTGGTTCGATGTACCAGTTTATATAAAGTACAGGGACAACTTCGGGAAAGTCAGGCCCTTTGGGTACGTTGGATTTGCCCTTAACCTTCTGGTGGGAGCAGAGGGGAGCATAGAGACCATTAACAGTACTGCTAATGAAGGACAGGTCCCCACGGTTGGGCCAGATGAAAAGCTTGGCTACAAGAGGAATTTTCTAAATACCTCTTTTCTAGTTGGTGGCGGAACTTACTATAAAATCGGGAGAGATTTTTTGTTTGTAGACTTGCGGTACATGGGAGGACTTACCAATATTACTAAAGAGGAAACCAATTACTACGCAGATGGTAGTGAGTTGCTTACGGGCACGGCTGCTCGATATCGATGGGTTGGTGATTATTTTCGCTTAGACAACTTGGCTCTTTCTGTAGGTTATGTAAGGCCGCTCTACAATCCTCGAAAGATCAAGAGAAAAGCCAATACAAAGAAGGTGATGAGGGAAATTTCGCAAGACAATGACTGATATGAGAAGTTGGATTTGTATTATTTCTTTGAGCGCATTCATCGTGGTCTCATGCGATACCGCGAGTACCATTGACCCTCCCAATGATTCCTTTTTTTTAAAGTACTATGGAGACGATGGCAATCAGGAAGGGGTTGATTTCGTGCAGAATGCGGATGGGACACTGACCTTGTTTGGCAACACCGGTACTGCACCCAACAGACAACTCTACTTGGTGAACGTGGACGCCAACGGAAATCGAGTGTGGGAGCGGACGTATGGCGGCCCACTGGATGACAATGCCAAAGACATTGAATTGACTAATGATGGTAGACTTGTTATAGTTTCTGATTATGACAGTGAACCAACTAGAGATATAGTGATCATGACTTTGGCACTTGATGGAACTAAGATTGATAGTACCTTAACTGGATTCCCGAGCGGAGGTTCTACAGATGAGATTGCCACCTCGATAACCCAGACTGATGATGGTTTTCTTGTTGCAGGCTCTACAAGTAACGTGTCCATAAAACCTGTTGATCCACTGAACCCTAACCCTACAGACACCCGCGATGCTTTGCACGTCAGGTATTTTGATGATCTCACCGACTATTCTTCTTCTTGGCAAAAGGCTAGGGGTCCGGGTAATTTTGATGAATCTGCTAAGATAGTTCAGGTGTCACCAACTCAGTATTATTTCTTTGGATATTCAGATCGATCCATTGGTACCACAGGCTCATCCGATGCAAATTTTTACTTTCTAGGCTTGGGGGAGTTTGGCGAGACCAACACCGATGAATACTTTCTTGCAAATCCAGGAAGTGATGAGATCTTAAGTTCAGTAACAATTGCTCCGCCTGTGTCGGGAGATGGATTTTTACTTAGTGGGATAACACAAAACGCTGGCTCGTCAGACATTTACCTGGTGAAACTCCGGAATTCACTCTCTTTCACGAATGATGATCTTCTAGTCAACAAGAACCTTGGCGCAAATCTAGGTGCAATAAACAGTACCCGAACATCATCCTATCCCTCCTTGTCCTCTGGCTTTCTATTGCTTAGCAATACGATTGATGCCAGCGGAAACCAAAGTTTCTACCTGGACAAAATTGATGCATTGGGAAATAGAGTGTGGCAGAATCCATTTATCTATGGTGGAGCGCTGGAAGATGCAGTTGGGTCTGTACAAGAATTGCCAGACGGATCAATTGTCATAATTGGCACTTTTGCAGTTGGTGATGATGGGGAAAAGAAGATGACTTTGATTAAAGTGAATGGGGAGGGTAAATTCTTGAAATAAGCGGATTTTTGGTACTAATAGGTTACTTTTAGAGGTTTTCTGATATTAAATTTTTTAGTTGGCCAATACCTATGCTCTACCTCCCCCTGATTAGCAAGTCCTCTGTTTTTAGCCATTGTCCTCCAGGATCTCTATCGTTACTTTCCTTTCAATTTTTTACTCAAGAAAGACTTTGGTGAAGGCATCTCCTTGCATATCGATAAGGTTCCGCAGCCCGGCAATTTGGCTGATCATACTTTTTATTTTCTCGGCAACTAGCTGGTCTTTCGCTCAAATCACTACAGGTGGTTCTGGTTTTTGGAGTTCAACAACTGCTAATGCTCCTTGGACCACGGGCACGGTTCCAATTGCAGGGCAAACCGTCACAATTAATTCCGGGCACGTAGTTACGCTGGATGTAAACACAGCAATCACGCTCTCCTCCATCACCATCAATCCCGGAGGGACCCTGCTTACAACTGGTTCATTTACTATCGATGCCACAACGATAACGGTTGGAGGTACCTTTACGAATGGCAGCACAGGAGCAGTTACAGTTGCAGATTGGTTTGTAAATGGTGGAGCCACCTATGAGCACGCGGTTAATGGCGGCACAATTCCCGTTGCTTCTGGAACTCGTTCATGGGCTGCAACATCCAATTGTATTATTTCGGGAGTTACAGGCACAGCACCCTCTCCGGCAGGTTATGCAGTCCCATTTCCTGGATTTGGAAATTTCATTTGGAATTCACCAGGACAATCAACCAACATTTACCTGGAGGCAAGTTTCAATGTTCAAGGCAACCTTGAGATTTTAGATTCCGGTCTGCCGATTGCCCCGGGAACCCGGGCAGTGCGGCTGTCCCAGTTTGGTGCTTCTTATACAATTAATGTTGCAGGAGACTTCATTGTTGATAATGCTACTTTCAAAATGAATAATGACACCGGTGATTGCTTTATAAATGTGGCAGGTAATGTACTTGTTGACAACACAGGCTTCTTAACATTATGTACGGGAAATTCTGATGCATTGTTAACGGTTTCTGGCAACGTGGATATACTTGGTAGTAGTACCTTATTGATGCAAGAGGACAATAATGCAGGTGTACTTGGTACATTGGATGTAAATGGAGACTTGAGCATTGGTGTTGGCTCAACAGTTACAGAGACTGAAGTTAATGGAATAGGAGAAATTCTTTTTACCGGAGCAGGAACGCAGACATTTACCAATGCAGGCACAATGTCAAATCAGATCAATGTGACCGTCAACCCAGGAGTGCGATTACAAATGGGTAGTCCGACAACCACCGTAGGAGGAACCGGTACGTTCTTGTTATCAGCAGGAGCCTCTCTCGGAGTTACTTCAGCCGATGGAATCACCACTGCTGGTGCCGTAGGAAATGTTCAGGTAACCGGAACCAGGACTTACTCATCGGGAGCTAACTATATCTACAATGGTAGCGCGGATCAAAATACAGGTAATGGACTTACGCAGAACACACCAAACAACATTGAAATCGATAATGCGGGTAATACCGTTTCTTTAAGCGCAGCGACCAGTCTCACAGGAAATCTGACGATCACCGCTGGAACACTAAGTGCAAGTGGCAATACCGTGACCTTTAATGGCACAGGGGCACAAGTGATTTCCAGTACATCAACTTCACAATCCTTTTCTGGTCTTACCCTAAATAAGGCAGCGGGTGCATTATCCGTTGGAGGAAGCTTGACTGACATATCAACCGGTTCCATATTGATGTTATCAGGTACGTTCAATGCACCTCCTAATTTGATTGTAGGTGGGGATTTTACCAACAATGGTGCAACGTTTGTTCCAGGTACCGGAACGGTAATATTTAATCGTCCAGCGGTACAGTCCATCAATGGATCAGTACTTACCCAAACCTTCAATAATCTTGTTGTCAATAAAGCAGGAGGAACATTATCGGCCGCAGGCTTAACGGCACTTAATGTAAATAACTACACGCAAACGTTGGGAGACTTTACAGGGCCACCCTCACTTAATGTTGCGGGTGACGTCTTGCTTACACTTGGCACATTTACAGCCGGAACAAATACAAACGTATCGGGTGACTGGACTAACAACGGAGGTGCTTTTGTGCCAGGAACCAATACGGTAACCTTCAATGGAGCTGGCCCACAGTCTATCAACGGGACTGCTCCTACGCAGACCTTTAACAATCTCGTGGTTAGCAAAGGTGGGGGAACGCTTACCGTAGGGGGAAGTACCGCAACGCTCAACGCATCGAACTATACACAGACAGCCGGTAATTTCACGGCAAATACCACCACTAACGTCTTTGGTTTTACTATAGGAGCAGGTACTTATACCGCAGGAACCAACACAAATGTTGCTGGCAACTTTACAAACAATGGTGCCACTTTTGATGGCAATGGCGGTACGGTTACTTTTAATGGTGGGGTGCTCCAAACAATTGGAGGTGCTTCGGGAACGACCTTTAATAACGTTAACACGAGCGTAGCTGGAACGATTGCTCAAGCAACTACAGCAACTACAATCTCAAGCAATTTAACCATCGCAGATGGTACGCAGTTCACAATTGCTACACCAATTTTTTCCGTAGGTGGTGGCACAAACATCGGCTCTGGTACCAGCGGAGTTTTGGCAATTTCAAACAGCAGTGCCTCAAAGACATTTACTGGCCTTGTGTTGTTGAACTCTGGGGCAACATGGAATAACACAGCAAATGCTCCGGTTACTTTTCAGGGTGGCATCACAAATTCAGGAACGTTTAATGCAGGTTCAGGAATTCAAACCTTCAACACTAATCCGCAGGCACTCAGTGGCACATTCGTTATTCCCTCCATCACTAGCGATATCGCGTTGACAAATGGAAATTCCCTAACAGTAGGTACCGCCTTGGAGGGTAGTGGCAGTATAATACAGGCCGTTGCTGCGACTCTAGATCTTGGTGGTAGCGTGGGTATAACCACAATTACCGCATCGAATGCAGATAACGTAGTTAGTTATTCGGGGAATAGTCAATCCGTCCGGGCTGTGACCTATGAAAACCTTGAAATAAATCAATCTAGCGGAGAGGCTAGTCTGGCAGGAAGTACAGTTGTTAACAAAGCGCTGACCTTGACGGCAAGAAATCTTAATCTTAATGGACATGTGCTCACATTTGGTACGACTGGTTCAATTGATCCTTTGGCATTCTCTGCCAGTCGGATGATTATTGCGAGTGGCGGTGGATCAGTGACTAAGCAAAATCTTACTGGATCATTTGATTTCCCAATTGGAGATAATACGGGCATGTTGGAATATTCTCCTGTGACGGTAAATGTCACGGCAGGAGGCCCGTCTGATATTAGTGTGTCGGTTCAAGATGGAAAGCACCCCAATAATGCGAGTGCAACTCATTTTATTAGCCGGTATTGGGATGTCAACTCTTCGGTAGGAGGTGTGACGGCAACGATAACGGGAATTTATGATGCGAATGATATCAATGGGAATCAAGTCGATACCAGATCTGCGAGGTTAAGTGGTGCATTTAATCAAACTTCTAACCCGTGGGTAAAATCTGCAGAATTCCTTGGTGGAAATACCTTAACGTTTACAGGCTCCTCTCTTGCGGCTGGGCCTAATGTGTTTACTGGGATCACTGATGCTGATCCTACTGTTTCTATAACAAATTTGCCAGATCCATACGTTATTTGCGATGGAAGTTCCTTTATGTTAACCACCGCTCTTGGAGGCGGTGAGGATCCAATCGTTTCTTACTTGTGGACAGGGGCGGGATTAAGTTCGAATTCTATCCCTAACCCAGTATTCACAGCTTCTTATGTTGCAGGTTTACCTGTGACATATAATGTGGATGCAATTGATGGAAATGGCATCATTGGGTCTGATCAGATTGATATCACAGTTCGAGCACTTCCGATAGTTCAGACCTTGAGTGCCCCAGTGGGGACTAGTTATTGCCAGGGCAGTCCTAACATCACGGTTCGTGTCGATGCCACCGAGTCAGGTTTTAGCTATCAGTTATACAAAGGTGCTGTTGC
>JAVJOD010000001.1:0-264988 GCA_040216915.1 Cyclobacteriaceae bacterium
ATAGTATTAATCTTTAATAAATAGTTCCGCTCACGCTTCCCCATCTACCGTCCTTGTCGAAAGCTTTTACACTCGCGCTCGGACTATGTTCGTTATCCCTAGTCTCGTCTTGTTCTCGTTTAAAAGAATTTGACTCAATCAATACCATCTATCTGGTAGTGATTGGGTCCGCTATCATATCATCCATTCAAAGAACGTTTTAAGCAACCGTTGCTGCTTAAATTGAGGTCAAAAAACCTTAGGTGATCAACTGCTATACCGTATGAAGCAGTACTAATTTTGCAAAATGGACTGCAAAGGTAATTTGCCTTTTTTCATAAAGCAAGCGCCTTTTTGAAATATTTTTAGGGTTAGATCACCAGGTGAATGGTCTGGAGCCGATCAGGGCCAGTGGAGATAAGGGTAATCGGCACATGCAATTCCTTCTCAAGGAAGGCCACATAGTCCTTCAGCTCCTGTGGCATAGCCTCTTTCGTGATCTTGGTGAGGTCTGATTTCCAGCCCTTTAATTCAGTGTAAACTGGTGTGATTTTCTCATTCACCAGTTCATAGGGCAGGGAATCAGTAACAGATCCATCCGCGAGCTGATATTTGGTACACACTTTTATGATATCGAATGTATCCAGCACGTCTGCCTTCATCATCAACAATCTTGTAACCCCATTGATCATGATGGAATATTTTAGCGCAGGCAAATCGATCCAGCCGCAACGTCTTGGCCGGCCGGTGGTTGAGCCAAATTCATTTCCAGCTTTTCTCATCTTCTCTCCCTGGTCATCTGATAACTCAGTTGGGAATGGACCACTACCGACCCGAGTGCTATATGCCTTAAAAATTCCAAAAACTTCGCCAATATGACGTGGTGCAATACCCAAGCCAGTACATGCCCCTGCAGTAACTGTGTTTGAGCTTGTGACAAATGGGTAGCTACCAAAATCAATATCTAACAATGAACCCTGGGCACCTTCGGCAAGAATCGTAGAGCCGGACTGCACTTCGTTGTTCAAAAAGTACTCGCTATCAATTAGTTTGTAGCCCTTCAAAAATTCTACCGCTTCAAAAAACTGACCTTGTAACTCCTCCCAATTATATTCTAACTCAAAATTTTTGAGAATCGCAAAATGAACTTCGGTTAGCTTCTCAAACTTCTCCTTAAACCTTGACGAAAGGATGTCCCCCACTCTAAGCCCTTGTCTTCCAATCTTATCTTGATAGGAAGGGCCGATGCCCTTTAGCGTAGAACCTATTTTATTATCACCCTTTGCCTTTTCATAAGCTTGATCAAGCAAGCGATGTGTTGGAATAATCAGCGTTGCTTTTTTTGAAATGAAAAGGTTTGCCTTTGTGTCAATGTTAAATTTTTGAAGCTTGTCTATTTCTATCTTGAAAACTATAGGATCCAACACGATCCCATTTCCAATCACATTCTTTGTATTAGGTCTAAATATACCTGAAGGTATTTGGTGGAGTACATGCTTGATGCCATCAAATTCCAAGGTGTGACCAGCGTTCGGACCCCCTTGAAATCGCGCGATGACATTGTACTTGGGTGCAAGAACATCAACTATTTTCCCCTTCCCTTCATCGCCCCACTGAAGGCCAAGCAAAACATCTACTTTCATCTGTGACGGATCTACTTCTTTGACAATTTTATTACTTCTTCTTCAGACTCGACCACCTGAAAGATAGCGTTAAGCTTTGTTATCGCCAGCAACTTCTTAACACTTTCGGAAGGCTTCATTAGATAAACTTCGCCCCCTTTGTTTCTAAATTTTGTGAGAATCGTAATTAGCACTCCTATGCCAGTACTGTTTATATATCGCAACTCAGAAATATCTATCACGCAAGTCACTAGCTTATGACTTACCGCCTCATTGACTGCGTCTAGCAAATTGGTTCCTGTATCGTCTCCAATAAGGTCACCAGATATTCTAAGAATAAGTACGTTGGTCTTTATTTCCTGTCTAAAGTTCATTCTTTTCGATTTTCGCAGTTTTTCTTCTTGCAAGTAGCATACAGAATCAGCGAATGGTGCAACACATTGAATTGCAATAATTCCTCCACCGTGTTTTGAATGTTTTGAATTCTAGGATCGCAAAACTCAGTGACTTTATGGCAATCAGTACAAATCAAATGATCATGCTGCTTATAACCAAAGGACTTTTCGTATTGCGCTAAATTTTTTCCGAATTGGTGCTTACTTACTAAGTCGCACTCCACTAGTAGGTCAAGGGTATTATATACAGTCGCTCGGCTTACCTGATAGTTCTTGTTTTTCATGTTGATATAAAGGGACTCCACATCAAAATGTCCATCAAGCGAATATATTTCCTCCAAGATGGCGAATCGCTCAGGGGTCTTCCTTAACTCCTTATTTTCAAGATATGCTGTAAATATCTTTTGAACCTCCTCGAAGACTTTCTGATTTATTGGCATGATTGAATTGACACAACAAATATAATAGCTATTGCAAGCATTTACCGGGTAAAGGTACCGATCTGGCTATTATTTGAGCAGATTCTCAAGAATCTGCTCCGCGCTATTAAAGTAGGCCGCTTGATCATCTACTGAATGCTCGCCATAAGCAGCATTGATTTTTGACCAACTTAGCTGTAGGGTTTTCAATAAAAGACGTGCCGACTCCTTTTGGGCTTGTTTATCTACTGAACCCACATTATTAAACCAAATTGGAGACGTATGCGCAAAAGGATAGCTATCCATCATTGGCCATTTTGTGGTTCTACCCACTACTCTTGCTGCAACCCAACCACCAGGAGGCACGGCAATTTTTCCAAAGAAGGTTTTAGTGCCTCCTTGCAATGTTGCCTTCGATCGCCAAACAACCTTTCCGTTTACCAATAACTCGATCTGATCGAGAGGGCTTGAAGTGTACACTTCCATTCGCCAATTCACCTTGCCCTTACTTTTTTTTATGATTTCTCCAGGACCCCTCTCATCAACAATTAAATCAATTGCAGGTCCGTTAGTAACAAAACTCTTCCCGCTCCTTATTCCATTCAAATAAGTATCCCAGTCAGTTTTGTCTCCGCAATCAACCAGGATTCTTGTTGTACCAACAGCCATAGTTCGTGAGTATCCAGGAAATGCATCAGTACCAGCTGTCATCGCCACTGGAATGCCTAGATTTAAAAACTGATGGAACATTCTACTTGATCCTAGCTCATCACTCCAGAGGCACGCCATTTCAAACCCATCCAAGTTGCGGTTAACAACATCGGCCACGAGGCCAGCTGGCACGCTGGACATTGATGCATCATCTGCGAAAGGATCACTTACACCAATCGGATGAACATAAGTGCCGATCGAACCTGCTTGTCGGCCATATAGAAGTGGCTCATTGTTAGTTCTGTCATCAAACGTGCGTGTTTCATAAAGAATTGGTCCCCAAAACCAGGGCCAGTAAAGCGAGTTATCACCAAATAATCCAACATGTCCATGAAAGTGGGAGCGAATCTCCTGCCCAAACTTGAGCCTCGGCAGTTCATCATTCTTTTCCCAACTCATGTACTCTTGATCTTTTAATTGGAAATGCAGATTGGCAGACATCGGGGTGCCGAAATCTAGTGCCTCCGCTTGAAGTATGGGAACCAAATCAGAGGGTTGTAATTTAAATGGACCTCCATAATTCATGTGGAAATGATGATCGCCAGAAAGCCATCCCGTTTTACCCCAACCCTTGGTCAGGGTGATGGAAATATTCCCATTTGGTTTCTCAAGATCAATCCAATCAGTTTCAGTCAATGAGAACAATCCATGACTTGCTTTGATTTTGATTTTCCTGGCTGGTACAGAAATCTCAAATTCGCCCGTAGTATAGAAAAATATTTCTCCATTCTGAGAATCAAATCTAGGCACTACACCTTGCGGAATTATGTAGTGGCCATTTTCATCCTCAATCGAAATACGAGCGTTTATCAATTGGTCATTCTCAAGAACTTGAATTGTATTCTTGCGAAGCGTATCATTCCAGTTCCAATTCCTTACTTCCAATTTAGTTGGAACACCGCCATTTGCTGATATCTCAAACATATTAAACACCAGATCCCCTTCCGCCATTGAGAAAAGTATCGCATCGGTTGCTCTATCCCAGCTAGGATAGGTCACATAGTGTTCATTGGAAAACAATTCAAGTTTTGGCGTCCCCGATTTTGCGCTTTTGATAAACAGATTCCAAGTCAACGTATTTGACCAGTTCATCGCAAGCTGATCGCCGCTCTCATTTGCATCCATCCACAACTGTGACAAGATTCTACCTTCGTCAACGGTAGTAATATCTTTTGTCTTGCCATTAAAGAAGTTAATTCTATCCACTACTCCTTCAGCCTTGGAGATGTAATAGAAGTCTCCATCGCTACCAATAGGTACCGGCCTGAATTCCATTCCCAGATTTGCGGTGAATAATTTTTCTCGCGCGTCAGATTCTAAGCTTGTGCGCCATATATCAAATGTGCCATCTATGGAGGAGGCATAATACAAGTATTTGCCATCACGGGAATAGTAAGGATCCAATTCAGACGCATTTGGGTGATCAATTTTCTGAGTTAGCTGTCGATTCTCAACATTCACCATTTGAATATAAGTCTCCGTTCCGGTGTCTCTGACAAATGCGATCTCTTTCCCATTGGGAGCCCATGTCGGTAAAAAATCCATTTCTCCACCCTGCGTGATCCGTGATGCTTCTTGCTTGGAGCGATCATATATCCAAATCCAGCCAAAAGCAGAAAATGCAATCTGCGTTCCATCTGGAGATGCGACTGGTGAAGCGGGACCATTGGAGTAAAATGGGAAATCGAAGGCTTCAAGATAAATGTGATGACGATAAGTATCCACCTTTGGATATCTGTTGGTGAACTGACCAAATACAGGACTAAAAGAGATTAGTAGTAGCACCTGTATGAAAGCACTAACGTTCAACATGCGAATTCTCATAAACTAGTTATTGCTCCTTTCGGAATTATTGAGGTCGAGGCTACGCGAATCAAATCGATTTACAGTAACCGCTCCTTCCACCTTTTCCAGTTTGCTAATAAGGAAATCCAGATGCCTCGTGTCATTCACATAAAGCATAATCTCCCCAGTGAATATACCATTATCGACCTTGAATGAAATCGAGCTCATATTAACCTTTAACTCTTCAGAGATGATCTTAGACACATCATTGATTAGCCCTACCCGATCCGTACCAATAATCTTAAGTCCAGTGAGAAAGGCCACCTCATGCTGCGAGGTCCACTTTGCTTTGATCACCCTATTGCCATGGCTGGCTAGCAGTTCAGTCGCGTTTGGGCAATTCGCCCGGTGTATTTTAATGCCTTCACTAACAGTCACAAAACCAAATACGTCATCGCCTGGAATAGGGGTGCAGCACTTTGCCAACTTATACTCCACCACATCCATGTCCTCTCCTATAAGAAGGATGTCATCGTAGCGGCCTTTTGCCTTTCCAATCTCCTTTTCAATGCTTCCTACGTCCTCTATTTGAGGTTTTGACTTAACCGGTGATGGCGGCTTGAATTCCCTAAACCTCTTTAAGTCATTGACAGTGATTAGCCCCTTGCCGAAGCGAAAGTTTAACTCAAACTGTGAATTGACTTTGAAATAGTGCCGCATTTTTTCAAATACCTGACTGTTACTATCAAGCTTCAACTGCTTCATTTTGCGAAGAAGTAATTCTTTGCCGTCTTCCGCTACAGACTTCTTATCTTCCTTAAGGGCATCCTTTATTTTTGACTTTGCTTTGGAAGTAAGCACAAATCTCAACCAGTCCTCGTTTGGCTTCTGCTTGGCCGAAGTTAGAATTTCCACCTGGTCACCATTCTTTAACACATGGTTGATCGGCACCAATTTCTGGTTGACTTTTGCACCGATGCACTTCGCTCCCACATCAGTGTGAATATCAAAAGCAAAATCTAATGCAGATGATCCGTTAGGTAACGTTTTCAATTCCCCACGAGGGGTGAAGACAAAAACCTCTTCATTAAAAAGATTACCACGGAAGTCATCCACAAACTCCAGTGCGGATAGATCTTGCCGTTCAAGCAATTCTCTCACATGGATCAACCATTTTTCCAAATTAGATTCATGCGTTCCCGCATTGTCCTTGTACTTCCAGTGAGCCGCATATCCCTTCTCCGCAATTTCATCCATGCGCTTAGTCCTGATCTGCACCTCCACCCATTGCCCATTCTTTGCCATCACCGTGGTATGAAGCGACTCATAGCCATTGGCTTTTGGAGTGCTTATCCAATCCCGCAGGCGGTCGGGGTTTGGCGTGTAGTAGTCAGTTACAATTGAATAAACTTGCCAGCTATAAGATTTCTCCTGCTCGATAGGAGTTTCGAGAATAATCCGTACTGCAAACAGATCGTATACCTCCTCAAAAGGAATACTCTGCTTCTTCATCTTATTCCAAATAGAATGGATGGATTTCGGTCTACTTTTTATGACGTATCGGATGCCAAGTCTGTCCAGCTCTTCTTTTATCGGCTGGATGAATTGTTTAATAAACTTGTTTCTGGATGCCCTAGTGTCATCCATCTTGGAGGTGATTTCCTCATATACCGGCCTATCGGTGAAGAGAAGGTATAAATCCTCAAGTTCCGTCTTGATGGCATTCAGTCCCAGGCGGTGGGCCAGGGGTGCATATAAATAGATGGTTTCTGAGGCAATTTTCAGCTGTTTGTTTCGCGGCATGCTATCCAGCGTGCGCATATTGTGAAGTCTATCAGCGAGTTTTATTAAGATCACTCTCACATCTTCAGAGAGCGTGAAGAGCATCTTCCTGAAGTTTTCGGCCTGGGCGGAGGTGCCGTATTCAAATACACCACCAATCTTTGTGAGGCCATCAGTGATTTTGGCGATCTTCTTCCCGAACATACGCTGGATGTCGGCAAGCTCAATATCTGTGTCTTCTACTACATCATGAAGAAGGGCTGCGATAATCGATGTGGTTCCAAGACCGATTTCCTCCACACAAATTTCGGCAACAGTAAGTGGGTGAAAGATATATGGCTCTCCAGATTTCCTGCGCATATCCTTATGCGCCTCCAAAGAGATGGTAAATGCCTTTTTTATCAATTTGGCATCCCCTGCTTCCAAAACCGGCTTGGCCTTCCGCAGCAGCCTCCGATACCGATTAATGATCTCCTTTTTCTCCTCTACTTCGTCAATTACCACAGAATCCTATATTTTTCATCCTTTCACTACCTTATGAATTACCCCCAGAACTAAAACAAAATCTCGGCTTGATCAATTCTTTCGAATTTTGATTTTTTTCGTTAATCGTAACAAAATATCTATAAATTTGCACTCCTTTTTTGACCAAAGGGCGGCATTTGAAGGCTGTCCAATGTCGGAAGACATGAAGTTGGACAAAGAAGCACCAAGCGGGTGTGGTGAAATTGGTAGACATACCAGACTTAGGATCTGGCGGAGCGATCCATGGGGGTTCGAGTCCCTCCACCCGCACAAAAAAAGAGCCCTCGATTCCGGTAAACATTTGCTGGTATCGAGGGTTCATAATTTTAATCATACTACAAAACAGCAATTCTTGTGAATATCACCCTAGACAAAAAAAACGACACGGACGGTCTTATTAAAATTACGCTATCAGAGAGTGATTATCAACCGAAAGTGCAACAAAAGATAAAGGACTATGCACGCAAGGCAAACATCAAAGGTTTTAGGCAAGGAAAAGTGCCAAGTGGGGTTATTAAGAAGATGTTCGGCAAGTCGATCCTGGTTGAAGAAGTCAACCATTTAATCAGTCATTCCGTATCGAATTATATCAAGGAGAATAAATTAAGAATTTTAGGCGATCCAATGCCTAATCAGGAAAAAGCGAATTTGATTGATTGGGATTCACAAAAGGACTTTGAGTTTGAATTTCAAATAGGGATGGTCGAAGATTTCAAATACGACCTATCGTCTAAGGTTAAGTTGAAATCGTATCCAATCAAGGTGGAAGACAAAGTGATTGATGAAACGCTCGCTGATCTGAAAAAGAGATTTGGTGACGTTTCTCATCCCGAAACAAGCGATGTGAATGACACATTGCATGGAGAATTGCACACAGAGGGCAGTGAACCTAAGAGCGCCCATATCGAGATCAAAAAATTGAAGAGCAAAGCTCAGAAACAATTCCTGGGAAAGAAGAAAGACGAAGAGGTAGAATTCGATATTAATGAGGTCTATGATGCCGTTGAAGACAAGGGTATACTTCTAGGATTGTCTCCTGAAGAATCTCAAACAAAGTCTGGCAAGTACTTCTTCAAAATAAATACTATTAACAGGGTCGCACCTGCGGAAGTAAATCAGGAATTGTTCGACAAGGTCTTTGGCAAAGATGCGGTAAAATCTGAAAAGGAGTTTATCGCAAAAATAAGAGAGACTATCTCGGAAAACTACGACAAGGAAACTGAGCATCTGCTTAACCATGAGATTCAGCATCACTTTGTGGAGAAAACCAAAATTGCGTTGCCTGATGACTTCTTAAAGCAATGGCTGAAAAGCACTGGCGAAGGTAAGATCACAGACGAAGTATTAGAGAAGGAATTTGAGGATTATAAAAAATCCATTAAATGGGATTTGATAAAAAATAAGATTTCTGAAGACTTAAAAATCAATGTGGAGGCTGCGGAAGTAAAGGAAAAGGCAAAGGAAATGATTATGCAGCAGTTTGGTGGACAGGCGTTTGCCGCGCAGCTTGGCGATAAACTTGACGGCATTGCTGATAATTACCTTTCCGATCAGGAAGGAAAGAACTTTATGAAGCTGTACGATCAACTAAAAGGGGAGAAGATCATAAAGACCATTAGGGAATCCATTACCATTGATGAGAAGCCCGTGGGAATGGAAGAGTTCAAGGAAATAGTAGAGAAACACCAGCACTAAAAACCAGTTGTTTCTGAACCATTCATCTAATGAGTTGGTTTAATCGAAGAAGCCCAAACCGGGCTTTTTTATTGAAAAAATCTTACTAACATTGGAGTCGTAAAATAAAATATTGAATTCTACGACTTACGTATTAAAATAACTCACTATGAGCAACAAAGACGATTTCAGAAAGTATGCCGTACATCACCTGGGAATGAGCGGCAATACCGTTGATGACTATAGCCAGCGGATAGACAACATGACCCAATATGTCATTGAGGAGAGGCCAGGTAACTTCAGGGCCATTGACGTTTTCACAAGGTTGATTTCGGATCGAATCATATTTCTAGGAATGGGAGTTGATGACCAAATTGCAAATCTTATCACTGCGCAACTACTATTTTTAGAATCATCAGATCCAAAGAAAGACATCATCATGTACATTAATTCTCCAGGTGGTTCAGTATATGCTGGCTTGGGAATTTATGACACAATGCAATATATCAATCCCGAAGTGGCTACCGTTTGTACAGGTCTAGCAGCCTCAATGGCAGCTGTGTTACTTGCTTCCGGTGCCGAGAAGAAGCGATCAGCATTACCTCATGCCCGTGTGATGATTCATCAGCCAATGAGCAGCATGCAAGGGCAGGCTTCTGATATGGAGATATCTCTTCGCCAAACTTTGGAAGTTAAGAAGGATCTATACACCATCTTAGCTAACCACAGCGGTCAAAAAATCGAAAAAATAGAAAAAGACTCGGATCGCGATTACTGGATGAGGGCTAAAGAAGCAAAGGATTATGGCCTAATTGACGAGGTTTTAGAGAAGAAGAAAGGCTAACTAACCAATTTCCCGACAAAATCGTTAGATTTTATTGGTACCTTTACCTTCCTGATTAAATCGACTATGGCTGAAGTAACCTGTTCGTTTTGCGGTCGCAACAAAAAGGATGTGGATCTTATGATCTCCGGCATTCATGCGCACATCTGTGATAAGTGTGTAACACAAGCGAGTCAAATTCTTCTTGAGGAGAAAAAGAATAAGACGGAAGCCGGCAACCTGCCCAACTTCAAGCTGATCAAGCCCAAAGAGATTAAGAAATTTTTGGATGAGTACGTCATCGGGCAAGATGATGCCAAGAAGGTAATGTCTGTCGCTGTGTACAACCATTACAAAAGGTTGATGCAGAAGAAAACTGAAGGAGACGTTCAGATCGAGAAATCAAATATCATTATGGTAGGTGAAACCGGAACCGGCAAAACCTACCTTGCCAAGACCCTTGCTAAATTGCTTCAGGTACCTTTCTGCATTGCTGATGCCACGGTGCTCACAGAGGCAGGTTATGTGGGAGAGGATGTGGAGAGTATTTTGACGAGACTTTTGCAAGCTGCTGATTACAATGTGGAGGCAGCCGAACGCGGCATCGTTTACATCGATGAGATTGACAAGATCGCACGCAAGTCTGACAATCCCTCCATCACCAGAGACGTAAGTGGTGAAGGTGTGCAGCAGGCGCTTCTGAAGTTGCTTGAAGGTACAGCCGTCAACGTGCCCCCGCAAGGCGGACGAAAGCACCCTGATCAAAAAATGATTACAGTTAATACAGATAACATTCTGTTTATCTGTGGTGGCGCCTTCGAAGGCATTACAAGATTTATTGCCAGCCGCTTGAATACAAGACCACTTGGTTTTGCGGCTACCGCCAATAGTTTAACTCCGGGAGAAATAGATAAAGATAATTTACTCCAATTCGTATCTGCGCTAGATTTAAAGAGCTTTGGGCTTATTCCAGAATTAATCGGAAGACTTCCTGTACTCTCCTATCTCAATCCTTTGGACAAGTCTGCTCTGAGGAAAATATTAACCGAGCCGAAGAACGCTCTTGTAAAGCAGTACAAGAAATTATTCGAGATGGAGAACATTGAATTTGAATTTAAAGATGGCGCGCTTGAGTTTATCGTTGAAAAGGCCATCGAATTTAAGTTAGGTGCCAGGGGCCTTAGGTCTATTTGCGAGGCCGTCATCAACGATGCCATGTTTGAGCTCCCTTCTGAGAAGACCACTGAAAAGTTATCTATCAATAGAGCTTACGCGGAGGAGAAGTTTAGTAAGTCTCACTATAGCAAGCTCAAAGTAGCTTAGCCGTTCTTAAGATACCCCACCATCAGCCTGGCTGCGTTCTCGGAAGCAGACCCTGTGTCTAGAATTTCCAAAAGCTGCGAATAATCATTACTCATCTGCTCCCTATAGTGATTATCTGAGACCAGCCTTCTAAGTTCCAAAATGATATTTTCAGGTATCGCATCCTTCTGTAGCAGCTCCCTTATTGCTTCTTTATTTACAATAAGATTCACCAGAGATATGTAGTCCACCTTTAACATAAGCTTAGCCAGCCCGAACTCCAATCTATTCGCCTTGTAGACGACCACTTGCGGCACCTTAAAAAGTGCGGTTTCCAAAGTTGCGGTTCCAGATGTCACGATGGCCGCATGAGCCCTGTCTAGCAAATCGTATGTGGAATCAAAAACCAAAGTTACATTTTCAAAGGTTGTAATGGGCTGATACAAATGATCAGGCATCGACCTCACCGCGGCTACCACAAAATGATAGTCGGGGTTAGCCATCACCGCCTCTCTCATTAAAGGGATAATCTTTGTCAATTCACTCTTTCGGCTGCCAGGCAACAAGGCTATGATCTGCTTATCTGACGGAAGACTGTTTCTCGTTAAGAACTCAGGGTCGGATTGAAAGGCTTTGACTGCATCAAGCACCGGATTTCCCACATAGTCTACCTCCCAATCGTACTTCTTGAAAAAATCCTTCTCAAACGGAAGAATACAAAACATACGATCTACAGTTCGTTTGAGCTCCAGCGCCCGAAGCTGGTACCATGCCCACACCTTGGGAGAGATGTAATAGTAATTCTTTTGATTACTCTTCTTGCAGAATTTGGCAATGCGCTTGTTGAACGCACCGTAATCTATCAAGATCACTACATCTGGTTTGTACGCAATAATATCCTGTTTACATTGCTTTAATCGCCCGAGGAGTGTTCGCAAATTTGCAAACAAGGCGATGAGCCCCATGAAAGCCATATCATGATAGTGGACCACCAGGTCGAGGCCCTGTGCTACCATGTAGTCACCACCAAAGCCTCTAAACTCAGCGGAAGGGTCATTCTTTTTTAGCTCCTTCATAAGGTTGCTTCCATGAAGGTCGCCAGAGCGCTCGCCTGCAATGAGGTAATACTTCACTTGCCCGATGGTTTATTCACCATAGTATTCTACGTAGTTGCGAGGTGTCTCATATAACCTGAGCGAATGCAACTGGCCATGCTTGCTGATTGATGCAATGCCTGGTGCTAATATTTTCCAGATTTCGATAATCAGATTCTCGCAGCTCGCCAGTTTACCCATCATAAAAGGAACATCGATATTGAGATTCTTGTGATCCAGCTTGTCTATAACCTCAGCACGGATCAAAGTACTTAGTCTCTTCAAATCGATCACGAAACCTGTGTCAGGGTCCGGTGTTCCTTTGACAGTAACGATCAATTCAAAGTTATGACCATGCCAGTTCTCATTTGCGCAAGGCCCAAACACCTCTACATTTTTTTCTTTAGACCATGCCGGATTATAAAGTTTATGCGCGGCATTAAAATGCTCTTTTCTGCTGACGTGTACCATACTTTTAATCTGCGGCAAATATACATTAACTTGCTTCAAAATAATTGAGGAATGATCATAGTTACTGGCGCAGCGGGCTTCATCGGGAGTTGCCTTATCAAGAAATTGAATTCTGAGAATTTTAATGCCATCATCGCAGTCGATAAATTTGGAGATCCTTCAAAGGAAAAGAACCTTACGAATGCCACAATTCAACAACGTGTTGACAGGGATGATTTTATGACCTGGCTCGATCACAATGGGGAAAATGTGGAGTTTATCTTTCACATAGGCGCCAGAACAGATACAGCGGAATTCGATATGGAATTGCTACACCGCTTGAACACCAACTATACTAAAGAAATCTGGAGCAGATGCGTTAAGTATCAAATCCCATTGGTGTATGCTTCTTCTGCTGCCACCTACGGTCTTGGCGAAGTTGGTTATGACGATGACGAATCAAAAATTTATCAACTCAATCCGCTCAATCCATACGGACTTTCAAAACACGAGTTTGACATATGGGCTTTATCCCAAGGCGAAAAACCTTTCTATTGGGCTGGCCTCAAATTTTTTAATGTGTACGGCCCAAACGAATACCACAAATCCCGTATGGCGTCCGTCATCTATCACGCCTTCAATCAAATATCGAAGACCCAAAAGATGAAGCTATTTCGATCTCATCACCCTGAATTTAAGAATGGAGAACAGATGAGGGATTTTGTTTATGTTACTGATGTGGTTAATGTGTGCTACTTTCTAATGCATCATCGAAAAAATTCCGGCATATACAACCTCGGCTCAGGAAAGGCAAGAACATTCCTGGACCTGACCAATGCAGTGTTTAGTGCGATGAATAAGACTCCGCAAATCGAATTTATTGATACGCCCGCTGACATTCGTGACAAGTATCAATATTTTACAGAAGCCAACATGGAGAAGCTTAAGTTAATCGGCTACAACGAGCCATTTACATCGCTAGAATTGGGTGTTCAAGATTATGTGCAGCGCTATCTATCCGCAGGCTACAAAGCGTTCTAAATTATCTGACAATAATTTTTTCAATGTACATCTTCTGCTCCGTTTGAATTCTTAGCAGATAGATTCCAGGGCGGTAACCTTTAAGGTCAAGCTGCAGCGGTGTATCAAGTCCGCCTTCATATACACGGAGGGATCGTCCCAGGCCCTCGAGCACTTGGACTTGCTTCACCAACGAATTATCAGGGGAGCCCACATGGATTAGGCCTGAAGTCGGATTGGGATATACAAAAGCTGGACCAACGGTTGTTGGAGACTCTTCCAAGCCTGTGATTATGAAGGGCGAGGATTTTCTATTGCAAACGTCATCGAATGTCAACACAGCGTATTCTCCCAGCGCACCCAAAAAATTAAATGAGCGCGAAGTTGCACCCTCGATTAGTGTCCCATCAAGCACCCATTGGTACTGGCCTGACGGAAGGAAGCTAATTAATTTTCCATTGTTAAGTTCAGCAGTATTTTCTTCCAGGGTATTATCTATCAACTGAATTGTTCTCGTAAAAGTATTTTCCTCAGCGCCATTTGAAACTGTCAGCGTGACCAGGTAGTCGTCCTTCTCGCTAAAAAAATGAATGGGGTTCTCTAATGTCGAGCTATTATGCGGTGACGCTGGATTTCCAAAATCCCAAGCTCTGCCAGTGATCGGCCCTGAACTGTTGTCCAGAAAAAAAACTGACGCATCCACGCATTCGTTTTCACTTGCAAAATCAGCAAACAAAATATCATCACAATCTTTTGCGAGCCACCCATCAGCATTAAGTAATGTACTATTCAAACCCGCACTGACTACCGATTCTCCTGTCACAGCTACATCGCTTACTGCCAAATGATCCAAACAGATTTTATAATGATCATCAAATTGGATATTAGCGATTGCAGGACCAAGTGAGCTAATTTCAATGTCGTTAATAACTGTTGAACTAAGTGAAAAACTGTCCGTGAAGGTTTGTGTCGACCCCGCCTCAAATCGCAAACTGGAACCCGCCTCAAGTGCAATGTTCTGTATTAAATGATTTCCAAAGAGGTTTACTATGCCACTGCCCTCTATTTTATTTATTTCACTAGTTCCAATTATATCTACCTCAGCACCTTCAATACTGATTGTGCCATCGAAAAAAAGTGAACCGAAGTCCAGCGAATTGGGTGAAGAGGAAGATGGAATATTGATCATAAAACCTTCCGATTCCAAAGAGGACGAACCAATGTCTATTTGCAAAGAATTGATGGCTGTTATTTGGGAATTGGTGAAGATGAGAGTTTTTGCATCCGGGCCTTTAGTAAGTAAGCTGTTTAGACCTAGATCACTGTCCATCACGGTCAAAGATCCTTCAACCAACTCAAGCTGATTCAGGGAAACATTTCCAATCATGCTCCAGGTAGCATCACTGCCGGCAAAAGTCAGGTCAAGGTGACCGAGGTCATTATTTGCCAAATTGATAACTGTATTGGTGCTGGCATCACCCTCAATGGAAATGAGACCGGAAGAGGTGGATGAAATATTGTTAGACAGTAGTGTGATGCCATCCCTTACGGTAAGTGCATGACCACTAAAGGAGAGATTAATGTCCTCGTTAGCAAACCATCGGATCGAATAGCAAGACTGATCCTGGGTAAGCGATACAGTTTGATTATTTAAAGAGAATGAATTTTCGTCAAATACAACTTTGTCATCAACTCCTGGCACCACGTTGGCAGGAATTCCTCCGCTTGACAGAGACCACTTAGTGCCATCGTCCCAATTGCCGCTGTTTCCAATCCAATAATAGGACACACGAGGATCTATTAGAGAGGTGTAGTTGACGATGAGGGAAAAATCTTGTTGCCCACCGGCTAGTATTCCTTTGTGTGATACACGCAGTTTGTAGTTGCGAGGCTCAGGATTATCGAATTCTATTTTCTCTACGTTATCTCGAAAGTTATCTCCTTTGATAGCTGCTGAGGCAGGCGAAGAGGGATTCAATATCCATGGGAACTGTGAGGTCCCTCCATCATCTACAATCCTTAGATCTAAGTCGTTAACCAGCATACTGGTAGTGGGATTTAATGATGGTGTGGGTGGTGTTCCTGCAGGGTCAGTCCAAACGATTGTAGCTGTAATCTTGGTGTCTTGCACCGGGGACAAGTCTAACTCATAGGTCTGACCTGCAGCGAGGGACAGTTCTTCTACAAAAATGTTTTGATCATCCTTGTCAATCAGAATTCCCGCGGCTGCCTCGGTGTCAAGCAAACCCCATCCGTGAATGTAATCCGGTCCGTCATTGGCGCCAGCCTCTCTGGCGGTGTGGATAGCTAGTGCCTTTAGGGTCGCTGCTTTCATCAGATTACCTGCATTCAAGTTTTTATGTAATTCCTGGAGGAGTGCGAAGGAACCTGTGGCTGCTGGTGCGGACATAGAAGTTCCGCTAAGTGTAGTATATGCATTAGTCGTTGTGGAGGAACTTGAAAAAACTGCCTGACCTGGGGCTACAATATCCGGCTTTATTCTCCCATCATCGGCCGGTCCGCGACTGCTAAAACTTGCAATCTCCACATCAGCTGGACCGGTGTACGGCCCTGACAGTTTTTTTGTCGCACCAACCGTCATGATGTTCTTGGCCACACCACTAGTCGGTATACAATCAAATGGATTGCAATCCGGCTCCTGCGGGCCAATCCCCACATCATTATTGTCATTGCCAGCTGATTTTACGATGAGGTAGTAAGGCGCATTGAATGCGATGTCGTCCCACAGTTTGCTAGTCGTATTATAGAATCCAAATTTCCAATCCGCAAGATTGCTTATTGAAGGATCACCGTGCCAGGTCCAGGTCCCTCCATCATTATCCCAGCCGGATCGCGTTCCATAGGAATGATTGGAAAGTATAATTGAACTTTGTCCCGCACCTGCCTCGCTGGTCATCTCACTTACGTCACTAAAAAAGTCGTAGGCAATCGCATTTGTTTTAGGTGCCATCCCCCTCGCGTTCGCATTCAAGCCGGTGGCCATGATCGTACCAAGCACATGAGTTGCATGCGTACTCACAGAAGATGTATTATCGATCTGAGTAACTCTCCCGGTCAATTCCACATGATCGGTCCTTACCTTACCATCATCCCAAATACCGATCTGAATCCCATCTCCTTCGAGGTTTAACCCAAAGGTTCCACCCGAACGAAGCTCATCAACACCCAAACTCGTAGCCACGTCTGCATTATCTGCCTGAATATAGATTGGAACACCGCTTGGCGACACATCAACCAAGAGCAACATCGATCCATCAGCTTTATATGAAATTCTTGCAGTGCTCCTTTTCTTCAGAAATGCATCAATTCTTCTTTCGGCACTGATACGCTCAAGTTGATATTCCTGGTCAATCCTTTGAAACTGATTCTGCTGGGCCTTGAGTCCCCTGCCAAAAACCATGCTGAGGAGGAGGATAGTACAAATACCAAACTTGTTTATCATATCCATGCTAGTTCACAGAAATCACGTGAGTACCTGTAAAATTGTTAGCACTATTATTCAAATCAAATAGCATATAATCTAGAATTATCGTTTTCGTCAACTGGCTGTAGCTGCCATTCGCTTCGTATTCAAACTGCGGTGATCCCGCAAACGGTTTGAAACGAGCCACGGCCGCTACACCCGACTCCGCACCAGTACTGCCAGGCAAAAGCTGAATTAAAACGATGATAATGGGGTTTTGTTCTCCAAAAAATCTTGCTGCCACACTCACCTGTCCACTGCAAATGCCACTCGACTCCACGCTCCCAGTACCATCTGTGGTGCTGGACTCATCTTGAACAAGGACGGGCCCCGCCCATGTAGCCGTATTGGGGATTGAGGGAAGACAATCATCTTCGAGAATGGAGATCACCACCTCCTTTGGGCTTTTTATTTGCACCTCAGAGTCGCCAGTCGATTTAAACCTTAGAAATATTTTTCGTTCTTCCGGCTGAACTACACTGTTGTCATTGATTTTGATGGATACTTTCGCAGAAGTACTTCCGGCATTAATCACGATCGGATTAACTGACATTAGCTCAAAGTCTGAGCCGTTGAATACTTCTTCGCCAATCACCTCATAGCTGACAGTAAGTTGATTCTCCTGAGCAACACTAAGCTTAATTGGAACTTCAATCAGGTCTTCATCCCTTTCTACAACTTCTATCACAGATGGGCCTTCAAAGAAAATTGAGGAGGTAACCGGAAAAGGCTTAGGGGCTTCCTCTTCACTGCAGGCAAATGGCCACCAAATCAAAAACAACACAAAAATCCTACTCCACATTTGATTCAGCCTATGACCCAATAATTTTAAATTCAATCCTTCTATTTGCCTGTTTGTTTTCCTCTGAGTCGTTGGGTTTGAGTGGTTTTTCCGCTCCATAGCCCCTCTCCTTCAATCTGCCTCTCTCTATACCTTTTTGCACCAGGTAAGTCACCACAGATTGCGCTCTTTTTAAAGAAAGCTGCTTGTTGTAGTCTGCAGATCCATCGCTATCGGTATGCCCCCCGATTTCGACAGAAATTTCAGGCCGCTCCTTTAAAAACCTGATCATCTTATTCAGTTCCGTGATTGACTTGTCCTTTAGCTCATATTGATCAAAATCGAAGAAGATATTGTTAAGTATTGCAGTCGCTCCAGCATCGGTCTTATCCAGATAGATATCAATTACCACAGGTTCGGGATTAGAATCATTTTCATAGTCAAAGTTTAAACTCTGAAAAAGATAATCTTTAGCGGTTACATACAATGCATACCCTGATCCCTTCGTAAGCACCATGAGATATTGACCTGTTACAGAATCCGATTCTACGACAGACACCAACTCGTCTTTATTGAGATCAAATAACTCGATTCTGGATTTGATGGGGGTATTTGATATACGGTCTCTCACCAATCCCTTCACAAAATTACTCCTGTACTTGATTTGCAAATCATCTGGAATTGAGATTTCAAAGAGCTTGGCAGAGTTTTCTCTCCTACCATCTTCATGAGAATAATAACCACGGGTACCATCGGCAGTGACAAACAGAGAAAACTGATCTTCATGATCATTCACGGGAGAACCAAAGTTCACCGGGTTTTGCCAAACACCATTTTCCAATTCACTTCTGAAAATATCGTAGCCACCGAAACCCGGTTTACCATTTGACGCATAAAATAGTGAACGCCCATTCACATGAATAAAGGGGCTGATTTCATCAAAGGGTGTATTAATAGGTTGATCCATGCTCTCTGCCTTCGTCCAGTTTTCGTTTTCATCTTTGCGTGAAGTATAAATATCACGTCCCCCTTTGCCCCCTCTGCGATCTGAAATGAAATAAAGCACTCTCCCATCTGCGGAAAGGGACGGCTGCGATTCCCATGCCGATGTATTAATTGCGGGTCCTATGTTTTCCGGAGTCGTCCATTCATCTCCAATTTTCCTGCTCATAAACAGATCACAATTACCGTAACCTCTTCTACCAATGCAGGACGTAAAAATCAACAGTCTGCCATCCGCAGAAATCGTGCAAGTACCTTCGTTGTATCTTGAGTTTATGTTTTTAGAAATGGATACCGGTGCTGTCCAATTTCCATTTTCATCTTTTCTGGAAACCACGAGATCCTCATCATCATCAGGTCCGGGCCCCATCCTTCTGGTGAAGATTAATTCTTGTTCATCTGCAGTGAGCACCGGAAAGTATTGTAGACCGAATTTATTTACAGTCTCACTAAGTTCCTTCGGTCTAAATTGTGACTGCTCCTTTTTGTTTCTTAGACCATATTCAGCATTTCGCTTCCAGAGTTGGGCCTGTGCATAGCTTGGCCTATTGGATATCTCTGCATCGAGATAACGATTCAGAAAACTAAGCGACTTCTCATAATCACCTTGCCTTAGGTAATTATCACCAAGTTCAAAGAAATAACCCTTTTGCCTCTTGCTATCTGCCGTCAACTCGAGGCCCGTGATTAGATAGCTGTTTGATCGATCAAAATCTCTTAGGGCTTTGTAAGTAATCCCAAGTCTGAAATAGGCCTCTGCAAAATTCTTGTCTCTTTCTATAGCTTGTTCCAGCAGCGAAATGGCCTGTTGATATTGACCTCTCACCCTGTAATTATCAGCCTGATTATAAAGTTCGATTGCCTTTTTTTTCTTGGTACTCAATTGTGCCAATGATACACCTGACGCAACAAAAACAAGGAGCACAAAAGTCAGAATTCGACCAATTACCATCACCTTCATCTCATAAAGCTAAACATCTCGCACTGAGTCATCAATTAATAAACGAGATATTCAAGCGCATAAGATAAATCCTGCGCAGATTTGACGCTTCGAATTAGGGGATATCCATGTATTTGTGAACCTGCAATGAGATTCGCCACTTGGGGTTGGCTTTGGCATATTCAATGATCTTTGGCAGCACCTTCTTTTCCACGCTCCATTCCGGCTGCAAATACAACTTACAAGTAGCGGACACCTCTCTTGCATGGTCCTCAGCCCATTTAAAATCTGTCTGATTATAAACTACGATTTTCAATTCATCAGCTTGAGGAAAAATATCTTCCACAGGTTGCTTAAATTTTTTAGGAGACAAACACACCCAATCCCACTCACCAGATAATGGATAGGCTCCTGATGTTTCGATATGGGTACGAAGTCCTTCTCGATGAATCTGTTCAGTCAGGTAAGCCAAATCATACATAGCAGGTTCTCCGCCCGTCACTACGACTATTTGTCCTCCGCTCTGACGTGCCAAAGAGACCATCTCATCTACCGCCACAATTGGATGATCTTCAGCATTCCAGGAATCTTTTACATCACACCACACGCATCCTACATCGCAGCCTGCGATCCGAACAAAATAGGCAGGCGTCCCCTGAAATGCTCCCTCACCCTGGATGGTATAAAACTGCTCCATTAGAGGCAGCGCCCGCGCGGAAACAATGTTATCTGTTTTCAATTCTTTATACTCCTCCCTTATCAGCTGCCTTGAGTGTGTTGAGCAACAACGATGCAATTGTCATAGGTCCTACCCCGCCTGGCACGGGCGTAATGTACGAGGCTTTGGGAGCCACCGAGTCAAAATCGACATCGCCTTTAAGAGTAAATCCTTTTGCCTTGGAACTATCGGCCACGCGGGTGGTTCCTACATCAACTACTACTGCACCCTCTTTTACCATATCACCAGTGATAAGTCCGGGCTTACCGACTGCTACGATTAAGATATCAGCTTGCCTGGTATGAGAAGCGAGATCTTTGGTATACTTGTGGCAGATGGTGACTGTAGCTCTTCCCTGTTCTGCCAGCATCATGCTTACCGGTGCGCCCACTAGTCGACTGGCGCCAACTACCACACAATGCTTTCCTTTTGTTTCAATCTTGTATCTTCTCAACAGCTCCATCACTCCAAATGGTGTGGCAGGCATAATCAAGGGATGGGTAGAGGTTATGCTTCCAAAGTTTTGATTTGTAAAACCATCGACATCTTTGGCAGCATCAATATTTTGTGTGACTTTCTCCACAGAGATATGCGGTGGAAGCGGCAACTGAACAATGAATCCATCAATATCATCATCGTGGTTGATCTGGTCCACATGCATGAGCAGACGCTCTTCTGATATTGTGTCTGCAAATCGCAGCAACGAGTAATGAAATCCTACCTCCTTACAAGATTTAACTTTTCCATCTACATAGGTTGAACTCGCACCATCATCTCCGACTAAGATTATTGCAAGGTGTGGTAGCTTTTTCTTCTCTTTCTTGAGCTCCCGCACTCGCTGTGCAATTTCCTCTTTTATCTCGCTTGCGATTTTTTTGCCATCAATGAGAATGTATTTGTTCTTATCAGCCATGTCGAAATAATATCAATTTCTTAATAGTCGTAAAAAATTTGGCTCATCTCCAGCCGCTCGTCAAAATCACTCGATTTTGAGTACTGCCATGAAGGCCTCCTGTGGTATCTCCACATTTCCAATCTGCCTCATTCGCTTCTTTCCCTTCTTCTGCTTCTCCAAAAGTTTTCGCTTCCGCGAGATGTCACCACCGTAGCATTTCGCAATTACGTTCTTTCGAATTGCGCTCAAAGACTCTCTTGCAACGATCTTTTGCCCTATGGAGGCCTGGATCGCAATATCAAACATTTGCCGCGGGATAAGTTCTCTCAATTTTTCACAAAGCTTTTTACCCCACTGGTAAGACTTTGCGCGGTGTACAATAGCAGACAATGCATCTACCTTATCTCCATTAAGCATGACATCCAACTTCACCATGTCCGATTCCCTAAATCCAATCAAATGGTAGTCCAATGAAGCATAACCTCGCGATATGGTTTTGAGACGGTCAAAAAAGTCAAAAACTATTTCTGACAGCGGCATTTCAAAAGACAATTCAACTCGATCGGAAGTCAGATATACCTGATTCTTTATTTGACCCCGCTTGTCAATGCATAGCTGAATGATCGGACCAATGTATTCTGCCTTTGAAATGATTTGTGCTGTAATGTATGGTTCTTGAATATAGTCCAACATGGTAGGGTCGGGCATCTCAGATGGCGCATTGATGTTTATCTCTTTACCATTCGTCAGCTTCGCTTTGAACTGCACAGAAGGAACCGTGGTGATTACCGTCATTCCGAACTCTCGTTCGAGACGCTCCTGAATGATTTCGAGATGAAGCATTCCCAAAAAGCCACATCTGAAGCCGAAGCCCAATGCAGCAGAAGTCTCTGGCTCCCACACTAGCGATGCATCATTGAGTTGAAGCTTCTCCATTGAGGCCCTTAGTTCTTCAAACTCACTGGTCTCCACCGGATAGATACCTGCAAAAACCATGGGTTTTACATTTTCAAAACCTTTTATAGAAGCTCCCGGCTTTTTGGGGTGCGTGATCGTATCGCCCACTTTTACTTCCTTGGCCTCCTTTATACCTGATATAAGGTAACCTACATTTCCGGCACTAATCTCTTTTAGTGGATACTTTTCCAATTTGAGTACTCCAATCTCGTCTGCCCCATAGGTTTTCCCTGTATTAGCAAACTTCACAATATCATCCTTCTTTAAGGTTCCGTTGAAGACCCTGAAGTATACCTCCACGCCTCTAAAGGAATTAAAAACGGAGTCAAAAATCATCGCCTGCAATGGCGCTTCAGGATCTCCTTTCGGAGGCGGCACGTTCTTTACAATTGAGGCAAGTATCTCTTCTATGCCAACACCTTGTTTGGCACTTGCATGTATTACAGATTCTCGAGGGCAGCCAATCATGTCAACTATTTCATCGGTGACATCTTCAGGACGGGCGGCAGGCAAATCAATTTTATTCAGTACAGGAATGATTTCCAGATTGTGCTCCAGTGCCAGGTAAAGATTAGAAATGGTTTGGGCCTCAATTCCTTGTGCTGCATCCACTATCAGTAGCGCACCCTCACAAGCAGCTATTGATCGTGATACTTCGTAGGAAAAGTCAACGTGGCCAGGAGTATCGATGAGATTTAGGATATACTCTTTGCCCTCAAATTTGTAATTCATTTGAATGGCATGGGATTTAATTGTAATGCCTTTTTCACGCTCCAAATCCATACTATCGAGCACCTGAGCTTGCATTTGGCGGCTGGTAAGCGTTCCCGTGAACTCCAACAAACGATCCGCGAGGGTGCTCTTCCCATGGTCAATATGTGCGATTATGCAAAAATTTCTAATGTGCTCCATTCCCATTGTAAAGTCCTAACCAGCTTGAAATTGAGCTAGCAGGCCGCAAAGGTAGATATTTTACTGGCCATCAAAAAGGGAGAAGGGGGCTCTGAAAAGTAATGCAGGTGGGTGCTGATTAGGGCTGTTCCTGATCCGTCATACAAGGGTATTCCAAGTCCATCAGGTCCTGAGCAAGGGATAAGTTGGATTTCAGACGTTAGGTTACGGTATTCGCATAAAGGTGATTTTTAGGTCTCGAGGTACCCATTTATTATCTATCAGATTTTGGTATGACCACTCATGTTTGTCAGGGCTGACGATTCGCAGTGTAGAGACCTCCTGTGCATCTGAAAATTCAATGGTGTGCTCATCAATGGCTTCCCCAAAGAGGACGTGGGGCCCCATGTCCACATTGTAACAATTGATAGAAAAGTATTTTTTTGTTGACGAGTTGTAACCTATTAGGCCTGTCATCTGCACATCGGAATTGTTGAATGTTTCCTGTACTTCTACAATTAAACTATCCATCTTCAAACGGCCGTACCGAAACCCTTCGCGAACGATTCTTTTTTCTGAAGGCTTGAAAATTTGCCATTTGAAATTACCCTCAAGAGATTTAAGGAGATCTTTGGCCACCTGTTTGTCACTCTGGCCATAAATTGTAAAAATCAATGCAACAAAGAATGTTGTGCAGAGGAGAATACGTGTCATCCTCAGATCTACGGGATCCGCAGATCAAGGGTTACGCGAAGAATAGTCTTAACATTTCCTTACCCAGTTTCAGAATCGTTGATGGCAACACACTATAACCATTGGCAATCTCCTGTGGACAAGTATACTCCTTTGATGAATGACCTGATGCCTCTTTTGCTGGGCACAAAGACAATCCTGGCTGGAGCTAACGGACCACATCCTAGGTAACGTGTCCGGCTGCGCTTGGCATGAACTTGTATCTAAGACCAAGGTCTTTGTACCCATTTGTCAGCAATAACCGGGATGTTCTCGTTCTGATGTTGGTAAGAAATCTTTGTATCTGTTCTATTTTCACTTTTTTCGGCTGGCGTTTTGAAAGCTTCAAACACACTGTCCTAACACGAAATCCACGATGACAAGGATTGAAACTGAGACTTCCATGCCGAATGACGCTCAAGGAACGTTCAGCAACGCCTTTGTAAGGTTGATTACAACCTACTTTGAAACCAGATGCTCATTTACCACTTCCCTCAGGGACTCCATTTCCGCATTCTTCATGGTCGCGCTGACTTTAAGCATTAGATCCACCATCACCTCCTTACCGTAGCCAAGCTTTGCCGCTACGTTGCCACAGTACTTAATTTCATCTCGATAAAGGCGCTCATCAATTTTCATCAGCTGCACTAAGCTGAAGAGATAGTCAAATTTTTGATCGTTAGATAAGTCTGTCGGCACACTTACTTCCTCGGGATTGTTAAACATGTAGGCCACGTCCTGAGGGGACAGGCCATTGGCCTTCCCAATATTCGTGACATATTCCCGTTCGCGATCCGTCACTTCCTCATCGATTAAGGCCAGTTTTACCAGTAATTTCAGTTGCGCTAATGCAGACATAATGCTAATGTTCTAATTCCGTTAAAGTGACCAAAACTTTTCTTATTAGAATAAAGTTAAACAATTACCTTACAGCAAATGAACTTTTTAGCACATGTGCACCTCTCTGCCGATGATGAGCAGCTCATGATCGGCAATTTCATTGGTGACTTTGTGAAGGGGGGAAGTTTGGAGGGCCGCTATGCTCCGCAAATCATAAAGGGAATAGAATTGCACCGAGCCATTGACCACTATACAGACAATCATGACGTGGTCAAAGCCAGTAAGAATCGTCTTCGCCCGAAGTACCGGCATTATTCGGGCGTGATTGTAGATATGTACTACGATCACTTCCTATCAAAAAATTGGGAAGCATATCATCACCTTCCACTGTCCGCTTTTGCTAATCAATTCTATTCTCTATTGCAATCGAATGAACACCTACTCCCCGCAGGAGTACTCAGAATGATGCCTTATATGATTCGAGGAAATTGGCTAGTCAACTACTCCAAGACTGAGGGCATTGACCGCGCATTGACAGGAATGTCGAGGCGTACCACCTTTGACTCTAAAATGGATGAAGCTGCTCAGGATCTCGTAAAAAATTATGAGTCCTTCGAAGAAGAATTCAAGCTATTTTTTCCCTCGCTCAAACAATTTTCTGAAAAGTGGATTGCGTCAAACTAATCTTGAAAATTAGATCTTTAGTATTATTGCAATTCAAACCTGGAAGATATGGATAACGATGAGGCACTGGATGGCAAGTACTTAGGTACAATCTCGCGCGACTTCGTCAAAGTGTCTGACACCTTGAAGGAATCCTCGTATCAGATTCGAAAAGCGGGCTTCGAGTTTCCCATATTTCCTATTGCCAAAGACTCAATCTCCATCGGTCAGTTGCTCATTGGCGCAAATGAGCTGAAGCTCGAATGGAACTACTACGCCTCCTTTCTCGATGAGTTTATTCAGCGGGAGCTAGTGGCGCAGGAAAAGGAAATCGATTTTAAAAATACCTACAAGGATCCTGACGAGTTTTGCTGCCTCTTTGTGATCGACAAGGCTTTTACCAAGTTTGTCTATATCCCTTTTCCCATAGACTAGGCTACAGCCATTCTATTTCTTACTGAGATGATCCCATCCCTGTGCCCGCAGCGGAACCACAGTGCCTTGCTTGGAGATCAAAAGATTCTGACTTGCCTTGTCGTGCACATGGCCAATAAAATGGATATCCCTGTGGTTCTTCAACTTCTCAAAGTCAGACTGGCTGATCGTGAATAGTAACTCATAGTCCTCTCCTCCATTGAGTGCGCAGGTCAACGGATCTATTTTCAAATCTACAGCTGCGGTATCATAAGTTTGCTTGTCAATAGGGATTTTGTCTTCAAATATTTTCACGCCCACCCCGCTCTGCTCACTCAAATGCAGCAGTTCAGAAGCCAAACCATCTGAAATATCAATCATGGAAGTAGGAATTATATTTAGCTCTGATAGCTCATGAATGATGTCCATGCGCGCCTCGGGCTTCAGCTGTCTTCCAACCACATACTCAAAGTTCTCAAGCTGTGGTTTCATTTCAGGATCTGTAAGAAAAACTTGCTTTTCCCTCTCAAGGATTTGCAGACCTACGTAGGCTCCGCCCAGATCACCCGTAACACAAATGATATCATTTTCTTTGGCACCACTGCGGTACGCCACCTTCGATTTATCCACGACCCCAAACGCTGAAATGGAAATGACAAGGCCAGAAGCGGAAGAGGTGATGTCTCCACCCACCAAGTCAACGTTGTAGCTTTTGCAAGCGGCATTAATCCCTGCATATAAGGCATCAATCGCCTCTACCGAAAATCTATTGCTTAAGCCTAGGCTCACCACAATTTGCTCCGGCTTACCATTCATAGCAGCAATGTCAGACACATTCACAGCTACTGCTTTGTAACCTAAGTGCTGGATTGGCACGTAAGAGAGATCAAAATGCACACCCTCGGTGAGCATATCGGTAGAAAGCAATCCAAACTTCTCCCCTGTATCAATTACCGCGGCATCATCACCGATCCCTTTCGCTGAACTTGCATTGTTTAAATTAACGCTGCTCTTAATTCGATCAATGAGTCCAAATTCACCCAACTCACTGATTTCTGATCGCTTTTCGCTCATATGTAACCTGCTGTTTGACGCTTTTTTTGTTGTTTGATCCCGCAAAAGTAAGACTTATCTCCGGTTTGCTTCGGCCTATTGCCAGCGTATGTATATAGGGTTGTAATTCGATATTTATGAAAACAACCATCTCTCTTCTTTTGCTACTTGTTGCGCTGTCAGCATGTGGCCCAAAGCCATATTATGAAACCTCTGAAGGGAAAAAGAAGCTAAAGCACTATAACAACATCCAGTTTGGGCAGAAAAAGTAGGTCAGGTCTTCTCCTGACACAATTCCACCAAAACGCCATTGGTGCTGCGTGGGTGCAAGAACGCAATTGATTTGTTGTCGGCACCTTCTTTCGGTTTCGCATTGATCATCTCAAATCCCATTTCTTTGCGCTCTGCAATGCTCTTTTCCACATCTTTTACATCAAAAGCGATGTGATGAATGCCCTCACCACGCTTTTCGATGAACTTCGCAATCGGAGAATCTGCCCTGGTCGCTTCCAATAGTTCTATTTTGACCCCACCCAATTCAAAAAAAGAAGTGCGCACTCCTTCCGATTCCACCTCTTCGGTTTTATATGGCTTTTTACCCAATAGCTTCGAAAAAAGCTGATTAGAACTCTCCAGGTTCTTTACAGCGATTCCAATATGCTCAATCTTCTCCATGTGTCGTTTGGTCGGATTTGTTAATTTTGTTTCAATTTGAGAAACTTTTGATTGGTTCTAAAAGTTTTCATTCTGAATCTAAAGTAAGATGGCGGAGACTACAAGCGACATTCACGTTGAAGCAGCACGCATTCAACAACAAATAAAAGGATACCTGGGTTTGCATACCAGTGACCTGGTATTTGAGTACAGTACCGTGGATGGAAAGGCGAAATTGGATTTAATTACGCTCAATCCCAGACACAATCAGTCCTTCCTGTTTCACTCAGTGACAGGCGCTGATAAAGTAGATGCCCTTAAAAAGATGTGGAATTATGTCCAGAACTATAAAGAGAAGGACAACTCCTATACGATACAATGGGTGGCCGGTGGTGAGCGCGAGCTGCATACCTCCTATTTTAGAGCAAGTAACATTTTCGATGCCATCGAAAAACTATATTATGGCAGAGATAAGAACACTATCACAGTTTTTAGTGTTGTACTAAATCCAGTTTCATAAGTTATGATTAGTGTAACCGACAAAGCAAAAGAGAGAATTTCAGAGCTGTTAACCGAAGAGGGAAGGACACCTGCGCATAATATTCGTGTATCCGTAAAAGGTGGTGGGTGCTCTGGCTTAATGTATGACCTTGACTTTGATGATAAAATCAATCCAGCGGATCAGGTTTTTGAAGACAAGGGCGTCAAAATTTTGGTCGATAAGAAAAGTCTGCTTTACCTACTCGGTACTACTCTGGATTTTTCTGACGGACTTAATGGAAAAGGCTTTCAGTTCGTGAACCCAAACGCCTCCCGCACCTGCGGATGTGGCGAGAGCTTCTCCGTCTAGTCAATTGTAGCTACACACTTTAATTCTATTGCAATAGGCGTGGGAAGGGCCGTGATTTCCACTGTAGTCCTGCAGGGCTGGTTGTCTTTAAAGTATTCTGCGTAGATTTTGTTATAAGTCGCAAAGTCATCCTTCATATTGGTAAGAAAAACGGTGACATCTACGAGCTTGTCCCAGCTCGACCCGGAAGCCTCAAGAATGTATCTCACATTTTGAAATACGGATCGGCATTGCTCTTCAATATCATAAGACACAATATTCTTTTGATCATCAAGTGTCACTCCGGGAATATCTTTACTGCCTCTCTTTCGAGGTCCTACCCCTGATAGAAAAAGCAAGTTACCAACTTTGCGTGCGTGCGGGTAGAGTCCTACCGGCTCCGGTGCCTTGTCTGATGAAAATGAAGGTGCGCTCATATACTTTTTATTGAATACCAAAAACCAAACTACCCCACATACTTTCCCATTCTGCTTTGTTTGAATTAGAACGAATCATCTTTACAGAACTGACCATCCACGATCCATTATTACTTATTGGAAACCTTATCATCCCATCGCTTTCCGTGTAAATGTTCTGCAAGAATGTACGATTACCAATGTGGTTCCAAACTTTTACTAACGCATGAGGTTCCGGATTGCCACGGAAAAGTATTTTGCAATCCATATAATCTCCTGATTTCAAGTCATAAGGATTTTGTAGCGGCACAACCTCATATTTCAGGCCTGCAATCTTCTGAAAGGTGTCATCTGTGCGGTCGCCTGCCTGCACAAGCAACTTGGCATATCTCGAGTACACTTCCCTTGATACCTTATTTTGCTCACCCAGCTTTTCTCTTTCCTCTTGAATGTACTGCAAACCATCTTCCTCCAGGTAGGCCTCAAATTCCTCTGGCGTTGACTCTATGTACGACTCCCCACTCTGCATAGAAATGAGATGGGTACCTACATTGTTGAAAGTGTATTCAACATTCTGGCCCCTTGTGTTCTTAACCTTTGTACTAAGGTCTACCGTCCCTATCCTATTGTGTATCTCGATTTTGTCAACGCTATTCTTTTCCAGATTCCAATAGTCGCCCTCAAAGCTTTCTCCAACCTTAAAGTCGACCTGCAAGAGATCGCCTACCTTGTACTTAAATTGTGTGGGAAGCAACCAGAATTCGTGGGCCTGTACTGCGCCCAGCATGACCACCAACAGGAAGCACGCAATCCCCCTTTTCATCTACCTCTTCTTTGACATCAGCTCCTCAATTTCGTCCGCCTCCACTGGAATATTCTTCATTAGGTCAACTACACCACCCTTCTTTATCAACACATTATTTTCTAACCTCACACCAAATCCTTCTTCGGCAATATAGATGCCAGGCTCCACTGTCCATACAGAACCAATGGGCATCTTTGCATGCATATCGCCCACGTCATGCACATCCAGCCCTAGCATGTGAGAGGTGCCATGGTAGAAGTATTTTTTAAAGGCAGGATTTCCTGGTTTTTGATTCTTGATATCGGTCTTGCTGATGAGTTTCAACTTCAACATTTCCTCTTCCATCATTTTCTCCACTTTTTTCTGGTAGTCAAAAAAGTTCGTGGTTGGTCCCATCATTTTCATGGCACCGCGCATGATTCGAAGCACCGCATTGTAAACCTCTTTTTGCCTCTTAGTAAATTTTCCACTTACCGGTATCGTACGAGTCAAGTCTGCATTGTAGTTGGCATATTCCGCACCTACATCCAGCAGTATGAGATCACCTGCCTTACATTCCCTGCTGTTTTCCAAATAGTGCAAGACACAATTATTAGCCCCGGAGGCAATGATGGGTTCATAGGCAAACCCTCGAGATTTATTACTGATAAACTCATGGATATACTCGGCTTCAATCTCGTATTCCATTACACCTGGCTTTACAAATTTTAAGACCCTTCTAAATCCTTTTTCTGTAATGTCGCAAGCCCGCTGCAGAAGCTCGATCTCTTTTGGTTGCTTAATCCATCGAAGCCTGGCCATGATGGGTGCCACTCTATCATATTGGTGTAGGGGATATGTGGCTTTACACCACTCGATGAACCTTGCATCTCTTGATTGTACCACTACGTCCGAGCGGTAATGTTCGTTCGTATTTAGGAAAACGGAGGAAACTCCTCCCATCACCATCATATGATGAAAGATCTTCTTAAAGTCAGTATTCCACATCACGGTTTGCACACCCGTCAACTCTCGTGCTTCTTCCTTGGTAAGTTTGTGCCCCTCCCACTTTTCCAACATCTCGTTGGATTCGCGCAAGAACAATACTTCCCGTAATTTCTTATCAGGAAAATCTGGGCATACTACCAGCATGCTCTCTTCCTGCGCAACACCGGTTAGATAGAACAGATCATTGTTTTGACGAAAAGCAAGGGTGCCATCGGCATTGGTAGGCATGATGTCATTAGAATTAAAAACTGCTATAGCTCCTTTTGGAAGTTCTTTTGCCAGTCTAGTTCTATTGTTTGAAAAAAAACTCTTTCCAATCGGGTCATACCTAACTACCATATCATTCCTATTTTATGCTGAAAGTTAATAATTCCTCACTCACATAGAAACTGCGCTTGGGCCAATAACTAGCTTCAAATGGTTAATTTTGTAGCAATTCACAAAGATGAAATTTAAAGTTGAGCGCGTAGATCAGGGAACAAGTGCCAGAGCAGGTACCCTGCATACTGATCATGGAACGATACAAACACCAATATTTATGCCGGTGGGCACCGCGGGTTCGGTGAAAGCTGTTCATCAGCGGGAGCTTGAGCAAGACATTAAAGCTGAAATAATTCTTGGCAACACCTATCACCTTTATCTGAGACCGGGTGTAGAACTTCTGGAAAAGGCCGGTGGGATTCATCGATTCAACGGATGGAACAAGCCGATACTGACGGATAGCGGAGGTTACCAGGTTTACTCTCTCTCTGAGAACAGGAAAATAAAAGAAGAGGGTGTTACCTTCAAATCACACTTTGATGGTTCAAAACACTTTTTCTCCCCAGAAAACGTAATGGACATTCAGCGCAGCATAGGTGCCGATATCATTATGGCATTTGATGAATGTACACCTTATCCCTGCGCGTATGATTATGCAGAAAGATCGATGAAGCTTACCCATCGGTGGTTAACAAGATGTATTAATCAATTTAACAAGACTGAGCCAGTCCACAACTATGAGCAAGTACTGTTCCCAATTATTCAGGGTAGCACCTTTAGTGATTTAAGAAAGGAGTCCGCAGAGTTTGTTGCCAACCAAAATCTATTTGGAAATGCCATTGGTGGACTTTCTGTGGGTGAACCGCATGATATCATGTATGGCATCACCGAGCAGGTTTGCAGTATCTTACCAGCAGAAAAACCTCGCTACCTTATGGGTGTGGGAACACCCGAAAATATTCTAGAGTGCATCGCGCTGGGCATCGACATGTTTGATTGCGTCATGCCTACCCGAAATGCAAGAAACGGAATGTTATTTACCAGCGAAGGAGTCATCAATATCCGAAACGAGAAGTGGAAGGATGACCTTGACCCAATTGATACCGAGCTTGGCGGATACGTGAGCTCCACACATTCAAAGGCATACCTGAGGCACTTGATCATCAACAAGGAGATTTTAGGCGCGCAAATTGCTTCTATTCACAACCTCACCTTCTATCTTTGGCTGGTTCAGACCGCAAGGGAGAAGATAGTGGAAGGCTCCTTCCATGCTTGGAAGAATAAAATGACCAAAAAGGTGTCGCAGAGATTGTAGCAATGAAGATCCTGGATAAATACATAATCAAAAAAGTACTGTACACTTTCTTCTTTGTGGTGCTGATTATTGTAGCCATTGTTACAGTGATTGACCTGGCGGAGAAAATGGACAAGTTTGCCAGAAACAATCTAGATGCGCAATCAATCCTGGGGTACTACAGAGATTTTCTTCCCTGGATAATCGGATTGGTAAGTCCAATCATGGTCTTTATTGCGGTGGTTTTTGTCACCTCTCAAATGGCCGCTCGCACGGAGATCATAGCCATTCTGAGCGGTGGCGTAAGTTTCAGGAGGTTGTTAATCCCCTACTTTCTGGCGTCTTTAGTAGTGGCTGTTTTTAATTTTGTCCTCAATGGGTGGGTAATACCTCAGTCGAATAGGTCGCGGCTTGCCTTTGAGATGCAGTACTTCAACAAGACGTACTATTTTGATCAACGAAATGTACACATGCAAATCGAGCCGAACGTGTACTTCTATCTTCAAAATTATAATATCAATACCAATACAGGATATCAATTTACATTGGAACGATTTGAAGACAACAGACTGGTGGATAAACTTACCGCTGACAATATCACCTGGGATACTACCAAGAATAAGTGGACCATGAGGTTTTGGAAACGAAAGGCTGTGGATTCCATATTTAATGTTGGTCTAAAAAAGAAAAGTGAACCTGACCGAGTCATGGAACAGCTTGACACTGCTCTCGCTGTTACTCCTGCGGATTTTGAGAATGCCGATCGCAAGTACGATGGAATGACCATCAATGAACTCACAGAACATATCAACAAACTAAAGTTTCGAGGAGCTGCCGGAGTAGAGGCCTATGAAGTGGAGAGACATATACGTTTCTCTTCCCCCTTTACCATTTTCGTTCTCGTTTTTATGGGGGTGATTGTCTCCTCAAGAAAAAGTCGAGGCGGCACCGGCTTTCAGATTGCGCTGGGCTTTCTTCTGTCTTTTATTTTCATCTTGTTTTTCATGATGTCACGCACCTTTGCCGAGGCTGGATCACTTTCTCCGCTAATCGCTGCGTGGCTCCCTAACATTACCTTCGCACTAATCTCATTAGGTATGTATAAATACGTTCCACGTTGAGACCGACCACGTCAGATTATTTTAAGTTACATTTTATAGTTTTTCTCTGGGGATCAACCGCCATCTTTGGCGTGCTTATCAGCATCCCTGCCGTTGAGATGGTTTTCTATCGAACACTTCTCGCTTCTGTTGGGATGGTAATCTTGATTTTTTTAACAAATGGGCTATTTAAAGTAACTGCGAAGGATCTTTTTAAAATAGTCTTTACAGGTTTCATCATTGGTGCACACTGGATTCTGTTCTTCGCTGCTGCAAAGGTTTCCAATGTCTCCGTCAGCTTAGTGGGTTACGCCACATGTACACTCTGGGTAGCCCTTATCGAACCCGCGATTTACAAGCAGAAGGTAAAGGCGCTGGAAATATTTTTGGGATTCGCAATCATTGCTGGCCTTTACGTTATTTTTTCATCCGACTTTAAGTTTCAAACTGGGCTGCTTTTAGCGATCGGCTCAGGGCTGACTGCCGCCATTTTCTCGGTAATCAACTCCAAGTTCGTAAAACGGATGCCTGCATATACCATCACCTTGTACGAAATGATCGGTGCGTGCCTTGGCACATTTCTATTCTTTCCATTTTATAAAATACTTTGGGCTGAAGGAAATACATTACAACTGACTCCAACAGCAATTGACTGGATGTACATAGCTGTGCTCGCCATCGTATGCTCCGTGTATGCCTACTCTGTTTCTGTGGAGCTCATGAAAAGGCTCTCAGTTTTTTTTATTCAGCTCACTTTTAGCCTTGAACCTGTTTACGGAATTGTCATGGCCCTGATCATCTTTGGAGCCAAAGAGCAGATGGGCATAAATTTTTACCTGGGCGCGGCTGTTATTGTGGTCTCCGTTATTGCTTATCCGTTCCTCAAAAGAATTCTATATCGTTCTCAAAGTTGACCGCCCCAGCAGGTCATGCCATGAAACTCCTCTTCTAAGGAAATAGCTTCTTCGAAAAGCCCATACACGGAGGAACCTGACCCACTCATACAAGCATAGTATGCACCCAATTCATAAAGTCTGTTCTTAATCAATTCGATCTCAGGGAACCTTTTAAAAATACTCGCTTCAAAATCATTAACCAGTTCTTGTTTCCATATGGAGGGTTCACCGAGAATCTCAGATAGACTCCTTCTGGAAGCCTTTGGAACCATTCCACTGTAGGCATCTTTCGTGGAAACATGAATGGGAGGTTTTACAATCACAAGATGCTTGCCCTTCAATGAGACATTCACTTCCTCAAGCTCATTTCCTTTCCCTTTACCCAGCAAAGGCTTGTTTTCGATAAAGAACGAACAATCACTTCCCAAATTCGAAGCAAACTCTTTAAGCGCACTGTTGTCAAGTCTCAGTTCAAAAACCTCATTGATACTTTTTAGGGTAAATGCCGCATCGGAAGATCCTGCGCCAAGGCCTGCTCCCATTGGAACAACTTTATGCAAATGGATAGCCACAGGCGCTAACTTAAATTTTGCCTGTAGTAATTTGTAAGCACGAACGCATAGGTTGTCATCGGTCGCACCAGGAATGGAAAGTCCGGTAGAAATAAAAGTGAATCTATTGGAGGGAATTACCTCAAGCACATCCGCCCACGGCACGGGATAGAAGCAAGTTTCAATTTCATGAAAACCATCCTCTCGCTTGGATAATACATGAAGCCCTAAGTTAATCTTGCAATTTGGAAATGAAACCATAGTTGGTACAAAGACAACTGGTTAGGCAAAGGAACTTTGCACGCTTACTACTTGGTCAACCGTTCGATTAACTCGTCAGTGATTCCGGTGGAAGAAAATCCGCCATCGTGCATCAGGTTTTGCATAGTGACCATTCTCGTAAAATCAGAGAACATGGCTACGATGTAGCTTGCACAATCTTCCGCTGTGGCATTGCCAAGTGGTGACATCATTTGAGCATAATCGTAGAATACATCGAAGCCTGAAATACCAGCGCCAGCTGTTGTCTTGGTTGGTGATTGCGATATAGTGTTCACTCGTACTTTCTTAAGTTTGGCAAAGCGATAGCCATAGCTTCTTGCGATTGACTCCAGAACAGATTTTGCCTGCGCCATATCTGAATAATCTGGATAGGTGCGTTGCGCTGCGATATAGGAAAGGGCTAGTATTGACCCCCACTCATTCATAGCATCTGTTTTTTCCGCAGTCTGCAATACTTTGTGAAAGGACAGGCCTGATATATCTAGAGTTTTTAAGAACCAGTCGTAGTTTAGATCACCATATGTCTTGTTTTTGCGAACGTTTGGACTCATGCCAATGCTATGAAGCACGAAGTCAACTTTTCCACCGAGCACTTCCAGCGACTTGTTAAATAAGTTTGTTAGGTCCTCCTCAGAGGTTGCATCAGCCGGAATCACCTCTGCATTGCAGGCCTTGGCTAGTTCGTTTATCTTACCCATTCGCATGGCGATTGGTGCATTGGTGAGGGTAAATGCTCCACCTTCCTCTTTAATTTTTAATGCAGTTTTCCAGGCGATTGAGTTTTCATCCAAAGCACCAAATATGATTCCCCTTTTTCCTTTCAAGAGATTGTAAGCCATGTCGTTTATTTTTATTGGTTCGTCATACAATTATACAAATTCCCATTTAGAAGCCGTTATTTTTGCCCCATGATTGAACGAACAGAGAGGCCAATCGGCATCTATGACAGCGGGATTGGAGGAATGACGGTAGCCCATGCCATCGCTAAAAGATTGCCGAATGAGAATGTAATCTACTTTGGTGATACTGCACACTTACCATACGGTGACAAATCGGAAGCAGCCATTCAAGCATACTCCGTCAAGATTGCAGATGTCCTTCTTAAACTAGGGTGCAAGGTGATTGTGATCGCCTGTAACTCCGCAAGCTCGGCAGCCTACGAGCTACTCAAGGAGTATGTACGAAAAGATGCTCATATCATTAATGTGATTGATCCCATGATAGATCACCTCACGAATGTGAACAAAAAAATGCATGTGGGTTTGATCGGTACAAGGAGGACAGTGGACTCTGATGTGTATGCCGCGAAACTGAAGCGCACAGGCCGGCAGATCATTTTAAAGTCAGTCGCTACTCCCTTGCTTGCTCCCATGATTGAGGAAGGTTTTTTTAACAACCAAATAAGTCATGACATCATTGAACAATATCTTTCAGCAAATGAATTGCAAGGGATTGAATCTTTGATCCTTGCCTGCACTCATTATCCCATCATCAAGAGGGAGATAAGCGCATACTACAACGGCAAAGTTGAAATTTTGGATTCATCGGAAATAGTAGCTAATGCCCTTGAAAGCTATCTACGGGAGCACTCCCTATTAAATGCCAAGCTACCTACTATCAAGAGGTTCCTTGTATCAGATTTCACTCCCTCTTTTGAAGCTTCAACCAAATTGTTCTTTGGTCAATTGGTGCAACTTGAACAGCACCGCCTTTGGAATTAATGGGGTCAGATCATGTTCATGTATTGTTTTGGCCGAGATTCAATAATTTAGATAAGGTAAATTGCCAATCTTTAGGTTTTAACTTGGGTATTATGTCATCCTATGTAGTCTAGAGAGTATTGTGAGAAGTCGAGAACGTCTTTCGGTTACTATTGTAACCAGCGCTTTATTTAGGAACATCAATTATCACCAAATATCAAACTTGATTTTTTAACTCCTACTTCTTTATGTTCAAATCTGCGTTTCGGAGTAAGTCAACAAGATTTTGCATTGGTGTGATGTTCATGCTAGTTGCACCCCTTTTCCTATGTGCCCAGGGGCAAAATAGCATAGATAGTTTGCAGAAACTCATGGACAATACCAGCTCTGATTCTACACGCATTGAGCTGCTGGTAGAATTATCCATTGCTTACCAATACGTGGATTACGAGCGGGCCAAATCCCATGCTAATCAGGCGGTAGAAATAGCGGAACAAAAAAATCTGAATTGGGCAAAACTGATCGCCTATAAGCAACAAGGTTTTCTATCTGCCCTGAGAGGTGACTTCACCAGCGCCCTCAAGTTTGATAAAATGCGCCTTCCTATCGCCATCGCCACGCAAGATAGTGTGCACCTTGCCAGCGCCCTTAATTTTATTGGGAACGACTATGTTACAATAGGAGAATATGATGAGGCCTACTATTATTTCACACAGTCCTACAAGGTTTCAAATGCAATTAAAGACTCTGCGCAGGTAGCCATTGCCCTGCATAACGTGGGTATCGTTTTCAAAGAGCTTGGCCAGTTTGACATCGCATTTAACCATTTGACTATTTCTGAAAAGCTAAGTGAGCAGGTTAATGACCTTGACGGCCCCGCCTATACCAACAGCGAAAGAGGCGATATCTATCTTAGAAAAGGAGAATACGACTCAGCAGAATACTTCCTAAAAGGAGCCCTTCGAATTACGAAGAAGAGAAAAATTGACATACTCCAGCCGGATGTTGTGGTACTGCTTGCCCGACTCAACTTAAAGAGAAACAATTTCGAGTATGCAAATGCTTATTACGATACTGCTGCATGGCTACATCAAAAAACACAGAACGTATATGGTATTGCCGAATCCAAATTGGGCAAGGGCAGAGTGCTACTTAAGCAAGGGAACTATGAGCAGGCCATGAAGTTAATTTCAGAGGCACTGACGACCTCAAAAGTCTTGAACGCAAGAAAGCTCGAAATCGAATGCAACAAATCTCTGGCGATTTTGTACGAAGAACTAAAGGACTATGAAAATGCATTGATCTACACCAAGTACTCAAACACATTGCGAGACAGTCTTTTTAGCGAAGAGATGCTTGAAAAATTATTTTTAGATCAACTTAAGTTCCAAACGGAAAACAAAGACCTCGTCATTGCAGCCCTCAGTGAAACCCAGGAAAAGCAAGCAGTGGAAATTAAACGGCAATCGTTCCTTCGAAACATCTTGGTTGTGGTGGTAGCGCTGGTGATTTTCTTTCTCTACACGGTTTACCGAAGCGGACAGAGGAGAATTAAGATCAATAAACTATTGATCTCACATCAAAATGAAATCAAGAAGAGAAGTGTGGAACTCGAGCAGCTCAATCAAGTGAAAGACAAGTTTTTCTCAGTCATCTCGCATGACCTTCGTTCACCCATCAATGCACTTTCTGGAATACTGGATCTCATGGCAAGCAACAACATAAAGCCTGATGAGCTTCCAAAGCTCACCAAAGAGTTGCGATTGCAGTTTAATCATACAAAAGAGCTTATCAATAATCTACTGGACTGGGCACTGGTGCAGATGGACAAGCTCAACATTCAAATGGTCGAGATCAATTTGAGAAAAATGGTCGATGAAAACTTCGAGTTACTTAGCTCGCTCCATTTGAAGGAAGTAACTCTTGAGAACAAGATAGCGGCAGATGCTACGGCAATGGCGGACATGAATATGATCAACCTTGTATTCCGCAACCTGATACTCAATGCCATAAAATTCACAAAAAGTGGCGGAAAGATTGTGGTTGAAACCAAGGAAGAATCAGATCAATATGTGGTGTCGATAACTGACAATGGAGTGGGTATCAGCCCCGATGTTCAAAAAATCCTCTTTGAAAAAACGTCAGGCTATAGTACCCGAGGCACTGCAAATGAGAAAGGAACTGGTCTTGGATTAATCCTGTGTAAGGAATTCGTAGAACGCAACGGGGGCAAAATTTGGCTCAAAAGTCAAGAACAAAAGGGCAGCACGTTCTTCTTTACCGTACCCAAGGCAACTCAAAAAACTGCATAAATATCAGCAGGTCTGTAATCTTTCTATCCACTTTTTGGTTGTAAGGCGTAGATAGGTCTCCCATCACATATTGATGGGTTAAATTATTAAACCTAACTTTGCGTCTTAACCGACCTCTATGAGCGACACCATCCTTCATGAATGCGGAATAGCCCTCGTTCGGCTGCGGAAACCACTCTCTTATTACATTGAAAAGTATGGCACGAGTTACGCCATGAACAAAATGTATATTCTGATGGAAAAACAGCACAACCGAGGTCAGGATGGTGCTGGAATCGCTAACATTAAAATTGATCAAAAACCAGGCTTCAGGTACATAAGTCGTTACAGAAGCATGAAGTCTCAGCCGGTGTCGAACCTGTTTGAAAAAATTGGGGAGAAGTACCGGAAGGCACAAAAAAAATCAGCCGAGGGATTTAGGGACGAGCAGTGGTTGAAGGAAAATGTCGCCTTTACGGGAGAATTGTGGCTTGGACACCTTAGATACGGAACGCATGGACAGAACAGCATTGAAAATGTGCATCCCTTCCTAAGGCAAAACAATTGGAGAAGCCGAAATCTGGTGATGGCGGGCAACTTCAACATGACCAACGTGGACGAGCTATTTGATATTCTTGTGGGCTTAGGACAGCACCCCAAGGATAAGGCCGACACCGTGACCGTTATGGAAAAGATTGGTCACTTTCTGGATGAGGAGGTGCAAGGTTTGTTTAGAAAGTATAAGGACAAGTTTACCAATCCCGAGATTTCTGAAAAAATTGAAAATGAAATTGACCTTCAGCGTGTGCTGAAGAGGGCTTGTAAAGATTTTGATGGGGGATACACCATGGCTGGGCTCACTGGTTCAGGATCTGCCTTTGTGGTGCGAGATCCCTCGGGTATCAGACCCGCTTACTACTATGCCGATGATGAAGTGGTGGTAGTGGCATCAGAAAAGCCAGCGATTAAGACTGCCTTTAACATAGATTATAATCAGATCGAAGAGATTGAGCCGGGCAACGGACTAATTATAAACAAAAGTGGCGATTTTGCTCAGTATCCGATTGTGAAACAACTGGAAAAAAAGTCATGCAGCTTCGAAAGAATCTATTTCTCCAGAGGAACTGATCCGGAAATCTATAAAGAGCGCAAAGAGCTGGGAAAACTGCTGGTCCCTGCTATTCTCAAAGCCATCAACTTTGATTTAAAGAATACGATCTTTTCCTACATACCCAATACTGCTGAGACATCATTTTTGGGTATGATTGGATCAATTGAGGATTATCTCATCAACAAGCAGAAGGATGTAATCATTGACGGCAAGCCATCTGTTGATTCTTTCGAGCAACTGCTTTCCTTCAGACCGCGGGTTGAAAAAATCGTTTTAAAAGATGCGAAGCTAAGGACCTTCATTGCTGACGATGAGCATCGGGATGAAATGGTGGCGCACGTTTACGACACAACCTACGAGGTAGTGAATAAGGGTAAAGATACCTTGGTCGTAATTGATGACTCGATTGTAAGGGGTACAACTCTAGAAAAAAGCATCCTCAAGATGCTGGAAAGACTAGGACCAAAAAAGATCGTAGTAGTGTCCTCGGCACCCCAGATTAGATTTCCAGATTGCTACGGGATAGACATGAGCCGCATGGGCGACTTTGTTGCCTTTAGAGCGGTGATCGAATTAATAAAAGATCAGGGCAAGGACTTTCTATTAGGAGAAGTGTATGAACAATGCCTTCAATCGGAAAACGAAGAAAACCCGATCAACTATGTAAAAAAATTGTACGACCAATTTACCTACGAAGAAATCTCAGAAAAGATAACGGACATCGTGAAGCCTGTCGGCATGAAAGCAGAACTCCAGGTTGTGTTTCAAACAATTGAAAACCTACATAAGGCCATACCTGCGCACTCGGGAGATTGGTATTTTACGGGAAACTACCCTACAAAAGGTGGAACCAGAGTCGTAAACAGAGCGTACGTAAACTACATGGAGGGCAAACTAGTGCGTGCTTACTAGGTTACTCAGGGATATAAAAGTCAAACTCCATTTTTTGCATGCATTTAAAGTGACCTTTGGGGCATCGGGAGAATCCTATCTTAGAGCATGGCCTGCAGTCAAGCTTGTTATTTTCAAAAATAGTAAACTTGGTGCGATAAGGATACATCCCAAAAAGGGGTGTGGTATTTCCCCAAATGCTAAACACTTCCTTTTTGAATGCGGCAGCTATATGCATTAACCCTGTGTCGTGAGAGAAAACATGGCTTGCATTTTTGATAAGGCTAGCCGATTGATTGAGGCTGTACTTTCCACACGCGTTATAAATTACAGTCTTCTTGTTTAGGGCAATCATCTTATCCTTCATCTCCACACTCTCCTCAACCTCAAAGAACCTTCTTACCTCCTCTCCGCTTTCCATATCTTCCTTTCCTCCCAGCAACACTACCGGTCGATTAATCTTGTCACAAAGCTCGATCATTCTTCTCACCGGAAGCTTCTTAGTGAAGTGCTGTCCGCCAATAGCGTAGGCCACGTATCCACTGCGGTGGGTTTCGGGCAGCCATTCAGCAGGAACCTCATCCTTTTCAGGAATAAAATAATCTAAACCTAAGGCATCCTCTTTTACATTTAAGAAACGGATTGTGTCCATGTATCGATCCACTATGTGAACGGAAGGAAGTTTGTTGATTTTTAACTTGACCAACAACCATTTTTCATAATTGAGTTTGTTAAAACTGGATGCTTTAACTCTCAGCGCCAGTTTGATGATTCTCGTGCGTAAATTATTGTGCAAATCAACAACGAGATCGTATTTCTCAGCCCTTAATTGTGTGATCAAATCCCTCAATGACGAGTCGAGCAAGTGCGTCTTGTCTACGTAAGGATTCTCTTCAAAAAGCCCCTTAAATTGAATTTTTGTCGCTACATGAATTTGTGCGTTTTCAACTTGCGTTTTTAACACCCTTATTACAGGTGTGGTCAATACTATATCGCCAATCGAAGAGAAACGTATTACTAAAATTTTCATGCAGTTCTTTAGAATCTAATCTAACTCATTTCGGGTGAGTAAATTACTCATCGCCAATCAATACTTTTACTGTATCGCAAAAATTGCCTATTCCTGGCGAATAGTGGCTCAGTATGGAGGAGAAATTCCGCACAGTATTTGTTATTTTAGGCCTTGGCCGGAATGGTCTCTAAATAGCATTTAAATAATTGAAATATGAACTACTGGTTAGTGAAATCTGAGCCTGGCACCTACTCTTGGGAAGATTTGGAAAAAGACAAAAAGACAGTTTGGGATGGCGTGAGGAATTTTCAGGCACGGGCCAACTTGAAGGCCATGAAAAAGGGAGATATCGCCTTTTTCTATCATAGCAATGTGGGAAAGGAAATCGTAGGTATTGCCAAAATTTCCAAAGCACATTTTCCTGACCCATCTGATAAAGACTGGATTGCTGTGGAGCTGGTCCCATTTAAGAAGATAAAGAGCCCGGTTTCACTTGCCGACATTAAGGCGAACAAGAAATTAGGCAAGATGGCGCTCGTGCGATCGTCCAGACTTTCCGTTCAACCTGTGAGCGAAAAGGAATATGAAATGGTTATTGAAATGAGTCAAAAGTAAATAGATGCGCAATTCGGTTGTTTCATGTTTTGATAAACAAAAAATGCATAGAATGGCACTTGCGGTGATTCTATCCGTCATTTTTCAAAACAGTTACGCACAACTAATTCCCCATGAACGATATGAACATGAGATAAAAAGTTCTGACAATGGCTTTACCATAGTACCTCTTGACGCAAATGGAATCAGCCTGATTCGTGAAAGAAACAAATTCCAGGACGGGAAAAAGCTATGGGAACTGATATTACTTGATGACAAGCTCCAGGAAAACTGGGCTACCAACCTTTCTGTGGATAGTGATTTCAATTTAGTCGGATTTGAAATTACTCCGGACTTCCTGTTCTACTTATTCACGAAAGGAGACTCAGACTCCAATGAATTTATCATCATTCAATTGAACTACCATGACAATAGCCTGCGAGAGTATCAGATCGAGCATGAATTCAAATTCAGAATTACCCATTTTTCAGTGGTGGGTCAAAATCCAATATTTGGAGGCTATATCTCATTAGAACCTGCAGTGCTTCACTTTGATTTAGCAACAGAAACACTGAAAGTTATACCGGGTTTCTTCCTTAAGGACACCGAGTTACTTGACTTGAACATCAACCAGAATCAAACTTTCAACGCACTATTGATTGAGCGAAGTTCTATTGAGCAACGACATCTGGTATTGAAGACTTTTGATGCTAATGGCAGCCTACTCCTTGAGGATTATATCGAAATTGATCAAAACATTAACATTCTTAATGGGAAGACCAGTGGCCTGAAACGAGAAGAACTGATTATACTTGGCACCTACACGGAGGGGGTATCAAACGAGGCCATTGGGTTCTACTCCATTTTCGTAGATCCTTTTTCCGACCAATCTTTTCAATATTTCACCTTTGCGAACCTTGCACACTTTCTCGATTATTTGCCACCTAAGAGAGCATCAAAAATAAGACAAAAGGCCATAGAGCGACAAGAAATAGGAAAAAGCCCAGACTACAAGGCTAATCTTAATTTAGTGAGAATTGAGGAAACGAAAGAGGGGTTCTATTTGCTATCCGAGGTTTACGATCCAAGCAATGGCGGTTCACCTCCTGTTTGGAATAATCGAAACTCCTACTACAATTATGGGTCATCACCATACTCCTTCGACAATCCACTTTCAACACGGAATCAAGGCGCACCCTATCCGTCCAATAGTTTTTCTGATAACGAAAATTTTAAAGTACTCGAAACAGTGCTGACCTTGTTCAACGGAAACGGCAAAATCGTGTGGAACAACAGTCTCAAGATGGAGGACGTCAAAAGATTTACCCTTGAGCCATCCTCAGACTTTACAATCAGGAAGGAGCTCATTTTTCTCGGCTACAAGAAAGAAAACGAACTCATCGTCAATACAAGTTCTCTTGAATACGAACCAGAGATCGACACCGTAAAGATTCCCCTTAGGTCATCTACAGAGTCTGTCAGATACGAGTCTGATCAAGACACAGGACTGCGATACTGGTACCCTAATTACTTTTTTGCCTGGGGCTATCAAAGTATTCGAGATTACGAAACAAAAGCAGAAGACCCAGTGAGATATGTGTTTTACATCAACAAATTCGAAACCGAGTAGCTGCGTTCTGTTGCTGACGCTCCTCTGCTGCTCATTCCTACGCCTCCCTGCGCAGAATCAGGTAGATAGGTTTGAAATTGAACTGGCTACAAATGAAATTGACCTTACCGCGATCTCCGCTGCGGAAAAAGGTCTAATAATCTTCAGAAGGTTGCTTGAGACACCCATAGATCGGTATGAATTTACGCACCTGGACACTTCGCTGAACGTTGTTTGGGAGCGCAATATTGAGGTAGCCAAGGAATTAGCCTTAGCAGGCTCATTGTTAAAAGATGACATTTTGTTTCTGCTGTTTCGAAGTGTAGACTTTAGTACTGCTAATTTTCAAATAGCAAGCATCAAGGTGGAAAATGGAGAACATGTGGTATCCACCGTAACAAACGTAATCCCCTTCAACCCCACAGAATTCGTAATCACGAATGAAGCTGCCTTTATGGGAGGGTACTTTAATTACCGTCCACTTGTGCTGTATTTCAGCTTCCTCACCCAAAAATCACATGTGCTTCCTGGTTTTTACAATGATAGAGGAGAATTAACACACATCAGTCCAAACAAAGATGGCACCACTGACATCATCGTCAGTGCTGACAATGTGGATAAAAAGAAATCACTTTGGATCAGAAACTATAGTAGCAAAGGTGACCTTATTAAGACCACGATTTTACAACCGGAGCCCAAGAAGAATCTCATTTTCGGAAGGTCCATTCAAACCAATGACGGGAAGCAAATGGTTGTGGGCGTCTACGGGCGCTACAAGGAGTACTCGAGGGGCTTTTTTATCGCTGGAATAAACGAAACAGGAGAGTACGGAGTGAAGTACTACAATTTTGCGGAGCTACAGCGATTTTTCAACTACATGAAAGCGGAGAAGGAAGATAGGGTAATGGGCAAGATCGAGAGGCGAAAGATCAAAGGAAAGAAGATAAAGTTCAACTATAGATTTGTAGTACATGAGATCATTCCCTACCAAGATCAGTACATTATGCTAGGAGAGGCTTTCTATCCTCAATACTCCTATGCGCAAGGTACCGAGTTTGGCATCTATTCCCCACTCATGTACAGCCATTCCTTTTCTCGAGGTGGCTACACGCTGATAGGATATCATTATACTCACGCGGTGGTAATAGGCTTTAATGACAAAGGTGAATTGAAGTGGGACAATAGTTTTGAGATAAACAATGTAGAGACTACATCACTTAAGCAGTTTGTAAAGGCCAGGCCCTTGGACGATAGGATAATCCTACAGTACGCTTATGACAATCAGATTCATTCAAAAATAATCAAGGACGCTGAGGTACTGGAAGGCAAGGTGGGAAGCAAGATCAAATTAAGATTTGAAGATGATATTTTAGTGGATAAGAAATCAGATTCAGGTCAAATTGCATATTGGTATGGTGAGCACCTTTTCACCTACGGAGTCCAAAACATCAAAAATTTCAAAGAGATAAAAGTGCCTCAGGAACGAAGGGTCTTTTTTGTAAACAAAATCTCCTATTGATGTGATTTAGCGTTTTTTAAGTATCTTCGCGCCAAGGCCTATGCAGAAGAAACTTATCCTCGACTCTGATCTGCTTGATATCACCCTGAATCGGCTTTGCCAGCAACTCATTGAAAATCACAACAGTTTTAAGAATACGGTGATCCTTGGCCTGCAACCCAGAGGTATTTTTTTAGCTGAATTAATCCACCAGAAACTTGAAAAACTCATTGGTAGCAAGATTTTGCTTGGGTTTTTAGATACCACCTTCCATCGAGACGATTTTAGAAGAAGAGACACCCCCGCCAAAGCAAGTGAAACAAGGGTGCCATTCGTAATCGAAGGAAAAAGTGTCGTGTTGATTGATGACGTACTCTTCACGGGAAGAACAGTAAGGGCTGCTATGGATGCGATGATAACTTTTGGAAGACCAACCAAAGTTGAGCTTCTGGTATTAGTAGATAGAAAACACAGTCGTGACCTCCCTATTGCAGCTGACTATGTGGGCAAGTATGTAAATACAATAGAATCACAGCGTGTACTTGTGGAGTTGCAAGCGCATGGCGATAAGCAAAATAAGATTTGGTTAATCAACCACGACTAGGAATATGTCAAAACTGAGCCAACCACACCTACTCGGAATAAAGAACATCACCAAGAAAGACATTCAACTCATTTTTGAAACTGCCGCGAATTTCAAGGAGGTCATAAACAGACCTATCAAGAAGGTACCCTCTCTTAGAGACGTGACCATCGCAAACATTTTCTTCGAAAATTCCACCCGCACCCGTCTATCGTTTGAGCTTGCTGAAAAGAGACTATCCGCAGACATCATCAATTTCACGTCTTCGAACAGTTCGGTCAAGAAGGGAGAAACCTTGCTTGACACGGTAAATAATGTACTGGCAATGAAAGTAGACATGGTGGTGATGCGGCACTCCAGTGTTGGTGCGCCACACTTCCTCGCCAAGCATATAAAGGCTAAAATCATTAATGCCGGTGATGGCACTCATGAGCACCCCACGCAAGCCTTGCTTGATTCATTCTCCATCCATGAGAAATTGGGAACCCTGAGCGGTAAGAAAATTGCCATCATTGGGGATATCCTTCATTCAAGAGTAGCTTTGTCAAATATATTTGCACTACAAAAGATGGGAGCAAAAGTGATGGTATGTGGGCCGCCCACGCTGCTACCCAAATTCATATCTACACTAGGAGTGCTGGTAGAGTACGATGTAAAAAAAGCACTGGAATGGTGTGATGTCGCAAATGTTTTGAGGATACAGTTGGAGAGGCAGCAGATCAAATACTTCCCTACCCTGAGAGAATACTCCCTGTACTACGGAATCAACAAAAGCCTACTCGATAGTCTGAATAAAGAAATTGTACTGATGCATCCTGGCCCAATCAATAGAGGAGTCGAACTCTCCAGCGATGCAGCAGACTCTCACCATTCCATCATTTTAGATCAGGTGGAGAATGGTGTTGCCGTCAGAATGGCTGTACTTTATTTACTCGCTGGTGCGGCAGCTTAAAAAGAAGCACTTATAACCGTTTTTGGTCATTTGAGTCTGAAATATTCAGGTCAATAACCCCTAATTATTACCTTTGTAGCCTCAAAAATTTACCCCATGATCTACAATTCAATAATCGAAACCATTGGAAACACGCCCCTTGTTAAACTTAATGCCGTTAACAAAGGAATACGCGGCACCATATTAGCAAAAGTGGAGTACTTCAATCCTGGAAACTCTACAAAAGACAGGATGGCTTTGAAGATGGTTGAAGATGCCGAAAAAGCAGGGATACTTAAACCTGGAGGAACTATAATTGAAGGAACCAGTGGAAACACCGGCATGGGCATTGCGCTAGCAGCAATTGCCAAAGGCTACAAATGTATTTTTACCATGGCTGACAAGCAGTCGCAGGAAAAAATTAATATTCTTAAGGCGGTTGGAGCCGAAGTGGTCGTATGCCCTACCAATGTGGAGCCAGAGGATCCCAGGTCTTATTATTCAGTGGCAAAAAAATTCAACGAAGATATTCCCAATTCATTTTACCCTAATCAGTACGACAATGCATCCAATGCCAGTGCACATTATGAGACTACAGGCCCTGAGATTTGGAATCAAACCGCTGGCAAGATCACTCACTATGTAGCCACTGTGGGGACGGGTGGATCAATGAGCGGGACATCAAAGTATCTGAAAGAACAAAATCCCGGCATCGTCAGTGTGGGAATCGACACGTACGGGTCGGTATTTAAAAAGTATAAGGAAACGGGAGAGTTTGATAGAAATGAGATTTACCCCTACCTCACTGAAGGTTTTGGCGAAGACATTCTTCCAAAGAATGTAAACTTTGATGTAATTGATCAATTCATAAAAGTAACGGATAAAGATGGGGCGATCATGTCACGAAGACTTTCCAAAGAAGAAGGCATGTTTGTAGGGTGGAGTAGTGGATCTGCTGTGCATGGGGCGCTTGAGTATGCAAGAGAAAATTTAAAGGAAGATGATGTGATGGTGATTCTTCTTCCCGATCACGGTACACGCTACCTCAACAAAATCTACAATGACAATTGGATGAAGGATCACGGTTTCCTTGAAGACAGAACGTACGCCACCGCTAAAAAGATTATTGATCAACGAAATGGACAGGACAGTCTATACACCGTGTCAAGCACTGCGTCAATTGGCGAGGCCATCGCGATTCTTAACAAAGAAGGTATAGATCAGATTCCGGTAACGGATGGAAAAGAGTTTGTGGGTAGCGTGAGTGCTTCTCGTTTGTTGGAGAAGGTCATTGCTGATCCTTCGATCACCTCAAAAAAAGTCAGCGAAATAATGGATGGTGCGATGCCTTTTGTGGCGATGGATTCTACGCTGGATGTACTGTCCTCCCTGCTAAACAAAACCAACAAAGCTGTGCTGGTACGAGATAAAACAGAAAAAGTGCACATCATCACTCAGCACGATGTATTGAAGGCTATGGCACAATAACGTTTAGTGCTTCTTTATTTCAACTTCAATTCTGTCATTATAGCCTGAAAGTGTGCTGCCTTGCGGGTAAATCATTGTTTTACCTCCCTCTGCTTTGGTCTTGATTCTCTTGCCATCAATTCCCTGGCTAACAAGATATTCCTTGACAAGATTGGCTCTGGCTTCAGTAAGCGCCTTAGCCGATAAAGTCTCTCGTGTATTTAAGGTATTGGTTTCAAAGAATTCATTGCTGCTTCCTTTTACTACCACATTTCGTGATTGCGTCCCATTGCAGTGACCATGCACTTTGATCTTATACTTCGGATTTTCCTTCATCAAATCTACCAGCCCATCCAACTCAAGTTTTGATTCCGGCTGAAAAATGGCGGAGTTACCAAAGAACCGAACCTTATTAAATTCTATATAGTCTCCCCTTTTCGAGCGAACTAATTCAATTGGGATGATGACTTCATTCTTGTCTCCTATACCCGAAGACAACACGGATGGATCCTCGTAGTCCACCGTTAGCTCCACAGGTCTGTATCCCGGGGCTTGCACCGAGACAATAAAGGCGTTTGCTGTATTGCGAGGCTTTTGAAGATAAACTACCTCATTCCCATTAAATGCCTGATACTGACTAGATCTTGCAGTCTCCGTAATATGAATTTCTCCAAGAACTTCCTCTTCTTCACTCACCAACTTGAAGTAAAATGGCTTTCCTTCAGGCACTGGCTCCTCAACAGGCTCCTCGACTACCGGTTCCGGTTCGGGCTCTGGATCTTCTTCGATTATTGGTTCGGGTTCGGGCTCTGGATCAGCCTCGGGTTCCGGCACTACCACTGGTTCTTCCTTCGGTTCCTGGCCTAGCTTGCCTGAAAATACCCAAGCATCTTTGTAAGGGGATTCAACTCTTATCTTAAGCATCAGGGAGAATGCTTTCCGCTTATCTGGTGAATCTAATATGTATACGTAGTACAGGTTGCGGGCCACGTTGATGGCATATTGGGCATTAAAATTTGCCTTATTAGCCTGGTCTGTCCATCGAATGGCATTGTCATGCTTAGCAAAGGCACCAATAACTACATAGTGGGAGATTTCTTCATCTTGGGCGAAGACATTGGAATACCCCAATAAGAAACAACCCAGAAACAATGACAATAGAGCTTTCTTCACAGTATAAGTATTTGGATTCCAACTAAATTAAGAAATAGCATTATAAAACGCTAGAAGCGATTTTTATATTGTTGATTGTGTATGGGTACAGATAAGGTCAATTCTCTAAAATCTCTATCTCCACCCTGACATTGGATTGTGCCAAACTATGATTCTTGTCGTACAGCGCACGGCTACCTCCCCAGGCTTTAACTTCCATTCTATCATCCCCTACTCCGTTGTCTGCCAGATACTCTCTTATCACGTTGGCACGTTCTTCCGAAAGTTTTTTGGCAGATCCTCTCTGTTCATTGGTATCCGACAAAGAGAAGTAATTCTTTGATTCACCCATGGTAATAATTTTCCCCGCTGCATTGCCATTGGTATGGCCGTGTATCCTGATTTTGTAGGTGTCACTTTCCCTCATCATGTCCAACAGGTTATTAATCTCATATTTTGACTCAGGCCTGATTATCGCAGCATCTTTGAAGAAATACACGTTGTACATCACCGCAATATCCCCCTTTTGCAATCTCACGAGACCAAACGGAATGATAGCTTCTTCGTCTTCTCCTTTCTCTACACCATCAGTTAGGAAAGGATTGTCATAATTCACCTTGAAAAGTAACTTTCTGTAGCCCAGCACTTCGCAAGCCAACACGATCTCACCAGATGCATCACTGCGCTTGACCTGCACAAGTTCATTCCCCTCATAACTGTCCAACTTTTTACCTGCCTCATTCACAAGTTCCACACTGCCATTGACTTTTCGACCGTTGACTGTGTTAAATAATCTGAACCGAAAATTTCTATTGCCCTCCGCATCAAACCCTGTGGCCTCACGAACCGCCACTGCAAGATTATTGGCTGTGGCTTTAAGGTGAAGATTGCTAATTGCTACATCTGGAGGTTCAACGCCTAATGCCTTCAAGATTTCTCCCATCAACTCGGAGGCTTCGCCCCGTAGCTCGTCAGCATTGTCGTAGAAGCCGGTGGCCACATCCGCCATCAAGTTACCCAATGCTTCCTCTGGGGTGGCTGTCAGCTCACCGTATGTTTTACCTTTGCTCGGGTGCTTCATCTCAGAAGCCTGCGCAGCAAACTTCTGGAACAAGTCTGGATTCTTCTTGCGTAGGAATTTTACTACAGGCTTAAGTCCCTCATGAAAAGGTTGTTCAGTTTGAGATTCAGTGGCATTGATGGCAAGAATATTATTCTTCGAATCAAAAAATCCAGCTACGGGTTTATCCTCATCAATTTCGTATCCCAATGATCGCAAAGCCTCGCGACCTTCTTCATCATTCTTAAACACAATCACCTTCGTGGATGCATCCAGCCCAACAGCTTTTTCCTTAACACTCTGAATTGTCTCATAATGTTTTTTCTTATTCTCGCTGTCTGCAGCGCGGATAGCACTACCCAAATCCAGTCCTTCGGATTCGTCCTTCATAGACAAGGCTTTCACTTCAGCTGCCTGTTTTTCACTTTCAATGCTTGACACTATGGATCTATCCTTTACATCACTTTTGTCTGACATCGCAACCTCATTGTCATTCACAATACCGACAGCTCTACTGTTGCCTGCCATTGCTTCCTCACCCAAGGCTCCATAAAATACCCAGGTGTCCCAATGCTTCGATTCTCTTCTAAGCTTTCTCGCCAATGCAAAGGCCTGTACCCTATCGTCTGACTTGAGTACATATACATAGTGAAGTCCCCGATCGGGATTAATTTCAAAGGCGACATCGGGATAAGCTTCCTTCGATGCACTGACCAAATTGATAGCGTTGTCCTTCTTACCAAAAGCTCCAATCACTACATGGTTGGAAAAGCCTTCTGTTTGTTTAGGTGGAGATGGTTGCCCTTTAACTGATAGTCCAGAAAAAAATAGGAGCAACATCAGGTTTAGTTTGCTTGTCATAGACATACCTGCTTAGTTTAAAAACCCTAAAATAGGCACTATTAATTAAACAATTCAAATAAATATACACAAAACCTTACATGTCAAATAGTTAAGGATTTGAAAGAATGGTAAAATTCTGTCTCAAGACTACACCATTCTCATCCACAAGCGTCAAGGAATGTGTCCCATATGAAGGATTTAGCGGCATTTGGTGACTGGATTGCGTTGTTCCCACATAAGAATCATCGAGATGCCAGTAAACTGTCGCATTGGGATCAGCATGAGCCACCTGAAAGAGTACCTTTCCAAAATTTCCGTCCAACTCTTTCGGGACAAATATCGAAGCGCCAGGTTTTGGATAAATGAGGTCCATAGATCCAGAAATCGAGGCAGCGTTACAGTTTTTGTCAAAGGGGGGCAAGGACCGATAGCTCAGGTTTTTAGACTTATAATAATACGCTTGCACAGGAGGAAGCACAAACCAATTTTCCTCCTCCATCTCAGAAACCAGTGCACAGCTGCTGTTCAATTGAAATTTCTTATCAGATGACAAGTAGACCTTCTTGTGGTATTGACATGAAGTGGTTTGTAGCCCTTTCTCGGTGGCCCAAATTGACTGCACCTGATCACATAATTTGGAGGCACGTTGGCCACTTCGTCTACAAACATCAATTTCCGTCATCTCACTTGTTGGTCTTTGAAACCACGTTTGTCCGGGCAGTAAATTAAATAGATCGAAGAGAATTGGTGCTGCCGCGGCACTCCCGGTAAGCCCGGGCCTTCCTTCGCCATCGGCATTGCCTACCCAAACACCAACTGCGTAGTCAGGATTTACGCCCACAGCCCAACCATCTCTAAATCCAAAGCTCGTTCCTGTTTTCCAGGCGATCTTTTTGGAGGAATTAAAAAACTGCCATCCTGTCTCCTCTCCCGGCCGGTAAAGTTCCTGCAAGGCCTCGAACGTAAGCCATATTGCCGAAGCCCCGATTCTACCGTGCTCGCTCCGTTGATGTGAAGTATCCTCTTGCTTCTTCACAAAAGTTGGTGGATGATAAGTATCTTCTCTATAACGGTTTCTACCAGGGATTTCGAAGTAAGCATTGAGCACACGAGCCATAGATGCATAGGCTCCAGTGATGTCCCACAGGGTGCCCTCTGCCCCGCCAAGCACCAATGATAATCCATAGTGATCTGCAGGGTTAGTCAAGGTAGAAATACCCACATCCTGAAGTAAGTCATAAAATTTCTCGTAACGATAATCGCGTAATTCATGGACGGCCGGGATATTGAGAGACCTTATTAGTGCTTGATCCGCAGCCACAGCGCCATCGTATTCCAAGGAAAAATTCTTTGGTGAAAATCCGCTGATGATGGTAGGCACGTCAGGTACCAATGTCTGTGGAAGAAGTTTCCCCTCATCCATCATGGCGGCATAGAGAAATGGTTTTAAAATACTACCTGTGCTTCTTGGTGCCGCTATCACATCAACCTTGTCACTGTGCTCAGCACCAGAATTTGTGTTTCCCACATAAGCAAGTACTTCGCCAGTATTCACTTCCAATATGAGAGCGGCCGCATTGTAAACCTGATTTGCACGCAAGACATTAAACTGTTTGTTAATTACATCCTCGGCACTGCGTTGTAGTTGAAGCTCTACCGTGGAGGCAATCCGAGTTTGGCTCATACCCTCGCGCACTGCCCGATCTAATAAATGCTTAGCCAGCCTTGGAAGTGGAAGCGGATCTTTCGGCAACATCTCCTGCATAGCCAATTCCATAGTGAGCGCATCTATTTGATTAGCGCGATGGAGTCTGGTGAGCAATCGATCTCTTTTCGCTTTTAATGCGGACCTATTCTTACCGAGGTGTATAAGTGACGGATTGTTTGGTAGCACCGCCAGAAGTGCTGCCTCACCCCAGCTCATCTGGTCGATTGTTCGGCCAAAATATCTCCAAGATGCAGCCTCAATCCCAACTACATTGCCACCAAAGGGTGCGTGAGAAGCGTACAATGCCAATATCTCCGATTTTGAGTATCGCAGCTCCAGTCTTGTTGCTAAAATAATCTCCAGTATTTTTTCAAAAACTGTGCGTGAGCGGTTCCTTCGAGAAAGTCGTATCACTTGCATGGTGAGCGTGCTTCCTCCACTTACGATCTCACCAGCTTCAATATTTTGTTTGAAGGCTCTACCAATAGAAAGCAGGTCAAATCCAATATGGGAATCAAAACGCTTGTCTTCAAACATTGTGATTGCCGCTTTAAATTTTTCTGGCACAAAAGTATTTTGCGGAAAACGCCATTGGCCATCAGCAGCAATAGATGCTGATAGCAGGTTGCCTTGTCTATCCTCAAGCACAGTCGAGTAGGGAGTTTGAAAAATCTCTTCAGGTAAAGAGAAATAGTATATGATTAGCGTCAGGGCAGATAAACCAAGCGCTATTCTAAATTTTCGTATCCAGAGCCATCCTCTTCCCTTCATGAATGCTAAGCTAGGGAAGGTCAAAGATTTGAAATAAAAATAATTAGCACAACCAATGGCGCCACGTACCGCACCAAAAATCTCCACACCATGAATAAAGACTGTTTATCAATATCTAATTCATCCTTGCTTGACTCCTTGGACAATACCCAACCACCAATGATGGCCATAAGAATTCCCCCAACCGGCATCAGGATGTTCGAGGCAAAATAATCTATCAATCCGAAAATTGTTTTCCCCTCCAGGGGCTTAAACATGCCCATCGGTGTAAAGTCCTTCCATATGTTGAAGGAAAAAACAGTACCTAACCCAAGTAACCACAATAGAAATCCGGCAACATAAGTGATCTTCTTCCGGCCCAGCGAAGAAACTTCCTCCAGTCTGGAGATAATCGATTCAAGAAGTGAAATGGATGAAGACAGGGCCGCAAAAATCAACAGTATAAAAAATAGCGCCCCAATAAAATCACCGCCATACATTTGCCCGAAGGCGATAGGCAGCGTCATGAACAATAGTCCGGGACCCTCTGCCGGGGAAAGACCATATTGAAATACAATGGGAAAAATCGCAAGCCCGGAAAGGACTGCTACCAATCCATCCACGAGACCAATGGTAATTGCGGATTTGATAATAGATGATTGACGTGACATGTAAGCCCCATAGGTGAGCATCACCCCCAAGCCAATTCCCAACGAAAAAAAAGCCTGACCAAATGCGGTCATAATCACAGGAGCAGTGAGCTTTGAAAAATCGGGAGTAAACATAAATTTAACAGCCTGCAAGAACTCACCAGTAATCATGGCGTAGCACAATAGGATCAGGAGAATTAAAAACAAGGCTGGCATCATCCAGCTTACGGATTTTTCAAGACCACCCTTCACACCTTTCGCCACAATCAAAACAGTCGCGAAGACAAATACCCCCTGGAAAAACATTATCCGCAATGGGTTGCTTAGCACTTCGTTGTAATACCCCACTGCACTCTGCGAGTCTAGCTCATGAAGCAACCCAAAAAGGGAAGAAATGGCGTAGTCCACTGTCAGGCCTGCGATAACACAGTAAAAACTTAGGATGAAAAACAATCCGATGAGTGCTACCTGTCCAAAATGTCGCCAATGAGAACTAATATCCTCTTTGTTACTGAGTACTTCCAGCGATCCAATAATACTTTTGCCGCCCCTTCTGCCGATCATAAACTCGGCAATGAGCACGGGAATGCCTATTAGAATTAAAGAAGCAAGATACACTAGCACAAATGCACCACCACCGTTCTCCCCCACCAGATAAGTAAACTTCCAAATGTTGGATAGTCCTACAGTGCTGCCAATGGAAGCAAGGAGGAAAAGATAATTTGAAGACCAACTTCTGGCAGGAGTTTGTTCAGGCATAGCCTAATCGGTCTGTTGACTGTTCAAGTTGTATTTCATGATAGCCCCATGAGGTCCATCCTTGACTCTTTCTATATCAAAAACATCACCTTGCGGACCGTTGCGCTTGTCTAGCACGGCTCTGATTTTGGTGTTATCTGCAGAATCTAACTGAAAGGAAAATGTTTTGAGGTTTTCTTTCAGGTGGGCGCTTGTCTTTGCTCCGACAATGATTCCACCCACCCTTTTTCGGTCGAGCATATATCGGGAGGCCACATTGGTAAGTTCAACATTGTGCTTGAGCGCAATGTCATTCAAGACGACTAGCAATTGTTGAAACATATTCCAGCCTCCAAATTCGTCAATCATCAATTTATACTTAACCAATGATCTGTTTTCAAAAGGAGAATCCGGTTCAGACTTGCCCAACCAATGTTTGCTAAAAAAACCACCCGCGACTGTTCCATAGCAAAGCAAATGCATTGCTTCTTGCTGGCAGAGATCTACGAGCGTTTTCTCTGGTCTGTTATCAATCATCGAGTATTGAACTTGCAGTGTAGATAATTTGATGCCGGCATCGATTATCGCCTTCGTGGCTGTAGTGTTGAAGTTTGTTGCCGACAACAAGTTGATCTTACCTTCTTGCTGTAGATCTCCTAGCCAATGTGCCGTCTCCACCCATCGTGACACGTCATAAGTCCACCAACTGAACTGTACCATATCCAATCGTTCGCGTCCTAGTCGCCTTAGTGATCGGTCAATAATTTTTTGAACATATGCTTTGTCTAAAGTGGCTAAGTCATCGTAGTCAGGCACAAACTTAGTCAGCACTTTGATGTCATCATTTCTTCCTTGTCGCTGTTTGCGCAGGGAAAGAAACTTTCCAATTAATTCTTCAACACCTGTATATATGTCGGCACAATCAAATGTGTTTATCCCTGCTTCTGCAAATGCAAACATGTCTTCAATTGGGTCGCTGCTTGATTGCTGGCTGTGGCCCTTGGATAGTTGCCAACCTCCTTTTATGATTCGGGATATCTTAAAACCAGGTGCTACTTCAATCGTTTCAACTGCCATTCCTATTGCCAATCTTTATTATCCTCCGGCAGCGGAACGATTGTCGTGTCCGCTCTTTTGAATATCCTCTTTCCAATTCTGCTAATCTTAAACCTGGCACCACAATGTGGATCAGGGCAAGCAATAATATGATCGGTGGCCATCCAATCGTACTGATTGAGTGGTCGTTGTTTTGGTGTGAGTAACGGAAGGAGTGCTGAAAGTGCGTAAAGTGAAAACGGCTTTCCTTTGGGGAAAATCAAGTTCTCCCCTCTCACTTCAAACGAGTCGCCAACTTCGTGACTACATACAAATGGCTTTTCACCTTCAATGGTCTCCACCTTCAAATCATATAAGACAAATTCTTGTTCACTCATGATTTACTGATTAATGTTCGCCTTAAACACCTCCACTACTTGTCCCTTTCTCCGGGCATGTATACTGCGATCATACATCGCTTCGCAACTTACTGCAGGCAAGTAATAAGATCCTGCATAAGTTGCTGTCAATAATACTTTAAAGGTCTTCTTTTGATTTGGTCCGATGTCAAAGTAGGTGTAAACCCTATCATCTCTGATATCTTGATAGGTAGGGGTACTTCCTCCCACACTGTTTTCAACCTCATCCAATCTCAAATTATTGACCTCCCATCCGCTTGGAAATATTTGACTCAAGGCCATGTTTTGATACAGGCCACGAAGACCCGGATTGATTATCGTCACGTTGGCCATGAATTCTGTGCCCTGCTCTAAATACTTTGGATCTACAATATTTCCTTTAGCATCTGAATACGTGACATTCATGCTTAAATTACTCTCCGCATCTTCTTCAGCGCCACGCGCGGGCACTCCTTCGGAAATTACGCTTACAAAGAGTGATCCTCCACTCGTATTGGACACGTTGAGTGTCGAAGACTTCACTTCTTCTGTAGGCAATTGTACCTGAGCAATGGGTAATTCGGTACTTGCTGTGACTTCCTTACCCATGTAGTTGTAAGTGAATTTTATGCTGCTCTTGTTCTCTAAGCTGGCAAACGAACCTACTGCCTTTAGGCACCAGGCAACCGTTTGTGTACTCATCCAGGCACTCGAGTTACTCAAGGACGCTGAGATATCTTTTAGCAAAGCGAATCCTTTTTCCCTTTCGTTCATCAACAATAGCGTTTCCAATATGATCGCTTTGTCCCTTAGATCAGACCCATAGGAATACCCTAATTCCTGATAAGGCTTGACTGTTGCTGGCACATTGCTAATAAGTGCTTTAGCTGCTTCTGGTTGCCCCGCCTTGATGTATGAAGAAGCAAGCATCCACTTCGCAGTTGCCGTTAATGTACTGTGCTCCCGAAGTCGGTTCATGGCACCTAGTTCAGGCTCGCCCGAAAGCGCCAAAGTATACAATCGGTAAGCCTGTATAAGTTCATCACGCTCGTACCGGCTGTTATTTCTCCAGGATTGCGCCATATCCTTTTGGTATCGCTTCCACTTCCTCAACATATCATTCGGCACGAAGTATCCCTTGTTCTTCGCTTCGAGTAAGAAGTGACCTGCATATGTAGTTGCCCAACTGTCTGAGTTTTCACCGCCAGGCCAGTACGCAAAACCTCCATCACGATTTACAAATAGTTTGAGTCTTTCAATTCCTGCCGTGACATTAGACTGAATCTTCGTTTTCTCCGCATCGGTCAGCACTTTTATCTGATCAAGGTACAGTTGCGGAAATACAGATGAAGTGGTTTGCTCTATACAACCGTATGGATATCCCATCAAGTATTTCAGTCGCTGCCCCAGATTGACAGGTGGCAAACTTGAAATTTCTAGGGTGGAGGCGTTTGTTCCAACGACTCCGACAGGACTTAACGAAATGGACCATGACTTTCCAGACTCCAGGAAAGTGTCCTGTACCCTTGTTACCATTGGATTGGGATTTCGCACCTCTATATCGATGACATCAGTCGCCTTGTAACTCCCCGATGAAACAGTAACTTCTACTTTCGCAAAGCCAGTCTCGCCTTTGACTGCCAATTCAAAGTCTGTGGTGAGGTCAGTATTGCCATCCATGTTGATCGACTTACTATTACCAGCAGGCAACATCAGCGGTCCTGATACTTTGAGTTCAACCTTCACATTTTGAATGTTTTTTTCCATAGAGAAGATTGTAATCGGCAATTTTAGATTTTCTTCCGGCCCCAAGACACGCGGTAAAGTGGCCAACACCATTAGGGGTTTTCTTACAGGAGTGGCTTTGTCCACTTTGCCATAAGCGCCCTCATAGCCTGCAACTAGCATGGTCTTCACTGAGCCAATGTATTGCGGCATGATAAATCGGTGCTCATTGGTACCGTCCAAAGTGATCGGTCCGAAGAACTTAACGACAGGCTTAAACCTGTTCGCCTTGCTATCCTCTTGTTTGCCCGCAAGCTCGGCATCACCTCCAATAGCCAGTAGGCGCTCAACCCTTCCGCCATACGATCCGATTACATAATCATAAAGGTCCCAGGTCTTCACTCCCAAAGCCTCCCTGGCGTAGAATCTTCGCCATGCATCTGGAGTAGCAAACTTGGTGAGATCCAATAAACCCTCATCTACGATTGCCAGCGTATAGGTCATCTCTCTATTGCTTTTCTCCGACACCTTTATTACGACTTCCTTTCCGGGCTCCAGCACATCGGGCATGCTAATCTGCGGCTCAAGATGAGTAGAAGGATCTTCCACTTGAATAGGAATAATTCCATACATGCGTATTGGCAAATCGTTTATTGCCTGTGAATGCGGTTGCAACAAAGTCACATTGACAAATGCGTTTGGCGTCATCTCCCGGGTGATGTCAAAACTAAATTGGTTATCGCCTTGCTGGGTCTCGACCCAATAGGTTTGGATAACCTTACTGCCATTCTCCACGCTCACTAAGGCCCTTCCCTGACCACTTCCAGGAATTATCAAGTTGGCCTTCTCTCCAATATTATACGATGGCTTATCCGAAGAGAAGGAAAGCATCGTGGCACCCTGTCCTCCCTCCCTCGCTCTCCCGGCCCATCCGGGCCAATCGATGTATACAATCTTGCCGGTAGTGTGTCCTGATACAGGATCGTAAGCCTTCACCAAAAATCTTCCCCACTCAGGATAGTTCACTTTAAAGTTCCACACGCCTTTTCCATTGACCGTTTGTATCCTTCCTGTAGTCACAGGTCTTGCGTTTCTTCCCGACATGTAGTTGGCATTGCCCCCTGAATTATCCCACCACCAGCTCCACTCCAATTTGTACAATGACATTTTAATTGCGCTTCGCGAAACCGGTTTTCCATCCGCATCTACCGTTACCACTTCCGCCTGATGGGTAGTGTCGGTGAGCAGCATGCCTCGCTTGTCTCCCAGGGGAAGCTTCACACCGGTGAAAGATGAGTAGGGATAATAAGGAATACTAAATCGATCGATGCTGAAATTTCCACTCTCTTCGAATACTTTTCCCCTGAAAACTGCATTTAGTTTACCAGGTGCCGCCTCTGAAATTTTTAATGTAGTGTTGACCGTGGCGTGTCCTTCAGCATCGGTGTATCCTTCGAAGACAGTTTGTGTTTCACTGTAAAAATCCAGCGAGGGATCATCAAATGTATAGTTGGAGAACTTTTCAAATTTTGTCTCCGCTTTATTCAAGACCACTTCAAACTCCGCCTTCAAGTTCTTTCCGGGTGCACCATGCAGCCAGTTCACCTGAAGATTCCCGGAAACGTTGTTGTTGCCGGCAGTAATTTTATCTACACCAAAATCTAAATTGATTTTTAGTCTATTGGGTTTCACCGTTTCGATCTTGAGAGACTTGGTGAATTCCGTGCCTCCCACTTTTACTCTCCCTAGCCAATTACCGGTAGGAGCATCCGTGCTCGTAGCGGTCGCAAAGTTGTAAAAGCCGTTATTCGAACTTGACCTTACTATTCTACTCGTCACCTGACCTTGCGGGTTTTGAAGTTCGAAAACAACGGGGTGCGTTGCGGGAAGGAGTTTTAGTTTGTCTTCTAAAAGGAAGGTGAGATAAAGAGAATCACCTGGGCGCCAAACACCTCGCTCACCATATAGAAAGCCCTTCAGCCCACGATCTACACGCTCCCCGCCCACATCAAAGTTGCTTAGTGACAGCGACTCACCGTCATTCAATTTTAAATAACCACGCTGACTTCCATTCTTGGCTAACAAGACAAAAGGTTGTTCCTTGGAGGAAATAACTGCCTTTCCATCTGGCCCTGACGAGGCCGAACCAATGAGCTGCTGCTGAAAATCATATAGTTCTAGTTGAATGCCAGACAAAGGCTGAGTGGTTTTGATGTCATTAACGACCACCAACAGGTTTCCATCACTTCCTTGTTTCGCAATAAGCCCAAGGTCGGAAGCCAATACATTCCGCTTTACATTTCTATCTCCCGTGTAGTAAGAGGAGTGACATGGATTGTCGCGCTCGCGCCAATCATAGTCATCGCTGTAATAATATTCCTCATAAGAATCCCAATAGTTGTCTTCCCCTGCATCAGAGAGGTCCCACTCCTCCTCTTCGGAAAATGCTGCCATTTCACTAGCTGTAGAAGGGTCACCGCTTCCATCATCGCACACATAGGCGAGGTATGATTTTCTAAACCTCAACCGCACCTGGTAAATTGCTCCGGGTTCGGCATTCAAAAGCGTGGAAAGATCTAACGTGAACCTATTCCACTTTCCCAAATCAGTCACTCCCACGTTGTCAAGCGAGATCACTTTTTTTAGAACGGGTTTACCCACCCTTCTTAGCTCTCCATTTCCTGAAAGGTTGTTGGTTTGGAGAAATTGCAAAACATTGCCTTCGTAGATTTTGATTACAGTAAGGTCCACTTTTTTAAGATTCACCGCTTCAAAGGGCATGATAAGACCATCGGTGGCAGGCAGCACCGAGCCTTTACCCGCAAACTTCACGGCTGGTTTTTCCTGTTGAAATTGTACAGAAAAAACTCCTCGCTGTTTCATGCGATAATCCAGAATATTGCGGATACCTGCTTCAATAGTCACGTCTTTGCTACCGGTCTGTCGCACAGGCGGGAAAACCCTTACCTCATTATCTTTTATTTCAAATTCAAGACTATTCAATCCAGCTATATTGATTAACCCCTCCAAATTTTGTCTCTCCCGAAGTGGGTCGGAGAATTGTACTACAACTGCTTGTGCATTTCCCTGTTCCACTCTTACATTAGTTATTTTGAAGTCACCGAGCGCAGGAATGATTACTTCCTCCTGCTTGGCCAGGTCCACGCCAATGGACTTGCCATCCAGGGAAATCACTACCTTTCCCTCTGTCTCCTTTCGCAATACATTTTCAATTACAAAATGATGTTGTTTGCCTTCTGGCGTATGTGTCCATACCACAGGCAGAAGCGTACCCTCTTGTTTCGCTTGTAAAGATGCAGCGATGGCATCATCGGCTGCAAAGTCGGCTGTGGTAACTGTTCCTTCAATCTTTTGTTTCGTTAACTCCGTCTTCACATAAGGCTTAATATTTTCTATGGCTAGTTCAAGATTTTGAGGAATCACCTGAAACGAATATTTGAATGTGGACAGTGCCTTGGGCACCTCTTGCAGTTTTGACAAGTAAAACTCTAATTCATAAACCTGGCCTGAATTCAGGCGATTTGAAGGTGTGAATTCTACAGTTCTGCCATCCAGCCAGACCGTCTTACCGCTAACTGATGGACTGAGAGATATTAACTTGACACTGGTCTCTTGCCCGATCTGAGATGCATCCACCCCATCTTGCGTCAGGATGATCCTAACTGAGGAACCTGAACTGATCACGCCAGCCGTATAAGATGATATATACTCACCAAAAGCGGGGTTAAGTGAGATGCGATCACCGTCCTTGGACGTACCCGGATAGAAGAAAAGAATTAAGATGATGGTTATGGACAACCCTAAGACGGCAAGGCCTATTTTCTTAAGTGGTGCGCTTTTCATAGTTCATTGAATTTGGGACTTTGAATATCGAGAAAATACAGTGGCGAAAGAACTGAAGCGAGTCAATTAGGTAAATTTCCTTCAATAGGTTGTAAATTCCTTTGCCTTCAGTAGACATGCTTCTAAATTGCAGCTTGATTTTTTTGGAACCGCAAAAAGTAGCATCAGCATGAAATATCTAGATACGGTCTATTTCGGCAACACCATTGAAAAATACCTTCTTGTAGCCGGCATCATCATAGGCGGCATGGTGGTTATTCGGCTATTCCGGAGAATTATTTTGCATCGACTTAAGAAATGGGCTACCACCACAGAGACCAATTTTGACGACTATGTAGTCAGTGCTGTAGAGCGCTTTATTCTGCCCATGCTCAATGTGGGTGTGATGTACGTGGGCGTCCATACGCTAAAACTCACTGAGTGGGCGATTAGTACCATAGACAATGCACTGGCTATTGCCTTTACTTTTTATGCGATTCGCCTTACAACAAGCTCCCTGAAAATCTTATTGGAGTCATATACCAAGAAGCAAGAAGGAGGAGAAGAAAAGGTGAAGCAAATCAAGGGCATCATGATCGTGATGAATATACTCATCTGGTCAATGGGGCTCGTCTTCTTATTTGATAATCTAGGATACGATGTAACCGCTATCATTACCGGCCTTGGAATTGGAGGTTTGGCTGTTGCCTTGGCCGCGCAAACCATTCTTGGAGACCTATTTAATTACTTCGTTATTTTCTTTGATCGCCCCTTTGAGATAGGTGATTATATCGTAGTTGACGATAAGAATGGAAACATCGAACATATCGGCATAAAGACCACACGCATAAAAAGTTTATCTGGAGAACAGATCGTGATCTCCAATAGCGACCTTACGAATTCCCGCGTTCACAACTTCAAGCGCATGGAAAGGAGAAGGATTCTTTTCTCGCTTGGTGTTACATACCAAACAACACCTGCACAACTTCGTGAAATCCCTGACATAATTTCAAAGATCGTTACCGATCAACAGGATGCTGAAATGAGCCGCTGCCACTTTTCTTCGTATGGTGACTTCAGTTTGAATTTTGAAACGGTGTATTTTGTGACCGAACCTGACTACGTGAAGTACATGGACATCCAGCAATCGATCAATCTGCAGATTTTTGAAGCTTTCGCTGAACGCAAGATTGAGTTTGCTTACCCTACGCAGACTTTGTTTTTGGAGAAAGGGTCGTGAAGTTTCGGCACTGCTTCGTTACAGTTGGCTGGGTTGTAAAACTTTCGACTACTTATCTTGTTCGATTGACCATCACCTGCTCTACCCTAGGCGAGTCTTTTGATTTTACAATCAAGCCAAAATTAAATCTGTCTGCACTTTGGTTAAACACGCCATAGCCCCATGATATCTCATCACGAATCAACTCAAAATTGCCTATTCTATGCAACGCATCTTGGACTGGCATTCCTGCAAAAAGGACAGGTGATTGAACGGGCTCACCCAATAGCGCGGCATACGGATTAAGTAACACCAATTGATTTGGATTGTTATCACTGAAAAATATTATACTTCTGTCTTCATATCTCACTAATAGCCCCGTATCTCCATCCATACCATACGGTTGCGTTTTTACTTGTTGAAAGCTGACAGGAATATGTTCAAAATACTTTTTAAATCTCAACTCCGTCCAGGGTTCTTCATGATATGTAAATTCGCTAGAAATACTTTTCAGCAATTCAACCAATTTCCATTCTGCTGAAGTCAGAGGTTTTAGTAAATCTTCAATGTTCTTGTAATTCAGAAAGTGAGCATAAAAATACGGTATCCGTCCATAGCCATCTGGAGCATTTGGGTCTGCCCCCACAGCAAGCAAACCTCGCACAACATCCGTTTTTTTTGTATTGGCTGCTGCGCACAAAGGGGTAGTGATAAGGTCCGGTACTAAATTCGTAATTTGAAATCCCATATTAAATGGTAGCAAATTATGGAGTTGAACATTCTGATTCCAATCGTAACCATCAGTTTGCAATTGTCCTATAATCAGATTAAGGGAAGCTTCATCATCTACCAGAAAAAGACTATTGACGCTTGGCTTCAGGCCATTCTCCAATAAATATTTGGTCAACTCCCCTCCGCGATTGAAGATACTCGTTAGATAGGCTTCTCCCACACCGATGTCTCGCACGTCTTCAACGCTTGCAAAATCATAACCATTTTCACTAAGGAACCGGAGGGCGCCAAGCGAATTTGAGTGCCAAGCGCTTAGTGGACCTGGCCGAAAACCAATATCAAACAGGTTTTGAGCAAGCTCTAACTCGCCCTTCTCGATTGTATAATCTAGCCGACTGGCGTAATCCTCTACATCAATCGAAATAGTCGCGTTTAAGTCCAACCCCTGAGCAACTAAATAGTTGACAACATCCGTATTTTTGACATTCACAAAAAAAGCTGCGTAGGTTGGTGTAATATCCGCTTTCACTTGTTTCAAGACCTGTAGCATTTGAAGGTCATCATTTTTCAAGGCCTCTAGAAGTGGAGACTTAATGTCGAGAAATTCACCAATTACTAGATCCGGGTCAGCACCATATTTTACCAGAAGCGGTACCATCTCGTACCGCCTGGATCGAATAACCTTCATTAGGACGGTTTCCCCACTACTCTCCCGGTAGAAATTGATATCGAAGTCCCAGCTTTTTAAGACAACTTCCAGCTCATCCAGTCGATTTTTCTCAATCGCCTGGTCGATCTCACTCCAGATGGCATCAATGTCGACTTCCTTTTCGTCAATGTCAGTCATCGGGGCGATTGATCCAGTGGTCCTGTTCTTTTCTGTTGCAACAGAACATGAGAGAAGCCACAAGGATATTGAGAAAAATATTATTCTTAATAACATCGAAGTTATTCGCACGGTAACATAAATCCGTTGAAGCAGGTCAATTTACCCTAATGGCATCATTGAAGCTTCTTCTCTACGAGTTTCTTAACCTCATCAGCTCGCTCCTTGTTGACTTTCTCAAGCATTGACATTCCGAGCTTTTCCGCAATCTTCAGATAGATCTCCTTAACATCAGTTATCTCTTCATCCTGCACGTACTCAGGTGTTACGAAACTTCCCATGTTCAGCACTTGTGCTACTACTTTTTGTTTGGGTGAATCTGAAGGGCCGATAAATTCCATAGCCAAAAGAGAAGTCACCATATTAAGAGATGCCGCGTGCTTCTTTGCACCATTAACATCTTTTTGTGTCACGGTCAATCTTGGATCAACTGTGTAAATGAAAACAACTTTGTATTTAGATGCCCACCAATCATCAATACGTCCCATTTTCATGTCTTTGTATGGCACGTTGTTGATATCGATTACTTCAAAGTCTGTGGTGCCCAAAGCTGCATTGAGCTCATCTGAAAAAGCCTGTGCCACAGATTTCAACGACTCATCAAAATATTCGCCCTCAACAGCCAGCTCGCCACTTGGCATCATTTCTTTCATCATTGTGCTGCCAGGTGCACTGGCTGGTTTCGGAACAGCTGTCGGCTTGAGTTCCAGCAGAACACCTACTTTGTTACCATCATTCTTAATCCGCTCAAGCTTGGCAGCAAACGTTTCCTTTTTTTCAGGGTAGTTATCTTTTGCCGAAGCGTATGCTGGAGAAACTGTGGCTGAGCGGCCTGCATACTGATCATCCAACCTTGCCTGAGACTGAGCTTTCTGCTCATCTAGGGTCAGCTTCTTGGTGGGAGTAACCAAACTCCTCGGAGGATCCACAAAATAGTATTTAATCTTTCCCGGGCTATTAGATTCATACCAGGCATTGTAGTTGTTGATAATCCTGCCCAGATCTACCGTAGCTCTCTCAGCCTTTATCTGCTTGTCATTTAGCTCCGACAGTTTACCCATCGCACCCATGAGGCCCTTCTTTTTTTGTGCAGGTTGAGCTGAAGACGGCTCATTTTGCTTTTCCTGCTCCTCCTCTGCGCTGGCTACGGCAGCGTCCAGCTCTGACACTATTTCCGGTGCATCCGAAACCCACTCCCGCAGTTGCTCTTCAGTGAGTTCCCCTTCAACATACCCCATGGTATCAACTTTGCGGCTTATTGTGCCTATACGACTTCCAACGATCACGAAGTTCTCCTCATCGGTTCCTGGTTCGCGATTATACTTTATATAAGTGAAGGTTTCGATAGCTCCCTGTCTAGTCAAGATCACAAACTCCTGACCCACAAATCCACCAACTTTGACTGTAGGGTTTGGTCGAAGCGCCCAAACGTTCCCATCTACCGTAAACGCTTCTATCCCTCCTGAATGCGTGTATACATCCTCTTGAAGGTCAGATTTGATCGTAAATTTATTCTGGGGATTCTTAAAGAATTCTGGTGCCTGATACTTCACTTGAATATCGTGCACCACTCCATCTCCAAAAATCATCTTAGCAGGAACCATCTTTCCCTCAAGGTCTTTGTTGAACTCTTGTGCCATCAAGGTTGACGAGCAGAGCAGTAGTAGAATAAAATTTTTCATAATAGGGTTATTCTAGGTTTATTATGTCTTATGATAATTCGTGGCTGGTCACACTTAACCGACCTATCATTTCACAATTACATTTCCACTTACATTGTCAATTGAGAAGGTATTGTTGTTTGCCACATTTAAGGCATCTGGGTCTTGCTTGCCCGCCTCTACCAACGCACCATAACCTCCACTTCCAGAAACTGTATTGTTCTTGAAGGTATTTGCAGTTGAACCTCCGCCATAATCGAAAACCACATTTGCTTTCTCTGTAGCAGGCGTTACTCCATTCTTTTGTATCAATACTTCACCTCCATTTTTAATTTGGCAGAATTCAAACTTCGTAAGGGTTTGCACGTGAATACCTGCCCAAGAGCCTACCGTTCCAGCTTCGCCATCAAAGGTGATTGGCTCCAGAGCACTTCCTTTAGCCACAAACGATCCCTGCTCCAGAGCAAGGGTCTTACCGGCTTTGAATTTCAAATTCACACCAGGGCTAAGTGTCCATGAACCTCCCGATTGCTTCACGTTGCCACTGAAAAGATAATAATTTGACCCCCCTAGTGATCTCCAAGTGGATATAGGTGTTTGACTTGGATTAGTCACGCGTACCTCTACTGCAGCAACTCCAGCAGGCATGGTAAATGTGTTGTTCTGCTGCACTGAACTATGAATGTCAGTGATCAAACCGCTGTAAGCTGATTTAGCTGTGTTTGTAAAAGTACAACTTTGTATCACGACCGGTATAATTGCTGTCTGATTGTAAACACCATAACCACCGCTATTTGTAATCTCAGCTCCAGATAAGTTGGCTGTGCCGTTCGTAAAGTAAACTGCTGCCTTCTCGAGGCTGGTAAAAAATCCTGTGTTAAAAACTTCACTTCCGCCACCATCTATTGTTGAGCTATTTATAACAAGTTGCTCGCCAGCACCTGCATAAGCGATCCCTTTCCACGGAGCATCATCAAGCCCCTTAAGAACAGAAGAGGAGGTTATGCTGAGGCTACTTTGTGCTAAGATTCCAGCACCCGCTTTCATAAGTATTGTAACACCCTGCATTGACACTGGCGAGCCTGCAAGAAAATCCTCATCCAAATAAAATTTTGCTCCCGCCCTAAATAGAAATGTTTGCCCGCCTGGCAAGGCATCAATTGTACTACCTCCACTTGGCTGCAAATGGATGTAATCATAAGCTGCCGGATAGGTATTAAATCCAATACTATTAACGAAAGACACTGGAGCTTTGATAGGCTTCGCATTAGAAAAAGTTACATTACTAACAACAGCATCGCTTCCACTGACTGGAGTAACTACTAGAAAGTCATATGATGCCGAATTAACAAAAGCGACTTGAGAGAATGCTGATATTGAAGGTGTAGTTCCTGCAAACGTAACCGCGGCTGCTTCCGACTGACCATCAAATGGTGCTGATCCTGCATTCTCAATAGTTGTTAAAACACTAACGTCTATGGTTCCTCCATCTACTAATAATCCCTTCCATCCAGTATCAGAAGTAAATTTATGATTGCCTGAAGTAGTGGCACGCAAGGTTGCACCATCCTGTATAATGATTCCTGCTCCCTCAGCAACTTTTACTACTACGCCAGAGTTGCCGGAATTATTCGGATCATCAAATGTTAAGGTTATTCCACTGGGAATGATCAAATCAGAGGTAATGAGATAATCAGGCATCGATGAGTCAGTGTCAATATCTTTTAAGGTTGTATTTTCCGTTAAGGTCCCACTTAACTCGACTGCACCCGTAACCGTTATTTGTACCTGGTCTTCCGAAAATTCGCTGCCGTTCGTGATCCGAAGTGTAAATTGATAAATGCCATTTTTAGTTGGCTCAAAACTTGGATTCGCTGTACTTGAATTATCCAAAAAAAAACTCTCCGGTCCTCCCTGGACAATCCACTCATAATTAAAAGAATTGCCATTTGGCCCTGTGGAAGCTGAACCGTCTAATGTTACAGTAGTGAATGGGGCTCCCGTTTGATCAGGCCCAGCGTTGGCAGTGAGTCCATTAGAAGGGTTTCCCGAATCATCTTCAGAGCAACTAAACAGAATGGTGGTTGCTATTAGCATAAAACAAAATCCGCAACTCTTATTAAACTTTATCATATCTTAATCTTTTTAGTGCGATCGTAGGTCATTTGAAAGATTAAGATGCCGTATTCATTCGAATTTGGAAATGAAGTACTTGTGAATACCTGAAATTACTTTGCAGAAGCCGTACGATTTTTTATAAAGAGATTCGAATTAAATTCAAAGACAATGAATTCTATCCAGGAATTCCTGCCGCCTACTCTCGCTCACTGGAATTTTAGTTTCATTTATCCAAACTCCTTCCGCATCGAAAGATTCAACCTTTTGAATGTTGATTAGGTAAGATCTATGCACCCTGAGAAGATCCTGGAATGGCGTTTTCCTCAAAAACTGGCTTAGGTTCTGAGAGAGAGAAAACTCTCCAGAAACAGTTACCAAATTAAGGTAACTACCTTCTGCCTTCAGGTACAAAATACTATCAATGGGTATTCTGAAATGCCTATTATCTCTCTTCGCAAATACAGCATCCATATCTCTGCCTATTTAAACCGCAAATTTGGTATGGTCTAAAACTTAGCTTGTTTTAGGGAATGAGCAAGTGATACTTTGTCGTTAGCAGCTACAGCTTTGCGAACCGGGGGAATTCTTTTGTAAAAGCTTATAGCCGATGAATCCTTGATAGGAATTCATCTTTATAGGTATCACTGAGGGGAATTTTGTGTTTAGCGATGTAGATATAAGACTCCTCAAAAGAGTCTATCTTATCTATATTAATGAGATAAGATCTGTGAATCCTAAGCACATTGTCAAGTGGTGTCTTCTTCAGGAATCGGCTTAGGTTTTGAGTCAATGTGAATCGCTCAGTGGTAGTTTGAATATGGATATAGCTGCCGGCCGCCTCTATAAAAAGAATATCATCAGATGAAATCTTAACGTGCTTTCCCTTATTCTTAACAAATAGACTCCTATGTATTATTGCTTCATAATGGGTTTCAACTACTGTAGCTATTTCAATTTTTTCAGGAGTCTGCTCTTCTGAAAAATTAAATAGCGCAAGATCAATTGAAGTTAATAGGTTAGCAGGAGTGAAAGGTTTAACAAGAAAGGCATTGGGCCTGGTAGCTTTTGCCCTTAGATAAGTCTCCGTATCTGAGTTAGCAGTAATGAATATTACTGGAAGGGATATTTTGAATTTTACTTGCTCTACCAATTGAATTCCCGTCATCTGCCCGGCAAGTCTTATGTCGACAAGAATAAGATCCGGCAATTTCTCGACAATAAAGGGAAGTGCCTCCTCCGCACTGTCAAAAACACCCAGCACGTCATAATCCTGCTCAACTAGGAGAGATTTTATGTCTTCCGCAATAACAAATTCGTCTTCTACAACAACCAGTTTCATGCCACCCATCTAAACAGTCAATTTTAAAACCATTTCTATTTTCATCCCTTGATCTTGCTTGATATTCATCTGCCCATTTAGTTTAGTCTTCAATAATTGGTCGACAAATTTAAGTCCAAAAGATTTTCCAGATTTAAAATCAAAACTGGAAGACCGCAATCCGTTATCCGTAACACTGAATACCCATTGCCCTAAAGATTTTTTAAGCTTAACCCCAATTGTTTTTACCTGCTGCGTTGTATCAAATGCGTACTTTATCGCATTGGTGATTAACTCATTACTTATTAACCCCAAGGCCAATGCTGAATCAACGTTAGCTTCCACTTTATCAATTTCAACTTCTAAAACTATCCCGCCCTTGTTTAGTTCCAATGAAGCTAGCGTCAAGCGACTCTGCTCTGTAAGGTATTCTTTAAGGTCTATTGAACCAAAATGATCTGATTTATACAGCATCTCATGCACTAATCCGAGCGAGTGAATGCGATTGTTTAACCCGCCCAGAATATCCTTCGTTTCCTCATCACCAGATCTCGCCTTAATATTTATTAAGCTACTTATGATCTGAAGATTATTCTTCACGCGATGATGGATTTCATGGATGAGTGCCTCCTTCTCCTCATTTTGCTTCTGTAGCACATCATTCTGTTGCTCAATAATTTGTTTCTGGCGTTGCAGAAGATTAGAGCCCTTCTCTTTTCTTCTAAACCTCCTGTAATACAGACCTCCAAATGAGCCTATTAAAATGATGGAAATAAGCGCAAGTCCGATTTGGAGGTTTCTAGTTTTAATCTTCTCCTCATTAAGAAGATTCACCTGAATCATTTGGCTAAGCTCCGACTCCTTCTTTGCTGTCTTAAATTCAGCTTGCATCCGAGTGAGATTTATTGCTGTTTCTTGTCGATTGATGCTATCCAGGTAGTTCTTGTATTTTTCCGAATAAAATAACGCAGTTTTATAGTCTCCCATCTGCTCGTGTAAAAATTGCCCCTCCTGATACAGATTTTTCTCATGAATAAGAGAAACCTCCCTGGCAAGCCTGAGTCCTGTGCTTAGGTGATACTTTGCCGATTGAAAATCGCCATGCAGTGCATGAGTTCGCACGAGATTGCGATGGATGCCGGTAAATGTGATTCTGTTATTCATTTTGTAACTCATGGCAAGTGCAGAATCATAATAGAAACGAGCCGAGTCAAGATTTCCAAATGCCATATGTGCGCTGCCCAAAAGTTCCAATGTGTAAGAAGCATTTGGCCTAGTCACTCTATTGAAGTCCTGCTTTGCAAGATAGTGGTAATAGAAACATGAATCTTTCATTCCTGCATTTCGGTAGTCGATGGCAACCAAATCCCATTCGGGTACCAACTCAATGAATTCCCCCGTTTTTGCTGCCAACCTGAAGTACTTTGCCGCATTCAGAGGATCCTGAAGTTGCCGATATGACTTTCCGATATTATGATAGGTATAATAGAGCTTCATCCATTCCCCACTCCGTTTATATAGGTCAACATTCTTCAGCTCATCCTTGATTTCTTCTTTATAATAAATGCTGTCAATCATCAGGGATCCCATTGCGCCCATGGCTTCTATATGGTGCTTTGTTTCTGGTAGCTCATCCTTCAACTTTTCACCCTTGAAAATGTATTCCACTGTTCTTCTGAAATCTCCCTTTCTATGGTACATCAAAGAAGTGTTGTGAAGGATCAGAATCATGTTGGCAATGTCACCTTCATCTTCAGCTATTTTGTAGGCTTTATTAAAATAATACTCAGCAGAGTCGTAGTATGCCTGGTAGTAGTAAGTGTTCGCGATGAAATCGGTGGCCTTGGCCATTGTATTGTAATCTTTCACCAACCTTGCAACCTCAATGGCGCTCCTAAAAAATTTAAGCCCCTGCTGATAGGCTCCGTTGGCCCAGTAAAATTCGCCCATCAGCATAATGGCCCGACCCTTGCATCCTGTACAGCCAGACCGCTGTGCTTCCTGCAACAGGTCTTCCACAGTAGCAAACGTTGTGGGGAAATCTGCCAGATACCTGCCCTCCAGCGAGATGATTTTAGCCCAAAGAGCTGCGCTATCTAAAGCAAATGAATCTTGCCCGGAGACATTAAGGCAAAGAAGTGACATGGAAAGTATTAAAGCCGCACTTTTCACGACTTCAAGATACTTCAAATTGCAGGAAAACTATGCTAGCCCTAAACTTTCTGTGCCTCCTTATTCATGACCCGTTGCTGAACCTGGATAGACTCATGATGGACAAGTTTCAAAAGGTTGTTTATAAAGTCTTCCCCCAATCCCATGGCATTGCCCTGCGCCACACGGGTCTGTATGATCTCTTCCCAGCGATTGACCTGAAGGATCGTCACCTTGCTGTCGCGCTTGTAGTTACCTATCTGTTCTGATATTTTCATCCTGGCGGCCATCGTATGCATGATCTGGTCATCGAGTTGGTCAATCTGTTCACGCAGTATGGTAAGTGTACTTTTGAATTCCTTATTGGCTGTGGATGGTGTTCTCACCACAAGGTCTTCAAGAATTTTTGCAAGTGCCGAAGGAGTCACCTGCTGCTTCGCATCGCTCAGGGCCACGGAGGGCTCGATATGGCTCTCGATCATAAGTCCTGCCATATCAAGATCAATTGCCTTTTGCGAAACAAAAGGAATCAATTCGCGCTGCCCGGCAATGTGGCTCGGGTCACAAATAATGTCCAAATCAGGAAATGTGGTCTTCAGTTCAATAGCGATATCCCACATGGGCGCATTGCGAAACGGCCCTTTTTCGAATGAAGAAAATCCACGATGGATCGCAGCCAGCTTCTTTATTCCTGCTCTATTCAATCTTTCCAAAGCTCCTATCCACAATTCTAAATCCGGGTTCACAGGATTTTTCACCAACACAGGTACATCCACCCCTTGCAGTGCGTCTGCCACCTCTTGCACTGAAAAAGGATTTACAGTAGTGCGTGCACCAACCCACAGAATGTCCACCCCAGCCTTTAAGCATTGTTCTACATGCGAGGCGTTCGCTACTTCCGTAGCTACTGGTAAGCCTGTCTCCGCTTTGGCTTGCATCAGCCACTTCAATCCGTCCTTGCCCGCGCCCTCATATTGACCGGGTCTTGTTCTGGGTTTCCAAATACCTGCGCGCAACACATTTACCTTTCCAATCGCAGCGAGTAGTTTTGCGGTGCTTACCATCTGACTTTCACTTTCTGCACTACAGGGCCCGCTTATGATCAATGGCCTTTCCGCTTTTATCCAACTGTTCATTCCCTCTAATTGTAGTTCCTTTTTCATATCCTTATTTCTCTATTAATGATTCTACTTTATTTTCCTTTTGATCTTTTAATTCTATTCCACTAAGCACTCGTCTGATCTCATTGGCCTCCGTCATAATTCGATGTATCTCTTTAGAGTCCTTCTTCATAAGGTGATAATGAAACCTTTGTAAGTGCATGATGTACTCAAGCAGTGCCTGACTCAAGTACTCCACATTCTGCTCAAAAATTGGAGCCCACATGTCAGGAGAACTCTTTGCCAACCTTACCGTTGATGCAAAGCCACTTCCCGCCAGGGCAAAAATGTTCTTCTCGTCCTTTTCAATATCCATTACTGTTTGGCCAAGTAAGAAAGAACTGACGTGCGAAAGATGTGACACATAGGCCACGTGCTTATCGTGTTCCACAGGCCCCATGTGAATGGTCTTTACTTGAAGTGCCTTAAAGACCTGCTCAGCTGTTGCCAGCGCCTCTTTTGAGCTCAAGTCTTGCTCGCAAACGATCATCGTCTTTTTTTCGAACAACCCATTCAATGCAGCTTCCGGTCCTGAATTTTCAGTACCGGCAATTGGATGAGCCGCAACAAATTGTCGCCTCTTCGAATGTGAAGCTATGGCCTTGCATATCGATGCTTTGGTTGAGCCAGTGTCCAACACGATTGTGTTTGGTGCTATCTGATCCATCACCGGAACAAGTATTCTTGTGATAGCACTTACTGGAATGGCTAAAATGACAAGATCTGCATCCTTTAGCGATCTATTCAATGTAGTAACCTCATCTACCAGCCCGAGTTCCATTGCCTTTCTCGCATGTCCTTCATCTTCATCCACACCAATAAGCTGTGTGGCAATTCCTGTTCTTCTCAAGTCTATTGCCATAGACCCTCCAATCAATCCCAATCCTACTACTACCGTTCTCATTTTTCCTTGGTTAGGTTTGATGAATCCGCTACCAACAGACTCAATTTTTCTAATCGATCAAAAGCTCTGGACAAGTTCTCTTCGGTGGCACAAAGGGAAATTCTGATGTACCTCGAACCCGCTTCTCCAAAAATGAATCCAGGCGTAATAAAAACCTTTGCTTCATAAAGCATATGATCAATCCATTCCTCTACATTTTCAATCGAGTCATTCACTTTACCCCAAACGAAAAGGCCGACTTGCTCCTTCTGGTAACTGCAATCCAAGAGATCCAAAATCTGAAATGCTTTTACTTGTCTGCTTCGATAGATATTATTGAGATTGGTAAACCACTTCTCCCCCTGTGCCAAGGCTTGAACCGCGGCTTGTTGAATTCCCAAGAACATTCCTGAATCCATGTTGCTCTTCACGCGCAACACCGCTTCCAAAAACTCAGGCTTTCCGGCAAGCCAGCCCACGCGCCATCCCGCCATGTTGTGAGACTTACTTAGAGAGTTCAACTCAATCGCTACCTCTCCAGCCCCTTCAATCGAAAGAATGCTTGTGGGATTACCATTCAAGATCAAACTATATGGATTGTCATTCACGATTAGAAAATTATACCTTACGGCCAGGTCAATCAGGCGTTGTAGGTCCTCCACCTTCAACACGCTGCCGGTTGGCATGTGTGGACTGTTGATCCACATGATTTTTACCTTTGATAAATCTTTCTCTTCAAGCTTATCAAAATCAATACTCCAGTTGTCCCTCTCACTTAGTTGATAAGTTTCGATCGAAGCACCAACAAGTTTTGATACGGATGCATAAGTGGGATATCCCGGATCGGGGATTAAAACCGTCTCACCTTCGTTGACAAACGCCATTGAGATATGCATGATCCCTTCCTTAGATCCCATCAGTGGAAGTATCATCGTATCCGGGTCGAGATCGATGGAATAAGTCCTTTTGCAAAAACTTGAGATGGCCTGTCTAAAAGCGGGAATTCCCTTGTAGCTCTGATAGCCATGGCTTGAAGGTAAAGTCGCTGTGTCGGACAAGGCACTAACCGCCTCATCCGAGGGTGGAAGGTCCGGGCTTCCGATGCCCAGGTTGATTATCGGCACCTCACGGCTGTCGAGACTTCTTACTTCTTGTAATTTTTTTGAGAAGTAATACTCCTCCACCTGTTCTATTCTCTTTGCAAACGAAATCATCATTAAAACTTTATTGCTGCCTTTTTGTACTCGCCCATCACATTCAGATTCTTGACCTGCCTTAGTATTTGATAAAGGGCATCATCATAACTTTTACGCCTCCGCCATTCCACATCGATGTGAATGGTATATTCACTCGGTTTCCCTATAATCGGTACCGATTGAATTTTCGAAAGACTTATTCCCTGGTTCTTGAAAATCATCAGAGCATCCGCAAGGCTACCCACTTCGTTGGCTACCTCAAACGATAGCGAAGCTTTGTTGACCCCTTTCAGACCTTGTTCCTTTTTTGATAAAACAAGAAAACGTGTAAAGTTCTTCTTATGAGTTTCAATTCTTTTTTCTAAAACAGCCAGCCCATACTTCTTTGCGGCATATTCATTGGCAATTGCTGCGGTATCTTTCAATTTCAGCTCACCTACTTTTTTGGCAGACAAGGCGGTATCATCACTTTCTCTAATTTCTACATTCGCCAGTCGATGCAGGTAGTCACTGCACTGGCGAATGGCCATCGGATGTGACTCAATAGTTTTGATATCTTTTAACCTGACGCCTGGCAGCGCCAACAAATGCATATGAATGGGCAAGTAAACCTCTCCAAGAATTGAGAAATGATACTGCTGCAAAAGAAAATAGTTGGGAAGGATACTTCCTGCAATTGAATTTTCGATCGCCATCATCGCATAGTCAGCCTTGCCGGACTTGAGCGACTCGCACAGATCATGAAAGGTGAAGCATTCCACGGTTTGGATACCGTCTCCAAAATATTGGATCGCAGCCACTTCGTGGAAACTAGTAGCAATGCCCTGAATGGCCACCTTCTTTCTCTTTCTTTCCTTCATCTTCAAAACTCGTATAAAACAAAAAGTCCCGGACTTCCGGGACTTTCTGAGATTTCTTTGATTTTATTAACTATTCAACAAAGCGATCTTCCTTCAAGTCCCGTCCGGGTTTGAAAAAAATAATACCAGAAATAAAATCGCTTCGTATTCATTATTTGCAATTATCGCCACTAAGAAAATGGAAATAGTTGATTTACCCAACATCCTTTTCTTAATATTTCAAAAAAAATAGTTCTTCCTAACTTCCGTTCGCCTGTTTTAGTCACAAGACATTTATGCGGAAATGTCGTAATTTTGCAGAGACAAAAACTACAAACCAATCCGAGATGAAATATCTATACAGCGTCCTTTTCTTAAGTTTTTTGATCACGTTCAGCTGCGGAAAACCCACAGATCAGGCCGGAAATGAAGAACCAGAAGAGGAAATGGTGGAAGATCCGAATCAGGCATTGTATGAGCAGGTGATGGCCATTCACGATGAGGTGATGCCTAAAATGGAAGATATTTATAAAATCAAATCCCAACTGCAGGAGCAAATAGCTAACACGCCTGATATGGTCGTGGAGAAGAGAGAGAAAATCGAAAAAATGATAAAAGAACTTGACTCAGCCAACAACCTAATGATGGATTGGATGCATCAATTTAATCCACTGCCTGACAGCGTAGATGATGAACAATCTCGCGCTTATCTCGAAGATCAAATGGAAAAAATAAGGGGAGTAAAGGACGGCATGCTATCCACCCTTGAGATGGCAAAAGATCCTATCGACTAACTCTAAAGTCGCTTAGTGGCCTTATGATGGGGAAGGGATCCTTTCCCTTCTTTATTCTTCTTACTCCATTCCTTGTCAATCTTGAGATTCTCCTTCACTACTTTCCAGTAGTCCTTGCCATACTCTACAAAAATCTCTGACCTGGCAGGAATATCTTTGATGGCTTCGATGTAGCACTTTTTCTTGCCGTTGCCCACCACGTACTCAGCATTTGTTTTAATACCCTTTGCCCTGCTCAGTCCTTTTGCATCATTGGCATATCGACCTAATGCCTTTGTATAATTGAAGGCATCGATACATCGTTTGGCGTTAATGTAAAAGACGTATCCATTCCGGTCGTCCGCCAATTTCTTAACCTCCTTCCAGGTTAAGATTTCTCCTTTGTATTCGACAATACGTGTCCCCTTTTTGATTTTTTTCTTTGTGAAGAGCCCCTTTCCTGATCCAGGTAAAGTTGACTTCTTGACATACAGCTGCTTCTCCAGTAAGGCCATGATTAGTTAATGAAGTTGAAAAAATTTGCGGGCGGCAAGATGCAAAAAAAATACCTCTATTTGAAGGAATCGATAAGAGGTATTGATAAATCTTAAAATAGCTGTGTCCTACTTCTTCCTTAGATACACATTCCCATAGTTTGAAATAAAACTGTAAGCGGGGCCCTTTCCCAAATTGACATTTAGTGAGGTGTGGAAATCCTTCTCCGCAACAAACGAAGAGCTCAATTTAGCATCAAGATTAGAATATATCTCACCGTAATTTGTTTCAGCAGAGAGCTTTCCTATCAACGCTTCACTTAATGTGGCATCAACTCCCCCATATTTGGCCACGACCACTATGGGGCCATCAAAATTGGTAACCTCAACCATTCCGTAGGTAGAAGTCACAGAGGTCTTCGTGCCGCGAGGGACCTTTATTTGTACTAAGATATCCAAATCCACCCCATATGATACTCCACCATGAGGCTGACCATTTACTTTTTTGTACTCCTCAAACGCCTCTTTGGATGGAAACATGATCTTCTGCTCGCCTTCCATCACGGTAATTCTTTTTGGCAGATTCTTTAGATTTTTGATACGATTTTCAATCTTGATTGTCTGCGCATTTTCTGAAATATCCAATTCGAAGGCATCATCATTTTCGCCTTGGTTAATCAGCACTGTGCCGGTGATCTGCATTTCAGCTCGATCCCACGTTGAAATAGAGATCAGTTCAGGATAGTCAAATTGAATTTCTATGGATTGAGATTCATTTACTTTCAGACTTTTGTTTATCTCAGTTTGCGCAAGCACATTTACAGACGCAAAGAGAATCATTAGAAGTTCTTTCATTGTATTTCAATTATTTTTTCTGAGATAAACATTATCGTGCTCCGATGAAAGTCTCACCTCCACTCCTCCACCATTAAGTTTTCCAGATAGCTTATCATTGTATTTCACCACACTTCCCGTCTTGTCCATTTGTATTTCAAAATCGGGATCGATAAAAATTGTACCGTAAGAAGTACCTATATTAAGATTTGCCTTAGTTGAAATTGGCATAGCCACATCTACATGTCCATGCGTAGACGCAATTGAAATTGAATTCTTGACGGCACCAAACACACCATCGACATCACCATGAACAGTTCTCACTTTGACTGAACCAGTTACATTTTGCAAATGCACTTTATTGTGAACTGTGGAGACCTCAATTTCACCCTCAAGGCTACTCAACTCAAGTCCGCTGCCATAGGGAGATGAATGGGTATAGCGTATGCGCATGCCCTGCGGCACTCTAATGAGTATATTAGGCCCATCCATTTTCTTCAATTGCCTCACCTCCACCACACCGCTATTATCAATCACCGACAAGCCTATTCCTGTGTTATCTTCTAGGCCGAAATTACCAATTGCTCTGAGGCCCTCTGCTCTTTCATCATGGCCTTTATCATGATCCCTGGAGCGAAAAACTATTTCGTTTCCTGCGTAGCCCTCGATCATGACCTTGTTTAATTCTGTAATGTCAATTGATCCCGTGCTCTTGGCCAATTTGAACTCCTGCGCCAAAGCAGCAGAGGACACCAACATCCACAACCCAAATGTCAACCATCTCATTTTCATTTTTTCCATTTTTTTGTGCTACCTAACTATTTCTTACGTAAGTATATCTTCCCGTAGTTGCTACTAAGATTCAAGCTCAAAGGGCCGCCTCCATTCAATTTCCCTTGCACACGATCGTTGTACCTTACCATGTTACCTTCACTGCTCACTTCTATTTTCAGTTCAGGAGCGACAAATATTTCGCCATACGAGCTATCCATCCTTAGATTGGCCTTGGTTGATTGAGGAATAGAAATATCAACGTACCCATAAACAGAGACGATTGAAATCGGGCTCTTTATCGTTGAACTAAAGTTGGCTTCCACATGACCATAGACGGATTTCACTGTCATGGGACCTGTTATATTTTCCAACTCGACATTATTGTATTGAGCTGCAACTTCAATTTCATTTTGCATATCCTTAAACTTGGCTGTGCCACCGTAATGCGAGTCATGCTGAAACGAAACAATAACACCTGCAGGAACTAGTATCCTGATTCTTGGATTCCTGGTTCCTGATAGTTGGCGTACTACAACAGTATTTTCGCTTTCAGCTACGTTGATTCCCAATCCGGTATTATCATCTAAACCGAGGGCATTCACGGCCTTCAGACCTTCTGCCCTTTTATCTCTCGACTCATTAAAATCCTCTGAGGTAAAAATAATGTCGTTGCCACTGTGACCTTCTACCAACACCTTACCCAGGTTTATCTCAAGCCGTCCGCTGTTTCTGCTCACCTTGTACTCCTGCGCAAAGGTCACCCCAGACATTGCAACCGCTCCAATCAACATTAATATCTTTTTCATTTCGTTTTTATTTTAGTTACCAAGGATGATGTAAATGGTTACTAAGAAAGTTTTAGTAATCCGGAATGCGCTTCATCTTTTACTGCCTGAATAATTGTCTCATCCTCAATTATCTTTTCAAGATCGTTGACAACGCCTTTCTCTTTCATATAGACCAAAAGTTGGATCAATTCAATTTGAACAACCGGGTCATCTTGTTTAGAAAGCGCAGCGGCCAGAACAGATCTGACTTTTGGTTCATCTATAAACTTGCTCAGCGCTTCCAGGGCCGCCAATCGCACGTTAGTATTCGGATCGGTCAACATGGTTTCTTCAAGCGCATTCACAATTTCGTCATCTGCTTGCGAAATAGTTAGGGCAACATTAGCTCCCAGCATCCGCTGGCTGGCAGATTGATGATTACGAAGTAAGTCCATCATCATTCCTTTTGTCTCGCTCATTTCCATTTTTAGTGCTGCCAGTTCGTTAGCACTTCTATTTTTTTCGTTAAGCCAATAGCCACCCGCAAGTCCCAACATCACCAGTGCAACAGCTGCAGCGGCCTTATAGATTATCGGCCTAAATGAAATGATCTGAGAAGATTGGCTTACAACTGATTCATAACGCAAGCTATTTTCGAACATGCGCTCATGTCCAGCTTTGGGCTTCCATTCATCTGCAGCCTGCATTTTGTCCGTCACCTCTTTCAACTCCAGATACATTTGGGAAGCCTCGTTACTACTCGATAGTAATCGCTCAACCTCTTCCTTTTCTGCTTCAGATAAAGTGCCATCGATATAATCAATGATCAACGATTCTAATCTTTCCTTTTCCATGTCATTTGCTTTCAAGTTGGAAATAATGCTCTCTCAATTTCGCTATCGAACGATGTACCTTCACTTTTATGTTTGCCACCGTAGTATTCATGATGTCTGCCACCTCCTCATATTTCATCTGCTGAAAGCGTGTGAGAACAAGCAGTTCACGCTGCTCTTCGTTGAGCATCGCCATTGATCGATATAGCAGGTCTTCTTTTTCGGATCTTTCCATGTCCTCATGAGCGGTGGTGGCTTTGTTCCCAATATTTTCAACATCTACAAATCGGTTGATGCTATTCTTATGCTCCTGATAGTGGCTCGCAAACACATTTCTAGCCATTTGATAAATCCATGGCTGAAATCTTTTCTCAGAATTATAGGAACTTCGATATTTTAACATTCGAAGAAATACATTTTGCGTCAAGTCACCACCTGTTTCCTTATCCATACATAGTCTCGCCAGAAAATTGAAGATCCTCGTGTGGTATCTCTCATACAAAATGGAAGCCTGCTGGAGGTCGCCATTCTTTACGGCCTCCATTAGTAGCTCGTCAGTCATCAGGATCCTGTTCTGTGTCAATTGTCGGGTTAGTTACCAGTTGGTGTATAAAAGGTTACAATTGGATTTAAAGAATTCAACCATTTCCCCATCTTTAGCAATATAAATGCAGATTAAAGACAGACTCGCCAGTTCCGGCTACTTCATGGCTTTCCTTGCCACCGTAATTTGGTCAGGCAACTTTATAGTAGCAAGAGGATTAAGCTCAACCTTTTCCCCCATTTCTATTTCATTTTTTAGATGGCTTATCGCCACTATTGTCATCATCCCCCTGGCGTGGCCTTATCTGAAAAAAGATTTAGCCCTACTCAAAAGACAATGGAAGTTGATGATGGTCCTCGCCTTTCTGGGAGTGACGATGTTCAACACGTTAATCTACACTGCAGCACATTGGACCCCGGCACTAAATCTATCTTTGATTGCCATCACCGCACCTCTCTATGTTGTGCTGCTCAACAGGATTATTTTCAAGGAACACCTATTAAAGCAACAAGTGGTTGGGTTTGTTGTCTTAATCGCAGGCTTGCTGACATTACTCTCTAAGGGCAACCTGGACATCCTGCTACAGCTTGAATTTAATAAAGGAGATTTGACCATGGCGCTGGCCGCCTGTTTGTTTGCCAGCTACACAGCGCTAGTGAGAAAAAAAGATTCGCGTATAGGAAACCTTTCATTCGTGGCCACCACTTTCATTCTTGGTGAACTCATGTTGCTTCCTCTCTTTGTTGGCGAACAAATTTTGATTCCCACACCACTTTCCTTTACAGCAGAGAGTTTTTATCAATTAATCTATATCGGAGTGGGACCCTCGGTAATATCCTTTTATCTATGGAATAAGTCTATTGTCCTGATAGGATCTACAAAGGCAGCGACTATCTACAATACCTTACCCATCTACAGCGCCTTTTTCGCTGCGATCATTCTACACGAAGCCGTGCTAACCGTACAAATAATCAGTTCGATCGTGATCGTTGCTGGAGTCTTACTGGTAGTACGTGCCAAAAAAGCATAGTCAATCAATATTTCAAGTTTTTATCAGAAAAAGACGATATCGAGTGTCCACGTTTTGGGAATCCAGCACACTATAGTAGAAAAAGAAAACATGAAACTTGCTATTGTATTCTTGACCATTCAGGCGATCAGCCTGTCACTGTATGCGCAGAAGCATTTTAAAACCATTCCTTACGATCAATCGCTTGGCTCCCCCAAGGCCACTCTCGAAAGCCTGAAATGGCTTCCTGGCTCCTGGAAAGGAGAAGCCTTAGGCGGTTCTACGGAGGAAGTGTGGACTCCTCCCAGCGGTGGCTCTATGATGTGTGTATTTAAGTTAATCGTTGATGACAAAGTCTCCTTTTACGAACTCGTAACAATTGTAGAGGAAAACGAAACGCTTCTACTCCGTTTAAAACACTTTGACAAAAATCTACATGGCTGGGAAACTAAAGACGAGACCATCGACTTCAGGCTGGTGAAGGTCATGCCCAACCGAGTTTACTTTGATGAATTTACCTTTGAGCGAATCAGCGAAAACGAAATCAATATATACGTAATGATAGGATCCCAAGACGGTTCCTCGGAAGAGGTGAAATTTAACTATCACAAATCGGATCTATAATTAAACTCACACTAACTTTAATACTATGAAAAAATTTATGTTTCTCATTCGTGAAGATCTTAAGCTGCTGGAGGCTATGACACAAGAACAACAGGATGCAGACCTTCAATCAATGGTGAAGTGGGTAGAAGAACTGACCCAGTCGAGCAACTTCGTGCAAGGTGAACCGCTAGAAAATGGGATGTCGTTAGTGGCTAAAGATAAAATCATTTCTGACGGTCCATTTATAGAGGCCAAAGAGGCAATTAGCGGGTATACCATAATAAACGCGAATTCATTGGAGCACGCATCAGAAATCGCATCAACCTGTCCATTGGTTTCCACAGGGCAAATAAAAATTGAAGTGAGACCAATCATGCAATTTTAGAAAGCTGTCTTCCTCGTCCCACGATATTGACCAACTATATAAGAAGAATTTTGGGCCACTCGTTGCAAGGCTTGCCAGGAGATATAACTGTGCTGACATTACCCGTATAGAAGATATCGTTCAAGACACCTTTTTAGTCGCGCAGCAACAGTGGCCTCAAGATGATCCAAGAAATCCAAGCGCATGGCTATACAAGGTAAGCGCTAATATTGCCAGCAAGAAAATACAAACTACCACTGCGTTGGCTTCATTTCCTGTCGAAAGTGATCCTAATTGGCCCACGTCAGCGCCAGCCGATATAGATGATAATGCAGAAGTTTCTATTGAATTCCTGACGATTTGCGCCTCACTGCCCTTCTCTCCAAGACAGCAGATTATTTTTGCGCTTCGTTACGCAGCAAGTTTCAAAATCAGTCAGATTGCTTTTGTCCTCGGCACCTCTGCAGAAACAATTTCAAAAATCCTTCAGCGGATAAAGAGCAAAATTAAGATGAAGACCCCATCAAATTTGTATGATGTGCAGATCAAGGAGGATGACAGGTTGACGGTTTTAAAAATTTTATACTTGATGTTCAACGAAGGTTATAAGACCTCCAGAGGGGAGGAACCAATCAACGAAACCTTGTGCGAAGATGCTTTTGCTTTAACACAAAGCATTGTTAACAATCCAAAGTGGTCATCCAAAGAAAGTAAGGCCCTCTTAGCATTGATGTTGTATAACCTTGCAAGGTTTGACGCCCGATATAACACTCAGGGAGAAATTGTTGACCTGGAAGCACAAAACAGAGCCAACTGGAATCATGACATGATAAGGGTGGGTAACAAGTACCTGAAAGAGGCCCAAAAAGAGGATGTTAGCACCTATCACTTAGAAGCCACCATCGCTTACCTACATTGTGCAGCACCCTCCTTTGCAGAAACAGATTGGCCAGCCATCATTAGAATTTATGAACAGTTGGCCGCCTTCAATAAATCACCTTTTGTCAGGCTTAGCTTGGGAATTGCGCAGTTCTATTCGGGACAAACATTAAAGGCCTTGCGCACCTTACAGGAACTTGGATCATATGTGTACATTAATAACTACTACATTTATCATACTGCGCTGGGAAAAATTTTCTACGAATTAGGTGACAGGGAGCAGTCCCTTGCGCATTTACAACAGAGTCTTACACTTGCTACCAGCCCTATTGAAAAAAGGCATATCGATAAAATTATTCGGCAAATCGCTAAGACTTAAGCAAGCCTTTTTGTCGCATGATTCGATCCAGTGTTGTTTCTGCGAGAATCTTCAATGTCTCGTCACGCACACCAATGAACGCAGATCGAATTCCACAGTTCACCTCATCCCTGCACTCATCACATGATTCATAGTAATTCAACGATACACAAGGTAGCATCGCAATGGCACCATCCATCAAACGGATGATCTCTATCAGATTGACATCCTCAGGTTTGCGCTGTAGATAATATCCGCCTCCCTTCCCTTTCTTACTCTGCAGCACTTTTGCATTTCTCAATTCAAGTAAAATGGCTTCGAGAAATTTCTTTGGAATGTTTTCTCGTTCAGCAATTTCCTGAATATGTATAGGTCCCTCCTCAAAGCGCTCCGCCAGGTGGACCAATGCATGGATGGCATATTTACATTTCTTGGATAACATTCTACTCAATTTATCAATATCTAAAGCATTTGCCCAATCCTCACTAAAAAATGCGTCAAGATTCTCAAACCATCTGATCCACAAACTATCGTAGAATATTTATTTAATTTTGACGGATGGTTATTTCAAAACCTACGGGTAGAACACTAATATCCTTTTCACTTTTTCTAATTATTGCTTTTGTGCTCGTGGGCATGAGCGCTATCACCATTTACAATGACACTACTCCCCCATGGTATTCCTATCTGATTGTAAGTTCTCTTGGGCCCATCTCTGCCTTCCTCTTGTTTAGATTGATATTTGGATATAAGGTGATTCGCCTCGGCAACAATCAAATCGAAATTTTCCGACCCGCGCTGAATCGCAGGGTTCACTACAAGCTTGAGCAAGTGGACCACTGGAAAGAGTCGAAGGTCAAAACCGGAAAATCAACCACCTACAAGGAACTTGAAGTCAGGTTTGAGGGCGGAAAGAAGATTCAGGTGGGCCATCAGGAGTACTCCAACTATGGTCCTATGATTTCGTACCTTAAAAAGAAGGCGGGAAAGAAAGAAAGGTAGGGCTTGCTGCCATTGGGAAAGTATTAAATCCTTCCTACTTTTGCCCTCTCTCAAAAATCTTTGGTCACTGCTATGCATTAGCCCAGGTGGTGAAATTGGTAGACACGCTACTTTGAGGGGGTAGTTCCGCAAGGTGTGCTGGTTCGAGTCCAGTCCTGGGCACAATTTGTTTAAGAAGGCTCTAAGCCGAGCCTTCTTAAATTTCGAAATCACATCTCCATGATAATTGTCTATGCGTTGAGCAGCCTGCGTAGAAAATTCATATATGTGGGCATGACCAATGATCTGAATAAGAGAATTCAGCAGCACAACGCTGGTCAGAATCGAAGCACAAAGCCCTTTATCCCTTTTAAACTTCTCTACAGCGAACAACACCCTGATCGGATTAGCGCAAGAGTTAGATAAAAATATCTGAAATCCGGTATAGGTAAGGACTTTCTTCGAAGCCTGACTTGAGTATCTTTTTGGGGTTCGAGCCTGCCTGCGGTAGGCAGGTCCAGTCCTGGGCACAAAAAAACCGCTTGAAGCGGTTTTTTTATTTTATTCAGCAGCATCATTAATTAATGCGTCAACCTCGTCCACAGCAATTTGCCATTGCTATGGCTCTGTTCATTTTGCCTTGCGTACTTTGCAGCCAAAGCAAAGAACATTACGTAAAACAGCACAATAGACATTAAGAAAAGATGGAACATAGGCGTAAATTTATTTATTCAAAAGTGATAAACCCTTAAATAATCTACACGTCTACAACCCTCAACAGATAACAAGCGTAATATCCTTGAACATTTTGCCAATTTTGCCTGTAGCATTGTCAGATAAGAATTGCTGATTATTGCCCAAAATGGCATGTTTATGGTGAATATTGAAGAGGAGGCTTAAAAAGTGAAATCAATGAGAAGACAATTTATTACGTGCGTTTTACTCCTTTTATTAAACGGTTTTGCAATTCAGGTCACCATTTCTCAAGACCTGGATGGTCCACGCAAGCCTCCAAAGGATTGGCATCTTAAAGATCCTGAACAAAATAGGGTGCAAGGGATAAGTGCCGAACGTGCCTATGAAACGGTATTAAAAAATCAACCATCCCGTACAGTCATTGTAGCTGTAATAGATTCAGGCGTAGACATCGAGCACGAGGATTTGAAAGATGTAATCTGGACTAATGAAAAAGAAATTGCAGGCAATGGAATTGACGATGATAACAATGGCTACGTAGATGATGTGCATGGATGGAATTTCATTGGAGGCAAGAACGGGAATGTAAATGAAGACACAAGTGAACTCACACGCGAGTATGTACGATTGATGGCAAAGTATGACGGCATTGAGGAGAAGAAGGTTCCAAAAAGAGACAGAGAGGAATATGCGCAGTACGAGAAAATCAAGAAGAAGTATGAGGCCTTATTAGACAAAAACGCGGAACAATACGAGTTATACAGCACCCTGTATGAAAACGTGGCGCAAAGTGTGGACACGCTTAGTAGTCTCCTTCAAACTGACTCTCTTACCCAAGAGGCTATCAAAAACTTTGAGACGTCTGACCCAACCTTATTGTTTTCCAAGGGCATGGTCCTGAATATTTACAAGAACATAGGGCCTGATGAAAGTATTGAAGATTTTCTATCGCAGCTAAAAGAAGCTACCACTTATTTTGGACAGGTAGTAAACTATGGCTACAACAAAGACTTTGACCCGCGTAGCATTATTGGAGATGACTACTCAAACTTTTACGAAAGGGTCTACGGCAACAATGATGTAACCGGGCCAGATGCCATGCACGGTACCCATGTGGCTGGCATCATTGGTGCCAATCGCAAAAATGATATTGGAATAAATGGCATTGCAGACAATGTTAGAATAATGTCAGTCCGCACTGTACCCAATGGCGATGAACGAGACAAGGACGTGGCTAATGCTATTATTTACGCGGTGGATAATGGTGCGCACGTGATCAATATGAGTTTTGGTAAATCGCTCTCCCCGCAAAAAGAGGTAGTGGACAAAGCTGTGAAGTATGCGGAACAGAAAGGTGTCATTCTAGTTCATGCCGCTGGAAATGATTCCGACAACATAGATGAAAAAGTAAACTACCCCTCGCGCTTCTACCTAAATGGTAAGGAGGCAAAAAATTGGATTGAAGTCGGTGCCTCCTCATGGGGTGCAGACAAAGACTTTGTGGGTAGTTTTTCGAACTATGGGAAAAAGTCCGTTGACCTCTTCGCACCGGGTGTCTCCGTCTATTCCACCACCTTGGATGACACGTATCGAAATCAGGATGGGACTAGTATGGCCAGCCCAGTAGTGACCGGTGTGGTGGCTGTAATTCTGTCCTACTTCCCTGAATTCACAACCCAGGAAGTCATCGATGTCGTACTTCAATCAACGCGCAAATTTGATAACTTAAGCATCTCGAGGCCCGGAGGTAAGGGGGAAGTGGAATTTGCCGAATTGAGCAAGACGGGAGGATTGATCAATATGTACGAAGCAGTACGGCTTGCGCGAGAATTAAAAACTCAGCGTCTGGTCAAATAGTATTCACAAGTGGTTAACATTTCTTTAACAACTTGTTGACATAATTTGAAGTACTCTAGTAAGATCTTAGTGCATAAAATTTACGCAATGAGATCATTGGTACATATAATGTTAGCAAGTATTCTATACTATAGTTGCACCTCTTCAAATAACAGAAGTAATAGACGCCTAGAGTATGTAAAGCAATATCTTAGAACCACAGTCTCTCAAAGTGATCTAAAGTGGCAATTCACAACAGATACAATTAGGGTCTGGTTTGATGACCGAAACGGAAAACCCAATCTCAATTACAAAAACAGGAAGTTAAACAAATGGGCTGAGTGGGATGTGGTGATGAATTCAACCACCTCTTACGATTCACTATGGTATGATCAAGAAAGTCAAACCGTACAAGGTCACTTCTACGAGTACAATGACTTTTACAAACTAATTGGTCGGCCACCTAACAAAACGCTGCGCACCTATTGGTTTAGCGATCAAGATAAAATTAAGGAGATTCTCATTTATTGGATACCTGAAGATAATAAGACATCTGATGAATTTCTTCCGCCTATTATTGAATGGACTAAGAAGTACTATCCTGTGGAGATCAATGAGCTTTACACCAATCAGGAAATTAAGCCGTCTACACAAAATGCAATTAGATGGAAAACCCTTCTGGAAAAATTTCACCATTTTCACGATTCAATTAAAGGAAGATAGATGCTAAAGGGATTTTATACAGATGCAGGACTGCTGATCCTGAGAATAGGCGCGGGATTGTTTATGGCATTTGGGCATGGCTTGGGAAAAATGCCTCCATCCGAAGGGCTGATCAAGAGCACAGGTGAATTAGGATTTCCACTTCCTGTTCTCTTTGCGTGGATGGCGGGTATTTCAGAATTCGCTGGAGGCCTACTCATTGCTGCAGGTATCTTTACCCGACCTGCAGCCTTTCTTTGGATTTGCACCATGAGTACTGCAGCATTTCTGAGGCATGCAGATGATCCCTTTGGCTCAAAAGAGAAAGCACTTCTCTATTTGACGATTGGCTTGTGTCTATTTCTAGCAGGCGGAGGGAAATACAGTTTGAGTAAACTTCTTTTCAAGAACGATAATACGCTCCTGTAAAAAGTGTCGGTTAAGTGAAGCACACCGCCTGAACAGCCGCTAGATTCTGACTAATAGGCTCCCATGATTCGCCATAGTCAGTTGACAGGTAAAGGTTGCCATTGTTTGTACCAAACACAAGGACACTACCCTTTTTAGAAAATGCCTGTCGCAGCACAATATCAAAAGCATTTTTTGCAGGTAGCCCTGAGCTCGTTGATCGCCAACTGGCTCCAGCGTCCGAGGTCCTATAGACTTCAAGCCTCAGGTTTGCTGGAATTCTTGCTGTATCGCTCTTCGCTGGAATCACCCAAGCAGTATTTGGGTCTTCCTCATCTATCGCCAACGCAAATCCGTAGTAGGGAAATCCATCTTCACCGCTTACCTCACTCCACATTTTTCCACCATCACTTGACCTATAAATGCCACAATGGTTTTGTTGCCAGATTACATCAGGATGTGCCGGACAAATCAACAACTGATGGGGATCATGACCGATAGTAGATTTGGAGTTTGGAAGATAGGTAGCTTTTAATCCTGCGTTTCTAGGCTCCCAATTCTTGCCGGAATCCATCGTTTCAAACACACCCGCACAACTTACGCCTACATACAGGTGATCGCTATTGCGTGGATCTATTGCAATGGTATGTAAAAATGGAAAGTCCTTACCTGTGCCAAACCACTGCTGATCATCCATGCGACTGGCATGATTCCATAGTCCATCGTTCAAAGTGATCGTTTGACCATTATCTGCGCTAAAAAAAAGTGCGCCCGGCTCTGTGCCCATCCAGAAGCAGTTAGGCTTATCGACTCCCGCATGTTGCATCACCCATATCTTTCTCAGCAGTGCTGGCTTGCCGGGTCTGTATTCTGAGTTTCCGTAGGAAGGAACCTTTAACTCCTGCCAGCTCATACCAAAATCACTGGATTGGTGAAGTTTTTCGCCCCAGTGCTTATGTGAGATCCCAACCCACCATGTACCATCCCTCGGATCTGAGTAGACAAAGGAGATGGGGAAGCCTGCAAAGTGTATATCAGAAATAAGATAGCTGTTATCCCTAGCCGTGAGAACGATCAACCCTTTTGATGTGGCAACGAGAATCTGAGGTTTCATCTGACGCTTAACCCCCTGATAATGCTTGTATGACAAGAATTTTGTGATCGCCATTAACTTTGTCTGACAATCCCTGGCGATCCTTAATCAATTTACCCTGAACAAATACATTTACGTGTTTGCGCAATTCTCCATTTTCTTCTCTTAGGTAGTTAGATATGCCTGGAAATTGCATTTCCACATTACTTAGCACTTCGTGGACATTGGATCCATTAACCTCTATATCCTTTAAGTCAGGAAAAAAACTATTAAGAGCAGTAGTAAATCTTACCTTCGCCATATATTGTTTGACTAACGTGAGGTGATAGCATTTAGATTCACAAGTGGCTTTATACCTTCACCAATCTCACCTGCATCATACAAGCTAAATCAAATTTAGTATTTTAGGATTAAAATCATGAAAGAGCATATATCCACTTTAGAGCAATGGCAAGAAGCAGGCAGAAGTTTTAAAATTGCGCGTGTCATTCAAACCTGGGGATCTTCGCCAAGGCCAGTGGGCTCAAGCATGCTGATTGCGGACAATTTAGAAATGATTGGCTCGGTTAGCGGTGGTTGCGTAGAAGGAGCCGTATTGAAGGAAGCACAAAGCCTTGAAGCGGGAATCGGCAAAATACTGGACTACGGAGTAAGTGATGACGAAGCCTGGGCGGTGGGCCTCACCTGCGGTGGAAAACTAAAAGTTTATCTCCAATCATGGGACTCGCCAGAAGCAAAAGAATTGGGTAAAAAGCTTTCGTCCCTTCTAGAGAAGAATCAAGCATGTGCGCTGATAAGCAAGTTGGCGGACACAAGCCAGAGTCTAAACGCTTTGATGGCTGCAGATGGCACCCTGGTTTCAGGAGAGGTTCCTCCCGCTGTCATCGATGAAGCTAAGAGAATCCTGGAAATGAGGAAAAATGAAATGGTGAGTATCCAAGGTAATGATTACTTCATTCATACATTTCCAAGTCGGAGTAGATTGATCATCATTGGTGCTGCTCACATTACAGTTGAGCTTGTGATGCTCGCCCAGCAATTTGAATTTGAGACCTTTGTCATTGACCCCAGGGGCACTTTTGTCGACAAAACTATTTTCCATGAGAAGCCAGACCACCTTATAGAAAAATACCCTTCAGAAGTCTTACATCAACTGGCCATGGACACCAATTGCTATACAGTCATTCTTTCACACGATCCCAAGATAGATGACGATGCATTGAAAATCATTTTAAAAACTTCGGTCGCCTACGTTGGTGCGCTGGGCAGCAGAAAAAATCACGAGAAAAGGGTAGCCAGGTTACGTGAGTATGGTATTGACGAAAGTCAGATTTCACAAATTGATGCACCAATCGGAGTGGATATCAATGCGAAGGGCGCGAAAGAAATTGCCCTGAGTATCATGGCTGCTATAATCAAGGCAAAGAATAAGTTTCTTTGATCACCGTGCTTCCACCACCCTTAGGAAAGTTCGAATTTCCTGCCAGGGCAAGGCTGCACAGTCAAATCGCTGTGGGAATTCCCAAATTGCACTAAAGGCTTCAAAATCTTCACTAATAGCAGACACCGCCTTATCCTTCTCCTCCAAGTAGTTAATAAAGTTTTCACATATCCCAATTGCCTCTTTGAGCGACTTACCTTCCAGTAGCTTCACAAGAATAGAGGATGAGGCTTTTGACACCGCACATCCAATACCATAAAAGGAAATCGTCCCAAGTCGCTCCTTGTCACACGACACAAAGAATTCAAACTTATCGCCACAAATTGAATTGTTCGCAGTAACTACCTCTCTTCCTTCCCTTTTTTCAAAATTGATGGGCGCAGCATTGTGCTGTCTTATGATTGGATGGTATAACTTTTGAAGCCTGTCACTCATTTCCAGAACTTAACAAGGTGATGCAATTCCTTTAATACTTTTTCAACTTCATCCTCTGAATTGTATATCGAGAATGAGATCCTAACCGTGGCCTGTACACCCATGGCATGAAGCAGTGGTTGCGCGCAATGATGACCAGCCCTTACCGCAATATTTTTCTCTGCAAGAAATGTCGCTACATCGTGGGGATGCACCCCGTCCACCGAGAAGGATACGATACCGCTACGATCCTGCGCCTCTCCAATTATTCGAAGTCCTTCAATCTCCTTTGATCCATCGCGAAAGTACTCTGCCAATCTTTTCTCATACTGGTGAGAATCATTCAAATCAAGCTCGTTTATAAAATCAATTGCTGCACCAAGGCCGAGAACTCCCGCTACGTCCACTGTCCCTGCTTCCACTACCTGAGGAAACTCAAGCAATTGGGTATCCTCAAAAGTTACATCTCTGACAATTCCACCCCCAAAATTTCCAGGCTCAATGTCTGCTGTATAATTCGGATCTGAATATAGGACACCTACACCCATGGGACCAAACATCTTATGTGCCGAAAAGGCTACGAAGTCTGCATCCAAGTCGGAGACCTTAAAAGGCAGATGTCCTACACTTTGAGCGGCATCCAAAAGCACGGGAATATTTCTCAAATGGGCCGCCTTGACAATTGATTGAATTGGATTGATGGTTCCCAGCGTGTTAGAGACATGAGTAATGGCCAGCAGCTTGGTGCTGCCTTCAAAAATTTCCTCTAAGCCATCAAGGATCAATTCACCTTTGGATGAGACAGGGATAACTGCAAGCTCCGCGCCACGTGCTTTGCACAATTGCTGCCATGGAATGAGGTTGGAATGATGTTCCATCGCTGAGATCACTACTTTGTCCCCCTTTCCCAACTTCCTCTTCAAATATCCCTGCGCAATCAAGTTGATTGAATCTGTAGTGCCTTTTGTGAATGCAATTGATAGCGGATCTTCTGCCCCAATCAAATTAGCAACCTTTAACCGTACCTCCTCAAAGTTGGCAGTGGCCCGCGATGACAAATCGTACAGCCCGCGATGAATGTTGGCATTCTCAGAAGAATAGAACTCCGCAAGTCTATCAATTACAGCCTGAGGTTTCTGGGTGGTGGCGGCATTGTCGAGATAAATCAAGTCTCGATGGCGATCAAAAATTGGAAATTGAGCCCTGATTGATTCTAAGCCGGTCATTATTCAAAAATAACGTATTGCACAATGGAATTGCTCACCGAAAATAGATGAAACCTAAACAAAAAAGCAGGCGGCAATCCCAGTGATATTCAATTAATAAACTTGCTCCTAACAAAGATGTCAGGTGTATGATTACATTCGCACCAATTTCTTAGGTCTTACAGCATTAAAATGGGCGCTGCTCGTTGGACTAGGACTTGGACTCCAGCAAATATTCCAGGATTTGGTATCTGGCATTTTTATTCTAATTGAAGGAACGATTCAAAGAGACGATGTAATTGAGATAGATGGACTCATCGGAAAAATCCTTGAGATCAACTTAAGGACCTCCACTGTGCTCACGCGGGATGGCATTATGCTAATTGTCCCAAATCACAAGTTTATAGTCGATAACATCATCAACTGGAGCCATAGCGCAACGCCCACCCGCTTTAAGGTGAGTGTTGGCGTAGCCTATGGAAGCGATGTGGAGAAAGTAAAAGAGATTCTTATGGAGTGCACCTTGCAGCATGAGAAAGTACTCAAAGACAAAAATACAGACAAGTATCCCTTTGTTCGTTTTGTAGACTTTGGAGACAGTGCGCTTCTATTCGAAGCATTCTTTTGGAGCAACGATGTGTTTCCAATCGAAAACACAAAGAGTGATATCAGGTATTTGGTCGATAAGCGATTTAGGGAAGAAGGCGTAACTATTCCGTTCCCGCAACGCGACCTACATATCAAAAGTCAAATTAAAATAGAAAAGTCCTAAGCAGAATACTTGCAAGAAAGAATCAGTGCCTCTAAAAATTTCCTGATACCCTTCTCATCTTTGCTTTCGCCAAAATCAGTGAGAGATGGTAAGTGCTTCATAAAGTAGTATTGGTAATGGGACATTTCTACAATTGTACTACTCAGCGATCGAGCAAATTTGTATTTCGGATGATATTCAAGAATGACATTGGCCACCTGCCCGCAGAAATCCTTGTAAGGCTTGAAGAACTTCTTTTGATTGTCTTCATACACGTGATGAGTCAGGTAAGCCTTTGATGCCTCCTTGATTACCACCCGATGAAGTGCCTTCTTGTCTAGCCCTCGGGAGTCGCTCTTAGCAATATTTTCCGGCTGCACCAGCAAATCTATGATGATGTCAATCTTTCTCAACGGGTCAGTCACATTTTGAAGACTAAACACCAATTGATACTCCATCCATCTCCAGTACCACTGAAAAAGATACAGAAGCAGCCTGTGCTTGTTTTCAAAATACCTGTAGATACTCGACTCATTGGTACGGATGGCTGTGGCCAATTTTTTGAAGGTGAAATCTTCAAGGCCGAGCTTATCAATCATTTTAACACCCTTTTCTAGTATCTTTTTACCTACTTCGGTATGCTCTGGGTCTCTTAAAAAAAGCTTCTCATTCACATCAACTTTTATATCCCAGGCTTGTTCAGGAAGGTTAGTCATTGTTTAAAAAGTTGAAACACTTTAAAAATAGTCAATTTTAGCCGCTTTTGACCCTTAGCTGGCGTAGCCAGATACTAATTAATCGTTCACAATCCGTAAACCTTTGTTGACTGATTACGTTTAAAAGTATAGCTTTACTACATAGTAGTATTACTTTCATGTTTCGATATTTTTACCATATCTTAATTGTCATTTTGCTCTCTCTGGGCTCGGTGGGTACCTATGCTGAAAGTGCTAGCCCTACAGCTAACCAAACAACTGAAGAGTCCGCACCAAAATCAGTCGAGGAGTCCGTTTTATGGAAGAATGAAAAAAGGGAATCACAGCGGCAACCGGACAGCTACCAGAAACAAAACCTTTCACATATCCATGGAGAGATTCAAGAAACACGCACAAGATTCTTTCCTCCTTTTCCCACGCTATTCATAAAGCACCGGGCACTTTTGCTGTAGACGAGAAATAATCCTGCTGACCGTTCAAGTGAAATGGTCGAGCTTTTTTCGTCCACTTTTAAACAGCATGAAGATGAACCATCTACAAAATACTTATTCACAGAGAATAGATTATTTACTTATAGTTACAGTGATCGCCTTTGCAGCTACCTATCTCATCATTCTAAATCGGTATCAATAATGTACCTGGATCGAATAGATAGGAATGGAAACGGATTGCCGCTTCAGGTGCTAAGCATTTATACGCTACCGCACCCTATAGACGCAGGTATCTCCTGGGTACTTATTGCCAGAAGAAACAAAGTCATACTTCTCAAAAAAACTAATGCAAAGAAATCATGAAATACATCTTATACATCATATTTATCCTTAGCGCAATCCATGTCCCGGTAGTAAAGGGTCAGGTATCAAAAAACTACAAGAACCTTGATGAAGCGCTTCAAACACCAGATAGTGTCCAATGGTTAACGCTCAGACAGCAAAACCTGAAGGAATTTCCCATCGAGATTCTTTCCTTAAGAAACCTTAAGTATCTGGACATTGCGAACAATGAGATTGAGTGTTTGCCCGAGGAATTAAGTCAATTGTCGCACCTGTTCTATTTTGACCTTTCTGGGAATAAATTGAGCAAACTCCCTAACAACTTTGAAAGCCTGACATCCCTACGAAACCTCTATCTCGACTATAACAAGGCGCAGCAGATCGAGCAGGACTTTGAGGTCCTTAGCAAGCTCCCGCTTTTAAAAGTGTTGGATATTCGAGGGGATGGCATCACGCAGCTTCCTCCTTCCATCGGCAAGCTTAAGAGTCTTGAATACCTGGAGCTTTCTGACAATGAGATAGAAATACTTCCACAGGAGATTAGAAACCTCAAGAATCTTCAAGTACTCTATATCAATAATGACAGTCGCTTCAATCTTTCCAAAAACATAGGTTTGCTGAGCACCATTCCAAACCTAAAGGAGCTTCACCTGGAGGGTGATCACTTTCAAAAAATTCCCGAGGAGATCCGAAATCTCAAATCACTTGAATATCTGTACCTCGGAAATAACGATTTGACAGAGCTTCCTGAAGGCATCAAAGCATTGGAAAAACTAAAGTTTATCGACATCTCCAATAACAGAATGCCTCATATACTTCTTGATCAATATAGAGATGATCTGAGTCCAACTATAAAAATTAAATTCTAAAAAGATGAAAACTACAATGCTTGAGTACTGTAAGGTGATTCTAGGTAAAGTATGCTTTGATCGCAGGCTTTACAGAAAGGAATTTAGAAAATCCAGACAATGGCTAACGGAAAGCGAGCGCGAAGAATTAAAGCGCTGGCTAAGAGAAAATAAACTAATGCCAATCTATCATCTGAAGTCATACTAAGAGCTACTTTGCATCATGGGAGGGCTAGAAGCGCCATCCCATGATAATTCCATCTTCAACTATCAATTAAATGAATCAATCAACCCTTTGGATCGCCTTTAATGTATTTATCCTTGTCATGCTTGTCATTGACCTGGGAGTCTTTCATAGAAAATCTCATGAAGTTGGGGTGAAGGAAGCGTTGACCTGGACAGGCGTTTGGATCGCCCTTGCGTTTTGCTTCAATGTGTTTGTGTACTACTACTTTGGCGAAAAGCATGCGTTTGAATTTCTGACTGGCTACGTGATCGAAAAATCGCTTAGTGTGGATAACATTTTTGTGATGGTCCTCATCTTCTCCTACTTTAAGGTACCCAGCAAGTATCAACACAAAGTGCTGTTTTGGGGAATCCTCGGTGCATTGGTGATGCGGGTAGCATTTATCATCTCTGGTGTCGAACTGATCCAGCGATTTCATTGGCTTATTTATATATTCGGTGGCTTTCTCATCTTCACCGGTATTCGCATCGTTACGTCCGGTGACCTTCAGGTGGAGCCAGACAAAAACCCCCTTGTTAGAATCGCAAAAAAGCTTTTCAGAGTGACACCCAACTTCGAAGGAGATAAGTTTTTTGTAAGAAAAGAAAATATGCTGTGGGCCACTCCACTCTTCCTAGTAGTACTTGTTGTGGAGTTTACCGACTTAATTTTTGCAGTAGACTCTATTCCGGCTATTCTGGCGATCACCAATGATTCCTTCATAGTCTATACCTCTAACGTATTTGCCATACTGGGCTTGAGATCCTTGTACTTTGCCTTAGCCGGCATAGAAAAGTACTTCACCTACCTGAAGTATGGCCTCTCAGTGATTTTGGTCTTTATTGGAGTGAAAATGTGTATCTCCGATTTCTACAAGATTCCTATCGAAATATCGCTGGCCTTCATTGTGATGACACTATCGGTGGCGGTGCTGGCATCCATGGTATTGCAGGCACAGGAGAGGAAACATGCGGATGTCAGCTAGAGCAATCAAAGCACTCCACATAAACAAAGAAGTCCTGGTGATATACCAGGACTTCTTTGTTTGTGATCCCGCTGGGGCTCGAACCCAGGACCCTAACATTAAAAGTGTTATGCTCTACCAGCTGAGCTACGGAATCTTCCCAATTATTGCTCTAATTTCCAGTATCCCTGGACCATCAAGACGATGAGCTTCGGAATATTGCCTAAATTTGAGGCTTTTCTTTTATTGAGGCCACAAAGGTAGCATGTTATGAAAAATAAGCAAAAGTCAGTTTTAATATTTCTCCTTATTTGGAGCGCTGGTTTGCTTACGTCACTGCATGCACAAAGCCCAGAAGCGAACCTCAAAATAAAAGATGCGGATTCCCTCTTTGCCCAAAAAATGTACACGCAATCCTTTGAAATCTATAAGGCGATATTCGATCAAAAAATGTACTCGCAAGCGATGCTATTAAAGATGGCATTTATTCAGGAAGGTCTGGGTCACCTGAGCCAGTCAATGTACTACCTGAACCTTTACTATCTCGCTTCTGACGATGAACAGGCGCTTGTGAAAATGGAAAAGGTGGCTTCTGAAAATAGACTGAGCGGCTACGAAGGAAACCAAATGGACCTTTCGCACATGCTTCAGGAGAATTTTGTATCCATTTCGCAGGTGCTTATGGGCCTGACCGTCTTCTTCTTTTCGCTGATGATCTATCAAAAGCGAATATCTGACAAACGACCGTACATACTTGGGATTTCTGCGCTGGTCACTATAGGGCTACTTTTTCTACACATTAACTTCAGCGATACTTTAAGCAAAGGCATAGTTGCCAACGATGCCACCTATGTGATGAGCGGACCTTCTGCCGGATCTTCTGTATTAAGCATTATCAACGAAGGCCACCAATTGGAGATACTCGATCGAAAAGACGTTTGGCTAAAAGTGAAGTGGAGAGAGGGCGAAGCCTATATTAAAGACGACCAATTGCTGAAGATTGAGCTCTGATCAATATCGGATTGAAAGCGCCCCTTTATACTCTTTGTTAGAATACTTAATCAGATAGTAGTATACGCCAGCAGCCTCATTTTTGCCAAGCCATTTGAAATTGCGGTCCGTACTTTCAAACACTTCCTTTCCCCAGCGATTATATACTCTGATGGCCTGAAACTGCGACACACAATTATCAAGCGGCAATATGTTTTCAAGTTCTCCATCTTGGTTAAGTCGCTCCATTGAATAGTAGTCGTTAATTTGATCATCATTGGGACTGAAAAAATTGATGGGCACAAAACCCGTATCATCCGAGACAATATCTTTAATGGTAACATCCACCGACAGTGTATCCGCCTTGGCGTTAAAGCACCTGCCGTCATTGAGCGCAAAGGTAAAGGTGTAATTATTTTCATACACTCCATTTTCAAAGATGGAACAGTCAGGATTCCAACTAAAGGTAGTGGAAACAGACCCAGTTCCCTCAGCTGGCGCAAACACAAAGCCCGTGGGATTTACATTACCTTCCGCAGCAATCATCTCCAATCGAATCGAGTCCTGCGGAGAGAAATCTACATCACTCCCTTGCAAACCCAGTACGATTTGCTCTCCTCGGGTTACAGAAATTGCATTGTTAGTCAGCACAACATTTTCATTGAGACTGTTGATCACCATAGTTGGCTTTAAATTGTCAGGAGGCAACAAGGTGACTTCAACCTCCACCGTGTCAGCCTTATAAATTCGACATTTATTCTGATCATCAATTACCAAAAATTGAAGGTCAACAATGCTCTGGTTTTCCAAATCAAGCTTTTCACAGAGTAAATCCCAATGCACCTTCGATTGTAAACTTGTATTTCCTTCTTTCTTTTCAAATGATATTCCATAATTATCCAATGAATCAACATGGTCAATACCTAGTGCGTCACTGCGCAAAAAGTCCAAGACAAGAAAATCATTGTCAACGAGATCTTCCCCTGTCACATCAAAGGTGAGGGATTGAAATACCTTTCTCTCAATTCCCGTCACAAGTCGTTCGGCAGGGTTTAGGGTGAGGTCAGTATCAATTATTGGGTCAGCATTTCCCGGAAGTATCACGTTAAAATTGTAAATCGCTTCAATAGGCTCATTAAGTTCACACTGATCCTGATCATTTACTAGGATCTTCACTTGAAAGGAGGTCCGTTGCGTGAAGTCGTAGATATCGCAAAAAGCATCCCAAGACAGTTGACCAACCACCCTGCCAAGATCATCAATCACCGGTGTGTAGGTAATCCCTGCTTCTTGAAGCACAAAACCGTCAGTGACTACAGACACCAACAGTGCATCCGCATCATCATCGCGCGCTTCAAATACCAGTGGTCCTGATTGTTGGCCTTCAAGTAACACTGTATTTACAGGAGAAGAGGAAATGAAGTAAGGATCAACGTTGGGTGGAGGCTGCACGTCCACAGTTATCTTGAGCGTATCCAGTAACGGCAAACTACAGGCATCATCCATCGCAATAATTCCTATTTCAGCAGGGCCTCCAAGAAAGAACGGACATACTGGAAAGCATATAGTGAAATCCTTAGAACTTCCATTCGTCAGCGTGGCTGTGACTTCTGCGGGAAACAGCTCGGGGATATCTTTGTCATTAAAATTCAACCCCACTGCACGCACCCTGATATTCTCCGTAAAATTGTACGCAGGATCTGTGGAGTCATCATCCGTCACGGTGACTGTAATACATCTTGCTGCGCCTACATCGGTATGATCCAGCAGTACCGAAGTGGGACCTGTAATCGTAGGAGGCACCGCTGGGGAGCAACCATCCACCACCAGCATTTGAAAATCCCTTCGATTGACCCCAATTAACTCCTTATTTCGGTATTCCCTGATCTGCACAGCAAAAACAAAAAGGCCTAAAGTGGTGGGGGTTGCAGTCAGCAGACCGTCAGTGCTAATCCTGAGGTCGGGAGCTCCATTAATAATGTTGTCATCATTGAAGCCTGGCCGCCAAGTCACCACCGGGTATGGTCTCGACTGAATCGCTGGAAGTGCAACCTGGGAATGTGTATTGAGTGGTGTAGAGAGAGAGTAGACCAGTGAATCGCCATCATCATCTACGCCTGCAAAATCAACATAGTAGGGTCGATTTGGGCAGGCGAAATCATTCAAGGGAGGAAACAGTCTGGGTGACGAGTTTATGAATGGCTCGCCATTTCTTACCACTGGAGGAAATTCAAGATAAAAAGTTTGGCCAGCGGCCACCCCACCGGATGCCGGATCCTGACTAAAAATATTACTAATGGTGTAATTACGGCAACACCGCTCCCATGCTACATAGTAGCCCTCTTCTTCATCGAAAACTTCTGGATCTAGGGTAAGGGTGGTTGTATAAATTAATTTATCTGTAACGATCTCACCGTTGGAACATTCTGGCTGCGTGTAATCCACACTACTCTCAGAATCCAATAGTAATACGACACTAGAAATAAATGTATCGTTACTTTTTCTGAAAATCGACACAGTAGCATTAGGATCCTTGGCACCAGGTGCGCCATTTATCCTATCAAAATATATAATCAGATTGAGGCGATACGTATTGCCACTGACGTGTAGTAATTCGAATTCACCACCTACGATATGAGAGGCAAACAACTCCCCACAGCACAGGCACAATATTGCCAGTAAAAACTTCTTCATAAGTGAGCCAATGCGAAATATAACGATTGTCGCTCAGGGTCAAACCCCCCATTATTGCGTATTTTGGCAACACTAATTTATGAGAAAAGGAGACAACCTCACTGACCTATTCATAGAAACAATTGCAGCAGAAGGCAAATGCATTGCCAAAGTTGACGGAATGGTGGTGTTTTTGAAAGGTGGAGCTCCTGGTGATTCTGTAGAAGCCATCGTAACCAAAGTCAAAAAAAGTTTTGCAGAAGCACGAGTGACCAAGATTATTAAACACTCAGCGCAAAGAGCCGAACCGTTCTGCAAGCATTTTGGCACTTGCGGAGGTTGTGTTTGGCAACATATTAATTACGAAACGCAGCTCTTCTACAAAGAAAAGCAAGTGATCGACAATTTGGAACGCATCGGTGAACTGAAGTTTTCTGAATCCCGGCCAATTTTAGGTTCAGAAAAAACCAAACTATACCGCAACAAACTTGATTATACCTTCACCAAAGAAGAATGGTTGACCTGGGAGGATCTCCAAGACGGCAAAGAGAAAGGTCCAGGCCTGGGATACCACATTCCGAGGAAATTTGATCAAGTCTTTGATGTAAAAGAATGTCATCTTCAGCCTGAGCCATCAAACAGCATTCGCCTTGCCCTAAAGGTGGAGACGCTCAAACTAAATATTCCATACTTCGACCTTCGAAGTCAGGAGGGTTTCCTGCGAACAGTGACTATACGAACATCGACCTCTGGAGAAACAATGGTCATCCTGCAGGTCACCAGGAATAAAAAGGAATGGATTGATTCGCTTCTTCAAAAATTAGCTGATCAGTTTCCGACCCTCACTTCTATCAACTATGTCATTAACAACAAGAAGAACGACACTTTCAGCGACCTGGAGGTAATCTCCTGGAAAGGCAATTCCTACATCACCGAAATCATGCCATTGCCACGCGGTGAAAAAACTTTGCAATTTAGAGTTGGGCCAAAGTCCTTCTACCAAACCAACTCAGAGCAAGCACATGCACTTTATAAGATTGTGTGGGAACTTGCGCAAATTCAAAAAAACGAGGTAGTGTATGACCTCTATACCGGCACGGGCACCATCGCCAATTTTGTGGCGGCAGATGCCAGGAAAGTGATAGGATTAGAATACGTGCCCGATGCCATACGTGATGCCGTAGTCAACTCAGAAATTAATGACATTCACAATACCCAGTTTTTTGCTGGCGATATCAAAGATCTTCTGAACGATACTTTTCTAGAGGTCCACGGGCGGCCTGATGTCATCATCACCGATCCGCCAAGAGCGGGAATGCACGAAAATGTTTCTAAAATGATACTCAAAGCGGAGCCCAACAGAATCGTGTACGTCAGCTGCAACCCTGCCACTCAAGCGCGAGACCTTAAAATTCTTTCTGAGAAATACGAAATAGTGCTGGTACAGCCTGTGGATATGTTCCCCCATACCATGCACGTAGAAAATGTAGTGAGCCTGCAATTGAGGGCTTCCGACCTTTAGACAAGCCGCTCAACTCGCAGTATTTGAGGACCATACCTAACACTCGTTAAATACAGTAGTTAACTTTTTTCCAACCGTTTATTTGAATGAATGCAAAAAAATGTCCAATCTTGTGGGACAGCACTTCTAAAAAGTGAGTATGAATTTAGTAAGTCGATACGGAATACATAATACTTTGATCAATCTGATCGCAGGTGTGCTGGTCATTATTAGTGTCATTATTCTCCGAAAACCGGGATAGGTGGTCTAATAACAACGAAATTGAAATTTAACCGCCCCATCCCGATAGAATCGGGAGGGGCGGTTTTGTTTTATCGGGGGGTTAACAAACTAACGATTGTTTTAAGAAAACTTTATGTATTACAACAACGACACAATTCTCTTCATTGACGGCCGCTTCGTAAAAGCTTCTGAAGCCAAAGTTGATTTCTTCAGCCAAACACTACACTATGGGTATGGTGTTTTTGAGGGTATTCGAGCCTATCAAACGGTAAATGGCGTCAAAATTTTTAAAGCGTTTGAGCACTACGAGCGACTGAAGCACAGCGCTAAGCTTTTAGGCATTCCATACAATTATGACACGGAAGAATTGATTCAAGCAACCTACCAGGTGCTGGAAAAGAACAATCAGGGCAATGCGTACATTCGACCACTACTCCTGTGCGACAGCAACATGTCGTTGACGGGGGCAAAGGAAGCCACGCTGATGATATCGACTTGGGAATGGGGCAAGTACTTTGGTGAAGAGCAACTTAAAATCTGCGTTTCTACCTACCAGCGACCCAACCCTAAATCCACAAAGATTCAGGCAAAAGCCTGCGGTCATTATGTGAATTCCATTCTCGCTTCAAGAGAAGCGAAAGAGCGTGGCTTTGATGAAGGCCTGCTACTGGACATGGAGGGGTTTGTTGCCGAAGGGCCTGGGGCAAACTTCTTCTATGAGAAGGATGGGATTTTGTACACGCCTCCGCTTGGAAACATCCTTCCGGGAATTACACGCCAAACCATTTTAGAAATATGCAAGGAGCTCGATCTGCGTGTAGTGGAGAAACTCTTTAAGCCAGAGGATCTCTTCGATGCAGACAGTGCATTCTTCTGCGGCACTGCAGCCGAGGTGACTGCCATTGAGTCCATAGAAGGTCAGGTATTTGCCAAGCCTTGGAAAGAATCAATGGGCGCCATCATCAAAGAAGCTTACCGGAGTCTTGTGCTTGACAAAAGCTACAGCTACGTAATCGTTTAGGGCGAGATGGCACTCAACAAATACAGTAAGACCTTTACACAAGATCCCACCTTGCCCGCAGCGCAGGCCATGCTTTATGGTATTGGACTGACTGAGCACGACCTGACAAAAGCCCAGGTGGGAATTGTGAGCACAGGCTATGATGGCAACACCTGCAACATGCATCTCAACGCGTTGGCACAAGAGGTAAAGCAAGCCGTTTGGGATCAAGACTTAGTGGGATTGGTTTTTCACACCATTGGTGTCAGTGATGGGATGGCAAACGGAACGGAGGGTATGCGATATTCTCTGGTGAGTAGAGAAGTCATAGCCGATTCAATTGAAACGGTTGTGAGCGCACAATACTACGATGGTCTTATCGCTGTAGTTGGATGCGACAAAAACATGCCCGGGTCACTAATTGCTATGGGTCGATTAAATCGTCCTGCCATAATGGTCTACGGAGGAACGATCAAAGGAGGTCATTGGAAAGGTAAGTCACTTAATATCGTATCGGCTTTTGAGGCCCTGGGAGAAAAAATGGCAAACAACCTTTCCGATGAGGACTACAAAGGTATTATACAAAACTCCTGTCCAGGCGCTGGCGCGTGCGGAGGCATGTACACTGCCAACACGATGGCATCAGCCATAGAGGCTTTGGGAATGTCGCTTCCCTACTCTTCCTCAAACCCGGCATTAAGTAAAGAGAAATCAGCGGAGTGCAAAAGCGCCAGTGAGTCCATCCGGTATTTATTAGAGAAGGACATCAAGCCGAGTGACATCATGACCATGAAGGCATTTGAAAATGCAATCACCATCGTGATGGCCCTGGGAGGATCAACCAATGCCGTGCTGCACCTTATTGCAATGGCGCGCTCAGTTGGTGTAAAAATCACGCAGGAAGACTTCCAGCGAATTTCCGACAAGACACCACTTATTGCCGATCTGAAACCAAGCGGAAAGTACCTGATGGACGACCTGCATAAAATCGGAGGCACACCTCTGGTGTTAAGATATCTGCTTGACAAAGGATTATTGCATGGAGATTGTCTTACCGTCACGGGTAAGACAATGGCACAAAACCTCGAGGGTACTGCACCAATCGATTTTGAATCTCAAGACATCATCTTGCCGCTGGAGAAGCCAATCAAAAAATCCGGTCATCTCCAGATACTCTATGGAAATCTTGCCGAGAAAGGATCGGTTGCAAAAATTACCGGTAAAGAAGGCGAGAGGTTCAGGGGAACTGCTCGCGTCTTTAATGGCGAGTTTGAATTGATTGATGGCATCAAATCAGGGAGAATCAAAGAGGGGGATGTCGTGGTGATAAGGTATGTAGGACCCAAAGGCGCACCAGGAATGCCTGAAATGCTTAAGCCGACCAGTTTAATCATGGGATCAGGCCTGGGAAAAAGTGTGGCCCTGATCACCGATGGAAGATTTAGTGGCGGATCGCATGGTTTTGTCATTGGGCACATCACACCCGAGGCATTTGATGGTGGTTTGCTGGCTTTGGTTGAAGATGGTGACCTGATCGAAATTGATGTCAGCAAACATCAGATCAATTTGCTGGTGGACGAGAAAACGATAGCCACAAGAAGAAGGAATCATAAAGCACCAGCCCTGCGCGTGCAAAGTGGAGTGCTCTATAAATATGCCAAACAAGTAAAAACTGCTGCGGATGGATGCGTTACTGACGAAGACTGATAAGAAAAAGCAAGAAGTGTCTCAAAATATTTCTGGCTCGGAGGCCTTGCTGCAATGTTTGGTGGCTGAAGGGGTAACAACACTCTTCGGATATCCGGGCGGTGCCATCATGCCAGTGTACGATGCACTCTATGGTTATAAAGATCAACTCAATCACATCCTTGTTCGCCATGAGCAAGGCGCAGTACATGCCGCGCAAGGATATGCAAGGGTTTCCGGAGAAGTGGGTGTGGCCATAGCTACTTCAGGGCCGGGCGCCACCAATCTCATCACCGGTCTGGCTGATGCTTTGATAGACTCAACTCCCATTGTTTGCATCACCGGACAAGTATTCAGTCACCTGCTGGGCACCGATGCGTTTCAGGAAATTGATGTGGTTAACACCACCAATCCGGTCACGAAGTGGAATGTGCAAATCACTGAGGCGAAAGACATCGCTGAGGAAGTAGCAAAAGCATTTTACATCGCTCGATCTGGAAGACCAGGGCCGGTATTGATAGACATCACCAAAAATGCGCAAAACGAAATTCTCGAAACTTTTAAATACACAAAGTGCGAAGAAGTAAGAACTTACAAGCCTACCCCTCCCCTTCAACTTCAGCAAGTTGAAGATGCGGCAAAACTTATTAATCAAGCTAAGCGGCCATACCTTATCGTGGGTCAAGGCGTCCTTCTTTCCAATGCCACTCAGGAACTAAAAGCCTTTACGGAGAAAACTGGTATACCGGTTGCCTCCACCCTACTGGGACTTGGAGCACTACCTGTTGATCATCCAAACTACGTTGGCTATTTGGGAATGCATGGCAATTATGGACCCAACGTAAATACAAACGAGTGCGATGTGCTTATTGGCTTAGGACTTAGGTTCGATGACAGAGTTACTGGCAACGTAGAGAAGTATGCGCCTCAAGCTAAAGTTGTCCACATAGAAATTGACAGGGCCGAAATCAATAAAATAATCAAGGCCGATGTGGCGGTGCATGCTGACGCAAAGCAAGCATTACAAGCCCTCACCAACGCTTGTAACAAGGGTGAACACAAAGAATGGATCGCAAGCTTTGAAAAACTTAATAAAATAGAACGCGAAAAGATTGTACAACGCGAATTTAGTCCCACAGGTGAGCTAAAGATGGCAGAAGTAATTAACCATCTTTCTAACCTGACCGAGGGTCGTGCCATAGTAGTCACTGATGTGGGACAACATCAAATGATCACCTCGCGCTATTATGCATACAAGGATCCCAGACTTAATGTGACATCGGGAGGAGCTGGCACGATGGGATTTGCGTTGCCTGCCGCGATGGGTGCAAAGCTGGCGGTTCCAGGAAAACAAGTGATTGCAATAATTGGTGATGGGGGATTTCAAATGACTGCCCAAGAACTGGGAACAATCATGCAATACGATATTCCTGTGAAAATCATTGTGCTTAATAACAGCTTTCTTGGCATGGTGCGCCAATGGCAAGAACTATTTCATGGAAAAAGATATTCAGCAACCGAAATGGTCAACCCAGACTTCATCAAACTTGCTGAAGCCTATAATATCAAAGCAAGAAAGGTAGAAGAAAGGAATGAGCTGCTCCCAGCTCTTCAGGAAATGCTGGCGTCAAAATCCTCCTACTTTCTTGAAGTGGTGGTGGGTAAGGAAGATAATGTGTTTCCTATGGTGCCCGCAGGTGCCGGGGTAGCAGAAATAATACTAGAAAAGCCGTAAACCTTATAATATTAAAAATGATCAAACAAGAATATACTTTAGAACTGCTGGCTGAGAATAATTTTTCGATTCTCAACCGTATCGTTAATGTCCTCAACAGGAGAAGGGTACGGATAAAGCGCCTGGTAGCTCATGAAATAGCAGAAGACTTTCGCAAAGGAGGTGCAACACTCTTGTTGTACACTACTCCTGACATGATGGAGAAAGTAAAATATCAATTAGAAAAATTGATTGAAGTAGAGAGCGTGGACTACTACGCTGGCTGCGAATCATTTTTCAAAATCAATGAGCGCAACAACAAACTAGTTGCGGTAAACTAACTTAATGACAAACTAAATTTTAAAAATAGGAACATGGCACAGATTAATTTTGGAGGAACACTGGAAGAAGTTGTAACAAGGGAAGAGTTTCCAATGGAGAAGGCTTTGGACGTTCTCAAGGATGAGACCATAGCGATTATAGGTTACGGAGTACAAGGACCCGCACAGGCATTGAACTTGCGCGACAATGGATTCAACGTGATCGTTGGTCAACGCAAAGGGTCAAAAACCTGGGACAAAGCAGTTTCTCACGGATGGGTTCCCGATGAAACCTTATTCGAAATCGAGGAAGCTGTAAGGCAAGGAACTGTAATTGAGTACTTACTTTCGGATGCGGGCCAAATCGAATTATGGCCAACCGTAAAGCCGCACCTTACCGCTGGCAAGACGCTTTACTTCTCCCATGGTTTCGGAATAACTTTCAAAGAGAAGACTGGAATCATACCTCCTACAGATATTGATGTAGTACTTGCGGCACCAAAAGGATCAGGAACTTCCGTGCGAAGATTATTTCAACAAGGCAAGGGAATTAACTCCAGCTACGCGGTTTTCCAGGATGCTACAGGTACGGCAAAGGACAAAGCCATTGCATTGGGAATCGGTGTCGGTTCTGGTTACTTGTTTGAGACAGATTTCAAAAAAGAAGTATACTCAGACCTTACGGGTGAGCGTGGCACGCTGATGGGCGCCATCGCTGGAATATTTGAAGCACAATACGAAGTGCTACGCTCGAAGGGACACACCCCTTCCGAAGCTTTTAACGAAACCGTGGAAGAGCTGACACAAAGCTTGATGCCGCTCGTTGCAGAAAATGGAATGGATTGGATGTATGCCAACTGTTCTACCACCGCTCAGCGTGGTGCGTTGGATTGGAAAAAGAAATTCAAAGCTGCCACCCTTCCTGTATTTCAAGAGTTATACGAAAGTGTAGCCAGCGGTGCAGAAGCGCAAAGAACCATTGATAAATGTAGCAAGCCTGATTATCGCGCAAAACTTTCTGAGGAATTAAAAGAACTACGCGAAAGCGAACTATGGCAGGCTGGTGCAGCTGTAAGACAGTTGCGCCCCGAAAAAGCTTCAGTAGAAGAAAGCATGATCGATTAGTTATTAGTCACAAGCAGCAACATTCATAAATTGAAGGTTGCTGCTATTTCTAACTTCTAATGAATACAACCTTAGACCAGTCAATCGATATCGCTGCTGCGGCCAATGTGTTGCAGAAGATCATCATCAAAACACCTTTGCAATATCATCGCAAGCTGTCCGAAAAATTTGACTGTGAATTGTATCTCAAGCGCGAAGACTTACAGACAGTGCGCTCTTATAAGATTCGTGGTGCATATAATTTGATTCAGAGTCTAACAGAGGCCCAGCGAGCTTCTGGTGTAGTATGCGCAAGTGCCGGAAACCACGCACAAGGAGTTGCTCTATCCTGCAGGGAGTTAGATATCCAGGGGGTAATCTACATGCCAGCGATAACACCCAAGCAAAAGATCAATCAGGTTAAGATGTTTGGAGGATCCAATGTGGAGATCATACTCATTGGCGACACCTTTGACGAATGTCAGCACCATGCATTGCTGCATGCAAGGGGTAATAAGATGGAATTCATTCCACCATTCGATCACCTTAAAATAATTGAAGGCCAGGGCACCGTGGCGAAGGAGGTGATGGAAGAGCAACCGAAAGTGGACTTCTTTATTGTACCAATTGGTGGAGGCGGGCTCTGTGCCGGAATTTCAAGCTATGTAAAGACCTTTTCACCAAGCACAAAAATCATTGGTGTGGAGCCGCAAGGTGCTCCTTCAATGGTGGAAGCGCTCAAGGCTGGAGAGCCGGTTATACTTGATAAAATTCAAAACTTTGTAGATGGTGCATCAGTGAAGAAGGTTGGTGACATCACTTTTAAAATCTGTAAAGACTCCATAAGTGACATGGTGCTTGTTCCTGAGGGCAAGGTAAGTTCGACCATCTTGCAATTGTACACAGAGGATGCCATTGTAGCTGAACCCGCAGGAGCGTTATCTATTGCAGCGCTTGATCAATGCGTAGAACAAATCAAAGGTAAAACCGTGGTTTGCATTGTGAGTGGAGGAAATAATGACATCGATAGGATGCAGGAGATCAAGGAACGTTCACTCTTGCACGAAGGGCTCAAGCATTATTTCATTGTGCGGTTCGCGCAACGACCTGGCGCATTAAAAGAATTTGTCAATCACATTCTTGGCCCTGACGATGACATCGTACGTTTTGAGTTCATTCAAAAGCATAACAAAGAAACCGGCCCTGCGCTAATCGGAATTGAGGTAAAGTCTGAAGAAGACTTCCGCGCTTTGGTCGATCGAATGACGAAGGAGAAAATCAACTTCACGTTGATTAACGAAAACGAAAACCTTTTCGAGTACCTCGTATAAGTTTAATTCCTAACTTATAGGTTCATCAGCTCAACCTAATACTTTACGTTATGAAAAAGATTGTTCTATTCATTCTCCTGGCCTCATTTATTTCTGTTCAGGCACAGCAAAAAGGCAAGATTCTTATCTCTGTCGACATGGAAGGTGTGGCTGGAGCGGTTACTGAGCAGCAGCTCGGGCCAGCAGGATTTGAGTATGCTCGCTTCCGCGAATTCATGACCAACGAAACTTTGGCTGCCATTGAAGGTGCCAAACAAGCTGGGGCTACTGAAATTGTGGTAGTAGATGCACACGGCAATGGACAAAATCTACTTATTGACAAGCTCCCTGAAGACGTAATGTTGATCAGAAGTTGGCCGCGAAAATATCACATGGTAGGTGGCATTGATAACTCTTACGATGGCGTCATACTTATTGGCTATCACTCGTCCACCGCAAACCTTGAAGGAGTAAGAGCGCATACTTTTTCGAGCGCCAAATTGACCGATGTAAAAATTAACAACAAATCTGTCTCCGAAGGGATATGGGCAGGTTTGGTGACTGGCCACTTTAACGTGCCCATCATTTTGATTACTGGGGATAACATCGCCACAAAAGAAACGAAGGATTTTTTGGGCGACATGGAAACTGCCGTGGTGAAGGAGGCTTATGGCTTTCACTCCGCGAAGTCGCTTACACCAGCCGCTTCGTGTAAACTAATAAAAGCTGCCAGTGCAAAAGCGGTTGGTAGAATAAAAGATTTCAAACCGTACAAAGTAGCCAATCCGGTAACTATGGATGTTTCGTTTAAGAACTATCGGCCCGTTGAATTACTTGCTTACTTGCCGATAGTTAAGAGAATCGACTCACACACCATTCGTTTTGTTGCCGAAGACATTATCAAAGCTGATGACTTCTTCATTTTTATGATGGACTACAACAGTGATCTGGAGCCATAAAAAAAGCCCCAACAGCATCTTTGCCAATGGGGCTATTTCTCGGATTGAGTTGAAATTAATCTATGTTTTCAAGAAAAGCCTTGGTATGAAATTCAACCATTTTCTTGCAAGCCATCAATGCGCCACTAGAATATTGTTTACTATCTACCTCTATGGCTGAGGTCTCTGACCCTTCGCGATTTTCTGCCGAATAGAAGCTCATGACACCAATTGATGTAGCAGTAGTGCTTGAAGCTTGCTTAGTCACCGCAACAATTTTGTCATCTTTAATTACGCCTTCTATCTGCAATGGTTTTTTCAGCAGGCCATTATAAACTGTAGTGCTTCCAAGTCCCACTTTGCCATGAAAGAATGCCACCCCACTGTGTATGTTATCAAAAGTTTCAGCGCCCTTTAGCATAGCATTCTCCTTTATGGCGGACACCACATATTCATCTACCAGACGGAAATCCGTTTTGATTTTAACTTTAGCCTGGTTGCTTGGCATGATATTACTACCTTCATCAGTAAACATAACAGTAAGGCTGATTTCAGCAATAATGGCATCACCAAGATCTTTTGAAAGAGCTGGGTAATTGTTAATGAGCCCTGTTTTCTGCTTTCCCTTTTTGTCTACTTTTTGAACATAAAAGCTATAACCAGTCGGTGATACCGTTAAGATTCCAGGAAGCTGAGATTTGTTAATCTGGCCGCCTTTAATCAATTCCCAATCCTCATAGGCTTTCGTCTGCCCCGCCTCTTCAGCACCAATCATGGTTATTCCTTTTTCCTTTAGCATGCTGGTAAAATCGGAATAAAGTTCATCAGTAATCTCTATCAAGTCCTGATTCTGAATGCCCGACAATCCTACCGCTACTTTTGAGGTTGCACTACCTTTTGCACCACCTCCTAACATACTCCCTCCTTGTTTAAAATCCTGTGCTGTCTTAAAAACCTCATAGTTCACATCAAACCTAGCTATGTAAACCTTCTTTTCAGCTTTTTTTAACTTACCAAGACCATTAGAAGAATCTGAAGGCTTAAACTCACCCAATGTTTGCGCAACTAATCCCAAGCAAGTGAGTAAGAGAAGAGCGCTCAATAATAATTGCTTATTCATATTCTATATTTTTATATATAAAGTTGTTAGTTGATGATTCGCATCATCTACATCACTATTTCAAAAATAAGTCACTCCTTAGCGCTTAAAAATCCCGTAATTATGGCATACTGGCATACCCACTAGCACGGATTGCACGTTGAGAGAAGGCTTGAAAATGGTTTACGCTAAATCAGATTGTTGGCGTAGGCAAATTTTATTAGACCAACTAGGGAGTTAGTCTTAGTCTTCCTGAAAATGTTCTTTCGGTGCGTCTCAACAGTTCGCTCACTGATGAATAGCTCCTCCGCAATCCGCTTATTGGTAAACTCTCTAGCAACTAATTTCAAAATCTCACGCTCTCGATCCGTCAATAATTTGCCCTCATCGGGATTTTGAAGGTTAACTATTAACATTTTGTTGATATCGTTGCTCAGAAAAACTTTTCCAGCTTGAACCTCCCTAATTGCCTGCAACAATTCCTTCCGCGTATCCTTCTTTAGAACATAACCGTTCACCCCTGCCTTAAGTATTTCTTTTACCAAATGCACTTCATCGTGCATACTCAATACTATTATTTTAGTGTTTTGACTAATTCTTTTTACCAAATGGATCAACGAAAGTCCATCCATGCCTGGCATATTAAAATCTGTGATCAATAACTCAACCTCACTCTCCTTTACAAATTCCAATGCGCGTTCAGCAGTATCCGCTTGAAAAATAACTTCATAAGCCTCCCTTTCCAGAAGACTTCTTACTCCATCGCTTAATATTGCATGATCGTCAACCAGAAGTATTTTCATATTCAGCATTTTAGTTTTTCGCCAAAAATCAAAGATACCTACCTTCCGCATAGCACAAGAATATATCCCAGCGAAAGGTTAAACCATCAGTGCTATTGGGTATTTTTTGATCTTTTTGATACTACCCGCTGCTCTGCATGGACATCCTCTATTGGAACTTTAATTATAAGCGTGGTACCTGTTCGACCTGGGGACGAATCAATTTCTAATTCACCATGAATCAAGTTTACTCTTGAAATAATATTTTTCCATCCATTTCCATTGGCTTGCCCCAAAATACTGGTATCGAATCCCTTTCCTGTATCCTCAATAGTGATACTTAGCTCTTTTTCATGGCCGACCAACTGTATCTCAACTCTTGTCGCTTGGCTATACTTCAAAATATTATTCACCCATTCTTGTACGATGCGGTAAAGAGAGATCTCCTGCACCTCCCTTAATTTCTCGGGTACATCAAACGAAATTACCGAAACCATAACCTGACCCGAAGAAGTAACTCGCATTGCCATTTCTTTCAAAGCAGGAACCAGCCCGAATTGAATCAAAGTTTGTGGCATCAGATTGAAGGCAATTCCTCTAATTTCCTTCTGCATTTCATCGATAACCTTTTCTGATTTTGCTACAACAGATATCCTCGACTCTGTAGAAGAATCTGAATTGATATTTCCAAGCAGCAACCTCAACGAAGAAATCAACTGCCCCATTCCGTCATGTAAATCCTGCGCAAATCTTTTACGTTCCAACTCTTGGGACGAGAGGGCTGCCTGCATAGAGGCCTCTTGCAACTGAATCTGCAATTCCTTTTCAAGAAGTAGTTGCTTTCGTCTAAATCGTCCCTTGTTTAGCACAAGAATAATCACGAGCATTCCAATTAAAATAATTAGGAATCCTCCCGTCATTAACACCCTATTAAATTGATCCTCTCTCTTTGTCAACTCCGCAACCTGTTCCAAAATCTGCTTATCCTTAAGGGATGTTTGGTATTTAGTTTCCAACTCACTTACAGTATTTAGTCGTTCGCTCTTGAAAATAGAATCTTTCAAAGCATAAAATTTATCTTGGTAGTGCATTGCCTCCAACAAATCCCCACGCTCTTTATTGAAAGAGTACAAATCAAAATAAGTGTCTCTAATTTTTTCGAGACTTTGGGATTCCAGTGAATATTGCAAAGCACTATCAAAATAAACTTTTGCTTGACGAAAATTCTTTTGCTTTGTTTTTAATTGACCAAGGTTTGTATAGGCGCCTGCTAAAGAATAATAGTTATTCCCTCTTTGAGCAAGACGAAGTGCAGCAAGCAAGTATTGTTCAGCCTTAACATATTGTTGCGTTTTCATCAGCGTGTTGCCGATATTATTAAAAGTAAATTCTATATCGAGTGAATCGGGAACAGGATCTAACTCGAATATTTTAAAATGATAAGTGAGTGCTGAATCAGGTTTATTCCAATCATCAAAATTTATCCCTATGGCATTAAGACAATAGGCCTTATGATTGCTATCTGCTCCGCCTTCAACTGCCGCAATAAAGCATATTTTGCCGTACTCAACCCCTTTAGCGAAATCTTTGAACTCATGATAAATAATGGCGATGTCAGCCAACTGATAAGCAACCGCATTGATATCACTTGCCTTTTTGGCCCAGGCCAATGCTTGCTGCGCATATGTCAAGGATTTCTCGTAGACACCAAGATCAAGATAGGTCCGACTAATCCATCTACAGATCAAACTAGACTTACCAGCCATTTCATAATTTTCAGTGTGTTGTAGAAAAATATTTCCATAGTGCAATGTTGAGTCACTTTCCTTATCTTTAAAGGAGCGCCTAGTTCTTGCAAATATGTAATTAAGAGAATCATCTGTGGTCTGAATGTTCTCCTTCGCGTGATTAAAATAAACGATACTCCTCTTGTTTGAACTTATTGCACTATCCAATAACGACTGAAAGTTTTGGCCATAACTTTCAAATGATACCACAAAAAACATTAGCAATAAAAATAGATTCTTCATATTTTTCGTAGGAGGTACAAACAAAGAGAAATTAGAAAAGGCTAAACTCAAGGTAGAATCTGTCTGAAATACATGAAATCAGAATCTTAAAATTAAACATTTGGCTACCAAACACTTGTCAGGGTGCAACTATTTTCAAGCAATCCTTTGATGGAGTCGTCAACTTTTGGCAACTTTAATCTTGATTACGAATAGTAACTAAAAGACATAATTACCTAAACCTGAACCGTCCCGATCCTTGTAAAAAAGGTCGGGACGGTTTCGTTTTATACAACCCACTCCAAACTAACGCTTGTTATAAACATGCAAGAACCTCAAACGCTATTTGATAAGATCTGGGACAGCCACGTGGTGAAGCAAGCGGACGGTTATCCTCACGCGCTGTTCATTGACAGGCACTTTATCCATGAAGTAACGAGCCCGCAAGCATTTGACGGATTGAAGAAGAGAGGTATTGGTGTTTTTAATATTGAAAGAACGACAGCGACAGCCGATCACAACGTGCCAACCAAAGACCAGCATCTTCCCATCAAAGAAGCTTTGTCCAGGCACCAGGTAGAAACACTGCGCAAAAACTGCAAGGATTTTGGCGTGACGCTATATGATCTAGGTCATCCCTTTCAGGGCATCGTTCATATCATTGGCCCTGAGCTTGGACTTACTCTTCCGGGCATGACCATTGTGTGTGGTGATAGTCACACTTCAACGCACGGTGCCTTTGGCACAATCGCTTTCGGAATTGGGACCAGCGAGGTTGAGCAAGTACTAGCAACCCAATGTATTCTTCAGCACAAGCCGAAGAAGATGAAAATTGAAATCAATGGCAACCTTGGTAAGGGCATCGTGGCGAAGGATATCATCTTATATATCATTTCTAAAATATCTTCCAGTGGAGCAACTGGATACTTCGTTGAATATGCTGGTAACACTATCGAGAATCTCTCGATGGAGGCGCGCATGACCATTTGCAACATGAGCATAGAGATGGGTGCGCGAGGTGGTCTCATCGCCCCGGATCAAACAACTTTTGAATACATAAAAGGCAGAAAGTTTGCTCCTCAAGGCCAAGCTTTTGAAAGTAAATTAGCTGAGTGGAAAACACTTAAGTCAGATGATGATGCCCAATTTGACAAGGTGCTTTCATTTGATGCTGCCGACATCGGACCGATGATCACTTACGGAACAAATCCAGGCATGGGCATCAAGATTACCGATCGCATTCCTACTCCAGAAGAACTAAAGGATTTAACCGAACGGCCTTCTTTTGTTAAGTCACTGGACTATATGGGGCTTGAACCTGGCTCACAGCTACTAGGTAAAAATATTGACTACGTCTTTATTGGAAGTTGCACCAATGCACGCATCGAAGACCTTCGTTTAGTGGCATCCATTGTAAAAGGAAAAAAGAAAGCGGACAACGTAGAAGTTTGGGTTGTACCAGGCTCTAAGCAAGTAGAAGAGCAAGCAAAGAAAGAGGGGCTGGATAAAATTTTTGAAGCAGCAGGATTCGAATTAAGAAGCCCGGGGTGTTCGGCATGTTTGGGAATGAATGAAGATAAAATTCCGGCAGGTAAGTATTGTATCTCCACCTCGAACCGAAACTTCGAAGGAAGACAAGGTCCAAAATCAAGGACATTTTTAGCAAGTCCATTAAGTGCAGCTGCTGCTGCCATTACCGGTAAGGTGACTGACGTAAGGGAACTAGTATGAGTAAGGAAAAATTTATAACATTAAAAAGTACCGGAGTCCCACTGCCCAATGAAAATGTGGATACTGACCAAATTATTCCTGCAAGGTTTCTAAAGGCAACCACGCGAGAAGGATTTGGTGAAAATCTTTTTCGTGATTGGCGCTACGATGAAGCAGGAAATCCAGTTGAAAAATTTGTGCTTAACAACCCTACGTTCGATGGGAAGGTCCTGGTAGCAGGAAAGAACTTCGGATGTGGAAGCAGTCGAGAACACGCTGCGTGGGCATTGTTTGACTATGGCTTCCGAGTCGTGATCTCAAGTTTTTTTGCAGACATATTTAAGAACAACGCACTAAACAACGGCTTACTACCCATCGTTGTGTCAGATTCCTACCTTCAAACGCTTCTCAACACAATAACATCCAACCCCACCACCAGCATTACAATTGATCTTGAAAATCAGGTCATTGATTTTGAGGGCAAGAAGGAGCAGTTTGAAATTAATCCATACAAGAAATCATGCCTCATCAACGGATACGATGACATCGACTATCTGCTAAGCTTGAAGGAGGAGATAAAACAATTTGATCTGCAACATTCGTGAAGAAAACAATAACGATATTACCCGGAGACGGCATAGGCAAAGAGGTGACTGCCGAAGGTAAAAGAGTGCTTGAAAAAATTGCAGGAGCTTTTGGGCACGAGTTTACGTACCTGGATGCGACCATTGGGCATGACGCGATCGAGGCAACAGGAAGTGCCCTACCCGATAGTTCTTTGGCGACCTTAAAAAAGTCTGACGCGATATTGTTCGGAGCTGTAGGTCATCCTCTATATGACAATGATCCTTCATTGAAAGTGAGGCCTGAGCAGGGCTTATTGAAAATGAGAAAGGAACTCGGTTTGTATGCCAACTTGCGACCCATCAAATTGTTTGATGAACTACTGGAAGCCTCAAGCATCAAACCTGAAATCTTAAAAGGTTCCGATATTCTTTTTTTTCGAGAACTAACTGGAGACGTGTACTTCGGTGAAAAGGGCCGAAAAGATGATGACAATACTGCCTTTGACCTTATGGTTTATTCCAGGTACGAAGTCGAAAGAATCGCGCACAAGGCCTTTGCTTCCGCCCAAACTCGGAAAAAGAGATTGGTGTCTGTAGACAAAGCAAATGTATTGGAAAGCTCGCGTTTGTGGCGGGCGGTCGTTCAGGAGGTGAGCAAGGCGTATCCAGACGTGGCATTGACGCACATGTTTGTGGATGCCGCTGCCATGAAGTTGATACAAGATCCGAGAAGTTTTGATGTGGTGCTGACAGGAAATTTGTTTGGCGACATACTGACTGATGAAGCCTCTCAAATTGCCGGCTCGATGGGAATGCTGGCCTCTGCTTCTGTGGGTGACAGCAATGGTCTTTATGAACCTATCCACGGAAGTGCACATGACATTACAGGTAAGGGTATTGCCAATCCGTTGGCATCCATTCTATCTACTGCCTTGATGTTGGACATTTCATTCGGACTCAAGGAAGAATCGGAAGCAGTGATTGCCGCAGTCACACAAACATTAAAAGACGGTTTCAGAACGGTAGACATTGCCGATGCTAAAACGAAAAAGGATAAGATTTTAAGTACAGAAAAAATGGGTCAACAAGTAGCCCAACGAATAGTTGTAGGGGAAGTAATTACCGCTAACTAATTAAAGTTATGAGCAAGAAGATTCAAATTTTTGATACCACGCTTCGAGATGGTGAACAAGTACCGGGTTGTCAGTTAAAGACTGAAGAGAAGATTGTTATTGCCAGGGAACTGGAGGCGTTAGGCGTGGATGTAATTGAAGCTGGGTTTCCCATCTCTAGTCCCGGGGACTTCCTCTCCGTGGTAGAATTATCTAAGGCGCTCAAAGATCCTGTGGTTTGCGCATTGACCCGCGCCAAAAAGGAAGACATAGACGTGGCGGCAGAAGCGCTGCATCATGCCAAGCGTGGTCGCATACACACCGGCATTGGCTCATCCGATGTGCACATCAAGCATAAATTCATGAGTACGCGTGAGGAAGTGTTGGAGCGCGGTGCCTGGGCAGTAGGTTATGCAAAGCAAAAAGGCTATGAAGTAGAGTTCTATGCTGAAGATGCCGGTCGCGCTGACCTGAAGTTTCTTGCACAGATGGTGGAAGCTGTGATCGCAGCCGGTGCTGATGTGGTGAACATTCCAGACACCACTGGTTACTGCCTGCCAGACTCCTTTGGCAAGCGGATAAAGTACTTGATGGACAATGTCAGCAATATTGACAAAGCCATTATTTCGGTTCATTGTCACAACGACTTGGGGCTGGCAACCGCCAATACCATAGCAGGCCTTGCCAATGGCGCACAACAGGCAGAAGTAACTATCAATGGGATAGGTGAACGCGCAGGAAATACTTCACTGGAGGAAGTGGCCATGATTATCGAGACGCATAAAGACCTCAATCTTTATACCGATATCAAACCGGAAAAACTTTACGCCATCAGTAAATTGGTTTCAGGCATGATGCGCATGCCTGTGCAGGCAAACAAAGCCATCGTAGGCGGAAATGCTTTTGCACACAGCTCTGGCATTCATCAGGATGGATTCCTAAAGCACGCTGAAAACTACGAGATCATAAGCCCGGATCAAGTGGGCGTTCCCTCTTCTTCAATCCTATTGACAGCTAGAAGTGGAAGGGCAGCATTGAAACATAGAATTGAGCTGCTAGGATATCATTATCAAGGAGAGGAACTAAACACGATCTATGAGAATTTCTTGGTGATGGCCGATGAAAAGAAAATGATTCAAGATGAGGACTTGATGATGTTGGTTGGCATGATGCCGGTATTAGTGAAAAATTCTGCCTGATAAAAAAATGCCGCCCAACTTAGTTGGGCGGCATGAAAATTAATCCAGTAAATTGTGTTTACTTCTTTACAGTTGGATATGTAATCCCCAACTGCTCCAAATAGGAATCATACTTGGTCTCATCATAATAGAATTTCTCCAACTCCGGACGAAATTCCTTCATGATGTCTGTGTTTAGATAAGTCGCAGGTTTGTCTTCTTTTGTAATCATCGGCTTGTATTGCTTTTTCGCTTCCTGCACGTTTTCAAAGTAATCTTTTGCGTTAGCAACAAGCTCCGGCTTGGTAAGCAAGTCAATAAGGGTCATTGCCTGTGCCTGCGCACCAGCTGTTACACCCTTGTGTGCAATAGGCGTGGCCATTGCAATTGCGTTTGCCCAATGGTGGCCTGGCAAACCCGGCACGTTCGAAGGAAAACGCATGGTCACGGTAGGCACCTTCCATGAAATATCACCAATATCATCCGAACCACCACTTCGCGGTTCCGCTGCCGGGGGCTTAAATTCATCGAGCTTAGTCGGCATACCCACGGTATCTTCCTTGGATCTTACCTCCTTCTGAATAGCGCGAGCTAATATTTGATCTTCCGCGCTCCACTTAGGCAAGCCCACCATTTTGATATTTTCATTCATGGCTTCAGCTACGGGTTTGTTGAAGTGACGTGGCCAGGCGGAACCCAGTGTACGCTTGGTCATCTTGGTCTTGGTCATCATCGCAGCACCCTCCGCTATCCTGTTGCCACTTTCGTAGAGGTTCATGATGTTGGGATAGGTAATCTCTCTAAAGTAATACCAAATCGAAGCCTTTGATGGAACCACATTGGGCTGATCACCTCCATTGTTAATAATAGAGTGAGATCTTTGCAGTGGCTCAAGGTGCTCTCTTTGATATTGCCACCCGATGCTCATCAACTCCACTGCATCTGCCGCACTCCTTCCTCTCCATGGAGCACCAGCAGAGTGTGCCGACTCACCTTCGAATGTATATTCTACCGAAATCAATCCCGTACCTGACGCTGCCCCGTAGGTCACCCCTAAGTTATTTCCCACATGGGTAAATAAGCAGATGTCCACATTGTCAAAGTAGCCGTCACGGGTGTAGTAGGCTTTGGTTCCCACGAGTTCCTCTGCAATACCGGGCCATAGCAACAACGTGCCTGACAAGTTTTCTCTTTCCATGATGTCTTTTACAGCGAGGGCTGCAGCAATATTCAATGGAATACCAGCATTGTGGCCTTCACCATGACCGGGAGCTCCATCAACTATTGGATCGTGATAAGCTACTCCTGGCTTCTGAGATGCTTTTGGGATGCAATCCACATCACTTCCTAGTGCAATCACTGGTTTGCCGCTTCCCCACGAAGCAGTCCAGGCCGTAGGAATACCCGCAATCCCCATTTGGATTTCAAATCCATTTTCTTTCAATAGCCCCGTGAGGTATTTGCTCGACTCATACTCTTGAAAACCCAGTTCAGCAAAACTGAATATCTTGTCTACCATCACCTGGATTCTCTTGGCATCAGCCAGCACTTTGTCTGAAGACTCCTTTTTGAGTGCATCAATTTTTTTTGGTGACAACTTTGACTTCTGAGCGAAGCAGGAGCCATAAGCTATCATTAGCATTAACAGTATCTTAAATTTCATCTTTTTGGGAAGTTAAATTATCAGCAATCAATTTAAGCAATGACCCCTCTGCAACCTCATGAACTTTCCATCAAATCACAAACTCTGAAATGGTCGGTTTTATTAGGATGCAAGAGGTAGCGGGCTACCGTATCTGATTGTTACCCCGGTAATAGTTTACTCAAAAGGGAGCTAGGTATAGGTGCTACTTTCCGCTTGTCGTAGTCAAAACAAACCATGCCTGTCTTACCTACAGCAGTCTCCTTTTTTGAGTTCTGATTAGTAATAATGTAGTACATGTCGAAGGCATATTTAGTAAAATCTGAAACACCAATTTGAATTTCCAGCAAGTCACCCAAAAAGGATTCAGATTTGTAAATCACTACCGCATCAGCGATTACATGACCAACTGTTCCCTCAAAGTGAAGTTCGTTTTGATAACCAAGACTTCTATAGAATTTGATTCTGGCTTCTTGCATAAGCCCTAGTATTCGATCATTCCCCACATGCCCTCCATAGTTGAGATCAGCTCCACGCACTTCTAGTGTCGTCTTGAAAACAAAATCTTTTGGTAATTCTAATTGAACCTTTGCCATAAATGATAAAGTGTTAAATGCCGCTCAGCAAGATACATTCTTCCTGCAAAATGAATACCTTTAATACTACAACAAACTTCCTCACGATGCAGACCATACTTGGTGCCAATGGAGTGATCGCAATAAACGTTGCAAAACAACTCCCTCAATACACAGACAAGATTAGGTTGGTCAGTCGCAATCCTAAGAAAATAAATGCGACCGATGAATTGTTCAAAGCCGACTTGTTAAACGCCACAGAAACTGCCAAGGCGATCGAAGGCTCAGGAGTGGTTTATTTAACAGCGGGCATTCCCTATCGCATCGACTTATGGAGAAAACAGTGGCCTATCATCATGCAAAACGTAATTGACGGATGTAAGAGGCACAATGCAAAATTAGTCTTCTTCAGCAATGTCTATCCTTATGGACTTGTTGAGGGGTGGATGACAGAAGAAACGCCTTTTAATCCTTGCAGCAAAAAAGGAGAAGTGCGAGCGAGCATTGAAGAAACGCTACTAAACGAAATCAAGAAGGGAAATATCAATGCACAGATCGCCAGAGCCGCAGACTTCTATGGACCACACACACCGTTGAGTTACCTCAAGGTGATGCTCTTTGACAACTTTGCAAAAGGCAAAAAAGCCCAATGGTTCTTAACGGATAAAACCAAACACTCTTTTACCTATACACCCGATGCTGGCAAAGCCACGGCACTATTAGGTAATACAGAGTCGGCATACAATCAAGTGTGGCATTTACCCACCGACATGAATGTACCGACAGGTAAGGAGTTTATCGAAATGACCGCCAATGCCTTTGGCGTTGCTCCAAACTATATGATTCTAAAAATGTGGATGATAAAAATGGCGGGGCTTTTCAGCGGTGACATAAGAGAAGCCACGGAAATGCTCTACCAAAGCACTAGTGACTACTTCTTTGATTGCACCAAGTTCAATAAGGCCTTTGATTTCAAAATGCTCACCTATCAGGAAGGCCTGGCCGAGGTTGCAAAATCATACCAATAATTACTCAAGCTTCTTCTCTTTGGCTTTGTCATAATTGAAGAAGAGAGAAATCGTATTAGAGGTCAGACCATCAGATCGGTCATAATGCATGAACCTCAGTTCAACTTCTTTGAAAGTAGTTAGTTTTTTGCGTGAGTAAGGAGAATACCTGAAGCCCAACCCAGCAGCTATGCTGTGAAAGTGCGATAAGTCATAGTCTGAGGTATAAAACTCTTGTGAAATGTTATGCTCTGCATACGGCTTAAAAAAATCCGCCATACTTTGATTATATAGTCTTAAGAACGGTGTGAGCGTCACTACTCTGGTCATTTTTACAGGAGCCTCCAGATTGATCGTATGTGAAGAGATGCCAAAGTCGTCCCAATAATACCTGTAGTAGGTTCGTAGTATCATCCTGGTACCTACAAAAGTGTTGAGCTGCAAGCCTATCGGAATCTTTACCCGATTGGGAGGAAGGTTTTCTACTCGTTTCGAATTGTCATCGAAGAATACCCTGTGAAAAGGGGTAGACAGCAAGCCAGATTGATAAGAGATGCCGGGGTAGAAACCCAGCGCCATCCGCTTGTTGATGGTCTGATATACTCCCAACATCAAGTTATAAGAATTGCGCCTGTAGATATCAAACCATTCTGTATTTCTAAGTTCCACTGGATAAATCAGCGTGATAGGTTTGCCACCTTGAAATCGGCCCCACCGTAGGTCATCAAAGTAGAGTTGCAATGAGGCAGATACTTCTCGCGTTTGCCTCTCATTTATTCGATTCAGAAAAAGTGATTGGCCCCACGATAAATAATCTGACTCCAAAGAGAATGAAATACCTCCACCAAGCGTAGTGCGCTTGTCGTTCAAGAATCTGCTATAGCCAAGATAGGAATGAGATCTGATATCATGGCGTGAAGCGGATGACATTACAAAATCAATGTTGTCTGTAGATGCTGAACTGATGACATCAAAGCCCACATTAAAAGACACTGTCCTGACGGAGTCCTTGATATAATCCGCACCGATTTGAAAGGCGTAGACCTGAAGGTCTTCCGTACCAATTCCACCAGTTACCGCAGAGTGATCATTGTCTTGTGTGTAGTAGGAGAAGATTGCTGAAACATCACTGTGCGATAGTTGTTTCTTATGATAACCGCTGTCTGATTTCTGTCCGAAAGATTGAAACGCAGTGGCTAGCAGACCAATAGCAAGATACCTTTTTTTCACCCTCGCAGATCAATCAATTGCACCCACATCCTCCGCTTGTTTTACTTCCACCGCCACCAGCAGATCCCTCACGAATAATCTGCACATATTGCTCAAAGGCCCTCGCGCCAGGGTAGCCAGGCTTCATTTCAAAATCGTTCAAATACACCCGTTGATAGGGCTTCACGGTTTGACAGGACAAAGTGGTCATGCACAAACTTGCTGCTACGATCAAACTAAAAGCTATTCGCTTCATTGAGCTCCCAAATTAACCTTTAAATCCTTCGAAGTAAACACCTTGTTTTGATCATTTATTATCAACGCATGGGTTTTAGGCAATTGTCCTATTAAATGCAGACCAACTTCCACACCCATAATAAATACTGCCGTTGCCAGAGAATCGCACAACTCTGCACTAGGACTTATTACCGTCACGCTCTTTATCCCTTTGACTGGTTTACCCGTTCTGGGATCGATCGTATGTGAATACCGAATGCCGCCTCTCTCAAAATACTGCTCATAATCACCCGAAGTCGCCACGGAAGCATCAATGACAGGAATCCAAAGCATCATCTTGTCCTTCTGATCAGGATCTGCAATACCCACTCGCCAGGGCGAGCCATCCAAGCGCTGTCCCCACGCTGTTAAATCTCCGCTCGCGTTGATCACAGCGCTTTCAATACCCTTGGCCTTGAGAAGACTTTTAACTTTATCTGCTGCATATCCCTTCCCAATTCCACCGAAGCCAATATGCATCCCCTCCCTTTGCAAGCGCACGAAGTTATGATCGCGCAGTGCGATCTTTTCAAAGCCGACTTTCCTTAAAGCTGTTCGAACCTTCTTATCGTTGGGAAATTCAAATTCCTGGCCTTTAAAATTATAGAGTTTACGTATCGCCCCAGCAGAAATATCAAACGCGCCCTGCGTCAATTTAGAAATATCAATACTTCGTTTCAAGAGTTGGAAAGCCTCCTCTGACACTTGCACTGGTTGTCCCCCCGCATTCTGATTTATCATGCTGGTTTCGGACGAGGTAGAAAATTCTGTCAAAAGTCTTTCGAGGCGTTTTACTTCCTCCACGCACTCGTCAAGTAGTTTTTCTCCTTGCAAAGGACCTGCAATGATTATGAATTCGAACGCAGAGCCCATCAGTCGCTCCTGTCTTCGAAATTCACTCAGTTGACTCATTCTGCAAAGTGCGTGCTGAGCTGAGAAATGAACTCCTCAGGATTTTGATTTTTGTAGTACAGCGTGGCAAGGACCGACTGATCTGGGTGCAACAATAAAATGTGAGGAAATTGCCCGTTGGGGTTATATCGATCAGCCAATTTTTCATTTTGCATGACTAGTTCTTTCTCCAACTTTTTGCGCTGCGGAAAGTCGGCCTTCAATAATATAAAGTGATCAGCTGCATAATATTGAAATTGCTCTGTGGTGAGTACTTCTCTGTTGAATCGGATGCATGGCGCACACCAATCGGATCCTGAAAAAACAAGAAGCACTGGTTTTTTGGATTCTGCTGAAATCGCAAATGCCTGGGCCGCATCCTCCAGAATCCCTTGTCCCCTGGCAAAGAAGGCGCTTGACAGCAACAAGAAAATGAGCATTTTTTTCACAGGTCGAATTTATCAAAGAAATACAAAATGAGTTCAGGAATAGTAGACATTTCCTACAGGCTTCGCCATAAATATAAGGTGGCGTAAGCTTCCCAGCCTTTATATTTTGTGAAGACTTCCTTGATCTCGTCCAATGTGGGCTTTCGAGTGAGTTTTAACAACTTCTTTATCGCATTGGCCAATCCCGCATCCTCCAAAGGAAAAGCATCTGGGTAATTATACGTCTTCATTAGTGCATAGTTGGCTGTCCAATTTCCAATTCCTTTGATCTTCATCAATTTCTCCCTTGCCTTGCTGATTGGCAAGCCCTTTAGTTTCTCTTTAGATATCTCTCCACTTACAAATGCCTCCGATATTCCGATCGTGTACCGGCTCTTTTGTTTGCTAAATTGAATGCGCAGGAGATCATCCAGGTGAAGCTGAGCCACTACTGCAGGCTCAGGAAACAAATAATACTCCTTCTCCTCAAAAAGAAGCTTTTTTCCATATTCCTTCACGAACTGTTGCTTCAGAGTATATGCAAACTGAAGGTTTATCTGCTGGCCCAAAACCGCCCACACCAGGGACTCATACAGATCCGGTTGACCCACAATTCGATAGCCATAGTGGCGCTTGACGAGTGGGGCCAAAAAAGGATCATTGCTGGCCAACTCATAAAATGGCTTAAGATCTTTTTCGAGGTCAAACCATTCTTTGATGTAATCCCTAATCCTGTCCCTGTCCTCATCTGAAGGCTGGCTAATTGGAAACTCTACTTTTAGTCCTTCATTAGCGGCAAAGACCTTGAATAGCACTTTTTCTTTCGTCTGCTTGATTAATTTGTAGACTCCGTCCTCCTCCACCCTATGCAGAAGTTCCTTAGGTGAACGTCTAAGGAAATGCAAGCATTCATCAAAACTAAATTCTTTCGGAGTTTCTATTTCCATATTTCAATATACAAGTCTAAACAGAACCAACTTAAAGGCCATGGACCAAAAGAATGCTTAGCAAGAATCAGGTTCAATTTGCAGAGAAAAAACTTCTTATTTGCATTCATGAATACAGATTCGCTAGCACTTGCAGCAGTATCAGAGTCCCTAAACAGCAAAGCTTATGCCATGGTGCCTCGTGTGCTTAGTGCAGATGAATGTATGGCACTCATTGACGGCTACGATATGGAGGCGCTGTATCGAAATACGATTAACATGAAACGATATCGCTTTGGTGAAGGTGAATACAAATATTTTAGCTATCCACTTCCAAACATTGTCGAGACCTTGAGAACTTCATTTTATCCTACGCTGGCAAAAATTGCCAACACCTGGATGAAGGCCCTCCATATGGAGAATGTATATCCTGAGACCCACCAGCAATTTATCGGAGACTGCCATTCAAAAAACCAGCATCGACCTACTCCACTTATTCTTAAATACGCAGCAGGTGGCTTCAATACCTTGCATCAGGACTTATACGGAGAGATATTCTTTCCATTTCAAATGATCATTGCACTCACGCAAGAAGGTGTGGATTATGAAGGAGGAGCATTGGTACTTACCGAGCAAGTCCCCAGGGCACAATCCAAGGCCTCTGTGGTCAAACTCAATCAAGGTGATGCTGCGATTATTACCACCAACTTTAGGCCTGTACAAGGTTCCCGAGGTTACTATCGCGCAAGCATGAAACATGGGGTAAGCGAGGTAACAGCAGGAGTGCGATATACACTGGGAATTATCTTTCATGACGCGGCATAGTGAAATCAGCAGTCATGAACTTCGCCAGGCGCTGAAATCCGGAATGTATGCGCTGGCCGGCAACGCACGTTTGAAGATTTATGGACTATTAACCTGCACTTCCGGCAAGAGGATACTAAAAAAGAATCGAATTTTCTTCAAAAATAAAACTGAGGCGGTGCAACTTGGATATAGGCCTTGTGGTCATTGCTTGGCAGATGACTATCAGGAGTGGAAAGAGTTAACTAATTCAAGTTATGCAACCAACAACCCTAAGCATAGAGGGAGCCAAGAGTGAGAAAGTAAAGCTACTCTTGGAGGTACTTCTCGTAGCCACTGTCTTCATGACATTGCGCTGGATTTTCAGTTCGATAAAGTACTCAAGTCAAATTGCCGAAGTCATCAGCCTTGTACTGATCACTTACCTCTTTGTCAAAAGGAAGACAAGCTGGCGCGAGGTGGGGTTCACGCTTCCTACAAATTGGATCAAATCCATTGGCCTCACTATCCTTTGCATAGTTTCTATTGGCGTAATTTTCAATTTCGTTATTCAGCCCTTGTTTCCACATGGTGCAAACGAAATCAATGAGGGCCATTCTGTGATCTCATTCAATGAAATGCTATTTCAACTTTTTTTCATTGGCATTGGAGCTGCCGCAATTGGTGAAGAGATGATGTTTAGAGGTTTCCTATTGAATCACCTTAATACATTGTTTGGCAGAAATGCGATTGGAACAACGCTGGCCATCCTACTTCAGGCGTTAATATTTGGTGTGCTCCACAGTGGTGTGCAAGGCATGGTATCAGCTGGGGTGATTGGAATTATATTGGGAACGTTTTATGTTTTGGCGGGCCGCAACCTACTGGTTGTAATGGTGGCACATGCCGTACCTGACGTTCTATCCATCGTTGGAAGCTATCAAAGTCAATAGTTGCTGAGGCACGTCTGGCCTTTAAATAAGAGTCATTTGCTGCACAACTTCATTTGTGTAAATTAAGCTCTTATAATAATCCAAAATCTAATGAACTCACTTAAAGCGTTATTCCTCACCTTGTTTTTGAGCGGCTCTATCATCACCTCCATAGCCCAGTCTGACCAACAGCTCACCAAAGAAATTTTCAAGGAACTGGCAGAGATAAACACCACCCATTCCACCGGCAACACCACAGAAGCGGCCGAGGCGATGGCTGCAAGGCTGAAAGCTGCAGGTTTCGAAGACAAGGATTTATTCATCGGTGGCGCCCACCCCAAAAAAGGAAATCTTGTGGCCCGACTGCGCGGCACCGGAAAAAAGAAACCGGTCCTATTGATGGCGCACATTGATGTGGTTGAAGCTAATCCCGAAGACTGGACCTTCGATCCGTTTACTTTTCTCGAACAGGATGGCTACTTCTACGCACGCGGTATTGCCGATGACAAGGCCATGGCCTCCATCTTTGTGGCCAACCTAATTCGATTGAAAAAGGAAAAATACAATGGAGAACGCGACATCATTGTGGCACTGACTGCCGATGAGGAAGGCGGCCCCCACAATGGGATCGATTGGTTGCTGAAAAATCATCCAGAGCTGATGGATGCAGAGTTTGCCATCAACGAAGGTGGCGGTGGCCAACTAAAGGATGGCAAGAAAGTGCTCAACGGAGTGCAACTGAGCGAAAAAGTTTATCAAAGCTTTCAATTAGAGGCTACTGATCCCGGAGGTCACAGCTCTAGACCCCGAAAAGACAACCCTATTTATCACATAGCCAAGGCGCTGGACAACCTCGCGCACTATGATTTTCCAGTAAACCTCAATGATGGTACACGGGTATTCTTTGAGCGCTCCGCAAAATTAGAGGAAGGCCAGTTGTCTGCCGATATGAAAGGAGTGACACAAAATCCCCCTGTCGCATCGGCCGTAAAAAACCTCTCTGCCGATCCTTATTATAATGCGCTCCTTCGTACTACCTGTGTCGCTACGATGCTTGGTGGCGGCCATGCCGAAAATGCATTGCCACAAACCGCAACCGCTGTGGTCAACTGCAGGATATTACCCAATGACGATCCGGAAAAAATAAAGGAGCAATTGGTCAAAGTATTTGACAACGACAAAATAAAAGTCACTGCGATGAATCCGGCTGCGCCCAGTCCACCATCACCACTTGACCCGGTGGTATTTGGAGGGATCGAACGAGTAACGGCAAAAATGTGGCCGGGTGTGCCGGTGGTACCGGTGATGTCGACAGGCGCTACTGACGGAGCGCACACCCGAAGAGCGGGGATTCCCACCTTTGGGGTATCGGGTATTTTCTCAGAACCGGGTGAGAGCAACGCACACGGCATGAATGAAAAGATTCAGGTAAAATCTTATTACGAAGGGCAGGAATTCCTTTATCAGTTGACCAAAGAGCTGACGCAGCCGGTTAAGGTGGATCGGAAACGTTAGCGCCCCGTGAATTGTTAAAAATAAAGACCTGCCGAGGCGGGTCTTTTTTATTTCCCAAACTCAAACCTGTAACAGGAAATCTTCTTGAATCATAAGACTTGCTTATGTTATCCATTATAATTATAAATAAAAATTTATTGATTGATATGCCGAATTTCGCAGCCAGATTCAAATTAAAACTATAACTACATGAGAAGAATAACGGTTGCAAAAGGAGACGGTATCGGACCGGAGATAATGGATGCCACACTTGAAATCATCATGGCGGCAGGTGCCCAAATAGAAATCGATGAAATCGAAGTGGGCGAGAAAGTGTACCTGGCAGGCAACACCGCAGGTATCGCCACTGAGTCTTGGGATACTATTCGCAAAAACAAGATATTTTTAAAGGCACCCATCACCACTCCACAAGGTGGTGGCTACAAAAGCCTCAATGTCACCACGCGTAAATTCCTGGGCCTTTATTCAAATGTTCGTCCGTGCATGAGTCTTCATCCCTTCGTAAGCACGAAGCACCCCGTGATGGATATCGTGATCGTGAGAGAGAATGAAGAAGACCTCTACGCTGGCATCGAACATCAACAGACAGACGAAGTCGTACAATGTTTGAAGTTGATCAGTCGCCCTGGCTGCGAAAAAATTGTGCGTTACGCTTTTGAATACGCCAAGCAATATGGCCGCAAGAAGGTGACTTGCTTCACCAAGGACAACATCATGAAACAAACAGATGGATTGTTCCACAAAGTGTTTGACGAAATTGCCAAGGAATATCCGGAAATAGAAAACGAGCACTGGATCATCGACATTGGTGCGGCCAAGATGGCTGACACACCGGAGATGTTTGATGTAATCGTGATGCCCAACCTCTATGGCGATGTGCTTTCAGATGTAGCCGCTCAGATTACAGGTTCTGTGGGACTGGCCGGCTCCGCCAACATAGGCGAAACATGCGCCATGTTTGAAGCCATTCACGGTTCGGCTCCAAGACGTGCGGGGCAAAACAAAGCCAACCCATCGGGTCTTTTGCAAGGAGCGATTTTGATGCTCAATCATATCGGCCAAACGGATGTAGCCGAGAAGGTACAGAATGCATGGCTCAAAACGATTGAAGAAGGCATTCACACCTATGACATCTATAAAGAAGGTATCAGCAAAGAGATGGTAGGCACACAGGAGTTTGCCAAAGCCGTGATCGCGAACTTTGGGCAGAAACCCAAACAACTAAAAGAAGTAAATTATGCAAAAGGCACTGCGCTCAACCTTCCGAAGTATAAGAGGAAAAGCCCTTCCAAAAAAGAATTGGTAGGGGTAGACGTCTTCGTGCAATGGAACGGAAGCAACCCTGATGAACTAGCAGAGAAGCTAAAGCAAATGCAACACGGTGATATCCAGCTCAGCATGATTACCAACCGAGGAATCAAAGTTTGGCCCGAGGGATTTGAAGAGACTTTCTGTACCGATCATTGGAGGTGCCGATTCAAACCGACCAAGAGTGAAACGATTGGCAAAGCAGATATCATCAAATTGCTGACAGCCGCAGACGCTAAGGGTATCGATTCGATAAAGACGGAAAACCTTTATGCCTTTGACGGAAAGCCTGCCTATTCATTAGGTCAGGGTCAGTAATCATAATTAGCAATGCCCATTCTGTGTAGTCAGGTTCAGAATTCCTGACTGCACATTTTTTATGCTCCTTTATTTACCTATTTACTAAGGTTCTCCGCCACCATCATCACGAAGTCTTTTCCCTTTACAAATCCTTTCCCCCACTCCGCATCGTACTTTGAGGCGATAGGTAGATTTCCAACATCGGCAAGCTTCGTACCTTTCTTAAGTGCAGCTGCTACCGCATCGCGAATCTCAGCAAGGCGATCGCGGAATGCCTGCACATCCTTCTTAGACGCAAGGTTACCATGGCCGGGGATAATTTTTGTGTTGTCGTCCATTAGCGGCAACATCTTATCCAGCGAAGAAATAAACCCATTGATTCCTCCGCCATTATTCACATCTACAAAAGGATAGCCATACTGGACATACATATCACCCATGTGAATGATGTTAGCCTTTTTGAATTTTACAATCACATCTCCATCGGTGTGTCCGGTGTCAAAATGATAGAGCTCCAGGTCTTCATTGTTCCAATGCAAATTCATTCGATCCGGAAAGGTGACCACGGGCCAAGCGGATTGATCTCTTGGAGGGCTCACCGTTTCTCCCCGTTTACTCTCCTTCATCATGCGCTCCCTCACATTGTCGTGTGCTACGATGGTGACGCCCCACTTTCCAAAATTGTCGTTGCCTCCGGTGTGATCACCGTGCACATGCGTATTAACCTGCATTTCAATTTTGCCCCCATCCAGTTCCACCACGGCCTGTGCAATCTTCCCTGAAAGCGGGCCAAACTGATTGTCAACAATGAGTGCCCCATCCTCACCGGTAATCAAGCCAATGTTGCCACCCGACCCCATCAGCATATAGATCTGATCCGTGATTTTGATGGGCTTAATATTGACGGTGTCAAAATTCCTTTGTGAAAAGGCCATGAAGGAACAGCAGAACAGAATTAAAGTGAGTAGTCTCATTTGATGTAGGATTTCTGTGAAGCGATAAATGTACAGTTTCCTGTCCTCAATGAACAGACTTGCGCAAGAATCAGGTTGAAAAACTTGTGATAAGCGGGCAATTTTGACTCCACAAAACAATAGATTTATGATTGTGTCATCGACCGAACAAGATATCAACTACTACAGAATTGAAAAGGCCATTCAATTTCTTGAAGAGAATTTTCAACACCAACCCGAACTGGACGAGGTAGCAGAAAAGGTACACCTTAGTCCCTTTCACTTTCAAAGACTTTTTTCAGAGTGGGCCGGCATAAGCCCCAAACGCTTTTTACAGTTTTTGACAGTGGGATTTCTGAAACAAAAACTGAAGGAATCCAAAAATGTGGCGGAAGCTGCAGAAGCCGCAGGGCTCTCAAGTCAATCTCGTGTTTATGATTTATTTACAACACTGGAGGCCGTGACACCGCAGGAGTACAAAAAACAAGGCGCAGGAATCAAGATCGAATATGGCATCCATGACACAACCTTCGGTCATTGCCTGATTGGCCAGACAGAAAGGGGAATTTGCTGGCTTTCCTTTCTCTCCACACTCGAAGATTCGAAAGCCCAGATTGAATTAATGAAATCGCACTGGCACAACTCCGTATTTCATCAGGATCAAATGCTGACGGCTAAGATTGCAGAAAAAATATTTAGACGCTCAAGCGGAGATCAGGAAAAATTACACCTGTTTGTCAAGGGCACCAACTTTCAAATTAAAGTTTGGGATGCTTTGCTCAAGATTCCGAATGGAAGTGTGACCACTTATCAGGGAATTGCTGAGCAGGTGGATTCACCGAGAGCCATGCAAGCAGTTGGCTCAGCAGTTGGCGCCAACCACATTGCGTATCTCATCCCTTGCCACAGAGTGATAAGAAAAGACGGCATACTTGGTGAGTATAGGTGGAGTGCCACCAGGAAAAAAAGCATCATCGGCTGGGAGATGTCGAAGCGGGTAGGATAGTGAGCTTTGCGTGCTAATAGGGTTTACGTTCCCTCTAAGAATTGACAGTTGACAAGAAATAAGTTGACAACACTTTGTCTATTGCCCTTTGTCAACTGATTTCCATGACAAGCTATCGCTGCACCTTACAAGCAGACTCAATTAACCGTTTCGCCCGTTGTGGATTGTATACGCCACATGGACAAAATCTAACCAGTGTAGCCGCTGCTTGTGCTGATGTCCTTCTCCCTTCGCGCACCATCTCCAACATCTTCTTCGCCATGTTGAAAGAAACCATTCCGTGCCCACACATGGTAGACAATTCCAGCACTTGAGAATTGGGAAGGTGATCGTGAGGATCATTAAAAGCCAGAGCATATTCAACGCTATGTCGGTTAACGCCACAGCACTTGCCTACCTCCCTGGCATTGTCTACCGAAGAACTGATGTTAACGGAAATTCCAAAATCACTTTCCACCACTTCCTTAAAAGCCGCCTCTGCATCAGCTTTGGTGGTAAACACTGCTGCCACGGTACCCGGCTTCTTCACTTCATCAATAACCGTTTGCCAGTCGGGCGCGGATTTTCTATTCCAATGGGCCGTTGGATTAAGGCCCTTGTCAGGAGCGATGCTTCCCCGATTGCCATTTCCCATGTTACACGGGTTGTGCTTGGCGCAAATGGTCAAAAACTGTTTCAGTTTAGGAATTGCGTCCTTGTCATTCTTACCTACTGAAGGAATTGCAAAGATGATGTAGTCGTCATGAAAACTATTGGCATCGCCATATCGATGTAGTGTATTAGTCATGCGCCAACGTTTGAATTTGTTTTCAATTCTACTGTGTTGGTGATTCTTCCCAACCCCATATTAGTTTTAGCTCTGGCATAGCCATAACCAAGGTCTTCCAGAACGGGAGCCAAAATTTTATCTTCCCCGTCCGAGTCACACCGGGTCGAAATTCCAATGGCGGTGACCGTGTCAATCCGCTCATTCACTTCTTCCACAATGCGCAACACTTTCTCCACCTCATCAATCTTTGTCTTTATCTCCACGATGGCACTCAGAATTTTTTCCGGCAGAATGTCTGCACGAATCGTTCCGGTCTTCACATCGGTCATTAGATGGGTGATCGGGTTGTTGCTTTCAAAGGTGACACCACTAGCTGCCAGCGCCCTAGTCATTTCTTCAATATCTGAAAACAGGACACCCACACCCGGCCTACCAAACTCTATGGTATAACCCACCTCACCCGTATCGACACGTAAACTCACATCATTGGTCTTCACTTCCTCCGTGCCTCGGCCCTTGATCCCTGTAGACTTATGCTCCACCACCGGATCAGAAAAAATCTGCCTGATTAATCGCGGCATTTCCAGCTCATTCATTTCAAAAGCACCTGTAGGACAAACATCCGGCTCGGGCTCAAAACGGAAGCGCATGAATTTGGCCACCTTTCTCACCGCCCGCACCATGGTTGGGTTGAGGTGTTCGGTACTCATACCCCGGTAGCATGTGCCGCACTCTACACAAGCCTCGTCATTGATCTGCGCCCTGTTCTTTTCCGGATCGACATAGATGGCACCCATTGGACAAACCGCCACGCAGTTTCCACAGGCCACACACTTATGTTGATTAATTATCATTAAAGATTGATTAGGCTATCCTAAATTTAATACTATTACCGCAAATCACCAGGTATATTCTGGTGGTTGAATGTTGTTCATTCTAATATATAAGTTTGCCTTGGAGCGATGATTGGCCATGTGATCCTGTACATAAACCAATCCAAGTGCGCGACTCACCGTATTCCCGCTGTGATACATTTTACAAGTCTCGTTAAGCCTTGATTGTGGTACAGTGTAGATAACTTGGGTGACATAATCGAATCCTTTATTCAACATTTCAACTATTTCGGCTTTAGTCATCTTCGAGGCATCGGGGGGATTTGACGTGACCTCCATGCCTTGCACATATCTTTTGCACAGCAATTCGACCGTATAGGCAATATGCACCATCTGTTCAGCAAACGTCTTGCTTACCTCGGTGGGCTTGTAAGAATAGAGATTTTCTGGCATCGTGGTAGCCACATCAAGACAGTGTCGTTTTGCCTCAAGCCAAACTGGTAAATACATCTTACCAAAATCTGTCACCGGTTCCTTTGGTTGCGCACTTGCAAACCCAATACTTGTAACTAAGATGATCGCAGCGAGCTTTATTCCTTTCATAACTTCTGTTTAAGAAAACCTTTGTAGACCCAGGAATCCAATAGGTAATTCCGTTTTGCCATTCATTGCCATGTCTGCCAGCACCTCACCAATGGCAGACGCAAATTTAAATCCATGGCCGCTAAATCCGCAGGCTATGGTTACTTGCTTCTCGTATCCCGGTAGGTGATCGATGATAAAGTTTTCATCTTTTGAACTAGTATACAAGCAGCTTTTTAAGCTCAGGATATCGTGATTAGCGAGTGGCAGGTATTTCTTTAACGCGTATCTAATATCTTCCTCGGTTCCCGCAGTGACGTTACGATTCACCTTGTCAGGATCAGACAGTTCGCCCGGAAAGTGATGGGCCAATTTTAAACCAATGGGTCCACCAAATTGATTGGCAGGCAAAATTGGGAACCCGTAATAGGAACCTCTTTCAGGATCTTCCAAAATCCAACAGGGAAATTTGCCCAACGAGAACAAATCCCAGTTTTTGGGAGAAATCCATGCCAACATTTGTTTGGTCACCTTGAGATCTACTTTCAGGTTTGGAAGTACTTTAGAAGCCCAGCCACCCGCAGTGATAATTAATTTATCGCAAGTGAAAGTGCCGCTACTTGAATCCACTTGTATTTTCCCACCTAACTGCTTCCATCCCTTCACCTTTTCTCTCGTGCGAATGTGAGCCCCCTTGGCAATTGCCTGCTGACTGTATAGTAGAATAGCACGTTCGGGAGTTAGGAATCCGGCATTGGGCTCAAAGATTATTTCAAAATCATTAGGCACCTTAAAAGCAGGAAATAGATCCTTGGCCTTGTCTGGTCCTGATTTTGCAATGGGAATATCGTACTGACTGGCGGACTTCTTCACCGTCATCATAAACTCGTTGTCGGGCTTTCCGAAATAAGCAAGACCTGTCTTTTCAAAAACTTTGCTTTTGGTCTGCTCCTCTAATGATTTCCAATTGGAATAAGCCCGTTGAAGCAAGGGCACATAGTCAGAATCCTCTCCATAGGCCATCCTGATAATTCTACTTTGCCCCGCGTGGGAACCTTGATCGTGCGAGATATCAAATTGCTCCAGCCCCAGCACTTTGTGCCCTCTTTGCGACAAGTAATAACACGCAGCAGATCCCATCGTTCCCACACCAATGACAATGGCATCGTAGTGCATCGCGGGCCGCTGCATTGGGTTGGGCTTAGCTTCTTCCAGGCGATCTGCTGTTTTTGCTTTTACCAACGCTGGAATACCAAGTGCAGCAGTCGCGGCTGCCGTAATAAATTTTCTTCTTTTCATAGGGACGAGTGTACTAACCCAAGATACAGAAGCAACTGCAAATCAGCAATTGCAGTGGTAACCGTCAATAACCAGCCGCCTGCCCATCTTTTCTGGACTCGGAGGCGCCATAATAGACTTTGTTTTTTTCATCCCACAAGATGGCTTGATATCCACCGTAGATATCCACACCCCAACCAATGTTGTGCCCCATCTTGGTGAGTTCTCTGATCACTTCATAGTCGAAGCCAGTTTCAAAGTCCAAGGTTCCTCCGGTGGTCATCATCGAGCCGGTGGGTTGAGAAGAACCCGAGTGTCTGATTCTTGGCGCATCACCTGCCTCTTGTAGTCCCATGCCGAAGTCGATAAGGTTGACCATAATTTGAACGTGCCCTTGTGGCTGCACCGCGCCACTCATCAGGCCAATGCTGATATAGGGTTTTCCGTCTTTTGTAATAAAGGCGGGAATAATGGTATGAAATGGCCGCTTGTTAGGCTCGTATGCATTGAAATGATTTGGGTCTTTGACGTTAAACATTTGCCCGCGGTTCTGAAGGATAAAACCCAGGTCGGTCGGCACAAGTCCCGAGCCCATAATACCATAGATACTTTGAATCAACGACACCATGTTGCCGTCCTTGTCTGCCACAGTGAGGTAAACTGTATTACCCTTCTCTAATTCACCGGCAGGATAACTTCTGGCGGCACGGTCCGGATCTATTAGCTTTCTTCTTTCTGCAGCATACTCTTTCGAAATCAATTGTTCTAAAGGAATTTTATTGAAATCCATGTCGCTGTAAAACTTTGCACGATCTTCGTAAGCCAATTTCTTAGCTTCTATAAAAGTGTGGAGGTACTCCTTGCTGCCAAATCCCATGCCCTTAATGTCATAACCCTCCAGAATATTTAACATCTGCAAAACCGCAATACCCTGACCGTTGGGAGGCAATTCCCAAATATCGTAACCGCGATAGTTTGTACTTACCGGATCGAGCCACTCAGACTCGTGGTTTGCCAAATCTTCATAAGCCAAAAAGCCACCATTGTCTTTCATGTATTTGTCAATTGTTCTGGCGATATCTCCCTTATAAAAAGCGTCTCTACTCTTGGCTATCTTTTCGTAAGTATTGGCAAGGCCTGGATTCTTAAACACCTCTCCCTTGGCCGGTGTCTTGCCATTGGGCATGTACGTTTCCTTAAAACCAGGATACTTTTGTCTTCCCGGTGACGCGTTTGCTTCAATCTCGTAGGCGATCAATTCCGTAACGGGGAAACCTTTTCTTGCATACTCAATGGTGGGCTTTAAAATCTCATCCATTTTCAGCACACCAAATTTTTTGTGCATTTCGTACCAGCCATCCACACAGCCCGGAGTAGAGACGGTGAGCGGACCGATAAAAGGAATGTACTCTATATTGTTGTCTACAAAGTATTGTCTGGTCAGCTTTTTGGGTGCTCTTCCACTGGCATTTAAGCCGTGGAGTTTCTGAGTCTTCGCATCCCAAATAATCGCAAAGAGATCTCCACCTACACCGCACATCTGAGGCTCCATTAGGCCCAAGGCTGCATTGGCCGCGATGGCGGCATCCACTGCGCTCCCACCCTTCTTCAGTATGTCCAGTGCAATTTGGGTAGCCAGCGGGTGGCTTGTGGCGGCCATTCCGTTTTGAGCGATCACTTCCGATCGTGTGGCGAAAGTTTTTCCGGTGATTCGGTCTTGCGCAAGCAAGGCCAAAGACATAAGGTTTATGACCAGTAGTATAGAAATTTTCATAGTCTTTGTTAGTGAGTAGAGCCGAGTTACCAAATATCATTGGCGCGTCATATTCATTTTATGCTAATGGAAAACCAGCAAGCGTTTCAGGCAAAAACAGGCAATTACTTCATTTCCCGGAGCTAGCACGCATTCACTTATGCTAGCCCTGGAATAATCAGATTTCAACATTAGTTTATTGTTAAGTTAATGTTAATTATCCCTATTTTCCCGCCTTCAAAGTGTATTCTGTATAACTCCTAGGTATGAAAGGCATTAAATGGCTAAACACAGCCATAATCCTCCTCGCATTTGCGACTAACTCCTTTTCTCAGTCCGATTCCATCAAAAGTCAACCTCCTCCAAAAAAATGGTATGATAGCTTCGCTATCAGAGGATATGTGCAAGCTCGATACAATAAGTTACTGGAAACAAACCCTGATTTGGGGTGTGACCAGTGCGACAGGTCATGGGGCGGAAATGGGGGATTTTTTATGAGACGGATACGAATAATTTTTTACGGTCAAATCAGTAGGCAAGTTTACTTCTACATTCAACCAGATTTTGCAAGCGCTGTCAGTTCTACAAACCTAACATTTGCTCAGATAAGGGATGCGTACTTTGATATAGGAATAGATAAAGAAAATCAATTCAGATTTAGAATAGGTCAAAGCAAAGTTCCTTTTGGGTTTGAAAATATGCAATCAAGTCAAAACCGTCTACCGCTTGATCGTAATGACGGAATCAATAGCGCGCTAAGAAATGAGCGTGATCTAGGTGTATTTTTTTACTATGCTCCCACCAAAATTCGTCAGCGTTTTTCAATGCTGGTGAGAGAAGGATTAAAAGGTACTGGTGACTACGGAGTATTTGGCTTTGGGGTATACAATGGGCAAACCGCGAACAGGCCCGAGTTGAATGACGAGTTGCATGTAGTGGCACGCCTCACCTATCCTTTCCAGATAGGCAATCAGATTATTGAACCCTCTCTACAAGCATACACTGGCAAATTTGTAATTCCCAATGCTCAGGTAAGCAGCGGAGTGACCGGTAGCAGCGACATGAATTATTTAGACGAGCGTGTAGCCGCTACATTTGTACTCTACCCACAGCCATTCGGAATTCAAGCGGAATACAACGTGGGGAGAGGTCCAGAGTTCAATAAGTATACCAACACAATTGACGTGAAGCCACTTTCGGGCGGCTACATCACACTTAACTATATGCTAAAATTCGATCAACAACTTCTGTACCCCTTTGCACGTGCTCAATATTACAGTGGAGGCAAGAAACACGAACTGGATGCGCGCAGTTACAAAGTAAACGAGTATGAAATCGGATTGGAGTGGGCACCCACGAAGACTTTTGAATTTGTCGCCATGTATACCATGTCAAGAAGAAGATATGAGGATTTTGTACGGCCTGACAATAAACAAACCGGCAATCTACTGCGACTGCAAGCTCAGATTAACTTTCGATAATCGCAGGCGCCTTTCTTAAGCCCGAAAACTTTTTCTCTCTTATCTCGTAAATCAAGAGAGCCTAAATTTCTAGTAATATGCTATGAGACACGTGATGGGAAAATTCTTTCGATTTCTTTCATTGCATTTGTGGGGAAGCCTCCCTGCCTCTTGGCAGCGTTCATTATCAAGAAGTTACGCACGAATATATACCAAGAGCTACAGCAAGCACATCATAGGGCCGTACTGCAAATTGAACTACTCTGATCCGAACTATCTTGAACAATTCAAGCCGGCAAGTGGCAATTCACAGTACATTAACTTTCAAGATTTTTTTACACGTGTTTTCAAAAATCCCCCAAACATAGGGACCGATGCGGTATGGCCTTGCGAAGGATTACTTTGTGAGTATGGCAAGGTCTCCGAAACCAACGTAGCAAAAGTGAAGGGCCAGAAACGACATTTGCGCACCATCTTCGGTGAAGGCGGTGAGAAAATCCCTAATGATTACTACTTTTCAAATGTTTTCCTTCATAACAATAACTATCACAGAATACACAGTCCGGTTACTGCCAAAGTAGAACGCATAGAGCACATCCCTGGAGACCTCGTGGTATTACGCCCATGGATCTACAAAAATGACCCCTCTATTCCAGCCTTAATTAATGAACGCATCAACATCGATCTTATTACCGAAACCGGTAAACGCTGGTTTCTGTCGATTGTAGGCGGACCTGCAGTTGGCTCTATCGTTTTACCTGCCTCAGTGGCGGTGGGTGCTCACGTTGCCATTGGGCAAGAGCTTGCTACCTTTCTACTGGGCTCCACCTGCTGCATTGCAGCGCCAATTCCTGTGCAGCAAGCTAATATTGGACAACAAGTGGCAGTCGGTCAGGCCATTTAGTCCGCTAACTTTGCCATTCGCTCCGTTCAAGTAGTTGAATCGTTTTCTTCGCAGTAATTTTTTACCTTTTCATTAAAGAAATTAAATCAAAGCGATGAATAAAATATCCATATGGTGCTACACCTGCATCTTTGTAGCAGCACTTGGCTGTTCACAGCCAGAGTATGATCTGATAATAGAGAACGGATTGGTTTATGATGGCCTTGGTGGCCAACCTTACGAGGCTGATGTCGCAGTGATGGGAGAAAATATTGTGAAGATAGGCGACCTGGCAGGTGCAAAGTCCAAAAGAACAATTGATGCCCAAGGTTTAGCTGTGGCTCCAGGCTTTATTGATTTGCATGCGCACCTGGAACCACTGCTAGAGATACCCGATGCGCAAAGCGCACTGCGACAAGGTGTGACCACTTCGCTTGGCGGTCCTGATGGATCCTCACCCTGGCCAATGGGTCAGTATTTAAATAAAGCGGATAGCATTGGCATGGGAATGAACGTGGCGTTTCTGATTGGCCACAACACGGTGAGAAGAAACGTCATGAAATTGGAAAATCGTGCGCCTACTGCTGATGAGTTGGAGCAAATGAAAAATCAAGTGGCTCAGGCGATGACGGATGGGGCCTACGGAATATCCACGGGGCTAAAATATTTACCGGGCGCATTTTCTAATGTAGATGAAGTAATCGCACTATCGAAAGTGGCATCATCGCAGGGAGGCATCTACACGTCTCACTTGCGCGAAGAGGGAATTGGATTGTTAGAGGCGGTGTACGAAGCAATAGAAATTGGTCGGGAAGCAAGTATACCCATTGTGCTCACGCACCACAAGGCGATCGGCACCACGATGTGGGGAGCCAGCGTCAAAACTTTGGCTATGGTTGACAGTGCAAGAAATATTGGAATCGATGTCATGATGGATCAATATCCCTACAACGCAAGCTATACGGGCATTGGCATTCTCATCCCCGCCTGGTCCATGGGAGGCGGCATCGAGGAATTTAAGAAGAGACTTGCTCAGCCTGCGCTCAGAGATAGCATTAAGAAAGGTATTATGCACAATATCTTGTACGATAGAGGTGGGGCAGACCTTCATCGAATCCAGTTCGCACTGGTGGAATGGAACAAAGAACTTGAAGGAAAAACCCTACACGATTGGCTGGAGATGGAGAATCTTGAACCCACTGTTGACAATGGTGCCGAGTATGTAATCAAAGCGGTGCTCAATGGTGGCGCGTCCTGCGTATACTTTGCAATGGATGATGCAGACGTAGACCGCATCATGAAACATCCACAAACCATGATTGCCTCGGATGGACGGCTGGTGAATCCTGGCGATGGTCATCCACATCCGCGTTGGTATGGTACTTTTCCAAGGGTGCTGGGTGTTTACACCAGAGAAAGAAATGTTCTTACGCTGGAGCAAGCGGTGAAGAAGATGACGTCTATGCCAGCCGATAGACTTGGACTTTCCACTCGCGGTCGCATTCAGGAAAATACATTTGCGGACATTGTCATCTTCAATCCGCAAACGGTAGCAGACAAGGCTACGTTTCAAAATCCTCATCAATATCCTGAAGGAATCGATTACGTGATTGTAAATGGCACGCTGGCTGTGGATAACGGTGAATTTAAGGACGTGCGCTCCGGTAAGGTTCTGAGAAGATCAAAGTAGTGCGGGAATGCCCTTATAAAATATTTAACTTTAAGTTTCGCCAAACCTATAAACTATGGATACGAAAAAGTTTATTACCGGAACTGTGGTTGGAGGAGTTGTTTTCTTCTTCTTGGGGTTTATTACCTACGCCATCGTACTGCCTGATTTTTTTGCTGCCCATGCGGGATCTGCTCTGGGCGTATCCAAGGAAGAGTTAGCATACTGGCCACTGATAATTGGCGATCTGTCTCAGGCCGCCATGCTTACCTATATCTTTCTCAAGTGGGCAAAAGTGAAGACCTTTAGCGAAGGGCTAAGGGCAGGATTGGCCATTGGCTTCTTCATGATGGTGGGCCACAACATGATTGCCTATGACACTACCAACATCATGGATTTCACTGCTGCCGTCACAGATACACTAGTATACACGCTTATTGTGGCAATAGTTGGCGGTGTGATTGCTGCGGTGATCGGCACTGGCGGCACCACCTCTCCTACCTCATAATGAAAATAAAAAGAAATAAGTCCGACTACTTCAGACTTATTTCCTTTTTAACAGTTCCACCCTTTTCGGATTGCACCGTAATGATGGCCGTGGGATTTTTCCCTGTGATTTTTAAGATGTACTCGACTTCACATTTTGTGACCCCTTCGTTTTCACGACTTCCATCCAGATGACCCAGATCAGTCCTCATCTTACCTCCCACCAATTCTGCATCTTTCAGATCCAGTAAGGCTCGTACTGGTTTTGCAATCTCCATTTCTAGAGCGCGTGTGGTGATGTGGGTCGGCAGGTAACCTTCATTCTCAACTACAGCTGTGACCTTCACGATCTTTCCTTTTTCAATTTCGCTCACATTGGTTTCTCTTATCACCACGCGCGGACTTATCTCCGCCAACCAAATCATCCACGGAATATATTTTTCAATTTCCCCCTTCAACATTTCTACAGGCGGGTTCTGTCTTGTGAATTTTGTATCCCATCCTCCGATCTCCACTTCACCCAACTGCGGATGATCATAGCGCTTCCAATCTCTAAATCCCTTCCCTCCCAGTTTTTCATCATTCCATTTTAATCTTTCCTTATCGGATACACGACCGTCCTTATCTGTGTCTGCGTCAAAGCCTCCCCAAAACTCTGGCACAAAGCCCACCACACCAAAGTCCCAATAGCCCCAGCTAATCAACGTACCATGGCGGTGCAGCCTTGGGTTGCTATAACTAGGTATGGCCTTTTGACCGGTTGTCTTTTCGTACTTACCCGAGAGATCCATAATCAATCGCTGGTCGTCCATATTAAAGTTATCCCACGAAGTAGTGGAGGGCAATCGAAATAAGATGCCACCAGAGGTGTGGCCGTGGAAAATGCCTGTAATGTTTCTGTGTGCATTGATAAACTCAATCGTATGGCGTGTCTCAGGTTCGGACAGCGGATAGGGACCCGCTCCTTTTTGTTCACTTTCCAATCCCCAGTTGCGAGGAAAATTCCTATTCATGTCGATGCCACCTATACCGTCCTCATTAAATAAACCATCATTATCGTCATCGATTCCCTCATCCAGCACATCGTAAAAGTCTCCGTTTGTATCTCCTTCACCTCTTTGCACCATCAGGCGCGGATCTTCCTCACTTATTTTCCATCTTCCTGTCGGGTTCTTCACGCGCATTTCCGTAATCAAATTATCTTTGTTCAGATCATTACCTGGATCTTCATCCAACAGCCCGTCCTTGTCTTCATCATACGGTCTTGGCGTACTTCTTAAATGATTGACGGTGGTCAATGCAATGTCTGCACCATCAGGGTTAAACTTCGGTCGCACGTAGAGGGTATGCGTGTCCACCAACTTCTTGATTCTTGCATCCTTCGAATAATTCGTCAATACGTACCATGCAAAATGAAGAGAAACTTCCCCGCCCGTCAATTCTCCCGCGTGGATGTTGCCATCGTAGTAATAGGCAGGCTTATCTGCTGCGCTTCCGGTATCCTTGTTGGTGATCTCAAGTACCATGAGCTTCGTGCCTTTTAAAGTTTCTCCAATCGAGTAAAGGTTGGTGAGTTTAGGATAAGCTTCGTGCCAGCCATTCAACAAAGCGTAGGCATCTGCTGTAGTATGATACTTTTTCCAATTGGGATTCTGCGGACTTTCAGTCTGAGCATTCAATCCAAAAAACATAAAAAGGAGAGCGAGGAAGGCTAAATTTCTTACGATCATAGGGATAGTTTTATGTGCAATGAAAGGTAACAAGGCGGGCGTTCTTTCAAAATAGCATTGTGATAAGAGGTTCCTTTATTATGGAATAAATGGAATATCTTTATGAGACATAAGTCAAAATTGAGAAGGATGGAATCGTCACAAGAAAAGGGAGTAAAGGCCGTAAATCAGGAGTTTAAGAAGTACGAGCAAGTGCACAAAGATCAAACCTACAACCTCTCAGAGAAGGAAGGGGAAGAACAATTTGATGAGGAGTACGAGATCAAAACTTGTGATATGAGCTTGTTCCTCAAAGGAGGCGAGGAAGGCAAGAAAAAGTTTGCGCAGCAGCTTGGCGAGGCGATGCAAGGCATCGGTTTTGTAATCCTATCCGGTCATGGTATCGATCCAAGCCTCTATGATGAGGCAGAGAAGCGGATCGCTGACTTCTTTGAGAACACCACGCGCGAACAGCGCATGAAATATCACGCGAAGCGAGTAGGATCGGTCAACCAGGGATATTTCCCCATGAAGGAAACAACCATTATCCATCCTGATCTGGTGGAGGGTTGGGTTTTTTGCAGACGTGCCTTTAACCTCGACAATGATCCTAATTTTGATGAGTCAGCCTATTGGCCGAGGCAAGGTGACGAGCCGTTTTTCAGAAAGATTGTGCAAGAGCACGAGAAATTAATCCTCCCAATTACACAAAGTATACTCTCCTACCTTGGAGCTGATCCACATTTGTACGACAAGAAATTAACAAAAACTAATTTCGGATTCCGCCTAAACTATTACCCAGCAATCAATGAAGAAGACGATGCATCAGGTGCCGGAAGAATGTTGGGTCATGAGGATGTGGACCTCTTTACTATTCTGCCAGCCCAATCGGTGGACGGACTGCAAGTGTTGAACAGGCAAAACATGAAATGGATTCGTCTGAAGGCGCCAAAAGGAAGCATCATTCTCAACACAGGCGACTACATGCAGCGGATCACAAACGACATCATGCCATCTACTACACATCGTGTGAGCAAGCCTATCAATAAACAACTCAACAACACACCTCGTATCAGTTTGCCTATGGCGGTGTACGTATGGGAAGATGAAATTTTGGAGGTGTTACCAAATACAGGCACACCAAAGTACGATCCCATTAGAGCAGAAGAGTTTCATACTAAAATTACCAGCAAGTACTACGGAGACGATTACTCAAAGGCGAAGTAATAAATCCTTCTAATTGCTGGAAGACTTTTCAAGTCCCTTGAGCATCGATGCAATATCCTCCTTCGATAAGTAGTTGGTGCCGAGCATAACTCCTTCAATCTTGGTTGAGTTTTGAATGTCTTCTAGTGGATTGGCATTTAGTAACACTAGATCAGAGACAGCTCCAATCTTCACCACGCCAGTATTCTCCTTTCCGAGATACTTTGCCACGTTCACAGTTCCAGATTGCAATGCTTCAAAGGGAGTCAGTCCAGAGTCAACTAAGTACCTAAGCTCATGATGCACTGAAAAACCAGGCACATTAAAGATTTGCGGACCATCAGAGCCTAATAACAAACCCACTCCGTTGCGTTGACATTCGTAGATCATCTTCCTTCTTAATTCAATAAAGCGCAGCACCTTCTCAGCATCAAATCTTGGATCAGCCAATAACTCATTTTTTCTCGCCCTCCAATTATCAAGCGTTGCCTGATCCATATATTTCATCTCCGGTGCTTGCAAGAAATCTTCCGCTGGCACAGGTGACATCCAGCGCTCCGCCAAGGCTTGCGTAGGCACCATCCAAATATTATTATCGTGAAGCCTTTGAATAATTGTCGAAATGCGAGACGTGTCCGCCATTTCGGACGAAAAGATTCCAAAAAGTCCGTTGCCTTCCTCCCCTACTTTCTCAATGTTGGGAACCAGTGCTTCCACAAAACCATCCAGGTGATCAATCGAGGAGTAGCCTGCATCGATGGCACGATCGATACCCACCGCAAATGACACGTGCCCAACAAAAGGAATTCCCACTTCGTTGGCAGTAGTAGCAACTGCACCAAAAGTTTCTGGCGTAAGGCCCGGGTGTAATTTCAAATAGTCGTATCCTGCTTGCTTCTGATCCCTCACGCGTTGTGCCCCTTCCTCTGCTGTTTTTACCGTACTGCCATTAAACGATGGGCCTGTAGTGTAGAAATGCGGACCAAGTACCTCCCCCGAATTGATTTGTGCTCGTAGCTCCAGGTGCTTAGGGTGACCCAGCATCCCTCTGATGGTGGTAATACCATTGGCCAAAAACAGAGACAGCACTTCTTTCATCGGCTCCATGTCATCTACAGGAGGTACGTGTGCATGCATTTCTGCCAATCCAGGCATTAAATATTTTCCTGACGCATCAATTACGCTGGCCTCTTGAGAAAATTCAACGGTTCCGCTCTCTCCCAAGGCAATCACCTGACCTCCGCTAACAACCACGTCCTGATTCGGAAGCACCGTTTCCGAATCCATGGGAATAACGTTCACTGCTTTGAAGACCATAACGGGGTCTTTGGATTCTTCATTTGTAGTGTTTGTACACGATGAGAAAATTATAGCCAAGGCAAAAGTCAGAATCAATCTGGTATTCATAGTTCTTGTCGGTTAGTTGGAAGATGAGCGCAAAGTAAATAGAACCCAAGGGTTCTCCGCACCGAGGCGCAACCAGTTATGTGTCGAGCTCCTAACTCGCAAAACAAGTCAATATGGCCGAAATAATGTGCTAAAGGCTACAAAATCTGTCATAATTACCTACTTTTCACTCGTTTCTGGTATGGATTGCAATTTGTTGAATGTGCGCTATAAACTGAATCACTTATGAACTTCGATAAATTCACAATAAAATCACAAGAGGCTTTGCAGAAGTCGGCTGAGGTAGCCATGGGCTTACAGCACCAGGCTATCGAACCGGCTCACATACTGAAAGCTATCCTGGAGACGGATGAAAACGTTTCTAATTACCTATTTAAGAAACTCAATGTCAGCGGCACCATTCTCGAGACAAAGTTGCAAGAGATCATTGCTTCATTTCCTCGAGTTTCCGGACAGCAACCTCACCTTTCCTCCGGCAGTAATTTGATACTACAAAATGCAGAGAAGGAGCTGAAAGAGTTTCAAGACGAATACATTGCTGTCGAGCATCTCCTACTTGCGTTACTGAACTCGAAAGACAAGGTCGCTTCCATACTGAAAGACGTTGGCGTGGAGCGCTCTTCGTTGATCAAAGCGATAAAAGAATTAAGAGGTGGTACAAAAGTAACCGACCAAAATGCAGAAGGGAAATACAAATCGTTGGAACGCTATTCCAAGAATCTCAATGACCTTGCGAAGCAGGGAAAAATAGATCCCGTAATTGGTCGGGATGAGGAGATCAGAAGAGTACTGCAAATTCTTTCCAGGCGTACAAAGAATAACCCCATACTCTTGGGTGAACCGGGTGTAGGTAAGACTGCGATTGTGGAAGGAATGGCGCAGCGTATTGTGGATGGTGATGTGCCGGAAAATTTGAAGGATAAGATCTTGGTGTCGCTAGACATGGGATTGCTGGTGGCAGGTGCCAAATACAAAGGAGAGTTTGAAGAGCGCTTGAAGGCTGTCATTAAGGAGGTGGTTGATTCTGAAGGGCAAATTGTTTTGTTCATTGACGAGATTCACACCCTCGTTGGTGCTGGCGGTGGTGGTGAAGGCGCCATGGACGCGGCTAACTTACTGAAGCCTGCGTTGGCTCGTGGCGAGTTGCATGCGATTGGAGCCACTACATTAAAAGAGTATCAAAAGTATATTGAAAAAGACAAAGCACTTGAGAGAAGGTTTCAATCTGTAATTGTTGACGAGCCCTCAGTCGAAGACTCGGTCTCTATCCTAAGGGGTATCAAAGACAAGTATGAGTTGCACCATGGCGTGCGCATCAAAGATGATGCGGTGATTTCAGCGGTGGAGTTGTCCCACCGATACATCTCCGACCGCTTCTTGCCTGACAAGGCCATCGACCTCATGGATGAAGCTGCTGCTAAGTTGCGTTTGGAAATGGACTCGATGCCGGAAGAGCTAGACGAGCTCAACCGCAAGATCATGCAGCTCGAAATCGAGCGAGAGGCCATCAGGAGGGAAAAAGACAAGGAAAAAGAAAGTGTACTCAATAAGGTAATTGCAGAGCTTTCCGAATCTCGCAATGCATTAAAGGCAAAGTGGGAAAACGAAAAGGGAATCGTACACGGAATCCAGAAGGAAAAAGAAAACATTGATAAGCTGAAGTTCGAAGCGGAGAAAGCTGAGAAGGCCGGTGACTATGGAACGGTAGCTGAGATTCGCTACGGAAAAGTTACAGAAGCGGAGCAGCGGCTCAAGCAGTTGCAAGAGCAAATGAAGGAATTGCAAGGTGAGCATTCGCTGCTCAAAGAAGAAGTTGATGCAGAAGACATTGCTGAAGTGGTCGCAAAATGGACCGGTATTCCCGTTTCCAAAATGCTTCAAAGCGAACGCGAGAAGTTGCTCACGCTGGAAGACGAACTTGGCAAAAGAGTAGCCGGACAAGAAGAAGCAATACATGCCTTGAGTGACGCGGTACGTAGAAGCAGAGCGGGTTTGCAAGATCCCAAGCGTCCCATAGGGTCCTTCATTTTCATGGGTACCACCGGTGTAGGCAAAACAGAACTCTCAAAAGCACTCGCTGAGTATCTTTTCAACGATGACAACGCGATGGTTCGCATTGACATGAGTGAATACCAGGAAAGGCATTCTGTGAGCCGTTTGATTGGCGCCCCTCCGGGATATGTGGGTTATGATGAAGGAGGTCAGTTAACGGAAGCCGTTCGCAGAAAGCCTTACTCAGTGATTTTGTTGGATGAAATTGAAAAAGCACATCCAGATGTTTTCAATATTCTATTACAAGTGCTGGATGACGGACGGCTAACAGACAACAAGGGAAGAATTGCGAACTTCAAGAACACCATCATCATCATGACGACAAATATAGGTTCGCACATTATTCAAGATAAATTCGCTGGCATCACGGAGGAAAATTATTTTGAGGTGCTGGAAGACACCAAGGAGAAGGTGGTCGATCTACTCAAGCAGTCCGTGCGTCCTGAATTTATCAATAGAATTGACGACATCATCATGTTCCGTCCGCTGAGCAAGCAGGATATCAGAAAGATTGTAAGCATACAATTTGGACTTATCCAGAGGAGATTGGAAGAGAATGGCATAAAGGTCGATATCTCTGACAGCGCTTTGAATCGGTTGAGCAGCATCGGATATGATCCCCAGTATGGTGCTCGTCCACTAAAGCGTGTGCTACAGAGAGAAATTCTAAACGAACTTTCTAAACAAATACTGGCAGGGAAAATTAGTAAGGAATCAGTGATCTACATTGACTTGAAGAATGAGGTAGAGTTTGAGTTTATCAATCTGGATCAGGTAGAAGAGGTAAATTAATAATGAGGCCTGATTTGCGTAGCTCCGCGAATCAGGCTATTAATCATCTGAGGTAAATAGACCTTCTTCAACCTTGAACATTCTTTTTAACTTCTGTTCACCTCTTTTGTCCATGAGTAATACCAGATAGTCGCCCAGTTCGATTACAATTGATTCCTCGGGGTTCTTCACCATTTTTCGCTTACCATTCTCTACTTTCACGATGCCCACCAGCACTACGTTGCTTTCTTTCTTCAAATCGAAGAAGGCCTTGTCGTAGTACATGCCTGCCAGTGGATTGCCTTTTTTCACCCTAACCTGCTTCATGTCGTATTCGTCATCTTCATGTGCATAAGCGATTATCTCCTCACTAAACAAGGCTACATCGGGCTCATAGATATAGCTTGCCAGCAATTTTGATGAGATCTCATTTTTTGAAATGGCATACGTCACTCCCGCATGATGAAAAGTATTTTTCAGATTGCCATTATCAAGTGTGACTACGTAGTTTAGATTTTCAAAGTGCTTTTTAAGATTGATGACATAAACTAATTTCTCTGTGTCATCATTTAGGTTGACAAATACAATCGAAGATTCACGAATATTAGCTTTATCCATCATATCGAAATTATTATAGTCGGTATATAAGGTGTATACCTGTGTAGAGTCGTAGTACTCTCTAATAATATCGATATCGGACCGATTCTTTGTAATCACCGCAACCTGTTTGCCAGCTGCAGTGAGATGCTCCATCACCGACTGACTAAAATCATTCCATCCAATTATCACTACATGATTGGTAAATGAAGTGCCATTTAGGCCTAAGGCCTTATTTTCTTTTAGTGTGCTCATAAGGATTGCAATTTGCCCAATAATAAATCCATAAATACCAAGGCTTGACAATAGAAATACGAAGCCTAATAGCCGCCCAGCGTGCGTTACAGGCACTATATCTCCATAGCCAACGGTGGTAAGTGTTGCAACCGCATACCATATGCCATCCTGTATGGTTTGCATCTTCGAAACTGGTGAGTCCGCTTCCAACTCGAGCATCCAAAACACAAGAATTCCATAGACTATCACCAGGATGGAGATAGTAACCAGAACTTTGCTATAGACAGAGCGTTTCATTTAAGCCGTAACCGTAACTAAGTTAAGTAACTTAAATGAAATCAGAATAAAAATTTAGGGTCAGGGAAATGTTGAATGCAGAATCAGGGCAAGTTAAGGCAATGGTTTGCATTCCGCCAAGGCTTTTGTCACCACACCCAACTCAATTTTCCCATGTTTATGACTCCATGTATTATAAATATAGGTGGCGATTTCAGCTATTTCAAGATTGGTAAGGGTGGGCACTCCAGGCATCGGCTGATTGTAAGTCCTTCCATTGACTACCAGCTCACCTGATCGGCCATTCTTCATCAAACATAACACCTCCTCTAAGTTGTTTTCCATGTAGTCTGACTCATCTAAAGGTGGGTAGATCAGCCCTAATCCCTTTCCGTTCTTCTGGTGGCAGTTGCTGCAGTGCGTGTTGTATAACACTTCGCCTTGCACAAAGTACTGCTTGAACTGTACATCTGACTTTGACTGACACGAAAAGCAAATGGCAATGGCCCCAATAAACTGCAGTAGTCTAGAGCCCTTCATCTTCATCTCGCAGTCTCTTAATGTCGACTATCAATCGATTCACATCCTCCTCCTTAGTGCCATCGTATTTTCCTCGAATTCGTTGCTGCTTGTCAATGAGGAGAAAGGCACCGCTGTGAATAAATCCATCAGGCTCTGATTTGTCTTCCATGGCCGTTGCAAAGTAGCTGGTTTGAGCCAGTTTGTATATTGAATCTTTCACACCTGTTACAAAATGCCAGCGATCACTTGATACCCCAAGTCTGTTTGCAAAGTCATGAAGTAACTCGACTGTATCATATTCCGGATCTATGGTGTGAGAAAGGATTGCCACATCGTCCATTTCAGCAGTCGCCTCATACACGCGAAGCATCTGTGTTTTCATGATAGGACAAATTGTTCGACAGGATGTAAAGAAGAAGTCTGCCACATATATCTTGCCAGCATAGGTTTCATTTGTCACCTTCTCCCCATCCTGGTCAACGAATTCATAGTTTGCGATGGTATGGTAGACCGTATCATTGTTCACTACCTCACGCTGTCCAAAAATGGGCAAAGGTGCCTGCTTTTTTGCACACCCAGACATTAATGCGAAAACCAAGATCATTACTACTACTCTGCTCATAAGTACCTAATACATTTACAATAACATTGTTTTACTCTTGAAGGGATAACACATGAATTTCGTCACCTTCAATAACCTCGTCACCCTTGATTCTGACAAGATTTTGTCCAAAATTTACTTTACTGCCTTTTTTACGATAGGTAGATAAGGTAGCCAAGGGTTCAGCACCCTTTTCACCAGTCTCCTGATCTACGGTGGTGAGCACACACCTTGCGCACAACTTCAATCCTTCAAATTGACTTGCACCGATGTTCACCTTCTTCCAAAGATCCTCTTCATACGGTTTGCCTCCTTCAAAAACCAAATTGGGCCTAAACCGGTTCATGGGAACTGGATTCTTCAACCTCAAATTAAGATCCTCCAAAGAGCTTTTCCCTATCACCAGAAACGGATAACCATCAGCCAAACTTACCTGCTCATTGTTTTTGGCAAATTCCCTGTCTACAGCGCGCTCATTTTCCTCGGGGAAAAATACGAGCTTACATGGCATACCCAGTCTTGCGGAGAACCAATTGTTAACTGTGTCCTCCATCAAGAAAGCAGACACAGTGTCGTCCCAAATACTAACCTCGACACTCTTCCCCAACTGAGTTGGCTGCACAGGAATCTCAACGTAGTCCTCCTTAAAACTGACCTTGAAATTTTGTTCGTGACGCGATAGTCTAAATTGTGACATTTGTGGATGCACGCGCTGGGTCAAAAATCGGTTATCTAAATCTACCAGCATATATCTCCTGTCGTGCTCCAGACCTTTGTCTAGCACCTTGCCCTTTTTCACCCTGATCCCTCCCAGTGATTTGATTGGATAAATCCATACCTCTGATAGCCTAATGCTCACAATTTCATTTTTCCTTTTGCAGCACAAACTTAAGGATTGCGATCCTACTTCTCTAGCTCAAATTGCGTATTTGGAACCTATTATTCCCCTATCTGTTATATTTGGGTTATGGGTAAAGAATCAGCTCTATGGTATTTTGAAAGTGTAAATCTTTACAATGTGCTTTGTCCACATAAAGTGAAGACCATGTCGGACAATCATTCTTTTACCGAATTCAAGAAAGAGGACTATATCTACTTTCCAAATGAACCGTCTACTCACATTTACATGGTAGTAAGCGGCAGAGTAAAGATTGGGCACTACCTGGAAGATGGCAAAGAAGTGGTGACAGCTATCTTGAGTACTGGAGAGATTTTTGGGGAATTGGCTCTGGCTGGTGAAGATGTTAGAAAGGATTTTGCACAGGCAATGGACACGGTGAGTATTTGTCCATTGAGTATCGAGGATCTCAAAGAATTGATGAAAGAAAACAAAGAGTTAAGTTTCAAAATACTTAAACTGGTGGGTTTGCGACTAATGAAGCTTGAAAGAAAACTCGAACTTCTAGTCTTTAAGGATGCCCGGACGCGCATCATTGAATTTTTGAAAGACTCTGCAGAATGGAAAGGGAAGAAAGTAGGATTCGAAACCATGATTCCTACCAAGCTCACACACAAAGATATCGCCTCTTTGACAGGCACTTCACGTCAGACCGTGACCACTATACTAAATGAGTTGAAGGAGAAAAATCTAATCAACTTTGATCGCAGAAAAATTCTCATCAGAGACCTGGATCAATTGAAATAGTCAGTTTGCAGACCAGATTTTAGTAGTGTATTGCATATAATTGCCTCAAATTCCAGCCCAATGAAAGCAATCTTTATCGTTCTAATAACTATTCTCGCTTTTGCCTCACACGGTCAAAGCCCCTGGGTGGCAGAAAAAGGCAGTGGCTACGCACAATTAGGTTTTACCACAATAGGACCCTATAGCAGCCTCTATCTCAGTGACGGAGGAAGCTATAATCTCACACGAGAGGTCACTGACCGAACGGTGCAATTATATGGTGAGTACGGCCTGGGAAACAATACAAGTATTCTGAGTTCTATCCCCATCAAGATGATGGAGACAGGAGAAATCAAAAATCTGGTAGCTACTCCAAATGCGCAGGGATCCTTCACCACTTTGGGCAACTTACAACTTGCTGCCCGGCACAATTTCATCAACAGCAAGGTGGTGTTTAGCGGGCAGCTAACCGCTGAGCTTCCCACAGCAGGGTATGATGAGGCGACAGGTCTTAGAGGTGGCCTAGATGCGTTTTCAATAATTCCCCGTTTGAGCATTGGCAAGGGACTCAATAAATTCTACGGCTACCTTTCCAGCGGTGTAGCCATTCGAACCAATGACTATAGTAGTGATTTTCGCCTAAGCGGTGAAGTGGGCTACAAATTAATTGACCGGGTATATCTTATACTCGTGCTCGATGTGGTGGAAAATTTTGAGAACGGCAACGCGGTAATCAGCGATAATCAATTGCAAACAGGCCTCTACTTAAACAATCAAAGTTTTTTTGCCTATGGCTTCAAAGGCAGCATTGGTTTTACTGACAATATCGGTATTACAGGTGCCTACTACGGTGCAAGCTCTGGAAATGTAGTAGCAAAATCACCCAGCGTAAACTTCGGGGTATATTTCAAATGGTAGCTACCTGGCAAATTGCTTGCGTAACTCCTCCGGTAAATCGGATTCCAGATCTATGTCATTGAGTGCTGGAAGTATCGCAAAAGTTGCTTTCAAGTTCTCCAGATCGGAAATGGTTTGATCAAGCACACTTGAGGTGCTCCATTCCTTATCTTGAAACAAGGATGGCATGAACTTATTCATGCCTAAAAGGTAATATCCGCCATCCTTGGCAGGTCCTACCACCGCATCTGCAGTTTCGAGTTTTCGAAAAGCATCCTCTACAATTTGTTGATTCAGCTCAAAACAATCAGTGCCAATGATACAAGTTGAACTATACTCATTGGCAAAAGTCTCCGCCAGTGCATTACTCATCTTTTCACCCAGATCCTCCCCTTGCTGCAATTTCTTAGCAAAGCTTTGTGCAGACCAGTTGTCTTCTCTATCCACAAAATGGGAGTAGTATACTACTTTATCAACAGCAACGGATTCGACTACGTTTCTGGTATGAGAAGCCAGCTTCCAATATATCGCGAGCGCCATTTCGTCCCCGACAGTCGCTGCAAGCCTTGTCTTGACCTTGCCTAACTCTGGGTTTTTGTAGAAGATTATGAGGCAACGCTTTCTCACGGATAAACCTTGATACCCTTTTGCAACCAATGCGACCAATGTCGGGAATAGGTGTGAACGCTGTCGGTACGCACGCCTTTGTAATTTACCACAGGCCTACCTTCATTGGCCCACTGCAACACACCTCCGTAGAGATTATACACTTCCTGAAAGCCTTCCTTCTGCAACTTTTCCCCGACCCGTTCGCTTCGGTATCCTACCGTGCAATACACAACAATCGTTGTCTCTTTGTCTAAACCATCAAAAGTCGAGCTGTTCAAACGATCATAGTCGATAAACTTGGCGCCTTCAATATGGCTCACGCCAAACTCTTCGGGAGATCGCGTATCGAGCACTAAAATCTTCTGTGACTTAAGCTTCTGCTCCAAGGCTTGAGCCCGGATCAATGGCACTGTCTCCTTATACAAACCATCTAGCTTCCTGTCGTAGGCCGTTTGAGCAAGCGCAGAAGAAACCGCTAGAAAAAATACTAGGCTAATGATGTTTCTCTTTCGATCCATAACAATTCATATGCAAGATATCCAATTACAACCACATACTGCAGTATTGTCAACGGCAACACCTCCACAAAGGCAAATTCACTATACCCTGCATAAGTGAGAAAAATCAAAGCTGTCCATACCAGCACAAAGCGATAATTCGTGAAAATTGAGAGCATTAGTAAAGTGGTGATGTACCATGGATGAACTGTGGTGGTGAAAAGCAGATAAATAAACAAAACCCACATCATTGCCTGCGGCAATCTTGATGTAAGATAAATACTTCCAAACCTCCTGTCCAGAATCCACTTACCATCCTTCCGCACTAATTTCAAAGGAACAAAAGAGTATAGCAAAATTAGCGAAGTAGATAAGACTGCAAGTTTCCATCCTACTGTCTGAATGACATTATATCCCTTAGTCAGATACCCATATTCGCGAACGATGTAATAGATACTTGCGTTAAACTCAAACTTATTAAAATAGAGTTCCACGCTCTGCCCAAACTTGTTAATGATTTCCAAATTGAAAAGTGGCGCAAATAGAAATACACAGGTAAATCCTGCAGAGAGATAAAGTATGAATGATTTTTTCAACCCTATGCGCATGACAAATAGCGGCAAGAAAATGAGCGGCAAGAGTTTTGTGCTAATTGCACATGCGAAGCTTACCCCAGCACTTGCCACGCGTGATTGCACGAGAAAATAAATACCCACAAGTATAAAGAAGATCACCACTGCCTCGAAATGAAGATTGCCAGTGAGCTCAATAATAACCAGGGGATTCAATGCGTAAAGAAGAACTCGCTTCTCCGCAAGGCCAAAGTGGCGCACAAGTTTGAGTAACAACAAGATTGTGCCTACTTCTGTAAGAATCAGCACTATCCGCATTACAATCACGCTACCAATTACTGAGTTTGGCGCTACCTGCACAGCTAACCAAAAAACAAATTGAGCAATTGGAGGATAGATGGTAAAATACTCTGGACTATTGAGATTGCCATAAAGTGATTGATTGATCCCTGGCACTGTTAACTCACCTGAAAGATAGTATCCAGGTAATTCCGCAAAAGGATGGTATCCATTCACCAACAAACGTCCGTCCCATACGAACCTGTAGAAATCATCAGACAGATAAGGAAGCGCAGCAAGAAGCGCAAGTCGAAACACAATTGATGCCGCTATCCAAAATTGAAAATCAGTTTGCTTATAGGACTTTAATATCCAGGCATAAACCAAAAACCAAAAACCAAAAAATAACAGCAAGGCTGATGTCTCATGGCGTTTGAACACATAGCCAATAAGAAGCATTGGAATAAGAAACAGTAACGCCTGGCCTAGTACTGAAATGCTAGGTCTGCGCATGAAAAAAAGGCTTGACTGAGTAGAAGAACACCCCACCAAATCCTAACATCAACATGAGATGAAAAAATAACAAGCCGTTGTCGCTCAGACGAATTCCTGCTGCAATACCAAACAGAAAGTAGAGACAAAGCAGACCCTCGATAATTGTAAGAAATCCAATCGCTGGCTTCACATATTCATTTCCTGCCCAAGAATCATTGCGCTTGCGAACATTAAACTTGGGTGTTCTAATAAATGGCGTCTTTCTTCCCAACAACCCCTCCGCTACCGCGATACCATTGTGCAAAGAAAGTCCCATCGAAACGATCAAGAATTGAGGATACAAATAAAAAAAAGTCTTCCCTGCTTTTTCAGGGTAAAACCGTTTTGCGGCTACCCAATAAAAAAGTGTGATTGACATGAAGCCAATCAAGAACACAATTCCCAAATCAAATATCCATTCAATTTCCGGATGCACCGACTTGATATAAAGCATGGGCACACTTAGCACTGCTGCTACGAGTAAACAAATAAATACAGAGCTATTAAAAAGGTGGAAAAACGCGTGCACCTTGCTTCTCAGTGAGAAATTGGAAGTGAGCACCTTTCCAAAATTCTTCCTCGCTGTTTCAGCGCCTCCCTTATTCCATCTATACTGCTGTGACTTAATCGCATCCATGATAATCGGCAATTCGCCCGGAGTCTCCACATCTTCAAGAAATCTAAACTTCCAACCTTTGAGCTGCGCGCGATAGCTCAGGTCCAGGTCTTCAGTTAAAGTATCAAAATTCCATCCTCCAGCATCCTCAATACATTTCTTTCTCCAAACTCCACCGGTACCATTAAAATTGATGAAACTTCCGGATGCATTTCGGGCAGATTGTTCCACCGAAAAATGAGCGTTAAGGCCAAATGCTTGTAGCCTGGTGAGAATGGAATAATCTTCGTTGATATGCCCCCAGCGCGTTTGCACAACACCTATGTTGCTATCTTGAAAATAGGGAATCGTGTCTTTGAGAAAACTTGCATGTGGAATAAAGTCTGAATCGAATATGGCAATAAACTCTCCCTTGCTTGACTTGGAGCCATGATCCAATGCTCCTGCCTTAAAGCCCGACCTATCTTCTCGATGTATAAGACTGATATCTAAATTGAGGTGTCTCAGCGATTCTATCTTATGCAACACTATCTTGGTGGTCTCGTCTGTAGAATCATCCAGTACTTGGATCTCAAGCTTCTCCTTGGGATAATCTAATTTGGCAACCGCGTCAATCAATCGCTCTACTACATACTTCTCATTGTAAATTGGAAGCTGAATGGTAACCTTGGGTGTAAATGATTCGGAGAAAGGGAGCGCTTGCTTTTTACTCCTTTTGTCTTTCAGATAAACCCAGGTAAGGTGTAACTGTCCCAGGCTAAACAAAAAGATGTACAATAGCGACAGCGAGTAAATTACCGTGACGATCCATTCGATCATAGATACCTGAATATAGTATACAAAATCTTATAACCAGCCGAAATAGTTCCCTTAACTGTTCCAGATATCTTTGAGAATCCGATTCGCTTGCGATAGCGAACAGGAACTTCTGCACATCTAAACTTTTGCTTTGCCGCTTTTAATTGCATCTCTACTGTCCAGCCGTAAGTTTTGTCCTGCATGTCGATAGCGATTAGCATGTCATACCTAATAGCTCGAAATGGACCAAGGTCAGTAAATTTGACTCCATAAAATAACCTTAACAGTCGCGTAGCTAACCAATTGCCAAATATTTGTTGCGGTGTCATGGACCCTGCCTCTTTGTTTCCGCGCACCCTGGAGCCAATTACCATGTCCGCCTTGTTCTCATTGATAGGCGCAACCAGACTACCCATTTCTTCCGGATAGTCCGAGTGATCCGCATCCAGAAAAACAACAATATCTGGCGGAGTGGACAGCGACTTCAAATATTCGATGCCTTTCAGGCAAGCACGCCCGTATCCCGGGGTTTGCTCCTTCAATACGGTGGCGCCAGCTTCTCTTGCAATTCTTTCTGTACTGTCTGTAGAGGCATTGTTGACCACAATTATCTCTCTAACCAAATCTCTTGGGATTTCTGCTATCACCTGTCCTACGCCATTTTCTTCGTTGAAGGCAGGAATAATAACGGATATGGTTGAATGAGACATGAGCAGTAAAAAATCGATTGCAAAGCAACTAAGAAGTTACTCTACTGCAAAGCAAGTCATAGATTAATGCGAGGTAACATTGTTGTTTCCCAACAGCACAGCTTGGCCAAATCTTCCCTTCTCATCTTTGACCTCCAGGTTCAAAACACCGCGAGGGCACACCGAAGAGCAAACACCGCAACCCACACAAGAAGAGCGAATAATATTTTGCCCTCGTTGTGCATACCAACGCACGTCAATTCCCATTTCACAATAAGTGGAGCAGTTTCCGCATGAAATGCATTGTCCACCATTCGTAGTAATTCTAAATCGGGACTTGAACCTTTGCACCAACCCAAGGTAGGCTGCAAGAGGACAACCAAAACGGCACCATACTCGATTGCCCATCAAAGGATAAAACCCAGTACCTACCACACCGGAGAAAATTGACCCTATCATAAAACCATATGGCTTTCTCAGATAGGTGTAAGTATCTAATCCAAAAATACTGGACGATCCCGTAATAAAATTGTAGAGCACCGCGGCAGTCATAACCACCGCGAAAACCAAAACAGCGTGAACAAGCCAACGTTCAATTTTCCACGCGCTTAATGATTTATCAGACAAATGGCGAAAAGGATCACCCGCTGTCTCCGCCAGTCCGCCACATCCACATACCCATGAACAGTACCATCGTTTGCCGAAGAAATACACGAACACAGGTACACCTACAACAAACAACGTGATTCCCCACACAAACATGAATATACCGATACCTCCCCCAGAGGTGAGCATATTGATGTGCCACGCATCAAAAAAGTCGTAGTCCAACGGCCACATGTTCTTAAAATCAAAATAGGGCTGGTTCAATCGAACCAAAATCTCCGGGATGAGAAACGCCAAAGCCAACTGAAAAAACATCACCGAACCTGTACGAATCATTTGATACTTACTATGCCTGTATTTGATCAACATCCTCACGCCCATCACCAGCACTGCAAAAGTGTAGAGGAAGCCATACAGGAACCACTGACTGGATTCTCCCTCAGGGTAAATCAATTTCTTTAACGGCTCGACCAGGATAATCCAGTTGGTGATGTAGGCATCGTAGAAATAGATGATGATGTAGAATAGAATCAGCAAAGTTCCGATCAGAATACCGATCCAACCCCTGCTATTTAACACGTCTTTAAAAATTCCATTGTTCTTGATACCTGCCGGCTCCAATTTTGCCTTTGGGAGGATAAACATCAAGGCGCCAACGGCCCCCAGCACAAATACAAGTGTAAATAATAGAGAGGTGTGCGTTTTTATAATCCCACGAGTTGATGCTTTTGTGAGGCTACCGACATAGTCGTCATAAATCACTTTGTCCCACGCCTGCTCCTGGCGAAAATTTTCATTCACTCCTTCGATCGTACTATTTAATTCGTTGACAAAGGTGATACTTAGCTCGTAGTGCTTGTCAAACATGTCCAAAAGCGCAGGCCTTAGAGGCTCCTGGTGCTCGATCTTCACCTTCGACTCAAAAATTTCCTCCGTCAGGGTATAACTCGACATGAAGAATAGCGCCATGAACAATCCAAATGATGCTAAAAAAAGTCCTAGACCTGCAGTGCGAATCAGTTTCATATTTCTTTACTCAACTAGTGCTGCCATTTTTTTCTTAAAGTCGGGATATTCAGCAAGCCATTTAGCCACTATTTCCTCCTCGTGGCTATCAAAGAATTCAGGATCAAAGTTGGCACTGCGCAAATTCTGCATTACGAACTGAATGCTTTTTTTCTCTCTCAGCCAGTGATCAAAGTTTTCATGCCTAAGCCGAATGCCAAAAGTGTTAATTCCAAGAAATTCACCACTATCTTTTTCCCACACAAAGTGCATCGCTTTTTTTCCACCGGCATGTTCCCAATAGAATCTGGATTCATTGGATTTTTGCTCGTTCCACACATTGCCGTAGGTTTGATATTCGATATCAAAAAATTTGGCTGAGTTGAACCATGACCCGGGTGCATATTTAGTTTTTGTGCTGCAAATGGTTTGCGCCACTACTTCACCCATCATGCGTCCTGTGTACCACACTTGTTCAATATTTCTTCTACCAGGAAGTTCATAGGTGCGTTCCACGCAATCCCCGATCGCGTAGACATCCTTGACATTTGTTTCTAAGAACTCATTCACCAAGATTCCCCGTTTGCATTCAATTCCAGAATCCTTCAAGAATTCCATGTTGGGAGAAACTCCTACAGTAAGTCCAACGAACTGACAAGCGATCGTTTCACCATCCTTGGTGGTCACCGCTTTGACTACGCCCTTTTCATCCCCTATAATTTCGTTAAGCTCGGAACCAAGCCTCAAGTCTACGTGATGCTCCCGTACATGACGAGAGATGAGGTCAGCCTCTTCCAGGGGAAGTACATTACTCCAGAATGCATTTTCTCTCACCAAAAAAGTAACTCCAATATTTCGCGTCAATAACATTTCCGCCATTTCCACCCCAATAAGGCCACCACCTACAATTACCGCACGCTCGATACCCTTGGTTCGTTTTTCCATCTCCTCAAGATCTGGATAACTATACAACCCCTGCACACCCACGAGATCCTGACCTGGCCAGCCAAACTTATTCGATTTAGAGCCAGATGCAACGATCAGCACATCATAGCTTAGTGTTTTCTTACTTGCCAGAAATATTTGTTTGGTCTCTGTTGATATTCTTTCAACAAAATCTTGCATCAGCTCAATTCCATTCTTTTTCCAAAACCAATCTTCGTACGGTTTAGTATTCTCATACCTCATGTGCCCCATGTAGATGTACATAAGCGCTGTGCGAGAAAAGAAATGGGCTGTCTCAGAAGAAATGATCGTAATCTTGTCCTTAGATCGCTTTCTGATGTGGCGCGCTGCCGTTACGCCAGAAATTCCATTACCAATGACTACAATATGCCTCATATTAAGACGCGCAAGTTAGTTCTCTCCCTAAATTTCAAATGTCAATTCTATGACAAAGGGAATGTAACCAAATTTTGAGTGATGTCTGATAGTGTTACTTAAGATTGTGGCCCTATTTTTGTCTTTACATTGACAAAATCGAATGTGTCTCACGTACCTTGCATCATTATCTCACAACGCTCGTTTCTACAGTAAAATAAACAAAGATGAAATCACTGTTACTTGCTGCCGCCATTATAATTAGTCAAACAACTTTAAGTGCCGACCTTGATAGTTTTTTTTCTAAGACGGATTCTTTTCTAAAAAAATATGTCAGCAAGGGCGAAGTTGCCTACAAGAAAATCAAGATTAATAAGGTTGATATCGAATCCCTCTACGGTGAGATTTCAGACATCAAGGTCAGTGGAGAAAGTGCGAACGTACTCAAAGCGTTCTACACTAACGCATACAACATCATTGTAATTCATTCAATCGTGGAAAAGTATCCTGTGAAATCCCCAATGGATATTCAAGGTTTTTTCGATCAAAAGAAGCACAATGTGGCTGGAGAGCAGTTGACTTTAAACGAGCTGGAAAAAAATAAGCTGCTCAATCCATACAAGGATGCCCGATTCCATTTTGTGCTGGTATGTGCAGCCAAAAGTTGCCCACCACTTTCAAGTGACGCTTTTACACCCGCCAAAATCGATACTCAACTTCAGGAACGAACATCACTTACTATTAACGATGAAAATTGGCTTAAAGTAAATCCTTCCACAAGAAAAGTCGAACTGTCCAAAATATTTGAATGGTATCAAGGTGACTTCACCTCTGATGGAAAAACAGTGGTAAGCTGGATCAATAAGTATAGAAAAGAAAAAATACCTACCTCCAACACCATCAGTTATTATGAATATGATTGGTCTCTGAACGAGTAATTGTATTTAGCATTCCATAACAGAATTACTTTGAAGCAACTCTTCCCATTCGCAGTCGGTGCAGCTATCATCCTTACGCTGCTGTCCTTTCGGAAAATTCAGAGCGACCTTGTGGAAAGTATAAAGCGAGGTAAGGAGATCTATTCCAATAATTGTCTCACCTGCCATATGGATAGTGGTGAGGGTATTGAGGGTGTCTATCCGCCATTAGCAAAATCTGACTATCTAATGGCAGACAAGAATAGATCCATTCAACAAATTCTAGAGGGAAGCATTGGCACCATGACGGTCAATGGGATAAAGTATAACGGCTTCATGACACCCTTCAACCTCAACGATCAGGAAGTCAGCGATGTGCTTAACTATGTTCGCAATTCATGGGGGAACAAAGGAGGGCCCGTTACACCCGCTGAGGTCAAAGCGCTCAGGTAGATACCGATTGGCAAGGTTACATTTGCGCTAACAATTCGTGCCGAATTCAAAAAGTACCAGTAGATTTGGGTGAATTCATCAAATCCCCAACCGCATGATAAAATTTACAAAACTAACCGCTCTAGTTTTTCTAATTGCGGCCTGCACCACAGAGAAGCCTCAAACCAGCAAATTCAGCACAGAAGGAAATCCTAATTATCAACCTCCCACATTTACGGACTCCGATCGTGTCTCAAAAATGGCTGATGCATTTCCCATTATCGATGAGATTTACAAAGCCTACGCTACTCAAAATAATTTTCCTTCCATCACTTACGGCCTGGTAGCAGATGGTAAGTTGATTCACTCCGGCTCACATGGCTTGTCCAATATAGAGGCCAATCGAACAGCTGATACCAAAGCTTTGTACAGAATTGCGTCCATGTCCAAAAGCTTTACCGCCATGGCCATATTGAAATTGCGAGATGAAGGAGAGCTTCAATTGCAAGATCCGGCAGCAAAGTATCTCCCTGAACTTGGCATTGTGACCTACCTTACGAATGACTCCGCTCCTATTACCATACAACAGCTTCTCACGATGTCCGCGGGTTTCCCAGAAGATAATCCATGGGGAGATCGCCAGCTTGATGATTCTGACCAGGAGCTACTCGACTTCATTGGCACCGGCTTATCTTTTTCTAATGCACCCGGTCTTGAATATGAATACAGTAACCTCGGTTTTGCCATGCTTGGAAATATTATTAAAAATGTATCTGGCACGAGCTACCAACAGTACATTACCAGCAACATTCTGCAGCCATTGGGCATGATGGACAGCAAATGGGAATATACAGAGATTCCAGATGATAGATTAGCACTTGGCTACCACTGGATCAACAATGAATGGCAGCCGGAACCAATTCTGAATGATGGGGCATTTGGAGCGATGGGAGGGTTAATCTGTTCTATTGAAGACTTTAGTAAATATGTTTCGCTTCATCTGGATGCGTGGCCACCTCGCAATGATCCAGATACCGGACCGGTCAAACGAAGCACTATACGTGAGATGCACCAGTTGTGGAGGGTAAATCCGAGTGTCCCTACTCAAGATGAATACGGTCCTCTAGTCTATGGCTATGCTTATGGATTAGGTTGGCGAAAGGATGCCCGCGGGATTATCAGGATCTCTCACAGTGGAGGCTTACCAGGATACGGATCAGAATGGAGGATTTATCCTGATTACGGCATTGGCGTAGTGTCGTTCAGCAACCGAAGGTATGGGGCTCCAAGCAGTGCCAATGCCAAAGTGTTGGACACCCTGCTAGCTATTGCAAATCTCAAACCCAGGGTATTGCCAGTGTCCGAAATCCTGACACAAAGAAAGTCAGAACTGTTGGCGCTCTTTCCCTACTGGGACGATCAGTCAAAAATATTTGCTGAAAATTTCTACTTAGACAAGACATTGACACTTCGAAAGAAGGAAATCCAAGATGTATTCGATCAAGCGGGAAAAATTCTTACCGTTGGCGAACTATTTCCCGAGAATCAACTTAGAGGACGATTTACAATTACATGTGAAAATGAAAATGTGGAAGTCTTTTTCACCCTCACTCCCGAAAGGGAACCTTTGATTCAACAGCTTAACATTCGAACGTCCGGAAACTAGTATATACTACCTTGTCTGAAAATTTGAAAAATTACGCCATCATGGTGTTAGCCGCTGGATCCTCCACTAGAATGGGGCAATCCAAGCAATTGCTTCAGGTGGGTAAAACTACGCTGCTGCGGCACACCGTGCAGGTAGCAACAAGCGTATCTCAGGCCAGGACAATTGTAGTCCTTGGTGCCAGGGAAAATTTGCATATAGAAGAAATCAAAGGCCTTCCCGTTGAAGTGGTGCATAACCAAAATTGGGAGGCAGGAATCGGATCATCCATTAAGGTTGGAGCAAAACACATAAGTGGTTTGTCGCACATTGCAGGGGTGATCATTTTGGTATGTGATCAGCCTCACGTTGATGGTGAGCTCCTGAACAACTTAATTACTTTGCATGAAAAGCAAGGGAAACTGATAGTGGCCTCAGCATATGCAAACACCATTGGAGTGCCGGCACTGTTTGATATTAGCCTGCTAAAGGAATTATCAGGGCTTGAGAATGCAGAAGGAGCAAAAGCGCTTTTTACAAAATACCGGGACAAACTTGAAACTGTAGCCTTCGCAAAAGGAGCCATCGATTTGGATACCGAAGAGGATTATGATAGATTCATTCAACAATAAGATATATGAAAAGAATAACAATGCTCTTGCTGATTTGTCTCCACCCGTTGTTTGCGATAACCCAATCGCAAACTTCTGATGATGCTTACACAAGATATGAATTGCTAGATCCTGCAAGTCAGAGCTTTCGAATTCTGTATGAGGTCACCGCCACCAAACCGGGCACGCAATTCTACTTTAATGCGCTAAGGAAAGGAAGTGAACACAGGGTAGATCAGGTGGTGGACGTGCGCACAGGCGAAGAATTGAAGTGGACAATTGTGAGTGGTGCGGATGCAAAGAAGGACGGATATCTCGAAGCGGATCTTGAAGGCGAATATCTTAAAGTGCAGTTAGCCCATTTAGTGGCTAATAATTCGGAGTATAGACTACTTATCGACAAAACCTACAAGGATACACAGAGCTACTTTTCAGAAGGAGGCAAGATCATTTTTGAACGATCCTTGGGTATCAAACGAAATGCAATCGTTCTTCCCAAAGGCTATGAAATACTTAAATGCAACTACCCTGTGCAGGTCATCCTCGAAGATGATGGAAGACTAAATGTAAGTTTTATTAATAGTGCGCCAGTGGCAATTACACTTCGCATCGAGGCAAGAAAACTTCCCACTACTGTTAATCTTGACGTGACCGCTAAAGAGTATGTCTACAAATCGGGAACAGGAAGAGACAAAGGAAAAGCCCGCACGAACTACAGCGTGCCCGAACGCGCTCATCAAACAAGGGAGATTGTCTACTTTCTCCAACAACCTGAAACCCACTCGTTCCGACTGTATCACGACTACACAGAGACGAGGATAGGAATGAATCACTATCTAAATGTGGTTCGGGCTGGAAGTAAAGCGTCAAATCCTTCTGCACTCAACCTGGACACAGGCCTACCGCTAAAAGTTGAAACACTCAAAGGAGCACAACTCAAGGAAAAGGGCATTACACTGGAAGAAGACATCACACCGGAGACTGAAGTTATTGTGATATGGTACGATGCCGTCAAGGAGGGCCAATCAACCAGAATCAGAATTGAAGAAACGTACACCGACCCCAATAGGTATGTAGTTAATGGCAATGAGTTGGTTTGGGACCGAGCATTCGGCCGACCCCATAATACAGTCCTTCTACCGGCAGGCTGGTTCTTAACAGACAATTCCATACCAGCCACCATCGATCAATCGGAAGATGGAAAGGTCAGTCTTTACTACATGAATTACGATCCGGATGAGATTGATGTCTTTATTAAGGCTAGGAAACGATAAAAAATAGGGACAATTTGTGATGCCGTTAATGAACTAAGCAGGCGTCAGCTGAAAAGCCTCATGAGTAAGCACAAACCCACAAACCACTTATAAATGAAATATTTGAAATTTCTTGTCGCAATTTTCATGATCGCTAATTTGGCGTTGATTTCTTCCTGCAGCGATGAAGATGATCCGACCAGTGCTAAAACCAATACAGAGTTATTGACCCAGCATACTTGGAAGTATAGCACCGGCAGTTCTGACAATCCTCTAGGTGCAATCTTATTAGCACTTTTTGAGGGTTCTGAATATTCTTTTAAGGCCGATAAAACCTATACGGGAGTGCTTTTGGGTGTTCCACTTTCGGGAGATTGGTCCTTCAATACAAGTGAAACGGCACTGACAATTGATGATGATGAATATACTATCACTCAACTTGACGAAAGCAATCTAAAAATATCTCAAACAGATGGAGGCTTCACCTCTACCCTGGAATATGTGAAGAAATAGAATAATTGGAACCAGAAAGACAAATAGGAAGCCGACTGGTTTCCTATTTGTCTTTCTGGACCTACCAACTTTTTTTGATCATTTGCTGTAACTTTGTTGCAAATGAGAATCCTCCTAATCTTTCACCTATTATGCACAGGACTTGCAGTGAATGCATCCAGTCCTTTCGTGCTCTTTGAGGAGAACGGGAAAGTTGGTTTAAAAAACGAGAAGGGCGCAGTAGTTATAAACGCATCTTTCGAGGCGCTGGGATGGTCGAACGGAACATTCTCAGTGGTGGGGGGCATTACCGGTTACAAACTGGACAATGCCTGGGGCCTCATCAACTTGAAAGGACAGCAGATCACTGAACCCCAATATGTAAATTTGGAACACGCAGAAGGGGATAAAATCATTGCCTCTAAGAGAATAAGTCCTATCGCCTTGAAATACGGTTGTATAGACCTGACAGGCAAAGTATCTATACCTACCAAGTATGATGGATTAAAAATCAATGGCATGTACGCGATTGTTTTCCTCAGGGACTCCAAGCAGTTTAACTATGGTGTGGTCGATCTTAATCATAAAGAAATCATTCCTCTCAAATACAAAAGGGTCGATCCAATAGGAAACCTGAGATTTGGAGTTACCAATTTTGAAGGTAAGACAGCGCTATTCTCTGAATTTGGAAAAAAGATCACCGATTTCACTATTGACAGTATATCCGCTTTTCAAAACAATTATGCCATAATACATGAAAATCATAACCAGGGAATAATCAATCGAGATGGTATCATAGTGGTACAGCCCAACTTTCGTCAGATTGAAATTCTAGATGACGGCACGATTAAAGCGAAGAAAATTAACGAATGGAATATCGTAGCAATTGATAACAGGATCTTAAGATCAATACAAGCAGATGAACTCATCCCGAACGGTAAGTCATTTATTTTTGAAACAGCCAACAAGATTGGTCTTCTCAATGATTCACTGCAACCGCAAATTCCTGCCCATTACAATTTTCTTGGTGATCTGGCTTCTTCCCTACTTGTGGCAAAACAGGGAATAAAGTATGGTTTGGTTCGAAAGGACAACTCGATTGTGCTGCCGTTTCAATACGACTCCCTAATCATTGATAGGAGATACGTTCGGGCTCAAGAAAAACTACTGGGAAAACCAGCATGGATACTCCTGGATACCTTTGGTGTGAGGAAAACAGAACGATTCTATGAATTTATTAAACCATTTAATGGCAGATTTTTCGAAACCAAAAATTATGGACTTGCAGGTGCCGTAAATGGCTATGGGAAGGAAATTATTCCCTGTGTATATGACTCTATCATTCGATTCAATGATGACCAAATCACGGTTCGATATCATGGCCAGTACGGGGTGATCGATTATAACGAGAACTGGCTTTTGCCGCCTCAACCAAACTTTATTGAATTAGTTGACGCTGACCATTATCTCATACTTCAAGATTCGAACGCACTGTTTAAGAATTACAATGGCGACCTTATTTATTTTACAGACAACAAGTTGGAAATCGAGGGCAACACGATAAAGGAGACGCTTCCGGATGGGACAGAGAAAATCATTAATTTTCAGGGAATCACCATCAGCCGCACCACCCCCCCGATTACATCAGATACAAGAATCATTTCCTCTGAACACGAAGGCTTTCGCGGAATCGAAAGAAACGGAAAATACGGATTCATAGACGCAAAGGGAAGACTTCGTATTGCAAACAGGTATGAAGACATTGGTCATTTTAGCAGCGGCCTTGCCTCGGTGCGAATTCTTGGAAAGTGGGGATACGTGGACACCTCAGATAAAATTGCTGTGAATCCAAGCTATGAATTTGCATCACCTTTTAGTAAGTCGATGGCCATTGTAAAAAAGGAGGGCTACGGTCTTATTGACAAAAGTGGTAATGAAATTTTGCAAACGCGGTATGATAGCATCTACGAAATTGAGACGGGCAATTTTGTACTCCTAAAAAACAACCTCAGAGGTCTTGCAAGCGCCAATGGAAAGGTTCTAATAGAGCCACGCTTTGATAAGCTAGTTGATATTGGCAATGGTTACGTAATCATTAGTAGTGCAGGCAAATACGGGGTATCCACTTCGGATGGTCTCAGTGTGATCCCAATGACGCATGACTACATCTCCTACTTGGATTATGCCGACACCTACTTAATTAAAGAAGAGTCTCCCTGGGTAACGCTATATCCAAACTAAAAAAATGGGGCCGAAGCCCCACTTAAATTGATTTGTATCTAAAATCTATTCCTTTGTTGTGCCAGTTTCCCCTGACCCTGAAATAGTATTTCGCATATCTGTGTCTGATTGAATATTTTGCATGCGATAGTAGTCCATCACGCCCAGATTACCACTGGTAAAAGCTTGCGCAATCGCCTTCGGTATTTCTGCTTCAGCTTGAATCACATTGGCACGTGCCTCCTGCGCTTTCGCAATCATCTCCTGCTCAAGTGCAACCGCCATCGCTCTGCGCTCTTCAGCTTTTGCCTCTGCCACCTTCAAGTCAGCACTGGCCTGATCCGTTTGGAGCTTCGCACCAATGTTGGCCCCTACATCTACATCGGCAATATCAATTGACAGAATCTCAAATGCAGTTCCTGCATCCAATCCCCTTGAAAGCACTACCTTAGAAATCTTGTCAGGATTTTCTAGCACCTCTTTGTGAGATTTAGCTGAACCAATAGAGGTCACAATCCCTTCACCGACTCTGGCAAGGATGGTATCCTCACCTGCACCGCCCACCAACTGCGCAATACTGGCTCTTACAGTTACTCTTGCAATTGCGATCAGCTGAATACCGTCAGCAGCAACAGCTGCGACCTTTGGAGTGGTGATCACTTTTGGATTTACTGAGATCTGCACTGCCTCAAACACATCGCGCCCTGCGAGATCAATGGCAGTAGCCTGCTTGAAGCTCAGGTTAATATTTGCCTTGTCTGCGGAAATCAAGGCTCGAATAACATTGGGCACATTACCTCCGGCCAAAAAGTGTGTCTCCAGATCCGTAGTGGTCAAGATCAGCCCGGCTTTTGTCGCGGTAATCAAAGAGTTCACAATTACTCCTGGCGGCACTTTTCGAATTCGCATTCCAATCAGTTCTCCAATTGTCACTTTCACTCCTGCAAAAACCGCGGTAATCCACAGCCCCACCGGAACAAAATACATGAACATGAAAAATCCGATGATACTGATAAACACAATGAAGATAAACGCCAGGCTTTCCATAATTTTTATTGAATAGGTTCTACAATGATTTGATTTGATGTCACTTTTATGATTCTAACTTTTGATCCGGATGCTACAAAATCTCCGAGCGTCTTCACCTCATAGGTCTTGTCGCTGATTTCAGCTTTTCCCGATGGCCTCAAAGCAGAAATGGCCTTTCCTTCCTGTCCCTCGCTCAGCCCATCCAGGCCGCCCTCATTCACTTTCCCCTGACTTGCCGTTTTCAACGAAAACCTCCCCCACACATTAGCTTTAAAGGCATAATAAAAAATAAGTATGGATGCCAATCCTGTCACGCCAACCGTGATCCACCCACCTTGCTGCCCCAGGTAGTTGAAACTAGAAATAATGCCTCCGATCATGAATGCCGCTCCTATAATTCCCACTATTGTCGTTCCCGGAACAAAGATGATCTCCGCGATGACCAGCAATAGGCCAAGAAATATCAGTGCTGAAACAATGAGTAAATCCATATTTGGTAAATGTACTAAGAAAAGCAGAGCGTTTAATATGCCCTTGCAAACAACACCCTTCTTTTAGATGGTTTTCCGGAATAAATGCACTTTCCTTCTTCCTCCGGAGCGTCCAAAGGTATGCATCGAATTGTAGCCTTCGTCTCATCCTTTATCGCACCCTCAGTTTCTGCCGAGCCATCCCAGTGTGCCAGAATGAATCCTGCCTTACCATCTAGTACTTTCTTGAACTCTTCATACGTGTCTACCTTTGTAGTCTTCTCCTTTCGGAATGCTAGTGCGCGGTTAAAAATATTCTTTTGAATCTCATCCAACAGCGATGGTATCATATCTACCACCTCATCAAATTGAACGGTTTTCTTCTCTTTGGTATCTCTCCTCGCCATTTCTACCGTACCGTTTTGGATGTCCCTCGGACCTATCGCAATGCGCACCGGCACACCTTTCAATTCATATTCAGCAAATTTGAACCCTGGTTTATGCGTATCCCTATTGTCAAATTTCACCACAAAGCCCTTCTTTCTTACCGCTATAGAAATCTGTTCCGCCTTCTCTGAAATCTTAGCCAGCTCTTCAGCAGTCTTAAAAATTGGAACGATCACCACGTGTATAGGTGCCAATTTAGGAGGCAGTATCAGTCCATCATCATCGGAGTGCGCCATAATCAATCCACCGATCAACCTGGTGCTAACACCCCAGGAAGTGCCCCACACGTAATCCAATTTCCCATCTTTTCCGGCAAACTGCACATCAAACGCCTTGGCAAAGTTTTGACCTAGGAAGTGAGAAGTTCCTGCCTGAAGTGCCTTGCCATCTTGCATCAGCGCCTCTATGCAATAGGTATCTACCGCACCGGGAAATTTTTCTCCCTCGGATTTCTTTCCCTTGATCACAGGTACACCCATGAAGTTCTCCACAAAGTCAGCGTACAAATCCAAAATGAGTAGCGTCTCCTTTTCAGCTTCTTGGGCGGTGGCATGAGCGGTATGTCCTTCCTGCCATAGAAATTCAGACGTTCTTAAAAAAAGTCGGGTTCTCATCTCCCACCGCACCACGTTTGCCCATTGATTGATAAGTAGCGGCAAGTCGCGATAGGATTGTATCCATTTCTTGTAGCTATTCCATATTACGGTTTCCGAGGTGGGCCTCACGATCAACTCTTCTTCCAACTTGGCCTCAGGATCTACCACCACTCCAGAGCCATCCTCAGCATTCTTCAATCTGTAGTGCGTTACGATTGCACATTCCTTGGCAAAGCCCTCCACGTGAGCAGCTTCTTTGGCCAAAAAAGATTTGGGCACAAAAAGCGGAAAATATGCATTTACGTGACCTGTGTCCTTAAACATCTTGTCGAGACCCTGCTGGATGCTCTCCCAAATGCTATAACCGTAAGGTTTGATCACCATGCAGCCTCGAACGTCCGAGTTTTCGGCCATATCGGCTTTTTTTACCAAATCCAGGTACCACTGAGAGTAATCTTCGCTACGAGGGGTAATTTCCTTTCCCATTCTTGCTTTAAATTTTTAGTATCTTTGATTAAGAGCGCAAATATAATTTAGTAATCAGGGATTATAAGGAAAGGGGGCATTATTAAGGCCTCAAAATCTGGGAATCCTTTTCTGATTATTCTTGTTCTTATTATATCCCAAAGCCGTTTTTTTCGTTAGATAGTAGAGGGAGAGGAGATAAAACGCAATGAGTATGAAAGTAAAATTCATTTTAGGTACGTTTTTAGGTGTTCTGATGTCTTTTGCAGCGAGTAGTCAGAATGAGTTGGATGATATGTACTTCAACTCGAAGGATAGGGCAAAATTGAACTCCAAAAAAATTTCGGCAGATATTAGCCTGGCTCAAAAGAGTAATAACAAGACAATCAGTCAAACGCAGACTAAACTAAACCCTACAGATAGTTACTCCGCCAGAAATATAAATCCTGAATACAGCGCTCAATTAAGCGATGGTCAGGAAAACTTGAACACCGAGGGAATTGAATATTTCAACTCCAATTACCAGCCCATTGGCGTAAATCAAAGTCTGAGCAATTGCAATTGTGCAGGAGGCTCATACTATAATCCTTATTATAGCCAAAGTGCCTTTAATAATCCTTACTATGGTACCATGGGAGGATTTGGCAGTCCCTGGGGTTCTCCATGGGGAAATCCTTATGGCGGCTTTAACTCTGGATTGACGATGTCTATGGGTTATGGATGGGGCAGCTTTAGCCCGGGATTTTATGGAGGCATGGGTTACGGCATGGGAATGGGTGCTGGTAATTTCTGGAATCCATATGGCTTTAACTCCATGTGGGGCGCAGGTTACAATCCCTACTTTTATCCAACTCAGGTAGTGGTGATTAATAATGGTGACGCGGGTGGACGACAAATTGTAAATGGCAAGAGAAGCTCCAGAAGTACTACGACAAATAATGTAGTTGATAGAACACGGAATTCAATAGCCACTAGCAATTACCAACGCACCACAACACGAAGTGGCAGGGTAAGCACTCAGCCCGAATACTATGAAAGAGGATGGAAAAGAAATCCGGATGTGAATACGAGTCGCAGCTATTGGAATACCAATTCAACAAACTCCGGTGTAAATAACAGGAATTATAATTGGGGCAATACTGGTGGTAATTCAGGTGGTCGCTCCACCAATTTCTCTTCACCAAGCCGGGGTTCTTTTAACAATTCCGGAGTTAGTGGTGGATCGCGTGGAGGCTCATCTTCGGGTAGCAGATCGAGTGGGGGGACAAGAGGGAGGAATAACTAAATAATTAGATTTTTCAGAATGAGATTGAAGGGCAAGATTTTGCTTGGTGGAATAATTGCACTCGCATCAATTCAACTTAAGGCACAAAGTTTTGCGGAAACTGCCTTGCTTTTTAGTCGCACCACACCCGGAGGCAGTGCCAGGATTCAATCCCTTGGTGGTTCCCAAATTTCACTAGGGGGAGATTATAGCTCTGCGCTTTCCAACCCAGCCGGATTGGGAATGTATAATAAATCAGAGTTTGTGCTCACCCCAGCCTTAAACATAGCACCATCTTCCTCTTTACACATGGGGGAAAAAACCAATGATTCCAAAACCACATTCTATATACCGGGCATTGCTGCATCTTTTCATGGTGATTATAAAAACCTGAGTGGCTTTTTGGGAGGCACATTCACAATTGCATTCAATCGAACCAATGATTTTAATCGCGACATTAAATACCAAGGGACCAATCCGAACAACTCAATTATTGATGCCTTTATTGAAGACTCCAATGGTTTCACGATAAACCAATTTAGCGCAGGCGGAGCATTATTTAATACACCCACAGAACTTGCATTTAACAACTATTTAATAGGAGACAGCACGGTGGTAGATCCGGCAGCCGATCCCACCCAATATTTTACCGATGTATTAGGAATTCCCTTTCAAACAGAAGAAATCCGGACACGAAAGGCGCAGAACCAATGGAGTCTTTCTTATGGAGTAAACTATAATGACAAGCTTTTTATTGGAGCTGGGCTTGGAATTACCTCTATCAAATTTATCTCAACCAAAATCTACGCGGAAGACTTCGTGGGAGAACCTCTTTTTGATTTGCGCCTAGAAGAAAACTTGGAAATCAGGGGAACAGGAGTAAACGGAACCTTTGGGGCAATTTATCGCCCGGTCGATGGTTTTCAGTTCGGATTTTCAGCGACTACCCCCACCCACTATGAAATGACGGATACATACAGCGCCAACATGAGCACCAATTGGGATAACTTCCAGTATGACCCTGGCACCTTACTCAATTCCGTACAGGCCCAGACAGACATCGTAATTTCAGAATACTCCTATAACACACCATGGAAATTGAATGCAGGTGCAACCTTTTTTCTTAATAAGAAGGGCTTCTTCTCCCTGGATGTGGAGAGAGTTGACTATTCAGAAGCCAATTATAAGTCAATCACCTCCGGAATATCGTTCAACGAAGACAACGATGAGATTAAATCTCTGTATAGAACGGTTTATAACATAAGGGCAGGAGCGGAGTACAGACACGGTGGCTTAAGCTACCGCGCTGGCTATGCCTTCATGCCCGACCCGTTTATCTCAGAACAAAACGATATCTCCCGGAAGATCACAAAGTTTTCAACAGGAATCGGATATCGCACTGCAAACTACTATGTGGACTTTGCAGCAATTTATAGTATTGGTCAAAGTTCGTACCGACCATATACAGTCAATTCAATAAGTAGTCCACTAGTGGAAAGTGACCTTAGCAACATCAATATCTTGATAACCGTAGGCCTACCCTTCTAACGCCCTGAGTTGCTTGGCAACATAATCGGCACTAGGTGCATCATCAGCACAGGTTAGTTTTGCTTGCTGATAAAAAGTAATTCTCTCCTTTCTCATTTGTGCCACTCTGCCTGCGATAGTTTCCACAGTTTGATTTGCAAACAACGGTCGCCTTCCAAGCTCCGTGTCTTTCATTCGACTGGCAATTACGTGTATCGAGGTATCTAAAAAGACACTGACACCTGCTTTGTTCATGACATCCATATTGGAAAAAAAGCACGGAGTGCCGCCACCCGTTGCCATCAAGAAGTCCTCTTTCTTTTCGCACCATGTTCTTAGATGCTGACTTTCCAATTTTCTAAATGTTTCCTCGCCTTCACTTTCAAAAATGGTTGCTATCGACTTTTTTTCCGTAAGTGCAATGTCGTAGTCCAAGTCCACAAAGGGCAAGTTCATTTCCTTGGCTAATGCTTCGCCAAATGTTGTCTTACCGCTTCCTGGCAATCCAACGAGAAAGACTTTCATCGTAAAAGGGAGCGAATTTCCTCAGCCTCGGGCGTGTCATTATGGTGCCAGTTGCCCAATACTTTGCCGCCTTTCCAGAGTGCCAACCCTGGATTTGAACGAAGAATTGTTTTTAACACAGTGGCATCCGCATAGTAGTATGGCACCGCGAGTTGATTTTCATGACGAAAAGCTTCCATCTGCTCAGCACCGGAGGATGTCAGCACAAACGTATCAACCGTTCCATCCAGCGCCTTAGCTAGCTCTTTGATTTCTTCAATATTCTCGGTCGAAGCTTTCCCAACATCATACATGATAATCATCAATCTTGCTCCTTCAAAAGTATACTGCGTCAGATCCTCGCCATCGGGGCTAGTCACGAGGTAATCAGTAATCTTAGGGGTGATTTTGTCTTCGTTTAAAACTCGAGAGGAAACATATTTGTAGCCATCATCAGCAGAAAGAAAATCTTTTGAAGCCACCGTTTCACCATTCTTATCAAATATATATTCGATCACGGGCTGTTCCTCGGGGATCATCTGCTGAGGAATCACATTACCAACTTTGTAAGCTCTGAAGTCAATAAAGGGAAGGTGTTGCACGGCATACACACCAAGAAACAAACTCACAGCGATTACAGCTCCCATCACTGCATAACCCTCCATTGTCCGAAGCGCACTTGTATATTTCTTTCGATACCAAAACAGATGCGAAACAAAGACCATCAAGATTACATCTTTATAAAATGATTCCCATGGCGTCAATTTGATGGCATCACCAAAACAACCACAATCTGTTACCTTGTTAAAGTAAGCCGAATAGAATGTGAGGAAAGTAAAGAAAACCATGAGCGCCAACATGGTCCACATGGTCAAGTTCATTCGGTAATACAATAAGACGGCTACGCCCAATGCCACTTCAAGTACAATCAAGATCATACCGATCTCAAGCGCCCACGGCACAAACACATGAAAAAATGATCCAAAGTCGATGGCAAATACTTCGAAGTATTCCTCCATCTTAATCTGTGTTCCCACGGGATCATTGAGTTTTATCAGTCCAGAAAAGATGAACAATCCGCCTACAAATATCCTTGAGAATAAATCAATGTACTTCCTCATTCTATATCAAGATTTTACATTCAACTTAATTAATGCAAACACGGAGTAATTGATCATATCCTGATAGTTAGCTATTACTCCCTCACTTACTAACGTCTTGCCTGCATTATCTTCAATTTGTTTTACCCGAAGCAGCTTCATCAGAATGATATCAGTGATGGAACTTACTCTCATTTCTCTCCAGGCCTCCCCATAGTCATGATTCTTATTTTGCAGGAGCCCAAGGGTATCAGCCACCGCTTTGTCGTACAGCGGCTCCAACTCAGAAAAATTCATTTCCATTTTGTCTGAATCCTTCAGTGACGCCTGAATCATGGCGATGAGGCAATAGTTGATGATGCCCACAAACTCATCTTTGACAGGGTCTCCTACTTTTTGCGTTCCCTTCTCCTGAATACTACGAATACGCTGCGCTTTGATGAAAATCTGATCCGTGATCGAAGATAATCTCAACACACGCCATGCCGTTCCGTAGTCATGGGTTTTCTTGGCAAACAGTTCTTTGCAGGAGGCTATTACCTGCTTATATTCGGTCGCAGTTTTGTCAATCATAATGCGAATGCAAAGTAAAGTATTTTCAACTAACAAAACACTGAACCTTGGTGGTCGGTTGCTCGATCTGTCCACACCAAAATTGATGGGAATACTTAATGTTACTCCTGACAGTTTCTATGATGGAGACAGATATCCCACAGTGAGCAGCGCACTAAGCCGAGCGGAACAAATGATTGCAGAAGGAGCGCATATTCTTGATGTGGGCGGCTACTCCTCTCGGCCAGGGGCAAGTGACATTTCTGAGAAGGAAGAATCTGACCGAGTCATCCCTGTGATCAAAAGCATTTCTCAAGAGTTCCCCGACATACACATATCTTGTGACACCTTCAGAAGTGGGGTAGCGCAAAAAGCCATTGACGTGGGGGCTCAGATGATCAATGACATTTCTGGTGGCCAACTGGATCATGAGATGATTGGTGTCATTGCCCGCCACAATATTCCCTACGTGGTGATGCACATGAAAGGTACGCCTCAAACGATGAAAAGTCTGGCGGTCTACAGCGACATTCTTAAAGAGGTCTCCGATTATTTCTTACAAAAAGTTCACACCCTAAAAGGATTAGGCGTCAAAGATGTAATCATAGACCCGGGCTTTGGCTTTGCCAAGACTGTAGACCAAAATTTCGAGCTGATAAAGAAGCTTGAACTCTTAAAAATCCACGAGCAACCCCTGCTAGTTGGCCTATCTCGAAAATCTCTAATTTGGAAGACCTTGCAAACCACTCCTGAAAACGCACTTAATGGCACAACTGCACTCAATGCCATCGCACTGTTAAAAGGAGCAGATATACTTAGGATTCATGATGTGAAAGAGGCGGCAGAGGCCGTTAAATTAATTAACTTTGTTAGGTGATTTTTGCGCTCAAAATAGGGTTTTTAGAGGTTTCATGGGTCGACTTCATCGATATCGGCTTGGTGGCCATCCTGCTCTACCAGGTTTACAAATTGATCAGAGGAAGTATTGCCGTTAATATCTTCCTCGGTATCCTTGCGCTTTACCTCATATACCTAATTGTGCGAGCTGCCCAAATGGAATTGCTTACTACAATTCTCGGACAATTTATGGGTGTGGGTGTATTGGCAACTATCATTCTCTTTCAACAGGAAATTCGAAAGTTCCTATTGGTAATAGGTCGAAGTACTGAGGTGAATAGAGAAACACTCATTAAGTCATTTACCAACTGGCGCCCGCATCATGAAGATGGATTTGATATTCAAGAAGTGATTGAAGCTGCGAAGTCGCTAAAGGCAACAAGAACAGGTGCCCTCATCGTTTTTTCGAGAGATTCTGAACTGAAATTCTATGTGGAAACAGGTGACCCTATTGACGCTGTGGTTTCAAAGCGATTGTTGATTTCCATCTTCAATAAAAATAGTCCATTGCACGATGGCGCAATTATTATCAATAAAGGCAAAATAAGAGCCGCGCGCTGTGTGCTTCCTGTAAGTGAAAACGATCACCTTCCTCCCCATTTTGGATTGAGACACCGCTCCGCTATCGGGATGTCCGAAAGTACGGACACACTCGTCATGGCTATATCGGAGGAAACTGGAAGGTTGATTTTGGCTCGCAATGGTACTTACATTAAGGGACTAAAATTAAAGCAGGTAGAGCAGAAGATATTGGAATACCTGCATGATGAAGAACCGAAAGACTGGGCCGCAGTGAAGTCAGAGCCGGAACCAGAACCAAGCGAATCCGAAGAGTACTAGTTTGGCATTTGCCTCTCCAAAACTTATGAAAGCCCTCCTCTCATTGACCCTTATCTTTTCGTTAAGCACAGCCTATTCGCAAAAAATAGAGACCGTTATACAGCAGGGGCATGAACTTTCCGTGCTCACCATAGTACAAAGCCCTGACAGCAACTTGGTAGCCACTGGCAGCAGAGATAAGTCTGCAAAGTTATGGGATTTAAACACCGGAAGGGAAGTAAGAAGTTTTCTAGGTCACGAAGGTAGCGTCAACTGTATTTCGTTTACGCACGATGCGAAATTTATGGTGACCAGCAGTTCGGACAATACAGCCAAACTTTGGAATGTTTCCACAGGAGAAAACATTTTTACCACACCTGTTGCAGACAAATTCTTGACGGCAGCTGTTTTTAGTCCCGACTCTAAATATTTTTTTACTGGCGGATACCCTTCTGAGGCACACGTTTGGGACTTTGAGACAAAAAAAATCATCAAGGCTTTAAAAGTGAATGCCGATCAGGGGCTTGGTTATGGAATCAATGCCGCGTTTTCAAGAGATGGAAAGTGGTTGGCTATTGGTGAGGACAACCGAACAGCAAATGTTTACAATACCGCCACATGGGAGAAAGCTTTCACTTTCAGTCAGGAGGAAGGCTGGTGTGGAGGCTGCGCAACGTGGGTAGCCTTTAGTAATGACAGTAAGGAACTACTGGTGGGTTCAAACAAGTCTACCTTGAAGAAATATAGCCTCACCAATGGCGACCTCTTAATGACCTATGCTGGCGAGCTGGAAGAATTATCTGGCATCGGGTATGGTAAGCAGGAGAAAGAAATTTGGGCTGCCACGAAAGATGAAATTATTGTCTGGGATAATAAATCAGGCAAAGAACTAAAGCGAATAAGTCCTGAGCTGGAAGTAGAGATAAATGAAAGCAGTTTAGCCTTCAACGGAAACCTCCTGCTTGCATGTGACGATAATATCGGATATCAGTACAATATCGAAAGTGGAAAAATAGAGCGCGCACTTACCGGACTACTCAATCAAAGAGATAAGGGAGGCATCCACTATGATCCTAACTCTTACTGGGACAGTTACATCGCCAAGTACATCCGATTTAAGAATGAGTTAATGCTTTCTCCTAACGGAAACGAGTTGGTGAAGGGAAAATTTGGAACTAAGATAAAACGTTGGGATATCGCTTCAGGAAAAACGGTAAGAGAATACAAAGGTCATGACAAGGCAGCACTGTGTTATGACGTAACGCAGGATGGAAAAAAGTTGGCTACTGGCGGTGGCGATGGAAAAATCATCCTGTGGAACATGGAAACAGGCGATACACTGCGAACGATCAGGGCGCACCGCGAACCTATTTTTGACGTACAAATTAGCCACAATCAAAAATATATTGCGTCTGCAAGTTGGGATGCCACCATCAAGATATTTGACATGGCCACGGGTGAGCGCATTAACTACTACGATTTTCAATCCAACTCCGTTTACAATCTGCAGTTTCACCCTACCGATCTGTACTTATTTGTGGCAAGACTTGACAATTCACTTCAGTTGATCGAGCTAGACACCCATCAATCCGTACGCGATTTTGTAGGACATACAAACATAATCTCCTCAATCGAGCTTGGCGCGAGTGCAAATGAACTCCTCAGCGCCAGCTGGGACGGCTCCATCAGAATATGGGATATTGCGACCGGACTAATGCGAAAAAAGTTTAGTGGTCATGCCGGTCCGGTTCACAAGGCAATTTATAGTGCTGATGGAAACTTAATCTATTCCTCTGGAGCAGACCGGATGATTAGAGTTTGGGACTATGCTACCTCCACTCAAATCAAAACTTTCGAAGGACACAAAGCTGAGGTGACTTCTCTCCTCCTGAGCCAGGATGGAAAAATGTTGATTAGCCATGCGCTTGATGGCACTACGAAGTTTTGGGATCTTGAATCAGGAAAGGAATTTTTTGAACACATTCATTTTGGGAAAGATGAGTGGATGGTAAAAAATCCTGAAGGCTACTTCAATGGTACTGACGAAGCTCGGCAGTACATTCATTTTGTAAATGGAACCATCACTTATTCAGTAGACCAATTTTTCGATGAGTTTTACCGTCCAGACCTTTTACCAAAGATTTTTTCTACCAGAGGCGGGTCCAGCCAACTCATGGGAATTCAAAACAAACTTCTTAAATCGCCACCGCCAAGTACCAGGATTGCTGCTATTCCTGGAGAAGGTTCAACTACTGCAGAGCTGTATGTGCGAATGGTGGACAATGGTGGCGGTGTTAGCGAGCTGAAGTTGTTTCACAACGGTAAACGTCTTACCACAGCAGATGACTTGAAGTTGCCAAAAGGCACTGGCAAATCGACTACCTATCGCCAGACGGTGACGCTAGTGGGCGGCAACAACGCTTTCGAAGCCAGGGCAATCAATAATGATAACATTGAATCCTCTGCCAGTCAGGTGGAGGTCTTTAGTGCAAATTCCTCTCGCAATTCAACATGTCATATTCTCGCTGTCGGCATCAACGAATATAAAAATCCAAAAATGGCGCTAAACTATGCGCGACCAGATGCTGAATCATTTAGCAACCTAATTGATGACACAGGGGTCTCCCTATTCAAAGACATTAAGCTGCACACTCTATTTGACAACCAGGCTTCAAAAGAAAACATAATTAAAAAATTAGAGGAACTCAGTACAGGGGTTGACCCTGAAGATGTTTTCATCTTTTACTATGCGGGACATGGCAGTATGGTGGACAATAACTTCTATTTCATCCCCACCGAGAGCTTGCGACTGTACGATGTTTCTTCTCTAAGAAAGAATGCAATCGAAGCAAGTGAGCTACAATTTTACTTAAAAAACATCAAGGCACTGAAGCAGTTGATCGTGATGGATGCATGCCAATCAGGAGGTTCAATTGAGCTGTTGGCTTCGCGAGGCGCTGCTGAGGAAAAAGCTATTGCTCAACTTTCGCGCAGCGCAGGCATTCATGTCATGGCATCTGCCGGAAGCGAGCAGTTCGCCACCGAGTTTGCTGAGCTCGGCCATGGATTGTTTACCTATGTGCTCATCCGCGGTCTTCAGGGCGAAGCTGATGGTGCGCCCAAGGATGGCAAAGTGACTATCTATGAACTGAAATCTTATCTTGACGACCAGGTGCCTGAACTCACTCAAAAGCTGAAGGGCAGCCCTCAGTATCCTTATACCTTCTCTCGTGGGCAGGACTTCCCACTAGTGATCAAAAAAAACTAGCTAATAACCCCAAGCTCTTTTCCCACTTCGGTGAAGGCTTTGATCGCCTTGTCCAAGTGATGCATTTCATGGCCTGCGGAGATCTGCACTCGTATTCTTGCCTTTCCCTTCGGCACAACAGGAAAGAAGAACCCTATGACATAGATTCCTTTGTCTAACAATTTCTCAGCAAACTGCTGCGCAAGCGGTGCTTCATATAACATGATTGGTACGATAGGGTGCACACCAGGCTTTATGTCAAAACCTGCAGCCGTCATCTTTTCCCTAAAATATTGGGTGTTCTTCTCTAGTTTATCTCTCAGCGCTGTCGTCTCGGTGAGCATGTTAAAAATCTCGATAGATCCTCCCACAATTGAGGGAGCAAGCGTGTTGGAGAATAGGTAAGGTCGTGACCGCTGGCGGAGCATGTCGATTATTTCTTTTTTACCAGAAGTAAATCCTCCGGAAGCGCCACCTAAAGCTTTACCTAACGTACCGGTGATAATGTCCACACGATCCATTACACCACAGTGTTCGGGAACCCCCCTGCCTGTCTTTCCGATAAATCCAGAAGAGTGACATTCATCTGTCATCACCAGCGCCTCATATTTATCCGCCAAATCACAAATCTTGTCCAGCTGCGCAATCGTGCCATCCATAGAAAATGCACCATCCGTCACAATCATAATATTTTTAGCTCCAGCAGCTTTGGCATCCTTGAGTTGCTGCTCCAAATCCGCCATATCATTGTGCTTGTATCGGTAACGCATTGCCTTACACAAACGAACGCCATCTATTATTGAGGCGTGATTTAGTTCATCTGAAATGATGGCGTCTTCCGCACCCAACAAGGGTTCAAACAGACCTCCATTTGCGTCAAATGCAGCAGCATAAAGAATTGTATCTTCTGTTTTTAAGAAATCAGATATCTTTTTCTCTAGCTCCTTGTGGATATCTTGTGTTCCACAAATGAATCGCACGGAGGACATGCCATAACCATGTGTATCTATTGCCCTCTTAGCGGCCTCGATTACCCGAGGATGAGAAGAAAGCCCCAAATAATTATTAGCACAGAAATTTGTAACCTCTTTTCCATCACTGGTCTTGATGTCTGCACCTTGAGGAGTAACAATTATTCTCTCCTTCTTGAACAAGCCGGCATCTTTTATCGATTGAAGTTCCTGTTGTAAATGAGGTTGTAGAGTCTTATACATGGCAATGCTATTTTGTAATCAATTGAGGACAAAACTACAATTTGCGTGGTGGAAATGATAATTTCCATCCAAAGGTTTAAGCTTTGCTCGTCATATTATTTCTGCTAATTTGAGCACCTCGAACGTGTATCATCTTCCAAATGAAAAAAACTAAAGTCTTAATAATTGGAGCAGGCGGACAACTGGGTTCAGAGCTAACGCAGGGGCTTTGGGCAATCCATGGAATGGACAATGTAATTTCATCGGACATCAAAGAGCCTCAAGGAATCCTAAGTGAAGGAAGATTTGAAAAGCTTGATGTAATGAATCGCGATCGGCTTCTTGAAATCATCAAAGCAAATGGCATCACCCAAATATATCATCTAGCTGCACTCCTTTCTGCCACAGGGGAAAAAAATCCCATGTGGGCATGGAAGTTGAATATGGAGAGTTTACTCTACGTGCTTGAAGCTGCCAAAGAATCAAAACTTGATAAGGTGTATTGGCCTAGTTCGATCGCTGCATTTGGACCAACGACTCCAAAAGACCACACTCCACAAGACAGCATCATGGATCCAACCACCGTCTATGGTATTTCAAAACTTGGCGGTGAACGGTGGTGCGAATACTTCTTCAACAAGTATGCGGTAGATGTAAGAAGTCTTCGATATCCAGGCCTCATTGGATACAAAACGAAACCAGGTGGCGGCACCACCGACTATGCAGTGGATATATATTTTAAGGCCTTAGAAACCAAATCGTATGAATGCTTCTTGTCTGAAAATACATACCTACCGATGATGTATATGGACGATGCAGTGAAGGCCACGATCGATCTCATGGAGGCTCCTGCTGAAAAAGTAAAGATCAGATCGAGCTACAATATCTCTTCGATGAGTTTTTGTCCAGCCGACATTGCCTCAGCAATTAAGAAGATAATTCCAGAATTCACGATTAGTTATAAACCAGACTTTAGGCAAGCAATTGCTGACTCCTGGCCAAAGTCGATTGATGATTCACGCGCACGCAGCGATTGGGGTTGGCAGCATAAGTATGGGCTGCACGAAATGACAGAGGATATTTTGAAGAATCTTACGGTATAATAGCTCGAGATCAAAAGAATCTTTTGCTAGCACCAAACAGGAATGAAGTCTACATTTGAGTCTCACTACAACCGCATTAGTTGGACAAAATATCAAAACTAGCAGGCGAAACGGCCCTCTACGGCCTTGGGAGCATTATTCCCAGGATTCTCAACTTCCTGCTTTTTCCACTGCACACCAGGGTGTTCAATCCAGAAGACTACGGAATCGTATCGTACTTGTATGTTTTTGTAGCTGTCCTAAATATCGTCTACACTTTTGGTATGGAAACGACTTATTTCCGCTTTGCCAACAAGGAAGGCTACGATCCAAAAAGAGTATTTAATATCACGCAGACGGCAGTGGCTGCCATCAGCCTAAGCCTTTCAGCACTGTTTATAGTTTTTGCAGAGCCGCTTGCTGCAAGCTTGTCCATTCCAGGAAAATCTCACTACATCGTTTGGCTTGCCATCATCATGTTTATCGATGGCGTGGTGGCAATTCCATTCGCTAAGCTCCGATTTGAAAGGCGTCCGCTTCGATTTGCCCTGGCAAAAATTATTAACGTACTCATTTTGGTTGGCCTGAACCTCTATTTCTTTTTGATAGCCAACTGGCTGGTAAATGGTGAGATCACTTTTGATATCCAACTATTGTCTGAAGCTGCTGACTCGGAAGCACGCTATGGAATTGAATATGTGTTTTTGGCGAACCTTATCGCAAACGCATTTTTTGTGCTCTACTTCATCAAAACCTTTATCAATTGGAGGCCCACATTTGATAATGATATTTTCCCGAGCATGGTACGCTACGCATTTCCCATCATGGTGACGGGTCTTGCCGGCATGACGAATGAAATGTTTAGCAGGTGGACCCTTGAGTGGTGGTTACCGATAGACTTCTATCCAGGCAAAAGCTCCATGCATGCGATCGGTGTTTATTCTGCTGCCTACAAATATGCCGTCATCATGAGTCTTGCTATTCAGGCATTCAGGTTTGCGGCTGAACCTTTCTTCTTTTCAAACGCAAAAGATAAAAATTCACCAGAACTATTTGCTAAGGTAAATCACTACTTCATTATCGTCACAAGTTTTATTTTGCTTGCCGTCACCATCAACATTGATCTATTGAAATTTCTTGTGGGTGGGCAGGAATACTATGAAGGGCTAAGCACCGTACCAATCTTACTGGGAGGCTACATGTTTCTCGGTATCTACTATAATGTTTCCATATGGTTTAAACTAACAGATCAGACCTACTATGGTACGATCATTACCGTGGGCGGTGCGATATTCACCATCGCTCTTAATTTTGCCTTGATTCCATTTTGGGGATACACGGGTAGCGCATGGGCATCACTAGCTTGCTACTTCGGCATGACCGCAGCATGCTATGCACTTGGCCAAAAACGATATCCGATACCTTATAAAGTGTCGGCAGGATTAGCATATATTTTGCTTGCTGCATCAATGATCGTGCTCGCCAATCAATTTACTTTAACCCAATGGTGGGCATCCATTGGCTTTCATGGTTTCATCATGCTCTTATTCGTACTAATCGCCTACTACTTTGAAAGGAAGAAGTTTAGAAGCAGCCTATCTGATACTTTGTAACTTTACCATTCGTTACTATTATATATGAATATTATCATTCCCATGGCAGGGATTGGCAAGCGACTGAGACCACACACTCTCACTACTGCCAAGCCGCTGCTTCCCATTGCAGGTAAACCGATTGTTCACCGCCTGGTCGAAGATATCGCACGTGTGTGCCAGGAAAAAATTGAAACGATAGGTTTCATCATACATCCGAGTTTTGGCAAGCAAGTTGAGTCTGACCTGGTAAGCGTTGCAGAATCGGTGGGGGCCAAAGGAAAAATATTTTATCAAGAGTCTGCCCTTGGCATTTCTCATGCATTACTTTTTGCAAAGGAAATAATTACTGGCAAAGTCATCATTGCCTTTGCCGACACCCTGTTTAAGACCGATTTCAAATTAGACACTACCCGTGACGGAATTATTTGGGTGCAAAAAGTAGCCGATCCGTCCCAGTTTGGCGTGGTGAAAGTCAGCGGTGAAGGGGAGATTGAAGCTTTGATAGAAAAACCTTCTGAGCCTGTTTCAAACCTCGCCATAATTGGAATCTACTTCTTCAAAGATGGCGACTTCCTAAAGCGCGAAATGCAATACCTAATTGATCACGACATCAAGGAGAAAGGTGAATATCAATTCACCACTGCATTGGAAATCATGAATAAGAAAGGCGCCAAGTTCATTCCAGCTCAAGTAGACGAATGGTTGGACTGTGGCAACAAGGATGCAATGATTAATACCAATCAACGCTACCTCGAATTTATCAAGGATCAGTCCCTTGTCTCAAAAACAGCAAAATTGATAAATACAACCATCGTTCCTCCTGTTTTCATAGGCGAAAACGTTTCAATTGTCAATTCCATCATCGGCCCACACGTTTCTGTCGGGGCATACACCAATATCCGTGATGCTAAGATTGAAAATTCAATAATTCAACAAAACTGTTCCATTCAGAATGCCGTTCTATCAAATGGCATGTTGGGGAATTTCGTTAATTTTGAAGGAAAATCGGAAGACCTCAGCCTCGGAGATTACAGCTACATTAAATCAGCACATTGAGCACAAAGCAGCTATTTACAACGGTCCTATGGCTAACCATCGGGTTAGCGTCTTGCACCACTGTGGCGCAGGCGCAACGCGACAGAAAAAAGAAATCTACCACAGCCCCATCCGAAGCCATACTAAGGGAAGCTGAATTCTATTTTATAGAGGCAGAGAAGTACTTTATTCTGGAGGATTACGCCAAGGCGTTGCTTTATTTTCAACGTGTGGTTGAGTTGAATCCCACCAGTGCTACCGTACACTATAAGATCGCGGAAATACTTTCCAAAGGGAACAAAGAAGAAGATCTGATAAGAGCAGCACTTAGTGTGGATACGGCTATCAAACTTGATGGCACCAACAAGTACTTTTATTTGCTGGCGGCCAATATCCAATCCAATCTGACAAATTTTTCTAAGGCCTCTCAATTGCTGGAGACCATGATCAGTGAAATTGATGGCACGGAGGAATACCTGTATCAGCTTGCTGCGATCTACCAATATGATAAAAAGAATGACGATGCCATTAAGGCTTACAATCGGGCCGAGACGGTATTGGGAATAAATGAGGTTTCGTCATTACAAAAACAACGCATCTATTTTGAGCAAGGAAAAACTAAAGATGCCATTCTTGAAGGTGAAAAACTCATAGATGCATTTCCTGAAGAAGAACGGTATGCCATGGCATTTGCAGAAGTGCTGTCCCAGCAAAAGTTATTTACAAAGGCCATCGAAGTGTTGGAGAAGTTTGTCGAGTCGCACCCTGAAGCTGGTAATTCAAAAATGCTACTTGCAGGTCTTTATCGCGACAGCGGGCAAGAATTGAAGGCGCGAAATTACATTCAAGAGGTTTTTGACGATCCTGCCATTGATGTAAGTAGTAAGATTATTATTGTCGGAACTTATGCCGCTACACTTGATCAACAAGCAAAAGCTGGAAATGTAGATGACGCACTTCAGCGTTACACTTTAAATCTCTTCGAGCGACTAAAGGCAGGTTATCCCAATGAACCCAATGTCTATATTGTAGGAGGTGATCTATACCTTTCCATGGGCGAAACGGAGAAGGCTAAATCTGAATACCTAGTCGCTATCAGAAATGGCTCGACAAGCTTTGAAGCATACCAAAATTTACTTTTTCTTGAGTCGGAGCTCAATCAGTACGATAGCATCATTGTGCACAGCGAACAAGGCCTTGAGTTATTTCCCAATCAATCCATGCTCTACTACTTCAATGGATATGCGTATTCTAGAATTGGAAAGCACAGGGAGGCCTCGTATTCTTTGGAGCAAGCAAAGAGACTTTCCGCTTCAAATCCGGGACTGGTGAGTGAAATCAATGGGTTGCTTGGAGATACTTACAATCAATTGAAGGAGTACAAAAAATCAGACCAAGCCTACGATGCAGTCCTTGAATTTAATCCCAATAATGATCTGATCTTAAATAACTACAGTTACTACCTCGCTTTGCGAAATGAGTACCTTGACAAAGCCGAACGGATGTCCAGCCAGGCGGTTAAGAACAACCCCAATAATAATTCCTATTTAGATACTTATGCCTGGGTTCTGTTTACAAGGGGGAAGTATAAAGAGGCTAAGAAAGTGATGGAGAAGATAATTGATACAAACCCCACAAATTCTACGTTTTTTGAACACTATGGTGACATTTTATTCAAGTTGGGTGAGGTGGAAGAAGCGGTGAGACAGTGGGAGAAAGCGAAGGCACTAGATGTCGACAATGAACTTATAGACAAAAAGATCGCCAACAGAAGGCTGTATTGAGTAATTTGGCCTCAATTTTTTGTATACTGGTTGTTATTTTTTAGACGGATCATGCATCAAAGGCTCTTAATCTCACTGCTTTCATTGTCGCTGCTCATTCAAGGTTGCAGCAAGAAAGTTGTTCCTACTATTACTTCCGATATTTCGTCAAAACTTGCGATTCAAGAAATTGACTTCGAATATTTTCAGGGGAAAGCCCGATTGAATTACAATGATGGAAAGAAGGAGCAGAATGTAAAAGCCAATATCAGGGTAAGGAAGGACAGTGTGATTTGGATGAATTTTTCAGTAATCGGTGTGCAGGGAGGCAAGGCACTGATCAATCACGACTCTATCACCGTAGTGAGCACGGTGGACAAGGAGTACTTTGTATTTGAGTATAAGGAATTGTCTGAACGTTTTAATTTCAAGATTGACTATTTCGTGGTGCAGTCAGCCTTTCTTGGCAACCTTATTCAACCTCGTGCGCCAGGCGACAAAGTTACGCGCGAGTCCACGTATGATTTGCTGGAGCAAAAGAATGGCACCGTGTCTATAAAGAATTATGTAAATGCATCTTTGTCCAAGATTGAACGAATCGAATTAAGCGAGTCTAACTCGAAAAACTCGTTAACTTTGAGTTATACTAATTTCCAAGCGGTGGAAGATCGAATATTTCCATACAATGGTGTGATCAATCTGTTTTACAAAACTGTAGCCGGCCCATTAAGCAATACAATTACTTTTGAATACACTAAAGCTGAAGTTGGAGACAAGGAATTAAAGTTTCCGTTTAACATTCCGCGGAAGTATGATCGCAGGTAACAAAGTTGTTCTTGGTATAGTTATCCTCACAACTGTACTTTTATCCTCCCCATCCTACGGGCAGAAGAGCAAAACCCAACTCCAAAAAGAAAAGCAACAGAATCTTGAAAAGATCAAGGAAACTGAGCGCATTCTTACAGAGACGGGGCAAAAGAAAAAAAATTCAATAGGAGAACTGGTTGCGCTCAATCAGCGAATCAAGCAGCAGGAGGCGTTGGTTAAATCAATTCAAAGCGAAGTAAACATTCTCAATGCAGACATTGACGAAAACAATCAAATCATTGATGCATTGGAGCGGGATTTGAAAAAACTTAAGGAAGAGTATGCCTCACTCCTGTTCGCTGCGCAGAAGGCAAGCGGAAAGATTGACAAGCTCATGTTCCTCTTTTCATCGTCCTCCTTCGATCAGCTTTTGATGAGACTAAAATACATGGAGCAATATGGTGCTGCCAGGAAAGAACAAGCCGAAGTGATATTGAGAATTCAAAAGATTCTAACTGATCAGGTGAACCAGACCAAAGCAATTAAGGAAGAAAAGGGAGCTTTGCTTAAACAAGAAATCGCGGAGAATACCAACCTCACAAAGTTAAAGCAGAAGCAAAACAGTCTGGTTAAGAGTTTAGAGAAGGAAGAGAAGAGTTTGAAATTAGACTTGGAGACCACCCGAAAAGCCGTAGCCAAATTAGACAAACTAATCAGCGACATCATCAAAGAGGAGCTGGAGCGAGCCGCACGAGAGGCGAAAGCCGCTAAATCGGCTAGCACGGCCAGCAAAGCGGTGGCACTTTCCTCAACCTTTGAGGGAAATAAGGCACAGTTCCCTTGGCCGGCCTCAGGTTTTATCTCTCAAAAGTTCGGCAGACAAAATCACCCCGTCTTAAAACGAATCATTCTACAGAATGACGGCATAAATATTCAAACACCCCAAAACGAAATCGTTAAGTCGATCTTTGAAGGAGAGGTGAGAGCGGTAGCCTTTATTCCATCTATCGGGAACTCCGTCATTATCAGTCATGGAGATTACTTTACCGTGTACTCTGGCTTAAAAGATGTACTAGTCACGCGAGGGCAAAAAGTTAACACGAATCAAGAAATTGGTCAGGTGTTAACCAATGCAGATGGCATCTCAGAGTTGCGTTTTCAAATACGTAAAAACACCGTGGCGATGGACCCTGAGCAATGGCTAAAAAATTAAATTAAGCGTCAAAAACGCCCTTTTTTGAGGTTATCCAAAGAAAAGGAGCTAATCCGTACTGTTTTTCGTTACATCAATAAATACATATCTTTACGGAGCTAATCGCTACTGCTTTTAGCATTAAAAAATAAATAGCATGAACGCAATTCTTTTGTTTGGAATGCCCGGTATGGGCGAGTGGGTTATCATCGGACTTTTTGTGCTTGTCTTCTTTGGCGCAAAGAAAATTCCTGATTTTGCAAAAGGCCTTGGAAAAGGAATCAGAGAATTTAAAGATGCTGTGAAGGACGTGAAGAAGGAAGTTGATGAAGCTGGAAACGAAGCTAAAATTGACGAAAGCAGCAAGAGTAGCAAATAAGTGTCTCAGTCTTATTTGACGCTGTCTCAACTTCGCAAAGATCTTCTAAATCATAAGACATCCTGTACCGATCGAGTACGCTTTCACCTCGATATCATCTCAAGAAAAAAACACCTCAATGCATTTTTGAGTGTGTTCGATCAAGAGGCACTTGCAGCTGCTGCCGCAGTGGATCAAAAGATTGCAGAAGGCAAGGCAGGTAAGCTTGCCGGCCTGGTAGTGGGAATCAAAGATGTTTTTTCTTTCAAAGATCATCCTCTTCAGGCAAGTAGTAAAATACTGAAAGGATTTGTGGCACAATATAATGCCACGGTCATACAAAGGCTTTTAGATGAGGATGCCATCATTATTGGTCGTCAAAACTGCGATGAATTTGCGATGGGATCGTCTAATGAAAATTCTGCATTTGGACCGGTCCTTAATGAACTGGATAATGAAAGGGTATCAGGTGGATCATCTGGTGGTTCCGCGGTAGCTGTAATGGCAGATATGTGCCAAGTTTCCATTGGGTCTGACACAGGTGGCTCTGTCAGGCAACCAGCCGCATTTTGCGGAGTGGTGGGACTAAAACCAACTTATGGGCGCATATCAAGACACGGGCTTTCCGCTTACGGATCATCCTTCGATTGTGTTGGCATTCTATCAAAGAGCATTGAAGATGCAGCTACAGTACTGCAAGTTATAGCCGGCTCAGACGAATTTGATAGTACCGTATCTTCTTTACCAGTGCCAAACTATGCACGGTCGCTGGAAACAGTCGACAATAACAAATACAAAATCGCGTTTCTAAAAGAGACGCTTAATTCAGATTCGTTACAGCCTGAAATCAAACAAGTTCTCGAAGAAAAAATTACATCATTAAGAAGTCAGGGACACCATGTGGAGATCGTAGACTTCCCTTTGATGGACTACCTTCTACCAACCTATTACATATTGGCGACTGCAGAAGCCAGTTCCAATTTGTCCAGATATGATGGAGTGAGGTACGGATATAGAAGTGATCATGCGCCAGACATTTTATCGGTCTACAAACGATCACGCACTGAAGGCTTTGGGGAGGAAGTAAAACGAAGGATATTGCTTGGCACATTTGTGCTTAGCGCAAATTACTACGATGCATATTATAACAAAGCACAAAAAGTGAGGCGATTGATCCGTGATCAAACTAGAGCACTTTTTAAGAATTATGATTTCGTTATGATGCCCACCACTCCCACTACAGCATTTAAGATCAATCAGCATCAAGATGATCCTGTCGCAATGTACCTGGCGGACCTATTTTCGGTTCATGCAAATGTGGCAGGAATCCCAGCAATCTCAATACCTGCCGGGAAGAATAATCAAGGTTTGCCTATTGGAATCCAGGTGATGGCTGCTGATTTCGAAGAATCTAAACTATTTCAATTTTCAAATAGTTTAGTCAATTTTGATAAAAGTTCTGCAACACGATAAGCAAATGAAGTTTCTAATTGGTTGGCTCCTATTTTTTGCCGCGCACTTGAGTTTTTCTCAAATGCTGTCTAATGACCCGGTATCTCCGGACTCTATCGATCTACAAATTGATCTCGAATTGGATACCGCAGAGATTCTTTTGGGTCTGGATGAGATTATTGAACCCGAATATATACCCTCCAGTGAAAGCCCGGAACTAGTGGCAGACAGACTAAGCTGCATCCAATCGCAAATCCCGTTAAAGTACAATGAGCGTGTACATGCTTTCATCAACTACTTTACGGTAAAAGACCGTGACTATACGCGAATGGTTTTGCGAAGGAAGGACCTGTACTTTCCTATTTTTGAAAAATATCTAAAGGAATACAATCTGCCAGATGAGTTGAAGTACTTGTCTATCGTGGAGTCGGGATTAAATCCTAAAGCAGTTTCCAGGGCGCGGGCAGTGGGCCTTTGGCAATTCATGTCTCCCACGGGCAGGTACTTTGGTTTACACAATGATTTCTATATCGATGACAGGATGGACCCCGAAAAATCAACGGAGGCTGCCTGCAAATACCTGACACAACTTTACAATATGTTTGGTGATTGGGAGCTTGCGCTTGCTGCCTACAATTCGGGGCCTGGGAATGTGCGGAAAGCAATACGAAGATCGGGCTACAAAAAGAGTTTTTGGGAAATTTTTCCTTACCTGCCCCGCGAAACTCGCGCCTATGTACCACAATTCATTGCAGTTATGTACACGCTTAATTACAGTTCAAACCACAATCTCTTCGAGCCATCTGATGAGCCATGGGTACCACACGACACACTATTGGTTAGTAAATTCTTGCACTTCGAGACATTCGCAAGTTTGACAGGAGCAGACATGCACGATATGCAGCGGTTAAATCCATCTGTCTTGCACAAAGCAATACCCGAGACCGGACGCACTTACACGATTAAGGTTCCTATTGCTGCCAAACAAGCACTGGATCAAAATCGCGTCAGCATTTTAGATTCTGCCTCACGCGTAGGCAAAGAAGAATTAGAGATCATAGCCAAAAAGATCTTAGGTGGAACTTACGGCAGAGAATTAATCAATTACCGCGTACGGTCTGGGGATGTACTTGGAAAAATTGCTGAGCGCTATCGCGTGCGTGTAGGCGACATCAAGAGTTGGAATAATCTGAGCAGCCACATGATAAGAACGGGCCAAAATCTAAAAATTTGGGTTTTGCCAGCTTATCATTCGGAAGCCGTGGTGGCAAAGAAAAACACGGAAGCTCAGCAAGCTTCTGCTAAAGTCTCCCTGCCTGACTCAAAAATCTATGTCGTGCAGCCGGGAGATACATTGTGGGATATTTCCAGAAAATTTGATGGACTGACGATTGAAAAGATCAAGGCATTAAATAATCTCAAAAGCAATAATTTACAACCCGGGCAGAAGCTAATTTTGGGATAAGCCTATTCAATCATTGTTTTTTACCGAGATGTAGCTCACTCCCCTTACCGGCTCATTGTTTTCCGTGATGCCCTCTACAACAATGCGGTAGGTGGTTCGCAGATCAGCGGCATAAAATGAGGTGTTGGCTCTTCCTGTTTCAGTAGTGGAAAAGTCAGGATTCCAGTAAATGATTGAGCGATAATCCGCTTGTGAAGTGTCTGTGTTAGACCCATCATAGATTGGAAATCTAAACGTATCAGGTCTTGTATAGCCTCCCAGCTTTATGACCTGCATCGGTTTAATCGGAGGTACGTAATCAGGATTAAACCCTGTCTTTGTATATATCATTATGGCACCGTTTACTCCCTGCGATCCAAAAGCAGGATTAACTCTTGTAATCACTTCAATGGATTCCACCGTGTACGCGTTGATACTTTCGAGAATATCTCCTGCAGCACCGCTCATAGGCACATTATCGATCATCACTAAAGGCTCAGTAGACCCCAAGATAGTCAGGCCACTAGCTCGTACAATCCTTACAATTTTCCTATCTCCACTTGGTCCGGAAACGATTTGCACCGTAAGCCCAGGTATTTTTCCCTGCAAAATCTGCATAAGGTTGTTAGTGGAAATATCTAGCTCATCAATTTTTACAACGTAATCAGGCTTACCGTATGGGCGCATCTCCTGCTGCTCTCTCCTTCCCTTAATCAGTACTTCCTCCAACATTCTGGCGCCCCACGGAACCTCATATTCCGAAATTAGTCGCTGCGGTGAGTCCGTATCCTCGATAGCTATATCGAATTTGGGAAGCTCACTTATTTGTAACGTTGAAGCGGGTAGCTGCTCTACGCTTCCCACAGGTCGATTCTTTGCATCTCTTGCCTGAAACCTAAATTCGGTGGAATCATAAAAGACTAGTGAAGAGAGTTGAAAAGAACCCTCGTTTTCCGTTTCCAAAACAGTAAGGTTCTCAAAGTCTCCTTGCAGCACGTTTATAGTTGCTTTCTCGGGCTTACCCTTGTCATTTACAAAGCGCCCATTAAAAGTAATACCGTATTCAACAGGATGCTTTAGTTCTCTAAATATTCGAGCACTTGGCTCATTATGAAAAGGAAACTGTTTATCGATCCTCGTGTAGTCTCGAATAGGAACTACCTGTCTTGCATCAGTCACAGAGATCGAGAGGTTGCTTGCAACAGGAGCTCCCTTTTGGTCACTGACGATCACTTGAAGCTCAATTTTTTCTCTCGGCTCATAAATACTTTTCATCGGTTTGATTAAAAGTGATATGTTTTCACTTTTATACTCAGCCTCCTCATTTTTAACTCTTTGGGTAATCCCTAGAATGGGTATTGGCTTAACAAACACTTTCTGAGGCTCGAAGTTCCTATTTAAGTTGGTGTGCGCTCTCAGATGATACAATCCAGGAGTAAGCGTGTCTGAGACTACAAAGTTACCTTTCGCAAAGCCACTATCGATCCGAAGTAATTGAGAGCGTACAATTGTCCCCGCATTGTTAATCAGATCGATGTACAGCGTTTTGCTCATAGAATCACGCAACTGCGGAAAACGGTAATTGACAAAGGCTTTCATCCAAATCATCTCACCTTTGTAATAGTAGGGTTTATCGAAACTCACATAAATATTTTCTTCCACCATGTCTGCTCGAATACTGCTCTTTTTTTTCTCCACTGTTACCAAGTCCTTTACATCAAAATCAAAGGGGAGCGCGCGAACAATGCCTCGCCTGTCCATATTTCCGGTCACAGGGAACTCAGCTTCACCGAAATGGGTCCCATTAGAATTAACATTGACACGGCACGGATCAATGCGGCTGACGGCATAGGGAATATCGCGATACTCAGCATCCTTGACTGCGGTTCCCTTGTGGTGCACTTCAACTCTCTCCTGAAACTCAATAGCCCACCTTCCTTCCTCGCCAGCAATTGGCTGAATCTTTACACTATCAAGGGGGAAAAGGTCAATCCCAATGCGATCATAAAATATTCTTCCCTTTGCTTTAGTGACACCAGCTTGGTATCTGTATACTGAGAATTCTTCAGCTGACATCTTCCCTTCGATGAGCGCCTTCAAAAAGTGTTGGCTTGACCCACTGAATTCTTTTCTTCGGTTCTGCGTCCATACCAAAGCCGCAGAGCCACCCTTTGCTGTAATTTCATCATACCTCCTATATCCATCGATCAAGACGGTATCTCGAGACAATTCGAATCTTTTCAGATAGTAACTCACCTTGTACCCCAGATACATATTGCTAATCTCGAGTGACTCCCTGGCGTAGGCTCGAAGAATTCCCGATTCTTTGGAAAAGCTAAGCACAAAAGGGTTTAGTATTTCTACCTGGCTGGAGAATTCATCATTTCCGATGAAAGCCTTGTTAAATTCTTTGTAGTGATTCTCCCATGAAGCAGTTCTCGCTGCTGAGAGAACCGTATTGTCAAAACCTGTTCTCATCGATTGCAATACGATTGTGTCAAGTGTGTGATTATTGGCGACATTCAATTCCATTGAATAGATGTAGAAACCGGAATAGTGAACCACAAGGTCGTAATTGCCCAAGGGAACCTGGTCTAGAAAATAACTCCCCCCGGCATCGGTCACCGATTTCATCGTACTGTTGTTGATGAACACTGTAGCTGAGGGGATTGGTCCCCTGGTAACCTCATCTATAACAATGCCAGTCAAAGTGAAACTCTGACCTTGCAAGAAATGCACAAGACAAATTCCAATAAGTACGAGGTAATTCCTCTTCGCCATCATTTTCTCTCTCAAAAAATCTAATTGGGTATACGTCAAATTAATAGGAAATGTGACACCACAAAAACCAAACAACCCTGATTTCTAAGAAAAACTAACAATACTCCCCATCAGGGGTGATTAATTTCAAATACTTGACTTGCAAGCGCTTCTAGTTCGTCCCAATTGAGATATAGGTCTCATATCTAATTGGCGTGTTATTCTCTGTAATGCCTTCAACTACTACTCGGTAGCGGGTAGTAAAATCAGCTGCAGAAAATGAAACGGTCGCCATCCCAGAATCCCGATTGGTTAAGATATTCGGCTCCCAATATATTGTAGAGTTATAGTTTTTGACATCGCCTGTAGCTAGTTCAGGGCTGATCACATCAAAAGACTTGGGTCGGGCAAAGCCAGGCGCGACCAATACTTGCATGGGAACTTGCTTTCTCTTTTTTTGCTCAGGCCCACCGCCCTCTTTTGTGAATATTGAAATTACACCATTGACAGCCTGGGACCCGTATAAAACATTGAGCCCTGAACTCAACTCTACTCTCTCCACCATATCAGCATTGAGACGTTGGAGCACATTACCAGCTGATCCGCTAGCAGGCATATTGTCAATGAGAACAAGTGGTTCAGTGGTACCAGTGCTCGTAAGGTTACTGGCTCGTGCAAATCTTACTACAGGCAACCCATTTGCATCGTTAGTCAGCACCAGACCTGGTGCCTTTCCTGCAAGGGCAAGAAATAGATTCATGGTATTCTCAGCTTTCAAATCCTTGGCGGTAATCACGTAGTCTACCTTACCTAGCGTTTTGGTTTTGCTGTCCTGAATTTTTGATGCGCTGATATTCACTCCCTTCAGCAACATCGACTTCTTCGAATCGGCAAGAAAGGCTAAATGGCGTTGTGGCGCCTCCGTGCTTAGGACTTCCACAGGAATTCGTTTGTCTTCAAAGATGAATTCCGGAACATCAAAAAGGATCGGCTCCACTCTACCGTAAGGCTTGTCTTTGTCGCTGGATCCGCCATAATCAAATTTTGTAGCATCAGAAATAAGTCGCGAAGCTTTTGCATGAAATGAGAATTCTGCGCTATCATAGAAAGCAAGATTTGTCAAAACAAAGTAGCCATCATTGTCTGTTTCGGCCAGTATCATATTCTGCGATTGCCATTCAATAAGTGTAAGGGTCACATGATCCGGCTTTCCCTCATCGTCATAAAATCTACCTTTGAAACTGATGCCCTGCTCGACACTAAAGTCGTATGATTTTTCGCGTTTCTCCTTTGAGGCCTTAAAAGGAAACTCACTCATGATGCTTGCCTCGGGAATTGGTGTTACCTGTGTGACATCGGTGACGGACATAGAGAGCGCGGCCACTACCGGCATATTATACTCACTTGCCTTGATCGATAATGTTATCTTTTCTCTTGGTGCGTAAGAGGGTTTATCTGTGATGAGATTAGCCGTATCCATCGGAACCTTTTCGCTTCGTTTGGAATCGATTTTTTCGTTTAATGCGAGAATAGGAATGTGCTTCACAAAAAAATTCTCCTGACCAAAATTTCTCATCCAGTTGGTGTAAGCTCTTAGATAATAATCACCTGCTGCTAAGGTATCCTGCAGGAAAAACTCACCTGACAGCTGCCGTTGATCAATAAGCAGCATTTTTGATTGAATGATCTTCTCTTCTGGTCCAATTAGTTCCATGTACATGACCTTGCTCAAATTTTCACTCAGGGACGGCTCTTCATAGTTCATATAACCTTTCAACCAGATGATTTCTCCGGGATAATAATAAGGCTTGTCCGTCTGTACGAACACCTTTTCTTGCAGGCGGTCTGTCGCAAGTGAAGTAGGCTCTTCAAGTTGAAGATTAATTTTAGGGGGCTCGTAATTGAGAGGCAACATTTTTGCCACTCTGTCAGCATTCATATCACCTGCAATGAAAACCTGAGAAGGGTTCAGTGGATTGCCCTCACTGTTGACTGCCAGATAGCTATTGTTGACTTCGATCCAACTGACAGGATATGCCACATCCCGGTAGGTTCTTACCACTGCCCGTCTTCCTTTATAATGCACTTCAACACTTCCCTTGAGGGAAATGATTTGCCTGTCCTCCTGCTTTTTTGGCAAGACCATGCCTGCTGTATCATAGGGAATCACTTTCTTTCCCAGCTCCTCGTTGAAGTAGGGAGATCGCACCATTGTATTTTCAGCATCTGGCCTGTCTGTATACAATGCAAAACCTTGCTCGGTAAGATTTCGATCGATGATAGACTTGAATAGATGCCTGCTTGATCCCAAATATGCATTCTGCCTGTTGGCTTGCCACTGAAATACTTGCTCACCGTCTCCGGAGATCATTTCTTCAAAGCGGACCTGTCCGAGAATGGTATACCCTTTGCTATTGGAAACGAATGTTTTTAAATAGAATGTAATCTTGTAACCAAGTGCAGTATTGCTAATCTCTATTGGCGCTGATGCAGTGGCATATATCGTACTTCCAGCGTCTTCCTTAAAATCTATTACCCAGGGATTCAAAATATTGCATGCCGCGGCCATGGCATCATCTCCCAAAAAGACCTTTTCAAATTGCTTGAGCTGTCTGGCCCACTCCTTGTCTTTCTCGCCTTGCACCTCCACCACGTCTAGCTCAATCTCCAACTCCACCAGGGGAGTTGCTCCAATGTCAGACAGCTCTTTATTTACGATGATCCTACGTTGTGATTGCACATACCCTACATAAGAGAACACCAGTTCATACTGACCAAAAGGAATATTCTTCAGAATAAACTCACCCTCGCCATCTGCAGCAGTACCAATAGTGGTATTGTTGATGAACACATTTCCAAAGGGTAGCGGCTCCTGTGTCTTTGCATCTACGACCTTTCCTTTGATCTGACCGATCTGCGCTTCAGCACCGAGGACAACGAGGGCGGCAATTAACAAAAGAAGTAGCCTTGTCATTTTGATAAGATTTGAACAACAAATATGGGATTTAGTTATTAAAACTTGACAACGGATCGTCAGTAAACACGGGCAGTTACCCAATTTAGGGTGATTAATTTTTTATAGAAAAGTAGTACTCAGCGCGGACTGGTTGGTTCTCAGAATCAACTCCTTCGACAATGACTCTGTATTGGGTTTGCAAATCTGCTGCGTAGAATGACACAGTCGAACCATTACTATCAACCGAAATATTTGGATTCCAATATAATGTAGAGCGAAGATCTACTTGGTCATGATCGCTGGCGAGATCATAGTTTGGTGCCTTGAACTCTTTAGGAGTAGCATACCCTCTGAATTTCAGGGTCTGAAGCGGTGTAAACTGATCTTTGACTCTTTCAAGGGCAGTATTGGATTTTGTATAAATGGAAATTACTCCTCCCACACCTTGAGTACCATACATCACATTGATGGACTTTGATACTTCAATGGACTCCACCGTTTCGGGATCAACCATACTAATAATATCCCCTGCATTACCCGCCATTGGCACATCGTTGATGGTTACTAAAGGACCAACTGAGCTAAGACCCAGGCCACTTGCCCGGGTGATTGTGATTTTCCACTTCCCCTCATGCTGCTGCACTAGTAGACCTGGCACTCGCCCAACCAAACTATAGTTCAGATTTCCATACTCTTTCCTAATTTCTTCTTTCTTGATTACGTTGACCTGTCTTGCTATTCCGTAAGGGCGACTAAGCCTTGCATCATCAATCTTACTATCTTCAATCACCACTTCATCCAAAACCAAGACATCATTTGGGCGTTCAAAGTCAGAATAGATGCGCTGAGGCGTGGCTGTCCGTTCTAATTTCAATTTGAAATCCTTTGCGTAAAAGTCTGCTGAAGGAGGCGTTACAGGAAGTAATCTCGCTTTGGAATCTTCCTGCCGAACGGACTGCTCTTTGAAAGTAAACAAGGCAGTATCGTACAAATACAAATCCTCTAACTCGAAGTATCCCTCCGCATCAGTCTCTACGAGAAATAGCTCTTTGGTATACCACTCCATCGCATTGAGAAGTAACCTGCCCTTCTGGCCGCTCTCCTTTTGATACTGGCCTCGCAAGTTGAGGCCTCTTTCAACCGGATGCTGCAAATAGGATGGACTTTCCAATTGATTAATTTCAATCTCATAATCACGAAGGATGGTCGAGCCTTCAATAGGAATTACTTGCTTGCTGTCTGTTACCGAAACAGAGACATCTGCCGATCGTGAGGCATGCTCTCCCTGCAATCGTATCCTTAGGTTGATCTTTTCTCGTTTACTATACTCCCTCTTTTCAGAAGTCACCGTAACTCCAGAAATGATGAGATCTCCATCATCTTTTTGCGGGGGCACTATGCGATCATTCAAATCTAGCACTGGAATAGATTTTACATATAAATTGCCATCACCAAAATTTCGGGCAAGACTCGTATAGGCACGTAAGTAGTGCATCCCATCCGAAATATCTATTGGTAGTAAGAAATTACCATGAGTCATCCCGCTATCAAGTCTAAGTTTTTTGGACTGAACAATCTCTCTTTTCTCGTTGATCAATTCGACATGCAAGGTATGACTAAGTGAATCTCTCCACTCCGGAGTGGTGAAGTTCACATAAACCTTGAACCAAATCCGCTCACCCTGATAATAGTACGGCTTGTCTGTATGGATATATGGTTTCTCGTAAAAGGGCTCAAATAAGTTAGGCTGTGCCCTGCCAACTTCTTCCACTCTATGAAGGTTCCTTTCATAGTCTGTAGGCAGCATGTGCGCAACTCTTTCGGCATTCATATCTCCAGACGTAGTCACGGCAGTTGGATCGAGAGGAACACCATCCCTATTTACAATAAGCGTGTCATTTTCCACTCTCAACCAACTCACCCTATAGCCTATATCACGATACGTTCTAACGATTGCTTTTTCGTTATGATTGTGAACTTCAACTCTACCTCGCAATACGATCTTAAATGTATTCGGAATCTCGCCTGGAAAAACAATATCACCTGTGTCTAAAGGCACGACTACATGCTTAAGTTCTTCTTCAAAATATTGACTTCTGACAACTGCGTTCTCATATTCCTTTCGTTCAGTATAAAGAAAGAATTTGTTCGCCCTAATTTGGCGTGCAATGATAGACTTAAACAAGTGTTGGCTTGAACCAATATACGCTTCTTCCCGATTGCCTAGCCATACTTTTTGCTGCTCATCATTTAGTGGTACCATTTCATCAAATTTCACTTTGCCACCAATCAGGTAGCCATGTGCATCTTTCCAAAATTCGGTCAGGTAAAAAAGAATTCGGTATCCCAAAGCGCTGTTCTCTATTTCAAGAGGCTCGTTGGCATAAGCAGTGAGTTGCTTTTTATGCTCTTTGGTGGAAAAGTCCAAAACCCAAGGATTGACAATCTTGCATGAAGCAGCTATATCATCTGTCCCCAGAAAAATTCGTTCAAATTTTTTCAATTCTTTGTCCCACTTTCGATCTCTCTTTGCTTCAATATTAACATCCTCCAATATCTGCTCCTCGGGCGCAAGGCTTAGATTACCGACATTTACTATCGGAGAAGAAACTGTTACTTCTACCTTAGCCGTGCGATAGCCCACATAGGAGATAACTAATTCCACTTTGCCAAATGGAATATCTCCGATCTCAAATTCACCAGATTCACTAGTCGCAGTGCCCCTTGTGGTTGCATTGATAAATACATTGCCGTAGGGCAGTGGATCCAGTGTCTTGGCATCAAGAATTTTCCCGTAGATAGTCCCTGTGTTTATCCTTGATCTACTTAAGACTATATAGGTGTTATCTGGCAGGATATCGTACTTGATGTCCCTAGACTTAAATAGTGTTTCAAACAGTTCTCCCAGTTGAAATTTCGCTTTATTAAAATATATCGGGTCTCGCAATGGTATTAGACCAGGATCATAAACAAACTTGACATCCGCAGCTTGTTCGATTTGTGACAATGCATCCTTTAAAAATGTGCTTTCAGTATTAATTGAGATATCTTTCTTGAGGATTTCCTGAGCATGGCTCAATTGCCCACAAAAGAGAAGTAAAATAACGATTTGTAGTACTCTCATAATCTTAATTTCCCAAACATCCATTCCCTATCAAGCGAGCACGCCCTTTCTCGATCTGATATTCCAGCTCTAACGCGAGTGAGATAAGTGAAAGAGATTTTTCAAGTGACTGATCTGTGAGATCGGCAGTAATTCTACAAGCTCCTACAGCAGGCTGATCCAGCTCAATACGTAGGTCAAATTTTGAACTCATCTTACTCACCACATCTTTTAGCATTGCTCCTTCAAAGCGCATATTGTAGCCTGTTCCAAATTCAACACCTCGCTTTTCTTCATCCTGCAATGTCAGTTTAGACAGGCTGCCTTCGCTTTCTCTATAAACTCCTTTCTCATTGGCAACCAGGAGTATCCCATGGCTATCCTCTGCAGATGTTAGTCTGACCTGACCGGTGAGCACCACAACTTCAATATCCTCCGCCCTTGATTTGATATTGAAACTCGTGCCAAGCACTGTCGCTCTGAGCCTGGAAGCACTTATTACGAATGGTCTTGCGGGATCTTTTGCTACCTCAAACAGCGCTTCACCCTCCAAAGTCACCTGCCTCGAATCATTGGGAAAGGCTTGAGCATATAGAAGTTTGCTCTTCGGTTTCAACCATACAATGCTCCCATCACTCAGCAAGACCTTTCTTATCGTCTCATTGCTGTTTACAGTGACCGTCCTACTTGATGAAAATTCACGGATCGCAATATTCCATAACCCATAGCTAATCGCTGCAAGAAGGAAAATAGCGGCAATCCGTAGTACGCGACTCCTTAAAGACAGTGCCTGTCGCCCAGCTTCCGATTCACTTTCATCATGAAGCATTTCAGACAGAATCAGGGCTTTTAAACGCTCTTGCTCCTCAACCCCCCAGCTCACACTGCCCTTTCCTCTCTCATCTAGCTGGTCAAACCATTTATCCATCAAGTCTCTTTCCTTGCCATTCAAGAGCCCTCGCTGATATTTGTCAATTAATTGTTCAAATTCTTCCTGATTCATGCAATTCCATCATAGTATCAGTAGGTAAGTCGCTTTCGAAGGGTCTAACACACAGTATTACCTTCAATATTTTTAGAAATACTCCTAGATTAATTCAATTTTGTAGGCTTTCTCTATCTGTTCATCTAAAATTGTACAGCCTACAAAGAAAAAACTGAATTATTTCTTTGTTCTAAGCGTATAATCTCGCAAGAAATAATGGCAAGCAAGGGTGCGAATAGAGAATACTTAATAATTACGAAACGGGATTTCGAAAAAATCTATGATGAAAATGCACAACCACTTTTCCGCTTTATCAACAGCCGAATACGAAATAAAGAAGCCAGCGAAGAAATAATTCAGGATCTATTTCTTTCCCTTTGGGAAAAACGAAATATGCTTGAGGTACAATCCTCATTCCCCTCTTACTTATTTGGCGCAGCGAGGTACAAAATATTAGACTACATACGCTCCGAATCCGTTAGGGCCAAGTATGCGGAAGAGTTCAAACGGTTTTTTATTGACAATACACCAAGCACTGCGGAAGGTTTGTTGCACCTCAAGGAACTTCAATTTAAGATTGATTCCTCTCTTTCACAATTGCCCCCAAAATGCCAAAAAGCTTTCAGACTCAGTCGAATGGAGCACAAGAGCATCTACGAAATCGCTGAGGAAATGCATATCTCTAAAAGAACAGTTGAAAACTATATAACCCAGGCACTAAGCCATCTTAGAGACGTGCTGTTTGTTTTGATGTTTTTGGCGAGACCCCAATAGAGAAAACCTTATTCCCACTCTGGAGGTGGAGTTTGGGGAGGCGCTTTCAAAAACTTTTTCGCAAGAATTCCGATAGAAGCAGTTGTCTTTAAATTCAAAGGTTGGTTGTGGAACGGGAAAGGGAGCATCAGAAGAAGTGATAAAGGCCACTTTGGTATGCACAGCCGATGCATAAAACATTCCAATATCCTCCCGATCAGAAATGGGGTAAAATTGTTCTTCTCCAGATGTGCCTTGCTCAGCTTTTTTGGTCTTAATTCGTACTTTTACTCTCTAACAACTTGTGACGTTTGCTGTTGATGAGAATTATAACTTCTAAAAACGGACTCAAGCTTTCTTAATTGTCAATCTGATTTCCAAATGAAATACCTACTTTTTCTTCTCACCATACTATTCCTATTTTCCTGTGACAGTACCAACAAAGAAAACCTACCCCCAGCGTCAGGAATCTCGGGAGATATGTATGTGGTGATGGATTCTACGCAGTGGAAGGGAGATCTTGGTGCTGTGATCGATTCACTTTTTAGAACAGAGATGCAGGGGCTTCCACGCAAGGAATCCATATACAAGTTGCGGTGGATTGACCCACGCAAGTTTAATTTCGTATTGAAGCAAAGAAGAAACCTGATTTTTGCTTTCACCCTGGATCAGAATACGCAGGGCGCGAGAATTATTCGCAACCTGTTCACCCCCGAATCGCTGAGCAAGATTAAGAATGATCCTACAAGCTATGTGCTGACTCGACCGGATGTGTACGCAAACGGTCAAGAAGCAATGTATCTTTTTGGCAATACAGAAAAAGATCTGATTGAAAACGTCAGAAGCAAAGGGCACCTGCTCGTAGAATATTTTAACAGAGCTGAGCGAGAAAGACTGGCGGTTTCACTATTCAAAGCGGGTCAGGTAAAAGGCATAAGCGAATGGCTACAAAAGAATCTAGACTGTAGCATCAAGATACCCTTCGGATATAAACTTGTTGAAAACAATAATGAGTTCCTTTGGGTGCGCCAAATTAACCCAGCAGATGACAAAGACATCTTTATTAGTAAAACAGACTATTACTCCAAGGATCAGTTTACAAAAGAGAATCTAATTGCTCACCGCGATCAATTCTGTAAAAAATATCTTTTTGAAGATCCTGAAGTATCGAACTCCTACCTTACTACTGAGACAACAATACCTTTTATACCTGTTACTACTAAGGAGGTGCAACTCAACAAACACTACGCAGTAGAACTTAGAGGCTTGTGGCGCACCAACAATTTCACCATGGGAGGTCCGTTTGTCGGCTATGCTCTCGTGGATGAAGAAAAAGGGAAATTTTACTACATCGAAGGTTTCACCTATAGTCCGAGCAAAGACCAGCGAGAGATAATCCGTGAACTAGAAACAATCCTAAGCACTTTTAGGACCAGCGAGTCGTTGACGGCCAGCAAATAAATAGTATAATATTCCCTTGAGGGCGACAATGCTTGTGTCAGGCAGGTATTCCATTGAATTTTGGTAGAAATCGTAGTTGAAATGCCTCTTGGGCATAAAAAAGCGTAAATTTCATTCCTTTTTCTAAAATCCAATTCCTGTATGTCTATAAAGATTCGAAAGCAAGACGCACTCAATTATCACACTCAGGGTCAGCCTGGCAAAATCGAAGTGGTGCCTACCAAGGTACTTAGCACACAGATGGATCTGGCTTTGGCCTATTCTCCAGGAGTAGCGGAGCCATGCAAGGAAATTGCTGCGAACAAGGAAGACGTATACAAGTATACTGCCAAGGGCAATCTGGTGGGCGTAATAAGCAACGGTACCGCTGTGTTAGGTTTGGGAAACATTGGGCCTGAAGCGTCCAAACCGGTGATGGAAGGCAAAGGTGTGTTGTTCAAAAAATTTGCCGGAATTGATGTGTTTGACATTGAGATAGCCGAAGAAGATCCCGATGAATTTATCAAGATCGTAAAATCTCTCGAACCAACTTTTGGAGCAATCAATCTGGAGGATATCAAATCACCTGAGTGTTTCCGAATTGAGGAAGAACTTCGTGAGAAGATGAACATTCCTTTGATGCATGACGACCAACATGGTACCGCCATAATCTCGGGTGCGGCACTGCTCAACGGGTTAGAGCTCATTAACAAAAAAATAGAAGAGATCGTATTGGTGGTAAATGGCGCTGGAGCTGCTGCCGTATCCTGTACCAGACTCTATCTGGCGCTAGGCCTTAAGAGAGAAAACCTTATCATGTGTGACAGCAAGGGAGTGATCACCAAGGATAGATCTAACCTTGACTCAATCAAAGCCGCCTTTGCAACTTCACGAAAACTTGAAACTCTTGAAGAAGCACTTAAGAATGCCGATGTCTTTGTGGGGCTATCAGTGGCGAACATTCTGACGCCTAAACATATCAAGTCGATGGCAAAAGACCCGATCGTCTTTGCCTTAGCCAATCCCGATCCTGAAATCGCCTACAGTCTTGCCATGGATACGCGCAAAGACATCATTATGGCTACAGGTCGCTCTGATCACCCCAACCAGGTGAACAACGTATTAGGATTTCCTTACATTTTTCGAGGCGCCCTTGACGTGCGAGCTACGGAAATAAATGAAGCGATGAAGATGGCTGCAGTACATGCCTTGGCGGACTTGGCAAAGGAAGCAGTACCCGACATGGTTACCAGAGCTTACGGTGACAAAAAGATTGAGTTCGGGCGAGAATATCTCATACCCAAACCTTTGGATCCCAGGTTAATTACCACCATATCTCCTGCGGTGGCCAAGGCTGCGATGGACTCAGGCATGGCTACCCACTTTATTACAGACTGGGAGAAGTACAATGAAGATCTGCTAAAGCGAATTGGCATCGATCAAAAACTTACCTCCAGGGTGATTACGCGTGCTAAGAAAAATCCTAAACGTGTGGTATTTACAGAAGCAAATCACCACAAAATATTGAAGGCAGCACAAGTACTTCAGGATGAGGGAATTGCCATTCCTATCCTTCTGGGGAATCGCAAGGAGATAGAGTCTTTAATCAAAAAGAACAAACTCGAACTTCAGGATTGCACGATCATATCACCGCATGAAGAAGAAAAGAAAGTAAAAACTTATGCGAAAGAGCTTTATCAGAAAAGGCAACGCAAAGGTTTCACTTTAAAAGATTGCGAAAAAGCGCTGCTGGACAGAAACTACTACGCCTCCATGATGGTAGAGCATGGTGATGCAGACGCAGTTATTTCCGGACTCACTAAAGATTATCCTAAAACCATTCTACCTGCCTTGCAAGTAATCGGGATGGCGCCTCACGTGCACCGGGTAGCAGGCATGTACATCATGATGAACAAGAAAGGTACCTTCTTTTTCTCGGATTGTACCGTCAATGTCAATCCTTCTACAGAGGAACTTATAGACATTGTTTCTCTTACGCGAATGGGCGTGAGATTTTTTGACATTGAACCAAGAATGGCGATGCTTTCATACTCAAACTTTGGAAGTAGCAAAGGCGAGATACCCGAGAAGATGCGCGAGGCCGTGCGTATCGCCAAAAGGAAATATCCCGAACTAATTATTGATGGTGACATTCAAGCTAATGTGGCCCTTGATATAGAGCTCCAAAGGGAAAACTATCCGTTTAGTAATTTGGCAAAAGAAGGAGCAAACACGTTGATATTTCCAAACCTTGCCTCTGCTAACATTGCCTACAAGCTTTTGATCGAGATGGGTGGCACAGAAGCCATCGGTCCGATACTATTGGGAATGAATAAGCCGGTACATATTCTGCAGTTGGGTAGCACGGTGCGGGATATCGTGAACATGACCGCGATCGCAGTGGTAGACGCGATCTTGAGAGAGCAAACGAACTAGATTAAAGCTTCGCTACAAACTCGATTTTTTATAGTTTAGTAGGTTATATTTTTTCAACTATGATTGCTTTTTTAGAAGGAAAGCTAGTTCACAAGGAACCCACATTTATCGTAATAAATGTGAATGGAGTTGGATATCACGTGAACATATCCTTGAATACATTCTCCGAAATAAAGGATCAGGAAAATGTGAAACTTGCCACCTATCTGCAGGTAAGGGAAGATGCTCACATTCTTTTTGGATTTAGTAATGCGAGAGAAAAGGCAATGTTTCAATCTCTGATCAGTGTCAATGGGGTTGGTCCCAGTACTGCCTTAGTGGTACTCTCCTACTTGCCCCCAGACGAACTTCATGGCGCTATTGTGGCAGAGAACGTTTCAGCCCTCCAGGCGGTGAAGGGAATTGGCGGTAAGACAGCACAAAGAATCATTCTTGAACTGAAGGATAAATTCCGAAAAGACACTGGATCTGAGGGTATCGGAATAACCGGAATAAAGCACAATACAATGCGAAATGAGGCGTTAACAGCGTTGATGACGCTGGGTATTGGGAAAGGGGCGGCCGAAAAAAGCATCGATACAGTCCTGAAGAAATCAGGAAATACAATTAGTTTAGAAGAGCTTGTGAAGTTGGCATTGAAAAACGCCTGAGATACGATTGACCTTAGCCAAAAAAAACATTCGGACTTTAATCCTACTCAGTTCGCTATGCACAGCGTTACTGGTATCGTTTACTGCCTTTAGTCAGCAAGCCGATTCGCTATCGACTAAGGCAGACACCACGATCACTAAGACGATCAATCCGTATCGACCCAGCTTCAGGCCCAATGACAGGTATGGCGACCCATTCTCAAATCGCACTACACATTCTCCATTCTTCTTAGAAGACCCCAAGAGTCTGAATGTTGATGTAGAGATTGACACTGGTATGAATTACACCATTTATGAAAAAATTGGTGATGTCAATTATCGGCCTGCATCCTCGATGAGTTTTGATGAATTCAATCAGCAACAAACGGTGCTGATAAAAAAGAACTATTGGCAAACTCGGAGCAAAGCACTAGATGGAGAAAGTGCTGTGAGCAGCAGAAATCTAATACCAAAAATTTACGTAAGCCCAGCACTTGACAGAATCTTTGGGGGCAGCTACGTAGAATTGATACCGCGAGGATTTGTGACACTAGATTTTGGTGCTTCGTTTCAAAAGATAGAAAATCCCTCCATTCCAATTCGGCAACAAAGAAATGGTGGCTTTGAATTTGATCAGCAGATCAACTTGAGCGTGGTTGGTAAAGTGGGAGAGAAACTGGCCATCACGACCAACTTTGATAACAATAACTCCTTTGATTTTCAAAACAATATGAAGGTGGAGTACACCGGCTTCAAAGAAGATTTGCTCAAGAAACTAGAAATCGGAAACGTCAGTTTGCCACTGAACAATAGTCTCATCACTGGTTCCCAAAACCTGTTCGGGGTGAAAGCACAAATGCAATTTGGCAAAATGTTTGTGACTGCACTTGCCACCACACAAAGAGGAAAGCAATCATCAATAGAAATACAAGGAGGCACAGGTGGTGCCGCACAGGGACGACCTTTTGAAATTGTCGGTTCAAACTATGATGAAAACCGACACTTTTTTCTTGGGCAATTCTTTAGAGACAATTTTGAAGGATGGTTAAGCACACTACCGCAGGTTACAAGCGGAGTCAATATTGTGCGGGTCGAAGTTTATTTACTGAACAGACAAAATGATACGCAAACCCTGCGCAATGTGGTAGGCTTGATGGACATGGGCGAATCAGATAAGATCTATCGCAACGACCTGCTCACAGCCACAGTCCCTAATCGATCACCCACTAGCAACACTTCGAACAATCTATTTGATCAACTTAGCGGTATATCTGCGAATGCGGAGGGAATCAATGGGGCGCTGGAAGGATTAGGTTTTGTGAATGGAACAGACTTCGAAAAAATCACCAGTGCAAGAAAACTTGCGCCCACCGAATTTACCTTTCAGCAAGAGTTAGGTTACATCACGCTTCAACGCAAGCTGCAAAATGATGAAGCGCTGGCGGTTGCCTTTGAATACACCTATCAGGGAAGGAGATATAAAGTGGGTGAGCTTTCTGAAGACTACTCCAATAAACCTGAGTCGGATGTAGTCTACCTTAAGCTTTTGAGACCTCGCAAGATCAGTATCAAAGATCCGAGTGGCGCTATTCTTCCTACCTGGGACTTGATGATGAAAAATATTTATAGTCTCAATGTCACACAGCTTACAAGAGAAGGCTTTCAACTGAGGATGATTTATAGGGATGACAGAACAGGTATTGATAATCCACAATTACAAGATGGAGACATCTCAAGGACAAAGCAATTGATTGAAGTGTTTGGTCTTGACCGACTCAATCCCTACAACGACCCCCAACCCGATGGCAATTTTGACTTTGTGGATAAACTGACCGTCAATACGGAAACAGGGCTCATCATCTTCCCATTCCTTCAGCCGTTTGACAAAGCTCTGCGAGACCTTTTTGCGCAAGAAAGCAATAAAACCACAGAGGACCTGCTCATTCAAAAATATGTATACGACACGCTTTATCGAACTACAAAAGCGGAGGCAGAACTTGTCGCTACCAAGAACAAGTTCTATATCGTTGGATCCTTTAAGGCAGGCTCAGGCAAAGACATTATCATTCAAGGTTTTAATATCGCCCAGGGATCAGTAAAAGTGTTTGCAGGAGGTACGCCACTCCGTGAAGGCACTGACTACACGGTTGACTACACCTTCGGCAAGGTCACCATACTAAATGAGGGTATTCTCAGTTCTGGAAAAAACATTAGCATCACCTACGAGCAGCAGGATCCATTTGCCTTTCAAACCAGGTCCCTGCTAGGTACACGATTCGACTATAAATTAAATAACGATGTCAATCTCGGAGGAACTTTCCTCTACTACAATGAGCGGCCTCTGGTTTCGCGAAATCCAATAGGATCTGAGCCTGCAAGAAATATTCAGTATGGCCTAGATATGAATTTGCGTAAAGATTCTCGCGTACTCACAAAGATGGTCGATGCACTTCCGTTCTTACAAACAAAAGAAACCTCCACGGTAAATGTCAATGCAGAGTTTGCACAATTGCTTCCGGGCACTTCCAACATCGTGAATGGAGAAGGCACTTCGTTTATAGATGATTTTGAAAACAGTGCAACGCCATACAGTTTGCTTAGTCCTCAAGGTTGGAAGTTCTCCACCGTACCTACCACGCCTGACGATCGGTTCGATCTCTCTGCGGGGGAACCTAATGATGTGAGAGCCGGATTTAAAAGAGCAAAGATTGCCTGGTACCAAGTCGACAATCAGTTTTACTCCAATAGCAACGGTGGATTTAAGCCCACAAACATTACTGATGAAGATTTAGAAAATCACTATGTGCGCAGTGTACAACCACAAGAAATATTCCCCGGCTTTGACAATTTCATTGGCAACTTCAATGAACAAGTACTTGACATCGCTTACTATCCAGCAGAGAGAGGCCCATATAATTATAACCCGGATCTAAATCCCGATGGAACGTTAAAAAATATCACCACTAACTGGGGCGGCATCACCACTGCCATCCGCACAGAAGTTGATTTTGATAAAGCCAACGTAGAGTACGTAGAGTTTTGGCTAATGAATCCATTTATCGATTCTAAGAATGGGCAAATCATTGATGGCCGAGGCAATGCCCAACCAAACAGAACGGGTGGTCAATTGACGTTCCATCTGGGCAGCCTCTCTGAAGACCTAATGCGGGATGGAAAACATGCGTTCGAAAATGGATTACCTACTGACGGAAATCTTACTGGCGGTGGGGCAGTTGAGAATGAGTGGGGCTATGTGACCACGCAGCAATACCTCAACAACGCATTTGACAACGATCCTACAGCCCGGATCAATCAAGATGTCGGGCTGGATGGCTCGAGTAATGAAGTTGAGATAAGTAAGTTTAGTGGGTTCATTAATGCAGTTAATCCTGCCGCTCAGCCTATCGTACTTCAAGATCCTTCCGCTGATGACTTTCAATATTTTTTAGGTGACGAGTTGGACAGCAAGGATGCGAAGATATTTGAGCGCTATAAGAACTTCAATAATCTTGAAAGTAATTCACCAATACTAACTGGTAATGAAGCGTTCGCCATTTCAGGAACTACAATTCCTGATAATGAAGATCTGAATCAGGACAATACCTTAAGTGACCTCGAAGAATTTTACTCTTACAATATTGACTTGCGCCCCACTACGCTCCAGGTAGGCAACAAGTATATCGTGGATCAGATTTCTAATACAATCAATGGAGATGCGGTGACCTGGTATCTTTTTCGAATTCCTGTTCGTCAATTTGATGACAAGGTTGGCGACGTTAATGGTTTCAAATCCATTCGATACGCCAGAATGTATCTCACGGGGTTCAGTGAGCCCGTTGTTTTGAGAATGGCAAAGTTCAGAGCGGTGGGAAACAAGTGGAGGAGGTATACGGGAAACCTGGAAGAATCTGACTTTGGCGAGCCACTTGAGCCCAACCTTGACAATTTTTCAGTGTCGGTGGTCAACGCAGAAGAAAACGCGGTGGGTAACAGTGAGAAACCGGCATACATCCCACCTCTCAACAGAGATAGAGATGTGACCTCCACCGTGCAGCGAAGATTGAATGAGCAATCCGTTCAACTTTGCGTCACTGACCTTCCGGACGGAGACGCCCGTTCCATCTTCAAAAATGTGACGATGGACTTTTTTAACTATGGAAGAATTAAAATGTTTCTCTCCGCATATGGCCAGGGACTACAAGATGATCAGCTAAATGGTTTTATACGGCTAGGAACTGACTTTGACGAAAACTATTATGAAATTGAATTGCCTCTGAAGGTAACACAACCGGGAGCTGCCACCATTGAATCTGTTTGGCCTGAAGAAAATCAAATTGACCTGGACCTTAATGAACTTTACGCCTTGAAGGCTACAAGAGATCGCGAAAGTTTTCCTCTGGATGAATCTTTCCCGCGGTCCGGACCCAAGCAAGCAGGTAAGCATTTAATAAGACTGTTGGGAAGGCCTGACCTAAGTCAAGTGAAACTGATAATGATTGGCGTTCGAAACAGGCGAAGTGTGGATGCGCTTCCCAGAGATGTCTGCCTATGGGCCAACGAACTCCGACTTACCGATTTTGATCGCACCGCTGGCTGGGCCGGCAACGTGGTGGTAAGCACCAAACTCGCTGACCTGGGCACCATCACTGGTGCGGTAAAACATATCGGCTTTGGATATGGCGGTGTGCAATCTAAAATTTCTGAACGTGCCCGAGGTGAAACCACAGCCTTTGACCTCTCCGCAAACATTAATGTAGATAAACTGCTACCTCAAAAAGCAGGTCTTCGCATTCCAATGTTTGTCAGCTATGAAAACACCACTATAAACCCCCAATATGATCCCGCAAACCCGGATCTCAGAATTGACGCTGCACTTAGATCATTTAATACAGATTCAGAACGGGAGGCGTACAAAAAAATTATACGAGACGAATCGATCAGGCGAAGTTTGAATTTTACTAACGTCAAGAAAGTTAAACTAAACCCCGATGCACGAAGTAACATCTACGACATCGAAAACTTTGCGTTCACATACGCATATACTGAGGCCACGCAAACCAATTTCAACCTACAAGAAAATACTCGAAAGAATGTAAAGGGCGCAGTGGCATGGCAGTTTAGTCCGAAGTTTCAAGGCTTTGAACCGCTCAAAAATTCTGATGCCTTCTCCTCGCCTTTTCTCAAACTGATCAAGGATTTTAACTTTAATCCAGTCCCCAGCAATTTCTCTGTGAGAGGGGAATTGGATCGTTCATTCAGCAAACTGGTGTATCGCAACTCCACCTTAGATCAAGGAAGTTCTCAACCAAACTTCCAGAAATTTTTTGTCTTCAATCGTTTTTACAACCTGCGGTGGAACCTTGCGAAGAGCCTCAGTCTCGATTACAACTCACGAGTAAATGCAATTATAGATGAACCCGATGGCGATCTGGACACCCCCGAAAAAAGAGATTCCGTACTCACCAATTTGAAGAACTTTGGAAGAACCAAAAACTTTGAACAAACGATCACTTTGAATTACACGGTGCCTTTGGACAAATTCCCTCTCACGGACTGGCTTGGCGCAGAGTACAGATATAATGTCGGCTACTCTTATCGGGCTGGACCTCTTGAAAATGTAGATAGCCTTAAGCTTGGCAATATCATCCAGAATACGCAGGACCAAGGACTGACGGGACGGATTGACTTAACTAAACTCTATAATAAGAGTAAATTCCTTAAAGATATTAATACGCCTAAACGACCTCCTTCCACGCGCACCAGAGAGCCAGCCAAGCCCGATACCGTGAAGCAAGCTCCAAACTTCGGAGGCCTCAAGAGCCTCGCCCGACTCTTAATGTCAGTCAGAAATATTAATGGTACCTATAACATTACGCAGGGCACTATATTGCCAGGCTTCACCCCAACGCCTAACCTATTTGGTATGGACAAGAGTTGGTCTGCTCCGGGCTGGGGTTTTATTTTAGGACAACAAGATCCTAACATTAGGTTTAAGGCAGCAGAAAATGGCTGGCTGAGTACGAGTGTCAAGCAAACCTCACTTTACACACAAGTACAAACCAGAGATCTTGGATTGCGAGCAAGCATAGAGCCCGCAAGCGATTTTAAAATCCAACTTGACGCTAAGAAAACCACCACCTCAAACTTCAGTGAAATTTATAGATTCGATGAGATCGATAATGACTTTCGTTCTTTTAGCCCTGTGAGGGCAGGTAGTTATAAGATTTCCATTCTTTCGATCAATACTGCTTTCAAAAATAACACCAGTACGGAGTCCTCGGTATTTCAACAGTTTGAAAAAAATGTGGGTGACATCAAAGATAGATTCACCAATCTCACCGGCAATGGCTACGAGTCAAAATCACAGGACGTTTTGATTCCGGCCTTCCTGGCAGCCTACACTGGAACGGGCACAGATAAGGTTAGCCTATCCCCGTTTCCCAATATACCCTTCCCAGGCTGGCGTGTTGATTACTCCGGACTGGGTAAGATTAATGCACTTAAAGACATCTTCCAGTCAGTCACAATTAATCACGCTTACTCCTCTAATTACTCTGTGACTAACTTTACATCTTCATTAGATTATGATGTGGCTCCCGACATCCCACTTGAGGACTATAACAATGGCTTGTTTGGATCAGTAACGAACGGAGCCGGTGAAATTATTCCAGTATATGTGATTTCGCAGGTTCTCATTTCAGAGACTTTCGCACCATTGTTTGGGGTCAACCTACGCACTAAAAAGAGACTTTCATTTCGGTTTGAATACAAAACGAAAAGAGATCTGGCGCTTAATATTTCAAACGCCCAGGTAACGGAACTCAACAGCAAAGATTGGTCGGTGGAAGTGGGTTACACCAAGAACAACATGAGAATGCCATGGAAAAGCCAGGGAAGAGTGATCACCATCAAGAATGATCTTACATTCAGGCTCAACATGAGTGTGACCAACAACAGAACCATTCAACGGAAAATCGATGAAGTCAATACCATCACCAACGGAAACATAAACTTCCAGCTGCGGCCAAATGTCAACTACGTTGTAAATCAAAAACTGAACATTCAGTTCTACTACGACCGAAATGTCAATGACCCATTGGTATCCAACTCCTATAGAAGATCTACGACAAGGGTTGGCTTCAAGATATTATTCAACCTTGCACAGTAAGGCTGCATTTTTGTGATAGCTGGCTTCCCGAGCCCTTTTCTCAATGCGGACTTTATGAAAAATCCCCTTATTTTTAAGCACATTTTAAATTAAAGTAGCAAGATGAATATTCCAGCAGATCTAAAGTACACCAAAGACCATGAGTGGGTAAAAATTGAAGGCAATGTGGCCACCATTGGAATTACCGATTTCGCCCAAAGCGAACTGGGTGACATCGTATACATTGACATTTCAAGTGTTGGCGAGGATATTGGTCAACACGAGGTTTTTGGAACAGTTGAAGCTGTCAAGACGGTATCGGATCTTTTCATGCCCCTAAGCGGGAAGGTCACTGAGCTAAACCCGGTTTTAGATGGAAGCCCTGAAAAAGTAAATGAGGACCCATATGGAGACGGCTGGATGATCAAAATGGAGTTGTCAGATGCCTCACAAGCAGACGGACTTTTAGCAGCGGATGCCTACAAGGAACTTATTGGGCAATAACCTGTTTTACAAACAGTACTAATTAACTTCGCAATTGATTGATCTACCCGTAATATCGGCCGAGGAAACTAAAAAGCGTAAGCCTAATTGGCTTCGGGTTAAACTTCCCGTTGGGCCTGAGTATGCAAAGGTTAGAAAACTCGTAGACAACTATAAACTTCACACCATCTGTGAAAGTGGCAATTGCCCAAACATGGGCGAGTGCTGGGGAGCAGGCACGGCCACCTTTATGATTCTGGGCAACGTCTGCACGCGGAGTTGTACCTTCTGTGCCGTGGCCACGGGAAGGCCCACCGAATATGATCTGGATGAACCTAAACGCGTAGCTGAGGCCATTCAACTCATGGGAGTAAAGCATGCGGTCATAACTTCAGTAAATCGTGACGAGCTGAAGGATCGAGGTGCAGAAGTGTGGTATCAGACGGTAATCGAAACCAAAAAGGCCAGTCCTGAAACTACAATCGAAACATTGATCCCTGATGTAAAAGGAAATTGGGCAGCACTTGACAGAATGATTGAAGGAGGACAAGAAGTTGTTTCTCACAATATGGAGACGGTAGGTAGGATGTATCGCATTGTGCGACCTCAGGCCAAATATGATAGAAGCCTCGAACAACTTAAGCGCATGAGGGATGCAGGAATGCGCACGAAGTCAGGAATAATGCTGGGTGTGGGTGAAACAAAGGAAGAGGTATTCAAAGCAATGGATGACCTTGCCGAAAACAGGCTTATGATTTTGACGCTTGGCCAATATCTACAACCCACAAAAATGCATTTGGAAGTTGCAGAATATGTGCACCCTGAAACTTTTGAGATGTACAAGGAGGAGGGATTGAAGCGTGGACTTAAGTACGTAGAGTCAGGTCCACTTGTGCGCTCTTCTTATCATGCCGAGCGACACGTGAATGTGCCTTTCGATTAATCAATTTTGAGCCTCTCCTTTCGATTGGCAATTTCCCAGGCAGTGTAAAAAATGAGTTGAGCCCTTTTTGTCAACAGCTCAAAGTCGATCTTGTCAATTTCATCGCTGGGTTTGTGATAGTCTTCGTGAATTCCATCAAAATAGAAGATGATTGGAATGTCATTTTTGGCAAAATTCCAATGATCCGATCTTTTGTAGAGGTTCGAAGGATGATTGACATCATTGTAGAGGTAATCAAAACTGAGATTGCAGCATTCAGCATTCGTCCGCTCGCTCAATTGGTGGAGTTCGCTTGATAGCTTGTCTGACCCGATGATGTAAACGTAATCAGCGCTATCTCGATGTGAAGGATCCGACCTTCCAATCATATCGATATTTAAATTGGCTACTGTATTCTCCAGCGGGTAAACGGGGTTTTCCGTATAATACTGCGATCCAAAAAGACCAATTTCTTCTCCGGTTACCGTCATAAACAGAATACTCCTTCGAGGTCCATTACCGCTCTCTTTTGCTTTTGCAAATGCTTCTGCCATTTCCATTATCGTCACCGTACCCGACCCATCGTCATCTGCGCCATTGTTTATTAGGTCACCTGCACCGGAACTCTTTTTGCCAATATGATCGTAGTGGGCTGATATTACCAAGACCTCATCTTTTCTGTCTGTGCCTTCCAAAAAGCCCAGCACATTTTCACTTTCAACTGTAGCAATTTCACTTGTGAGTTTGTAGGTAATGTCTGCCTTTGGAATTGTTGTTGATTGCACACTGGTGCTAGCACCAATAGAAAAGCCTGTAATTGCCTGAAAGGCGGTTGGAGACAAAAAGACTATTCTTTCCATTTCTATAACAGGAGTTGGCTTGTTGTATCTCAACCTTGCCATACTCTCCCGCACTGTACTTGCAAAAGCATCAAATTCCCTCTGACTTCCCGTATTACAAAGCAAAACGAGTGTGGCTCCCTGCCTCTTCAACTTTTCAATGAACGCATAGTCTACCGAGCCCTGCTTATACAAGACAACTGCTTTGCCGTTCACCTTCAATACATCAAGACTTGTCTGGTTGCCAACGAATAATAGCTGAGGTTTACCTTCAAGGTTTTCGAATCCCAGGTAGACGATGTCCTTAAAGTTAGTGAGCGTGCGCTTTCCTACTGTGATTACAGCTTCTGTAGCCACCCTGGTGTACAGCGGTACGGTTTGGAAATAACTTCCTGCGACAGGCTTCTCCAGGCCAATGCTTGAAAAATAGCTACTGATAAAAGCCCCAGCTTTTTTCTGGCCTTCCGAACCTGTCTTCCTTCCCTCCAACGAATCGGACGCAATAACCTCCAGGAGAGATCTCAGATCTGCAGGCTTTATCCTATCCGCGTACTGACCTGCATGACCGTTCGATTGTGCATTCGATTGAAGGAAGATCAAAAAAACAACTACAGTAAGTACGATCCTGGACACAAATAATTCTTAATAGGGTATCAATCAAATGCCTAACACATCTCGTTTGGTCCACACCTCATCAAGTGGGTCTCCCTTGCTACTTTTTCCGCTATGTCTCCACTTTCCCTTTTCCAGATCGTAATCAAATTGAAGGCTAGCTCCCACCCGAGAATTATCGCGCGAGAAGAATTCAATGAGCTCTGTGTACTTGCCATCCACGGTGGTATAGGATCCTCCACCCGTTCCAAAAAACTCCTTAGTTTCAATATTGTAAGCAATCCATTGAAATTTAGTTCCAGATAAGATTTTCATTGTGCGCCTAACGCCAGGGGTTCGCTCCGACATTTCTCCATCACGATATCTTCCGGTGATCAGCCATGCACCGGCCAGTGCGCCAGGTGATCCGTCATCAAGTCGCGTCCAATCCGTGCCCTCCATCTTGAGCGTCTTACCTTTCACTACAACCTCATGCTCCTTTGTCTCTCCAACCAGATCAGTATTGCGAGTATGGTACTCCCAGGTAAATTTCATCTTACCTTTACCTGCTGCTTCCCACATTCCTCCTTCGGTATATTGAAAGTCATTTGCAGTGTAATACGTAACTGAGAAGTGCTGCTCCGTGATAATCCATAATCCCATTGTGCCATCATTACCCTTAAATTCCCAAGCACCAATAATGCTCGTGGCCTTTTGGCTCTCAAGATAGTGTGATCGATATCCAAACGACATCGAAACCAAAACAATGACTGACAGTAATATTCCATTTCTGCTATTCATAAGTATTAATAATTGGTACTTCTAATCAAATATAACTCTTTTGGAAAGAGATTAGTATGGATTTAATATTGGTGAGCTTGCGTAAGAAGATGCTCCAGCAAACAAAACTGATTACCAGCCCGGATCAAATTCTGGTCTGGGGATGATATTTGATAATAGGTATCTCCCATGAGGTAGTCTGTCAGGAAACGCATCCCTATCATATAGGTCATCATTGGTCCGGCAAAGGATAAGACCTCAAGCTCTTCTTTGGTCAACACCTGTCTCATTTCCGATAGGTAACCCTCCTCTATGGCTTGTTTTACTTCCTCGCGCACGCGGATCTTTGTGAAGTCCGACTCCTCTTCGGACACCGGGCTCACAAAAGTTCGCACCATGTCCCCTAAATCATAGATGAAGTAGCCGGGCATCAGGGTATCAAGGTCAATGACGCATAGCACTTCATTGCTTCCAGATGCAAAAAGCACATTGTTGATCTTGGTGTCGTTGTGGGTGATTCGAAGTCTTAATTTGCCAGACGCCTTCAGTTTACTATACCTCTCAACAAGAAAGTGGTATTCCTGGCATTTTGAAATGAGGGAGGCAGCCACCACCTTTCGTGCCGCTATACCTTTTGCCAAAGCGTCCTCAAACTGGTGATAGCGAAAATCGAGATCATGAAAATTGGAAATAATAACTTTAAACTGATGAGGATCACAGGGCGACAATTTTTTTGACAGTGCACCAAAGGCTGCTGCCGCATTGAATGCTTGCGCAGCATTCCCCACCTCATCTACGGTATGGGAACCTTCGATATACGGAAATATTCGCCAAGGAAAATCATCCTTGTCATACACTAAGTCCAATCCTGTTGAGGTTTTTAGTGTATCAAGGAAAAGGTAATCTGGAAAGTTTTCTTTCAGGTAAGTCTGGGCAAGTCCGTGGTTGTGAGCGATCCATTCCGGCTTCGTGAAGACGGATTTGTTGATGCGCTGAAGAATGAAGCTGCTGCGGCCAGATAGTTTATAGGTATAATTAATGTGACCGGAGTTGATCCTTTCGATTCTAAATTGCGCAACATCTAAATCAAAGGAGGCTAAAATATCTTTAATCTGGTCCTTCATCTCCTTACCAAAGCCTGGCAGGATAGACACCAGACTTGATCAAGCTTCCAATTTTTCCAGATACAGAATCTTTATCTTCTTTGTAAGTAACTCCAAACCAGGTGCTGCCGCCAGAAATAACGTGTACTTGTCCCATTTTCTGCTTGATTAATTCAGTCACCATTAGCGCAATGTAAAATTCAGCTTTTGGGTTCTCATGATTTCTCTTAACAAAATCTCGAAACATCTTTTCCGACAATTCAAATACCTCGGGTAGGAATCCCCAAGAGTTCATCGACACTTTTAGTTCTGCATCAAGCTCCCGATCACCTCCTTCTTCTTTTGATATGATCTTGCCCCCTTCTTTTACGATCTGGGTCAATTCATCTAACGAAATCAGCAATCCATCTTTTGCCTGATTGGCTACACCACGAGAAACACTTCCATACTCCGATAACACATTCTTTAAAGTATATCCTACCATGGCATGATTGTGTTCATCTGCATTGTTCAAGAAATTCGCAAGGGACTCAAAAGACTCACGGCCATAAAAATCATCTGCGTTAATTACCGCAAATGGTTCCTCAATAACTTCCTTTCCGCAAAGCATGGCATGTGTGGTGCCCCAAGGCTTGGTTCTACTGACAGGCAGGAATTCATCTGGAACAAATTTCTCTAACGATTGAATCACAAAATGCACTTCTGCCTTGCCTTGCAACTTTGGGAGAAACATCTCCTCCACCGCTTTCTTTATTTCTTCCCGGACGACAAACACGATTTTGGTAAAACCGGAATGAATCGCATCGTACAATGAATAGTCCATGATGGTCTCCCCATTTGGACCGAAGCCATCGATTTGTTTGATCCCACCATATCGACTGCCCATCCCTGCTGCCATCACCAAAAGACTTAGTTTTTTTGATTCATTCATTGAACTCTGGATTATTTATTCTAACATCGACTGCGAAAATCGAAAAAAGATACCTAATACCTAAAGAAATCACCGCAAACCTCTAACCTGCACGCATGGTTTTAAGCACGATCGATTGGATCATTATAATACTATTTTTTGTTGCTTCTCTTGGTGTAGGCCTCTTCAATAGCAAGAGGGCTGGAAAGACACCGAATGAATTCTTCCTGTCAGGTCGCAGTATGCCATGGTGGTTACTTGGCGTTTCGATGGTCGCCACCACTTTTTCAGCTGATACACCCAATCTTGTTACTGACATTGTGAGGAAAAATGGCGTATCTGGCAATTGGGTTTGGTGGGCATTCCTTTTGACGGGAATGTTGACCGTATTTACTTACGCAAAATTATGGCGCAGGTCCGGGGTTGTCACTGACTTGGAGTTCTATGAACTCCGGTACGGAGGAAAATCCGCTGCCTTTCTCCGAGGGTTTCGTGCATTGTATTTAGGCGTATTCTTCAACATTGTAATTATGGCCTCGGTATCGTTGGCTGCAATTAAGATTGGAGGCGTGATGATGGGACTCACACCCATTGAAACACTTTCTATTGCCACGATAGTCACGGTTACCTACAGTTCACTTGGCGGCCTGCGAAGCGTCATCATTACAGACTTCTTTCAGTTTCTTATCGCAATGATTGGCTCTGTGGCAGCTACCATCTACATCCTCAATCTACCGGAAGTAGGTGGGCTTACGAACCTGCTTGCAGCACCTTCTGTCGGAATGAAGCTTTCTTTTCTACCTGATTTTTCTGATACCTCCACGCTAATTCCGCTTCTTGTTTTACCTCTGGCTATCCAGTGGTGGAGCGTTTGGTATCCAGGTTCAGAACCAGGTGGCGGTGGTTACATTGCCCAGCGCCTCTTGTCTGCCAAAGATGAAAAAAACGCCTTGACGGCCTCGCTCATTTACAACATCGCACATTATGCGCTAAGGCCCTGGCCGTGGATTCTTATCGCACTTGCTTCAATATTGGTATTTCCAACCTTAGATTCCCTGCATGCTGCATTCCCCAACCTTCCCCTGGATAAAATAAATGATGACCTTGCCTATCCCGCCATGTTGACTTTTCTTCCAGCAGGATTACTTGGAATTATTATCGCCTCGCTGATTGCTGCATACATGTCAACCATCTCTACTCACCTAAACTGGGGATCTTCCTATGTGGTAAACGATTTTTACAAACGTTTCGTGAAGTCCGGTGCTTCAGATAAAGAACTGGTAAACGTTGGGAGGCTCTCTACCATTGTACTGGCTATACTTTCAGCGCTTCTCGCATTGCTGCTCAGCAACGCCCTTCAGGCATTCAACATTCTATTGCAAATAGGCGCGGGTACAGGTTTGATTTTTATTCTTCGATGGTTTTGGTGGCGCATCAATACCTATACTGAAATTACCGGCATGGTGGTATCTTTCTTTGTTGCGCTTTACTTTGAAACACTGCATAATCGATTTTTTCCTGTGTTGGAAGACCATTGGAAACTTCTCTTTGGAGTGGCGATTACGACAGTCTGCTGGATAGTGGCCACACTTCTTACGCAACCCGAACGCAACGAGGTGCTGGTAAATTTTTATAACAAGGTTAAGCCTGCAAGCGTTGGTTGGCGGCCGGTGCTTCTGGCTAATCCTGAATTGAAAGAAGAAAAAGGTCAACTGCCCTTTGAACTGATGTTGATGGTGGTAGGGTCTTTCACAGTTTATAGCTCTCTGTTCTGCATTGGGTATTGGATCTATGGGAATGCGCTTGCCGCATTTATTTCAGGAATAATCGCCTTGAGTGGAATGTACATTCTTTTTAGGAATTGGGGCAAGTTGAAATTTTTCTAGCATTTCAAGCGTTTTAGGGGCCATTTGATCTCCACTGTTCGCCTTCTGCAAAAATCTAATCCGTGAAGCTGCTCCTGATCTCACTGACTTAGTAACCCATCAATTTCAGCACGAATAATTTCGAAGCGTTGATCCCAACTCCCATGCACTAGCGTAAATTGAATTTTCCTTTGATTGAGCGCCTCTCTGAACTTGTAATTCATCTCGACCCGCTTATCTCCTAGGTCCCTCAATCCATCAGCCACCCAAGGAGTATCGATGTCAAACAAAAAATATTTGTCGTAGTGAATCTCTGCTTCAAGTTCCAGCAACCTTTCGGGTATTTTGCCTAAATACTGTTCAGAATAAATCTGTGTGGTGATGAGGTCCGTATCGCAGATCAAAATCCTATTTGCGATCAAGGCCTTTTCATGCACTCTCCTTGTTTGCTCCTCCCCAATTTTGACTATCTCCGACTCATCAAAATCATTTGATGAAATCACCTCCCTAGCCACTTCTGGCACGAACTCCGTTTGATAGTGTGCAGCTATTCTCTCGGCCATTGTGCTTTTGCCTGTACTTTCGGCTCCGTAGAAGCATACCTTGATCATACGTAAGACCTAAATTCCTTAACCCATTTCCAAAGCCCAAATGCAGCAATGAAACAAAACGCCAGATATTCAATCCCCACAAATTTAATGTCCTTGGCGAAGTAAAGTCCTGTAGCCACGATGTCAACAATAATCCAAATCACCCAACATTCGATCTTTTTCTCAATCATCAAGTAAGTCGCCACGATGCTCATCACTGTGACAAACGAATCGAGATATGGAAACGCACTTGGAAGGCTGAAAATCTCCGGAAGCCATTCGTGAAGGTTACTCGCCAAGCTACCCATCAATATCGTACCAGCAAGACCAGCAGAACAAAAGAGGGCTAGTTGCTTCCTTGGCATCCAGCTTATCTTTAATTCTTTATGACTGTCTTCTTCGAATGGTTTGGGATGTGCCCAGCGCCACCAACCAATTACATTAGTAACGAAGAAAAAAATCTGAAGAAACATGTCAGGATACAGTTGCACCTGAAAAAAGAGGAAGAAGAACAGCGTGACATTTATTAAACCAATAGGCCAACTCCAGATATTTGCTCTTGCTGCAAGCCACACCGCTACAGCACCCGCTATCGTTCCGAAAAATTCCAGATAGCTCATGGGATAACCCCACACCTCAAAGAAAATACAATCGATATCGAAAAAATTCATGAGAACTGTAGCGCCTACAGCTTAATGCAAATATTTTTTTGCTCGGTAAAGAACCGCAACGCATCCCATCCACCCTCTCGACCAACTCCCGACTGCTTCGTTCCTCCAAAAGGTGTGCGTAAATCTCTCAGCAGCCAGCAGTTCACCCACACAATACCACTTTTGAGTTGATGCGCTACATGATGTGCGCGGTTTAGATTCTGGGTCCAAATAGTTGCAGAGAGGCCGTAAGCTGTAGAATTTGCGAAGTCTATTGCTTCCTCATCATTATCAAATGGCATGACCGTAACTACCGGGCCAAATATCTCTTCCTGATTGGTTCTACAACTCTGATCTAACCCGGAAATCACCGTGGGTTGTACAAAGTAGCCATCTTTACATCGACCGGGCAATTTTACCTGATTACCTCCGGCTAGTATTTTTCCCCCTTCTTCGGTAGCCAGGGAAATGTAACTTAAAACCTTTTTCATGTGTGCTTCAGAAACCAATGCACCCACACGCGTGGTCTCCTCCGCAGGATCACCCACCGGCAAAGCCTTCACTCTTCTGACAAGCTCATCAACGAACCTGTCGTAGATACTTCTTTCAACCAAAATTCTTGAACCACATAAACAAATTTCCCCTTGATTGGAGAAGGAAGACTGCACTGAAGTAGATACGGCCTGCTCAAAATCGCAGTCAGCAAAAATTATGTTTGGATTTTTTCCGCCCAGTTCGAGCGATAGTTTTTTGAACATAGGGGCGGCTGTCGCAGCAATTCTTTTTCCGGTGGCTGTTCCACCAGTAAATGATATGGCGACCACATCGGGATGGTCAATAATTGGTTGGCCTGCTCTTGGTCCCAGCCCGTGCACAATATTTAAAACACCTGCAGGTAAACCCGCTTCAATGCAGATCTTGGAGAAGAGAAAGGCTGTCATCGGAGTTAACTCTGACGGCTTTGCTACAACCGTACAACCCGAAGCTAGCGCAGGGGCAATCTTCCATGTGAACAAGTAAAGAGGGAGGTTCCAGGGCGAAATACAACCCACCACACCCACCGGTGTCCTAGTGGTATAGTTGATCGCGATATTATCGGTTTGGTGCGCTTGCGATTCAAAATGCAAAATAGCAGTTGCAAAAAACCGCATGTTAGCAGAAGCTCTGGGTATATCTACAGCCTTCGCAAGTCTTAATGGCTTGCCATTATCTTCACTCTCCGCTTTTGCCAGATGCTCAAACTCTCGATCTATCCCATCAGCAATTTTTAGAAGAATCTGAGATCGTTTGTCTACAGGCATCGTTGACCATTCCTCAAATGCATTTTTTGCGGCATTCACAGCATTAGCTACATCCCGCTCTTCCGAATCAGGAACGAGGGAGTATGCCTTACCCTCCGCAGGATTGTAATTGTCGATGTACTTTCCAGAGGTTGGCTCTGTCAATTTCCCATTGATGTAATTGGCTATCTTCTCCATTATAAGGTTGGGGTGCGTCCTCCATCTACGGGCACATTGATTCCATTTATGTATGCTGCTGCCGGGGTAGCCAGAAATGCCACTGCCGCAGCAATTTCATGTGCGTCTCCAATCCTTCCGGCAGGAATTTCCTTCACCATATCTTCTGTAATCTCTTCGATGGATTTTGATTGTGCTTTGGCCTTTCCTTTTATAATGGACTCAAGCCTTCCCGTCATCGCGGCACCGGGCAAAACGTTATTCACAGTGATGCCATATTTTGCAAGCTCGAAAGACAAAGTCTTTGACCAATTGGCTACAGCTCCGCGAATAGTATTCGAAACGCCTAGCCCTTTGATGGGGGCCTTCACTGAAGTAGAGATCACATTAATTATTCTTCCATATTGAGATTTCTTCATTCCCGGCACAAACGCTTGCACCAGGTACTGATTGCTAATCAGATGTGCTTGAAATGCATTGATAAATTCGAAAACTCTGGCATCGATCGCTGTTCCAGCAGGAGGTCCACCAGTATTGTTTACCAAAATATGCACCGGATTATTTTGGGAATAAATATCGGCCGTAAGTTTTACGTCTTCTGGCATGTTGAAATCTGCCACTAGAAAATCATGCTTTTGCTTCCCATTCTTAGGAAGTTCTTCAATCACGCTTTTCATTTTACTCTCGTCTCTCGCAAAAAGGGTTATGCTGGCCCCAAGTTGTGCCAGTTCAATAGCCGAAGCCTTTCCAATTCCTTGCGTTGATCCACAAACCACCGCCCTTTTCCCGCTCAAATTCAAATCCATGCCTTTGTGTTTTTTGTAAATATAAGACTCAAAAAGTTGTTAGCTTTACTTAGTAAAAATAACAGAAAAGCCATGGCAATCCGTAGACCTTTTAATCTTAAGCAGTGGATAAGTGATAACCGGGACATTCTAAAACCTCCTGTGGGCAATAAGAACTTATATGCCGATGCAGGAGACTACATCGTCATGATTGTCGGTGGCCCCAATGCTCGCAAAGACTACCATTACAACGAAACGGAGGAGCTGTTTTACCAACTTGAGGGAGATATTAAAGTAACCATCCAGGAAGATGGCAAGGCAGTGGAGATCCCAATAAAAGAGGGCGAAATGTTTCTGCTTCCCGCACGGGTGCCTCATTCGCCAGCAAGACCCGCGGGGAGCGTAGGCTTAGTAATAGAATGCAAAAGGACTGCAAATGAAAATGATGGGCTCATGTGGTTCTGCGAATCGTGCAACAACCAACTAAAGGAATATAAATTTCACCTCACGAACATTGAAAAAGATTTTCTGCCACGATTTAAGGACTTCTATGGTTCTGAAGAAAATCGTACTTGCTCCAAATGCGGAACAGTGATGGAAGCAGACGCTCGTTTTGTATAGAGGAAGTGCACTGCCTTTTATTGAACAAATAACTATGACGAGGATTATTTGTTATTGAAGATTGAAGCCGTTCTTCAGTTCTTAATTTTATTTGTCACTAAGTTACGCTTGTAGCCCAGAGTATTTAGTTTGTAATTCATGGATTATCGCAACACCATTCAATTCGCACGGAGCCAAGACAAAAAAGATGCACTTCGTTCATACAGAAGCAAATTTCTTCTTCCAAAACATAAAGGTAAAACAGCCGCGTATTTTGTGGGTAATTCATTAGGCCTGCAACCTAAGGCCACCAAGAAACTTGTAAATGAGGAGTTGGAGGATTGGAGCAACCTAGCTGTAGAAGGGCATTTTCTCGGCAGAAGGCCCTGGCTTTACTATCACAAGTTTAGTAAGAAGGCGCTGGCAGGAATCGTAGGCGCTAAACCGATAGAGGTGGTCTCGATGAACCAACTTACCGTAAACCTTCACTTGATGATGGTCTCCTTTTACCGCCCCACCAAAGAGCGGTTTAAGATTATCATGGAGGCGGATGCCTTTCCTTCCGATCAATATGCCATCGAGTCTCAACTTAAGTACCACAAGTTAAACCCCGAGATCGCGCTGATAGAATTGAAACCTCGACCAGGACAACATTGCTTACAGACTTCCGACATTCTCGAGGCCATCAGTGATCATTCTGATCAACTTGCATTGGTGATGCTAAGTGGCGTACAATACTATACAGGGCAATCCTTCGATATCAAGGCGATCACCGATGCTGGGCATCGTGCCGGAGCTTTCGTTGGTTTTGATCTGGCTCATGCTGCTGGAAACGTGCCTCTAAAACTGCACGATCATCAAGTAGACTTCGCTGTTTGGTGCAGCTACAAGTACTTGAACTCCGGACCAGGAGGAATTGCAGGGGCCTACATTCATGAAAAGCACAAACGGAATTTCAACATACCAAGATTTGCAGGCTGGTGGGGTCACAATGAAAAAGAAAGATTCAAAATGAAAAAGGGCTTTCTTCCTATGGAAGGGGCTGATGGTTGGCAATTGTCCAATTATCCCATTCTGGCTGGCGCGGCACACTTGGCCTCTCTCGAACTCTTTGAGGCTGCAGGTATGGCCGCGCTAAGAAAGAAAAGCATTAAGCTTACCGGATATCTCCATTATCTTCTCAAAGAAATTGACCCCACTGAAAAATACTTTACTATTATCACACCTGAAGATCCTGAAAGTCGGGGATGTCAGCTTTCAATCTTGACGAAGAAGAACGGGAAAAAAATATTTAATGGCTTGACAGCAAAAGGGGTTTTCACCGACTGGAGAGAGCCTGATGTAATTAGGGCAGCACCTGTGCCGCTCTATAATTCTTTTGAAGATGTGTATCGATTAGGGGAAGCACTTAAGTCGCTGCTGAAGTAATTCCATAAAATGACATTCATCATATGATTTCAAGTGATATAACTGTTAATTGAACCCATAGGGTATTAAAAATGCAAAGTAAGGATAAACAAATAGCGATCGTAGGGGCAGGACTGGTAGGCTCGCTGCTTTCGATCTATCTCGTAAAGCGAGGCTATACTGTAACTGTATATGAAAGAAGGGCGAATATGCGCAGCCATGTGCTCGATTCAGGCCGCTCAATTAATCTTGCACTAAGTAACAGGGGGATTCAGGCACTGGAGAAAGTAGGACTTGCCGATCCAATGAAAAGAGTTGCAATACCGATGCATGGCAGGATGATGCATGATATTAGAGGTAATCTTACATTCCAGGCTTATGGCAAAGAAAAACAATTCATTAATTCTGTTTCTCGCAGTGGATTGAACATGATGCTTATGGAGGAGGCCGAAAAGCAAGGTGTTCACTTTTTTTATGAATACAAATGCCTTGATGTAGATTTTGAAAAGACTGAGCTGACCATTCAAAGCTACGGATCAGTGATGCATCGCAAATTTGATTACATCATCGGTGCAGATGGCGCTTTCTCTGCTGTGCGAAATGCCATGCACATTCAGAAAAAGATAAAGTTCACTGAAGATTTCCTTGAGCATGGTTATAAAGAACTGAGAATACCGCCTGGTGACCATGGTGAATTCCTCATTGACAAGAATTCTTTGCACATCTGGCCAAGGGAGAGTTTCATGCTTATCGCACTGCCAAATCCAGATGCCACATTTACCTGCACACTATTTTTGCCCTTCAAGGGTGAAGTTTCGTTTGAGCATTTGAAAGAAGACAAGCAAGTACTGAAATTCTTTGAAGAATACTTCGCAGATACAATCCCTGTCATGCCAACGCTGCTTGAGGACTTTAGAGACAACAATACGTCCTCCCTCGTCACTGTGAGATCCTACCCATGGGTACTGAAGAACACCTTCTTGATCGGAGACGCAGCGCACGGAGTGGTGCCATTCTATGGTCAGGGTATGAACGCGGGGTTTGAAGATTGCTTCGTGCTCAATCAACTGCTGGACAAGTACGAAGATGAATGGGAGAAGGTGCTTCCCGCCTATCAAGATTTGCGAAAGCCAGATAATGATGCGATTGCACAACTTGCCCTGGATAATTTTATCGAAATGCGAGATCTTGTTGGGGATGAGGATTTTTTACTTCGCAAGAAAATCGAGGCCAAACTACATGACATCTACCCCGATCGGTGGATTCCTTTGTATTCCATGGTTACGTTCAGAGAAGATATGCGGTATAGCGAAGCGCAAAGCAATGGCAAGCTTCAAAAGCAAGTAATGGATGAGGTGATGAGTCGACCTGATATCAAGTCAAATTGGGAGCAGCTTAACTTTGAAGAAGTAGTTACAAATTTTGAAAAATTAAAAGCTAGTTGATATACCTCTTGTATTCTTCAAAGCGATACAGAATTTGTCTTACGTATTTCACCGGCTCCTCGCATCGACAATAACCAGCTTTCACAACTGGATCGCGGTAGTATTCAGGGTCAGACTTTTTTAGCAGATATGATTCGACTTCTCCCTCCCATTTAAGGGGATTACCATCATACTTTCGTGCAAGATTGCGCGCATCTATCACGTGCGACAGGCCGACATTGTAGGAGGCTAGAATAAACTTGACTCGCTCATCCTCGTCTTCAATGGTCTTGCTCCATTGTCTATCTAAGAACTTAATAAATTTCACACCAGCATTGATACTCTGAATAGGATCGTCCAAATCAACCGCTCCATAGTACTTCCCGGTGGATGGCATAAGCTGCATGAGTCCTCTTGCACCCGCCCAGGACGTGACATTCGGCATGAAATTACTTTCCTGATAAATCATTGAAGCAAGTAGGCGCCAATCCCAATCAAGCTCTGCAGCCTTCTTCCTTATGACATCATCGTAAACCGAAAGCTTATTGCCTCCCAGGGAGGAGTAATCACTTTTTCTTCTTCGTGCTGAGGTTCGCGGACTATTAAAATATCTATTGTAGATTACATTCAGAGTGCCATCCTTTTTGACCTTCCTGATCCAGGTGTTAATTTCCTCTAACAAGGTGGGAGAATTTTTGCGGACAGCCCAGGCGATCTGTTGCGGGAAACTCACTTTAGTTTTCACATCAAGATTGTCGTAGTAGGCGGCATTCACGAGTCCTATCATTTCATCCGTTACCGTGTAGTCTATTTCACCTTCAGCCACTTTTTTGATGAGCGATTCAGTCTCCGATGATGCGCTGTCTTCAATAATAATAATCTCACCACCTATTTCCTGAGAAAGGTTTTTAAGTCTATCCTTAAATGAGGAACCAAACTTCACGTATACCTCCTTACCAATTAGGTTCACAGGATTGCGAAGCATTTTCTTTTCAGCGATATGGGGATTATCCATCCAATTGTCAGGTCGCCTCTGAACTAGCACTTGGCTGGTATTAAAGTGGGTCTCTGTAAAAGCGACTACCTCTTTTCTTTCTGGCGTAACTGTAAATGGAAATGCCATAATATCACCTTTCCCGCTATTTAGCATTTGTACCGCCTCTTCGATATTTGTGATAACCTTGATGCGAAGCTCTACACCAAGTTCTTTAGTCAGTCGTTGAAGCAGCTCATATTCGTAGCCCATTGGCCCTCCCCGGTAGTAGAAGTAGCTCATGCTGTTATTGTCCACCAAGGCATTCAGGTAGCCCCTCTCCCTTATATCAGCAAGATCAATCGATACAGGTAGCTCCTCGGAATTTTCTACTACTTTATCATTGGGAGTGCAGGCCAGCGCTACCAGAAGGGGCAACAAACAAAGTTTCATGCGCATTTTGGCTGAAGCCATATAATGAATGTACACATATTGCCTGAAATTAGAAAGGGTTCATCTTTCCCTCCGGCCGCTTGAATAATGATTTGCGCTCGTCTACTAATTCTTCGCACATGTTTTAAGAGATTGTAATACCTTACTCGAGACACCCCTACTATAGGAAGTAGTTTAAATCAATTCAAATTATGAAAATCTCATCACTGTACATTCTGCTCCTCGTGGCTTTGGCCACACCTACCCTCGCTCAAGTAGACTTGTCCTACTATCTACCAGAGGGGGTCCGTTATGACCCAGCCGTTCCCACACCCAAATCAGTTATAGGTCATGAAGTAGGTGAGTGGCACATCTCTCACGACCGATTGGTCAGCTATATGCAAGCATTGGCTGCCGCCTCCGACCGAGTGACTTTGGAAGTTACCGGTTATACATTTGAAGCCAGACCATTGTTGCTATTGACCATTACCTCTCCAAAAAATCATCAAAATATTGAGTCTATCAGAACGCAACATGTTCAACTAAGTGACCCCAGCAAGTCGTCCGGACTGAATGTATCAAGCATGCCGCTTGTCTTTTATTTAGGCTGCAGCATCCATGGTAACGAGCCGAGTGGCGCGAACGCTGGATTGGTAATGGCATACCACCTTGCAGCGGCACAGGGCCCTGAAATCGAAAAGTATTTAGAAAACACCGTGATCCTTTTTGACCCCAGCTTCAACCCGGATGGACTTCAGCGCTTTTCTACCTGGGCCAATTCGCACAAGAGCAAATTGATATCTGCGGATCCAAATGACATGGAGCACAATGAAGCCTGGCCGCGAGGACGGACCAATCACTATTGGTTCGACCTCAACCGCGACTGGCTTCCAGGCCAGTTGCCAGAATCGCAGGCGCGCATCAAACAGTTTCACAGATGGAAACCTAACCTCTTGACAGATCATCACGAGCAAGGAACAGATGCAACATTCTTCTTCATGCCGGGTGAGCCCACCAGAGTAAACCCCCGTACCCCACGCAAGAATCAAGAACTCACAAAAAAATTAGGTGAGTATCACGCGAAGGCTCTGGATAAGATCGGGTCTCTATACTTTACACAAGAAGGATATGATGACTTCTATTATGGCAAAGGCTCCACGTATCCAGACGTACAGGGATGCATAGGTATTCTATTCGAGCAGGCGAGCTCTAGAGGTCATGCGCAAGAAAGTGAAAATGGCTTGTTGAGATTCCCTTTCACCATCCTAAATCATTTTACTTCCATGTTAAGTTCCCTCGAGGGAGGCAACGCGATGCGTGAGGAGCTGTTAAATTTTCAACGAGACTTCTACAAGGAAGCGATGAGTGAAGCAGCCAAAGACGGGGTGAAAGCCATCGTTTTTGGCTCAAAGGACAGAGCCCGCGCGTTCACATTAGCTGAAATGGCAGAGCGTCAAAAGATTGAGGTTTATAAACTGGCCGCCCCACAATCCTATAATGGAAACACATATGAAGCAGGTTCAAGTTATGTAATCCCTCTGAATCAACCTCAGTATCGATTGATCAAGTCAATGTTTGAAAAAAGAACATCCTTCGAAGACAGCTTATTTTATGATATCTCCAGTTGGACTTTTCCGCTGGCCTTCGGTTTAGAATATGATGAATTGAAAAGTGTGCCCAATCTTGGTGAAAAACTTTCTGCTCCTACCCTTGAACCCGGCCAGGTGATCAATGGCAATGCTTCGTATGCCTACGTTTTTGAGCCCTATGGCTATTATACCCCACGCGCGATTTACAGACTTGTGCATCACGGAATACGAGTGAAAGTAGCGCATGAGATTTTTAACCATCCTTCTGGAAAAAGATTTGAAAGAGGCTCCCTTATGATCCCTTTGGAAAATCAAAATCTTGCCCCCGATCAAATTGAAGTGTACATGAGGGAGATTGCAAGTCAGGATGGGGTAGATGTATATGGATTTAACACTGGACTAGACTACAAAGGGGTGAGCCTTGGCAGCCGAACGTTTGATGTAGTTAAGAAACCAGAAATTGCTGTACTGATGGATGGAGGAATTTCCTCCACGGATGCCGGAGAGATATGGCATCTTCTAGATCAGCGTTACAATATTCCTGTCACCATGATCCCGGTGTCGATATTTAACTACGCTGACATCAGTCGGTATAACACAATCATTATTCCCTCCGGGAGATATTCAGAAGTAACGGAAAGTGCAAAAGAAAAATTAAAGAGTTGGGTTCAGAAAGGTGGAGTACTCATCGGCTTCGAGGATGCAGTAGCATGGTTTGGGTCATCAGGATTTGGTAAATACGACCTAAAGAAGGATTCAGAAAGCGAAACTCCTTTACCATCCAGACCTTACGAATACATTGATGAAGATAGAGGCGCGCAAGTTACAAGTGGAGCAATATTCGAAGCTGATGTCGACCTTACGAATCCTCTGCTATACGGCTACTACAGGGCAAAAATGCCGATGTTTAAATCCAACAACTACTACATGGATAAGGCCAAAGGTGTCTATAGCAATCCACTTACCTATGGCCCTGCTCCATTAATGGCCGGTTATATTTCAAAAAGGAATTACGAAAAAATGAAAAACTCCTCTGGCATTGGTATTACTGCCCTAGGAAAAGGGAGAGTCATTGGCTTCACTGAAAATCTTGCATTCAGAGCTTTTTGGTTTGGTACAAACAAAATACTAATGAACGCCATCTTCTACGGGCCTTTACTGAGCAACGCAGCAAGTCGCTAAGCAGAGGTATCTCTCACAATTTAGCCCCATGTCGCACGTTTCGACATGGGGTTTTTAATTTTGCCTAGTGAAAAGATGGCTACCATACCTTATTTATATCCTATTTTTCGCATCTACACAAGTAGAAGCCCAGAAAGACAGTACCCGCAACGGGATCATAGATCGCCTTAAAGAGAAGGAGGTGACTGGAAAGGCCATTGGCTCCATCACTCGAAAGCCAGAAGCTGACACCGTCTTTAACTATAAAAGTGAAGATGCTTTTATCCCATACAAAGGAAAGATTATTCGAAAAATCACTGTCAACCAAATTCAATTCAATCGGCTCATTCAAGACACGACAAAAGTGATGAAGAACAGTCTTATCAAAATTGGTGAAGGACTTCATACAGATACAAAGGAAAGAACGGTTCGAAATAACCTTTTTATCAGGGAAGGGCAACCGCTAAATCCGTATCGGCTTGCAGACAATGAGCGGTATATTCGTGACCTCAATTTTATCAAGGATGCCCGAATATACGTAATCCAAGAGTTTGACGACTCTGATTCTGTCGACTTGCTGATCATGACGAGAGACGTTTTTAGTATAGGCGTATCAGGTGTGCCGGAGAGCACTGATGAATTTAGCTGGCTATTACAAGAAGCGAATTTACTTGGCTCGGGCCTTAAAATAGCCTACTCAGGCATCTTTGACTCTGACCGCAGACCTCAATTTGGTTTTTCCAATTCGATTAGTAAGAACAGCATCGCTGGGACATTTATTGATGGCACAATAGGTCACACCACAATTGATGATGCACGAAGCCTTGGAAATGAAAATGAAAGCGCGTTCTATTTGCGACTTAATAGACCGCTTTTTATGCCTTATGCACGATGGGCGGGGGGTGTGGAATTGAGCAGAAATTGGTCCGAGAATGTGTTTTCAAAGCCTGATTCCTCTTTCGCCAAATACGCCTATAGCGTTCAGGACTATTGGGCGGGTTTCACTTTTGGAGAATTGAGAAGTGCGCGACTCGGCAAGGAAAATAGAAACAGAAGATTTTTCTCGGCAAGGGTCTTGGATCAGCATTTCATTAGTCAACCAGACATTGAGCTGAATCCGATTGAAGAACTACGCTATTCCAACCGCCTATTGTTCCTATCTCAGTTGACCCTATTCAAGCAAAATTTTTACAAAACCAAATACGTCTTTGGTTTTGGCAGAACTGAAGATATTCCCTATGGATACTCTGTCTCCCTCACAGCGGGATGGGAAAGGCAAGCTGGAATAGAACGTCCTTATGCAGGTGGAGATATCACAAAATCATTTACTAACAATGGTAATATCATCACCCTTATTGCCAGAGCAGGGGGATATTTTCGCAACAGCAATCTTGAGGATACAAAAGTTGATTTAGGCGCAATATATTTCTCTAAAGTTTATGAATTGAGTACACTTAAGATTCGGCATTCTTTCGAATTTGGGGTGAGCCGGTTCTACAACCGCAACATAAAAAATCAACTAGATATTAACGGCAACAACGGCCTTGAAGGGTTTCGTTCCACCAATCTATTTGGAGACACACGATTACGAACCCGCGTACAGTCCATCATGTTCACAAACTGGAAGCTTATTGGATTCAATTTCGCAATTGTCCCTCAAATCGACCTTGCATTTCTTTCCCTCAGCAATCAGTCTGCTGTAGAAGGTAAATTCTTGCAAGGCTATTCGTTAGGTTTACGAACACGAAACGAAAATCTAATATTCAATACGGTGGAAGTAAGGGGCTACTACTACCCAAACACGGTTGAGAACCTTAGCAATTACCGTATTAGAGTCAATGCCAATTTGCGAATCAAGTATCCAACTGCGTTGGTGAGACCTCCTGAGACAATTTTTGAGCTGTAAAGTCCCTGATTTCATGCATTTGTTAGATTTTGTTAACTTTGTGAAACTATTGATCCAGCGTGATTCGCAAATTTTTTCCTCTGGACAAGAACTACCTTCTCGAAGAAGCACAGCTTTCCTTGCAGGATCACTTGCTCAATTCTTTAATCACCCTGGTAAAGAAAGAATACCTTCAAGCAAACAATCCGCTTGGTATTCAAGATGCCTTTTGCCAAAAGATTCAATCGTATCATGCGCGAAATTTAAAACCACTTTATGGTTTCTATCAAAATCTTGCTGCCGTATATCGTTATAAGCACGGTCACAACCAACTTGAATTCAATTGGGATGGTGAAGACCACCAGGAAAAATACATGAAAGAGTGGGCAGATACATTTATCAAGTGGACTACAACCTTTGCTACTCACGAGCAATTCTTACTGGCCGTGTTAGATCTTACCGTTTTCTTACCTCACAACCGCAAGGCCCACCTGGCTGAAAACAGAATGAATTCCTTCATTACTCAATGTTTTGAGCTCAAAATTCACAAGAACAAGGGTATTGTCGATATGCAGGTAGCATAAACTGCCCACCATATTAATACTGAATAGTTATTGCAGGCCGATTTTTAGAATTACTATATTTGTTTACACCTGTCTAACCTAACAAGGCCAGCAACTATGAACGTAAGAAGAATCTTTATTGTCAGTGCAATACTGGCAACAGCCATCATCATTTTCTGGGCATACTACTGGATTGATGTTCTTTTTTTGTTTCTCATTGTAGGACCTCTCATTGTGATGGGAATTCAAGACATCACACAGAAGAGGCAGTCGGTGAAGAGAAATTTTCCCGTCATAGGAAGATTGCGGTACTTTTTTGAAATGATTCGTCCTGAAATACAGCAGTATTTTATTGAATCTGATACCGATGGGGCACCAATCAATCGCAATGACAGGTCGGTAGTCTATCAACGTGCAAAAAAACAAATCGACACCACGCCTTTTGGCACGCAGCAAAATACATACGCGGAAGGCTACGAGTGGATCACACATTCGATCACTCCTAAGGACTTTCATACTATGGATCACAGTCCTCGGGTGCTGGTTGGAGAAGGGAGATGTAAGCAGCCATACAAGGCGAGCGTACTTAACATCTCCGCGATGAGTTTTGGATCTCTTAGTGGGAATGCTGTTGAAGCACTAAATTGGGGTGCACAGACAGGCGGATTTGCACACAACACTGGCGAAGGGGGAATAAGTGATCATCATCTTAAACACGGTGGTGATTTGATTTGGCAAATCGGAACTGGATATTTTGGAGCCCGCAGTAAGGAAGGCAATTTCAGCCCGGAAGCATTTACAAAAAATGCCAGCCACCCAAACGTAAAAATGATTGAACTCAAATTATCTCAAGGGGCAAAGCCTGGTCATGGCGGAATACTTCCGGGTAAAAAGAACACCCCTGAAATTGCTGCAATACGGGGTGTTGAGCCGGGCATAACAGTTTTTTCCCCACCGTTTCATAGTGCATTTTCCACTCCTGAGGGATTAATAAATTTTGTAGAACAACTCAGGGAACTGTCGGGGGGCAAACCTGTAGGTTTTAAGTTGTGCATCGGCAGAAAGAGTGAATTTCTATCGATTTGTAAGGCCATGGTGAGACTTGATAAGTATCCTGACTTTATTACGGTAGATGGAGGTGAAGGCGGCACTGGAGCAGCGCCACCAGAGTTTTCCAATTTTGTAGGCATGCCTTTACTTGATGCCCTGGATTTTGTTGACAATGCTTTGCGTGGATTCGCAATTCGTGATAAAATGAGACTTATTGTCGCAGGAAAGATTCTGACTGGATTTCATATGGTACGCGCAATGGCACTTGGCGCAAACATCTGCTATAGTGCTCGAGCCATGATGATGGCCGCAGGGTGCATACAGGCATTGCGATGCAATGCCAATGATTGTCCAACTGGGGTGGCCACCCAAGTGCAATCACTGGCTAAGGGGCTTGTTGTAGAGGACAAATATCAGCGTGTCGCTAATTTTCACAAAAACACAGTCGAAAGTTTTGTCGAATTGATGGGGGCTTGCGGGCTGGCCCATCCCTCCGAAATTGACAGGACTCACGTCTATCGCAGGGTATTCATGAACCTTGTCAAAACTTATGAAGACATCTACCCCACCATTCCCACTGGATGCCTTCTGGATGGCGGTGATGTCCCATTCGATTATGAAAGCTATCTGAAAAGATCTTCCTCAGAAGCATTTGAGGTATTGGCTTAAGATGGAAAGATGACAAAGGTCATTCCCAGGGCGCTTGTGCGGGAGTAACTTCGTTGACAATCTAATTGTACTTCAATGAGTCAACATGTAGAAGAGCAACCACCCGGGTATCGCGTAAGGCCACGCTTTAAGTTGGAGACATCTTATTCATCCGAACAATTGCTCGCAAAAATTAAGCAAGCACTGGAAAGTGAGAACGCGACCTGCACCGGGCAGGTACATTCCCGCTACGCGACCATCTACATTCCGCATGAGGATCAACATTACTGGTCGCCCCAACTTAGTCTAAGTGTTGAAGAAACAGAAAACGGTGCGATGCTGCGAGGTCTATATGGACCACGCCCCGTGGTATGGACCATGTTTATCTTTTTCTACAGCGTGATAGGAGTTGCTATTCTGTTTATTGGGATTCTGGGTCTGTCTTACCTCTCGTTGGGAAAAGACCCTTCGATATTGTGGGTAATTCCCATTCTCACAATAATCTTCCTTTCACTTTACCTGGTGGCTCACTTTGGGCAAAAACTTGGGCATGATCAAATGATAATTCTGCACACATTTATTGAAAAGGCTGTTGGCTTAAGTGCCTAGTGGCATCCTTTTCAAATCTCTATTGCTATTTAAAAATACCTCATAGATCAGCTGTTTTGCCCATTTCGAATACGGTTGAACTTGCAAGGCGGGATGTGATCGCTTAACTTGGAAAGTTTTAATTCAAGTAAGTCATGACAAAAACAATAAAGCCCTTAGTACCAAAGACAGATGTGGTATTGATGGGCGCGGGCATCATGAGTGCTACTTTGGGCATGATGTTGAAAGAATTAAACCCTGGCATCACAATTCAGATTTTTGAACGACTTGATGAGGCCGGCACGGAGAGTTCTGATGCATGGCATAATGCGGGTACCGGGCATTCCGCGTTTTGCGAACTAAATTACACACCACAAAAAGCGGACGGGTCAATAAGTATTGATAAGGCCACCAAAATTGCGCAGGCCTTCGAGGTCTCAAAGGAATTCTGGTCATATCTTGTTCATAAGGGATACATAGAGAACCCTGCCAATTTCATTTCGCAGGTGCCTCATATGAGTTTGGTTTGGGGAGAGGATAACGTTGAGTTCTTAAAGAAGAGATTTCAGCTCATGCAGGCCAATCCCCTATTTAAGGATATGGTCTACACTGAAGACCGAGACCTCATGTCTGACTGGGCACCGGTGGTAATGCGCGGTCGAAAGAGCACACAAACTGTAGCTGCCACTCATATGAAGATTGGCACAGATGTCAATTTTGGCAACCTTACGCGGAGTATGATCGGCCAGTTGGAAAAGATGCCTGGCGTAACGATTCATTACAATGTTCAAGCACTCGATCTCGATCCGGACGGCAAGGGTGGTTGGGATGTGTTTATACGAAATCTCTTAAGTGATCAGAAACAGCAAGTCAATTCAAAGTTCGTCTTCATAGGAGCTGGTGGCGCCACGTTGCACTTGCTTAAGCGAGCTGAAATAAAGGAAAGAAAAGGATATGGCGGATTTCCTGTAAGTGGACTGTGGCTTAAATGCATCAACGATGAGTTGATTGGTAAGCACAATGCCAAAGTGTACGGCAAAGCATCAGTGGGTGCTCCGCCCATGTCGGTCCCGCACATCGACACTCGAAAGATTGATGGTAAGAAGGAATTACTCTTCGGTCCGTTTGCGGGCTTCTCTACAAAGTTTTTGAAGAATGGGTCGCTCATGGATTTACCAAATTCAATTCGACCTGACAATGCCATTCCAATGATATTTGCAGGAATTAAGAACATGTCGCTCACTAAGTACTTAATTGAGCAGGTACGCCAAACTCCTGAAGAGCGACACACTGCTCTAAGAGAATACGTACCATTTACAAAGCTTACTGACTGGGAACTGAAAATCGCTGGACAAAGAGTTCAGGTAATAAAAAAAGATAAGAAAGCGGGAGGTGTACTTGAATTTGGAACTGAAGTGGTAGTGTCCACAGACGGTACTGTTGCTGCGCTGCTGGGCGCTTCACCGGGAGCATCGACTGCTGCCGCTGTGATGCTTGACCTCATCTCTAAATGCTTTATGAAAGAAAGCAAATCCGACCTATGGCAAAGTAAATTAAAAGAGATGGTGCCTTCTTATGCAGAGAATTTGTCGGAGAGCGAAGAACTTGTTTTCAAAACCAGAGAACGCACAGGTGCAATTCTAGGAATAGAAATGTAATTGTGTTCATCCTGAATGGAGGATGTTTAATATGTCTAGTATATAAATCACACCCACTATGAAAAATATCTTCGTGCTGTTATTGATTATTTTGTCCTTGGAAGCAACTCAGGGTCAGCCTGGCAAGTTTTTTATTTCTGTTGACATGGAAGGTATAGGTGGAATAGGTACACCCAAAATGGTCAGCGGCAATGGCAAAGACTACGATATGGGCAGAAAGCTTATGACCAATGAAGTCAATGCAGTTGTAAAATCAATATTTGAATTCGACAGTCGTGCTCAAATACTGGTCAACGATAGCCACGGAGACATGCAGAATTTGCTACACACAGAGCTGGACCCACGGGTGGAGTATATACAAAGCAATATCAAACCGTTGGGTATGGTACAAGATTTAGATGACTCCTTTGACGGAATATTTTTTATCGGATATCACGCGATGGCCGGTGCCGAAAATGGATTTCTTGCTCACACTGGATCAGGGTCAGTGAAAGGACTTTGGTTGAATGGACTGGAAGTAGGAGAAGCCGGACTCAACGCCTATTATGCCGGAGCTAAAGGTGTTCCCGTATTGCTTGCAAGTGGTGATAAAGTATTTGCAGAGGAATTAAAAAAGATTGTTGCAGCAAAAACGGTGATCACCAAGGAGGCGATTGGCGGGAGTGCTGCAAAGCTAAAACATCCCGATGTGGTGATCGCTGAACTGCAAAGTCAAACCACCGCAGCACTCAAAGACATGAAGAATATTAAACCAATGGCCACAAAAGAGCCGGTGGAATTTACAATTAAGGTAGACTCGCCTACCCGTGCAGACGTGGCGATGGGTATACCGGGAATGAAAAGAATAGATGGATACACCATCTCCTACAACGCCAAGGACGTGGACGAAGCATATCGATTGATTAGAATTGTCTATAAATATCTATCATGGTAGGCCTACAATCACCACTTTAACCACACGCAGTGATAAAAATTGGAGAGTTCAATAAGTTAAAAATCCTAAGGGAGACCAGTGTGGGCCTTTACCTTGGTGACGAAGGAGGTGAAGATGTGCTGCTGCCAAACAAGTACCTCCCCGACAAGTACGAAATAGATGATTTAGTAGAGGTATTCGTTTATCGTGATCACGAGGAGAGAAAAGTGGCTACCAACATCACCCCCAAAATCTTGCTTCATCAATTTGCTTTACTAAAAGTGATGGATGTGACAGATGTGGGCGCGTTTCTAGATTGGGGTTTGGAGAAAGAACTTTTTGTGCCCTTTAAAGAACAGCGACAAAAAATGGAAGTCGGCAGATGGTATGTAGTCTACCTTGACCTCGACATCAAGACAGACAGATTATTTGCAAGCAACAAGACGGACAAGTACTTGCAAAATGACAATCTCACGGTATCCGAAGGTGACAAAGTAGATTTGATAATTTCTCAAAAGACTGATCTCGGTTTTTCTGTGATCGTAAACAATCTACACAAAGGCCTGATGTTTGAAAATGAAATTTTTGAAAAACTTAAGGTAGGCGATAAAGTTTCAGGCTTCGTCAAAAAAATAAGAGAGGATAAGAAATTAGATATTTCCCTAAGACCTAGTGGATATGAAAACCTCATTGATTCAGACACCAGCAAGGTCCTCGCGCATATGGTCACCAATGATGGATTTCTTGCGTTAACAGACAAGAGCACACCAGAAGAAATCTACAAGGAATTGAACCTTAGCAAGAAGGCTTTTAAGAAAGCAATAGGCGCCTTGTACAAGCAGCGCAAAATAACGATCGAGACCAATGGAGTAAGGCTGGCAAATATCGAATAGCGACTGGACAAAACGATTTGTTTAGCTATCTTTACTATAACGAGCCACCAACTAGATAGGGCATACTGTTAATAGTAAGATTTTTTTCTTCCACCCTATTTATTACCCTTACTGTCAGTTGTAAGCCTTCTTATGCAAAACGTCTATAGTGTAATCACAGGCACGGGAAGTTACATTCCGCCTACTCAAGTTTGTAATGAGGAGTTTCTTCAAAATCAATTCTTTGATTCGGATGGGAGAAGAATTGAGAGACCGAATCAACAGATTATTGAAAAATTTCTCGACATCACCACGATCGCAGCGAGAAGATATGTCACTTCAGATCTAGTTACGTCCGACATTGCACACCTGGCCGCGCAGGCTGCCATACAGACTTCAGGCATAGATCAAGAGGAATTGGACTACGTGATTGTCACTCACAATTTCGGTGACGTGTGCTACGATAACAATCGATCGGACATAGTGCCAAGTCTTGCAGCACGTGTAAAACACAAACTTGGCATTAAAAACCCATCAACTGTCGCTTATGACATCACGTTTGGTTGCCCGGGCTGGATTCAAGCTGTGATTCAAGCAGATTACTTCATCAAATCCGGAGATGCAAAAAGAATATTGGTAGTGGGTGCAGAGGTGCTGTCACGCGTTTCGGATCCACACGATCGCGACAGCATGCTCTATTCAGATGGCGCTGGAGCTGTGGTGTTGGAGAGAAGACAAAGAGATGAGCCTGTGGGCATTTTGGGTCACAAGACCAGATCAGATACGTTTCACTATTCGAAGATGCTTCGAATGGATAAGTCGTACAACTCAAATGCAGCAGAAAAAGATAACCTGTTCTTAAAAATGAACGGGCGAAAGCTATATCAGTATGCGCTAGAAACGGTGCCTCAAGCCATTAAGGAATGTCTCGAGAAATGTGAAATTGATCTCAAGGACATAACCCAAATTCTGATTCATCAAGCCAACGGCAAAATGGATGACGCGATCCTAAAAAGACTATACGCACTTTATGAGATAGATGAGATTCCATCAAACATAATGCCCATGACCATTGGATGGCTTGGCAATTCATCTGTCGCAACTATTCCTACGCTTTTAGATCTAATCTTAAAGAATCAATTAGATACACACAAAATAAGTGAAGGCGACACTTTGGTTTTTGCCTCGGTAGGCGCGGGCATGAATATTAACGCCTTGGTCTATAGGGCGTAGGCATCCGTCACCTTAGAACATCTTTTCGGTATTAATCACATTGAGCAGAGGTTCGCCATTCAGGTATCTCCTTAGGTTTTCACAAAATAGCTCTACAATTAAGGCATTCTCACTATCGCTGGTGCTTCCAGAATGCGGGCTTACTATCACATTTTCCATATTCCAAAGTGGACTATCTGGTGGAAGTGGCTCCTCCTCAAAAACATCCAAACCTGCTCCTCCCAGGTGACCTGACTCAAGAGACTTAATTAACTCGTGTTGATCCACAAGCGCGCCTCTCCCGATATTAATTAGAATTGCTCCCCTCGGAAGCATTTCTAGTTGCTTTCTACCAATCATCTTTTCAGTTTCCGGAGTATGCGGTGTAATCAGAACAAGGTATTGAGATCTCGGAAGAATTCTCTCGAATTGGTTCATCCCAAAGAGTTCGTCTACGTTTAGAGCTGACATCTCCACACCTTGTACTTCCCTTTTCATACCCAGCACGTTCATGCCAAAACACTTTGCCATTCGCGCCACCTCTACGCCCACCTTTCCCATTCCAATGATGCCTATCGTTTTACCATGTAAATCTGTACCCGCAAAACGAGCCCACTTTTTTTCACGCTGGCTTTCTATTGTTAGCAATAGTTTCTTATTAAAAGCCAGCATGATCATTATACAAAATTCGGCAAGAGGTCGAGCGTGCACTCCCCTAGCTGAAGTAAATACGGTGTCAGGCATTCGCTCATCATACTTCAAATTGTGAAGTTTCTGTCCGATCCCGCTGCTCGTTGCCTGCAACCACCTCACACTAGGCGCCAATTCGGGAAGATCCTCCAAGTGGGTTCTATCAAAATCAAAAAGTATTTCCGTTTGCTTTAAGTATCCTCTCCACATTTCTTCCTGTTCAGGTATACGTGTGAAGGGTAAACCATTGTGATCGGCAGGGAAAGCAGGAGCGGCAATCAAAGCAGGGTCATAAACCACATTAAGTCTGGAATCCACAGCTCTTATTTTTTCCACAAGTGCTGGTTCGAGATAACTGGCTATCAGAATATTCTTCCTCTTGTTCGTCACTTTTCAAAATAAGGTTTCCATAAACTTTCTTTCGGTGCGGGCGTCATCAAACTTACCACCACAAAAAGCAGTACGCTTGCAATAAAGCCCGGCAGTACTGGATAAATTTCAGCATCACCGAAGACTTTCCAAATACCTGTGACCAGCACGCCACCGATCATAGACGCAATCGCGCCCGCTTTATTTGCTCTCTTCCATAAAACACCTCCCACCACAGGGGTAAAAAACCCGGCTGCCATAATTGCAGTAAACAACACTACTATAAACTGAATCAATTCCCCCTTCGCAAATCCACCCAATATCAAAAGCAGCGGCACAGTGCCCACGATAACGATACCTATGCGAGCTACCAAAAGCCTTCTCTTCTCTGTGGCGTTGGTATGGATCAGATTCTGATATATATCCTCAGACAAAGCCGACCCAGCCACCAACAGCAGTGAATCCACAGTGGACATCATGGCGGATGTCACAGCTGCGAGCATGATCGTCCCGATGAAGGTTGGTAGTACCGCGCGTGCAATCACGGGCATTGCTAAATCCCCGGTGGGAAGCACAGGGAATAGGGCCATGGCCGCCAAGCCCAGTATAAAGACCATAAGGTTTATTCCTGTCACCAGAATTATGGTTAGTAATATTCCTCTTCTAATAGTACGCATGTCTTTCATCGCATAAAGCCGTACAAGCTTTTCTGGCGTGGCCACTGAACCGAGAAAGAATGCAAGGCCCATGGTAATTAGAAGTGATGTGGAGAAGCCCCCCCATTGAAATGTCAACGGCTTAACGACCTGCACCATGTTGATCAAATTTTCAAAATTCCCAAAGTGGCTCACAGCAAGTGGTACTGATACGATGGTGCCAATGGTCATGATTACCATTTGAAGAAAGTCTGTATAGGCTACTGCAAGCATTCCACCCAGTACCGTGTAGACAATCAAAATCAGGGTAAAGACCACCATACCGGTTGTGGTTGGGACACCGAAAACAATGTTGGCAACCAGTCCTCCCGCCACAATCTGCGCTTGCACGTAAACAACAGTGGCAATTAAGATAATAAAAGCCCCCAGGCCCCTCGTTGCTTTACTAGCGTATCTTCTTTGTAGGAATGCTGGCAGCGTCAATTCTTTAACTTTTGTAAATCGTGGTGCTAGCACTGCCACCATAAACCAATAAGCCAGCGGTATGGAAAGTAACACCCATGCAAATGACCAACCTACCGCGTAGATCACTCCTATAGTTCCAATGAAAGTGCCCGCACTGGTATGAGTTGCCGCCATGGTAGCACCACCTACACCCCAACCCAATTTACCACCAGCAATCCAATAATCTGATTCAGAAGAGGTAGCACGCATGCTATACCAGCCAATGAGAAAAACCACGAGAAAATAAAGTACAAATATGATTAGCTGCATATCCATCTCACTTTCCCTTTTCAATCCACAGCATCCATCCGATATATCCTACAAGGATTAATCCGAGAAATAGAAACAGGCCCCAAAAAATAAATCCTGGCATATTAGATCAGCATTTTTCGTTTTCGCCAACCTGCCACCCCCACAATTGCAAGGACTACCAAGACCGCTCCATCCAAAAGATCAATGGTGGACAAACTCACTTCGCCATTTTTCGACACTTCTACTCTTAGCATAGAAGGAATTACGGGCAGCGTAACATCGTACACTATCTGATTTCCCTCTGGCTTCGCCTCCGCTTCAACTGTAGGAAAACTATTGACGATACGGTAATTATTTGGAATGCTGATACTGGCGGAGAACAAGTTTTCATTGGAGGGAATATTGTTCATTCTTGGGAAAATCAAGGGAACAATTAGCATGTGTTCATTAACCTCAACCTCGTATTTCAAATGCAAAATACCTGCTTCATTTGGCATCAATTCTATCTCTTTTAGACCATTGTGATCTTGTGAAGTTTCCAGATCGGTCAACGTTCCATTCACGAATAACTTGAGGCCAGTAATCACAGCACCTATTGGCAAAGATTGAAGTCTAATTTTTTCACTTGATCCCGTTGGGTCAAATCGGATTTTCTCCGTTACGAGGACACGACCTTCCCGCTGATTCCAAGTTGCAGATACCTTTATTTCTGAAATAGTATATTGGCTTCGGCCTTCTGAAACGATGCCTAAACACACTACCCATAACAAAAGTCGCACTACACCCACACCTCTTTCAGTAATCGCAAAGTATTATTTCCCATCACTTTCCCAATTTCTTCATCGGTATAGTTGTGCTTTACCAACCACCTCACAATATTGTATGAACCTTCCGTTGGGTTTTCCAGTCCATCCACAAACTCCACAGGCTCGTACTCCATCCCGGGCTTACCTTCTCCTTTTGATTCCTTCAAAGACAGGGACGCTGTGTAGGCCTTATGCAAGCCCACATGATCACCGTACAGCGTATCAGGTCCGAAAGTGACATGATCTATACCTACTAGATCTTTGATGTACTCAAAGTGTTCCATCACCGCATCTAAATTATGTTTTCTCTGATTCGGTGTAAGTGTGGTATGAGGTGCTGCTTCCATTCCAATCACTCCACCCTTGTCCGCACAAGCTTTGAGCACATCATCGGGAGCCATCCTATTCGTGTTCCAAAGTGCTTTGGCTCCAATATGACTGAGAATAATTGGCTTCGTGCTATGCTTAATGGTATCCAAAGCGGTTTGATCACCTGTGTGCGAACAATCGATCAAAAGACCGACTTTGTTCATTCGCTCTACTGCTTTCTTTCCAAATTTAGTGAGCCCTCCATCCACATCTTCCTTAAGGCCAGAGCCCAGGGCATTGGATTCACTATAAGTGATACCGATCGACCGCAGTCCAAATCCATACAGCAAATCAAGTCGATCCAATTCATTTTCGATCATCATAGCTCCCTCCATCACTGCCACCCAAGCCACCTTTCCTTCTTTATGAGCACGATGAATATCGCTCACCGTTTTACAATGAATCACAAAATCCTGATGCGCAATATCGCATAAGCGCATGCCAAGGTCATGAATCACCTCACTCCACTTCCATCCACCCTTTGAGTGTATCTGACAGATTCCGTCCATCAAGTTGTCAAACACACAATCCCAATGGGATTTAGAAAGGCCTTCAAACGCAGTGGCCATTCTTCCCTCCTTCACATAGGCAGGTGTCTGCATAATATCTTTTGGAAAAGTACCCAAGTGCTCATGAACGGAGATTAAAACATTTTCCGCCAAAATTCTCGAAACCCTGCTTTCTTGTTCTTTGGTCAGGGCGACTTTGCTAGATTTTACCCGCGTCAATTCATCCACCAATTCGAAATGCTTGTAATCGACATCCCTCTCCAGGTAGGCAAAGGATTTATACCCTTTGTAGTTTTTTGTTAGACTCATGCAATATAATTTTGAAGGGTAATATATCGAAATATCGCCTTTGAGCCGTTAAGATTATGAGGAGTGGAGACTCGATTTTCCGGCTCTCAAAACTATTTTGAGCTCCCAACAGTTAATTGATGGAAATCACTATTTTTGAACATGGTTCAGACCACCATCATTGTCTTATTATTGACGCTATCCGCCTTGTACTTGGGCAGACTTGTTTACAGGTCTTTCACATCTAGTAGCTGTGCGTCAGGCTGCGGATCTTGCAACTCAATTGACGTGGATGCCATTATGAAGAAAATGAAGGAAAAAGAAACAACGCTGGGTTAGGCCCAAACCTTGGTTCCTTCTGTGCAATTTTTACAAATCTCTATCTCATTCCGGGATCTAAGCAAAGACTTTCGAAAGGCCTGATACTTCTCGTCCTTCCATATATTTTTAAAAGAGCGCTGGCTTAAATCCCCAAGTACAAAATGTGCATCCTTATCAAAACAGCAGGGTACAACCTTGCCATCCCAGGTGATCACACAACTGTGCCACATCTTCCAGCAATGATTCAATAATTTATTTTTTACCGCGTAAGTGCCATCCTTCTTTAATTTGTAACGGGAATACTTTTCTATAGTGGGGATAAGTTCTGAACCGTTTTCATAATCGTAAATCTGAGCTGTCTTTAATGCCACTTCATCCACTCCCAAATCCTTGGCCAGCTTGTAAACATCCTCAATTTGCGATTCATTAGGTTTGACTACCAAAAATTGGAAAATCACATGAGGTGTTTTTGACTTCAGGGCTTTCTTCCACTTGATGACATTACGCGTGCCTTCAATTACCTTGTGCAGACTTCCACCCGCACGATAAGACTCATAACTCTCCTGATCTGCGCCATCGATAGAAATAATTAACCTATCCAAACCAGATTCAATAGTTTTTTTCGCGGCCTCCTCATTTAAGTAGTGTGCATTAGTCGAGGTTGCTGTATATATCTTTCTTGCCGAGGCATATGAAATCATCTCAAGAAGTCGTGGATTGAGATAAGGCTCTCCTTGAAAATAGAAAATGAGGTAGGCAAGTGTTGGAGATAACTCATCAATCACTTTTTGATAAAGTTCTTGAGTCAGCATTCCTGTAGGGCGGGTAAAAGATCTTAAGCCGCTTGGGCATTCCGGACATCGCAAGTTGCAGGAAGTAGTTGGTTCAATAGAAATACTAATTGGGGAGGCCGGCAATGTAGGCATGCCTGTTATTCGTGACTTATAATAACTCGACACAACCTTTATCGCGTTCCAAGTTCTCTTCCAAGAGAGTTTAGAAGCGAAGTTCAAGCCATCTGTGATATTCTTATTCATGCCCGGGTCAAATCAAAATTACCTTTTACTGAACGATTGTTTTATCTTTCGATACAATATTTGAGTCACTATGCGCTATTTTTTACTTCTATGCCTATTGATGGTTTCTGCCAAAATAAGCGCACAGATCCACTTGTCGGAAAATGCCAAAGTTTCCATCATCACTTGTGCGCCAGACCAGAACGAACTTTACGCAGCATTTGGGCATAGCGCCATCCGGGTATACGATCCCGAAAATAATATCGACTACGCCTACAACTACGGCACATTTGACTTCAATCAGCCAAACTTCTACCTGAACTTCACAAAGGGAAATCTTCTCTACAGGCTTGCGGTCCAGTCTTACCCTCGCTTCAGAAGCATCTACCTCTATTACAATCGCTGGGTACACGAGCAAGTGCTGGATTTGAATCAAAACCAAAAACAACAGGTCTTTGATTTTTTACAATGGAATGCACTTCCAGAAAATCAAGATTATTTATACGACTACTTCTACAACAACTGCGCTACTATTATCAGAGATGTATTCGTAAAAGTACTTGGAGAAAATATCCGATTTGATGATTCCCATATCAACACGAATTACACGATCAGAGAGTTGACGGATCTGTACCTTAAGGATCAGCCGTGGGGTGATCTGGGAATTGACATTTGCCTTGGGCTGCCAATGGATAAGAAGGCTAGTCCCTATGAGTATATGTTCCTTCCCGACTACATTGAAAAAGCTTTTGACCATGCATCTATCATGAAGGAGACGGGCCCTTTGCCTATCGTATTGGAAACGATTGTAAGCGACCCTGATCAAGCACAAGTAATAACACATAGCGTACCGCACCCTTGGGTCATATTTGGTGTTGCGATGCTATTGACTATCGTGATTTCTTTCTTCGACTATAAAAAGCAGCGCCCCTCAAGGTGGCTCGATGTAACCATGCTATCGATCACCGGACTTATTGGTTGGTTACTTCTATTACTTTGGATAGCTACCGATCATAAAGCAGCCGCAAACAATTTCAACATACTCTGGGCAATACCCACAAACCTGATAGCGGTGTTTATGCTATTTGCGAAAAGAAAAGCGCTGGTAACTAAGTACTTTGGACTGGCTGCAGCTTTGACGCTTCTTGTACTGGCGAGTTGGCCATTCCTGCCTCAGCAACTCAATGTCTATCTCATTCCATTGGTGATCGCTTTGGGAATCAGATATGGCCTCAATTATTGGTTGTCGAAATCTACATATGAATAGGTCTATTGGCAGTGGCTGCAAGACAAGCCTCTTTCACCGCTTCCATGTAGGTCGGGTGCGCATGCGACATTCTAGAAACATCTTCTGCCGATGCCCGATACTCCATAGCTACTACACCCGCTGCAATCATGTCAGCAGCACGAGCTCCGATAATGTGGACACCCAATATCTCATCAGTCTGTTTGTCAGCAAGTATTTTTACCAGACCATCCACATCCATACTGGCTCTTGCCCTGCCTAAAGCTTTGTAAGGGAATGATCCGGTTTTATAGTTCCTCCCTGACTCCTTTAACTGCTCCTCTGTGTATCCTACACTAGCAACCTCAGGCCAGGTATAAACTACCCCTGGAATCAGCAAATAATTGATATGCGGTTTTTGCCCTGCTATTTGCTCTGCTACCATCACCCCTTCTTCCTCAGCTTTGTGCGCAAGCATGGCACCACGCACCACATCTCCAATCGCATAGATATTATCAACTTTTGTTCTCAAGTGATCATCCACCGGAATTCTCCCTTTCTCTAACTCTATCCCCACCTTGTCCAAACCAAGTCCCTCGGTATAAGGGCGCCTTCCGATGCTAACCAGACAGTAGTCCCCTTTAATTTCGATTTCCTTGCCAGACTTGTCCTCCGCTTTGAGTATTACCTCCTTGCCCTTACTTGTCACGGATGTCACCTTGTGACCTAAGTGGAATTGCATGCCCAACTTTTTGGTCACTTTTAGTAATTCTTTGCCCATGGTGCCATCCATCGTGGCGATCAGGCTGTCCATGAACTCAACCACCGTCACCTTTGCACCAATTCTGGCATAGACCGAACCCAATTCCATTCCGATAACTCCCCCACCAATTACAATGAGATGTTTCGGCACTTCCTTAAGCTCCAGCGCTTCTGTACTGGAAATGATCCTCTTCTTGTCAAACTTAGCAAAGGGCAGTGGCGTAGGCTTAGAACCCGTGGCAATTATCACTTTCTCAGTTGTAATCGTGTTTTCCTTACCATCTTTGGAAGTAATCTTGATTGTGTTCTTGTCCACAAAGGAACCTACTCCCACGTGCACATCAATTTTGTTCTTCTTCATCAGATAGGCAATGCCTTCCACATTCTGTTTCACCACATCCGCCTTACGCTTAATCATTTGCCCGATGTTTACTTTGGGGGCAGGTATATCGATACCATGTTCTTTGAAATGATCCTTTGCATTTAGGAAATGCTCCGAAGAATCAAGCAACGCCTTCGAAGGGATGCAACCTACATTCAGGCACGTACCGCCCAGCGTTTCATATTTTTCGATGATGGCGGTCTTAAATCCAAGTTGTGCGCAGCGAATGGCAGCCACATATCCACCAGGCCCAGATCCTATAACAGTAACATTGTATTGCATGTCTTACGGTTTCTTAATTACAACAATTAATTACACACCAAGAATGAGTCTTCCCGGATCTTCAAGCATTTCTTTCACTCTCACCAGGAAGCTAACAGATTCCTTGCCATCGACAATGCGATGGTCGTAGGATAAGGCGAGATACATGATTGGTCGAATCACAACTTCTCCATTGAGCGCAATGGGTCTCTGAACGATGTTGTGCATACCAAGAATGGCAGACTGCGGAGGGTTGAGTATCGGAGTAGATAGCATGGATCCAAACACTCCACCATTGGTTATCGAGAAGGTGCCTCCAGTCATTTCGTCAATCGAAAGTTTGCCATCGCGTCCTCTTGTTGCCAGACGTACGACTTCTTTCTCAATTTCATCCATTGATAAAGTCTCCGCATTTCTGATCACAGGAACAACCAAACCTCTAGGCGTAGATACCGCAATCGAAATATCACAATAATCATGGTAAACCGCTTCATCTCCATCGATATAGGAGTTAACTGCCGGAAATTCTTTTAGAGCGGCTGCCACTGCTTTGGTGAAGAAACTCATGAAGCCCAAGCCTACGCCATACTTCTCCTTGAACTTCTCTTTGTACCTCGATCTCAGGTCCATTACCGGCTTCATGTCCACTTCATTAAATGTGGTGAGCATGGCCGTATCGTTCTTTACTGCCACCAGTCGCCTTGCAATGGTTCTTCTTAATGAAGACATCTTTTCCCTTCGCACATTTCTTGTGCCTGGTGTTGCAGTTGGGGCCTGCGACTCGGAACTAGATTGCTTGGCCGCTGATTGCGCTTTCTCTGCATCCTCTTTTGTTATTCTTCCTCCCACGCCAGTTCCGGAAACCTGTGAAGCAGGAATTCCCTTCTCATCCAAAATTTTGGCCGCAGCGGGTGAGGGGTGACCAGCGGCATATGACTTGTCCGCTCCTCCATCGCTGCCCGCAGCACCTGTTGCGGGTGCAGCCTTAGTCTCAGTCTTAGCGGGTGCGCCCTCCGCCACTTCAATTTTGCAGATCAGTCCACCGATCGGCAAAGTCGTTCCTTCCGTAGCCACAATCTTTAGGATACCTTGGGCTTCGGCCGGCAATTCGAAAGTTGCTTTGTCAGATTCTACCTCAGCGATCACTTCATCCATCGCTACGAAATCACCATCTTTTTTCAACCACGTTGATAAAGTCACCTCCGTAATGGATTCCCCTACCGCAGGTACTTTCATTTCCTTGACCTCACCTGTTTTCTTGGGGCCACCAGAAGGCGCATCCGCTACAGATTTTTTCTCAGTTTCCTTACTCTCCTCCTTGGCTGGCGCTTCAGCTTTTGATGAGGTGTCAATTTCGCAAATGAGCTCTCCTATTGGAACCGTCTCGCCCTCTTGCTTCACTATTTTTAGCGCGCCTGCCTGCGGTGCTGTTAATTCAAAGGTTGCCTTATCTGACTCCAGCTCAGCAATTACTTCGTCCATGGCAACTTGTTCGCCATCTTTTTTAAGCCAACTGGCAATGGTCACCTCGGTAATAGATTCACCTACGGATGGTACTTTTACTTTTTCAGACATTGAGATAGTGTTAGTTTATTTTGTTTCAAGGGCTTGACTGACAATTTTTTCCTGCTCAGCCTTGTGCACTTTTGAGAATCCCGTAGCTGGTGAGGCACTGGCCTTTCTGGCTACGATTTCAAATTTTTGATCAGGCATCATTCTTTGGACAAAACTCAGGTAGCCCATGTTGGAGGGCTCCTCCTGCACCCAGGCGACAGTGGCATCCTTATATTTTTTGATTGCAGACTGAATTGCTTTCTCCGGAAAAGGATACAATTGTTCAACCCGGACAATCGCAATGTTTTTGATCTTCTTCTTTTGGCGAGCCTCATCAAGGTCGTAGTAGATTTTACCTGAGCACAAGATCAGTTTCTTAATTGATTTCGAAGACGTAGTGTCATCAATTACTTCCTGAAAAGACCCCTTTGTAAATTCACTGATAGGAGACGCTACAGATGGATGTCTCAATAGCGACTTTGGTGAAAAAATGATACATGGCTTTCTAAACTCCCAGGTCAATTGCCTTCTCAACAGGTGAAAAATATTGGATGCCTTAGTGGGATTAGCCACTACGATATTGTATTCAGCTGCCATCTGAAGAAAGCGCTCAGGCTTAGCACTTGAGTGCTCTGGCCCCTGACCTTCATAACCATGTGGCAACAACATCACCAGCCCATTCATTCTCTGCCACTTCGACTCTGCGCTGGTAATGAATTGATCAATCATGACCTGTGCCCCGTTGACAAAATCTCCGAATTGCGCCTCCCACAGCACAAGTGCATTTGGGGATGACATGGCATATCCATATTCAAAGCCAAGCACTCCAAATTCCGAAAGCAGCGAGTTGAAAATATGAAACTTGCGTTGCTTGCTGTCAATGTGATTAAGGCTATTATGCACCTGATTGGTATTGCTATCGGTGAGGCATGCGTGTCGATGCGAAAACGTACCTCGCTGCACATCCTGTCCTGACATTCTCACTAGTTTGCCATCAAGAAGCAAACTGCCATAGGCGAGTAGCTCAGCCTCAGCCCACCCTAAGGTCTTTTCCTCAAAGAAGGCACTCTTCCTGTCCTTGATTAATTTATCTATTTGTTTGAGGGGCTTAAAGCCTTCAGGTAGTGTAGTCAAAGCCTTTCCCACCTGGTCCACCATGCTTGGCTTTATGGCGGTAGCCGGAGATTTGTCAAAATCTTCAGGCTTCGATTTTCTTAGTTTGTGCCACTCTTCCTCAATCTTTTGGACTTTGTAAGGAAGCTTGTTTTGTTTTACCTCATTCAAACGGTCCTGCAATTCTGCTCTAAAATTCTTATCCAGCGAGTTTGCCAAATCAGCATCAACATCTCCCCGCTGCACCAACTGCTTCAGATAAACCTCTCTGGGATTAGGGTGCTTGGCAATAAGGTTGTAAAGTTTGGGTTGAGTGAACTTGGGTTCGTCACTTTCGTTGTGCCCATGCCTGCGATAGCAGACCATGTCAATAAAGATATCCTTGCCAAACTTCTGCCTGTACTCCACTGCAAGCTTACAGCTGAAAGTAACTGCTTCTGCATCATCACCATTTACGTGAAGCACTGGAGCATCTACAATCTTTGCAAGGTCGGTGCAATAGATGGAAGTTCTTGCGTCATCATAGTCAGTGGTAAAGCCAACCTGGTTATTGATCACAAAGTGTACCGTACCTCCCGTGTGGTAGCCAGGCAAGCCCGACATCTGCACAATTTCGTATAGAATACCCTGACCTGCCACAGCGGCATCCCCATGGATCAGAATAGCCATTGCCTTCTTCAAGTCTCCGGAGTATTCATCATCAATCTGACCACGTGTGTAACCCAATACCAACGGGTCAACCGCCTCTAAATGAGATGGATTTGGTGTGAGTTTTACGTAGATCTTCTTATTAGAGGGCGTATCAATATGACCAGCATAGCCCTGATGATACTTTACATCTCCATCACCCATCGTAAGATCACCACTCGCATTGCCTTCAAACTCATTGAAAATTTGGTCGTAGGTTTTTCCTAAGATATTCGACAATACATTCAGTCGTCCTCTATGTGCCATCCCTATCACGACTTCTTCCACTCCAAGCTCTGCGGACTTGTTAATAATGGTTTGCAGAGCCGGAATTGTATTTTCTCCTCCCTCTAGCGAAAATCGCTTCTGGCCAAGAAATTTGGTATGAAGAAAATTCTCAAATACCACTGCTTCATTGAGCTTTGAGAGAATTTCTTTCTTTTCTGATTGACTTGGGTTGTAGTTGTAGTACTCTTTTTCACATTTGTCGACAAACCAATCAAAGATCTCTTGATTACGAATGTAGCTGTATTCAAAGCCTATCGTGCCAAGGTAGACCTTGTCTAATTTCTCTATTATCTTCTTTAGGGTAGTCCTTCCCAGACCAATCTCAACACCCACGTCAAACTCCGCATCCAAATCCGCGTCTGTCAAGCCGTAATACTGGTAATCGAGCGGCACCTTGTGATCCCTACGCTGTCGCACCGGATTGGTATTCGATTTCAAGTGAGCCCTGGATCGGTAGGCGTGTATGAGCGTCCTTACCTGAGTCTCTTTAATAGTCACGCCATCCGCAACAACGCCATTGCCCCCTTCACCAAATCGCTGCGTGGAGAAATCATATCCCTCAAAGAACTTCTGCCAGGTTTCGTCTACAGAGGAAGGATCTATCTTATAATTCTGATAAAGCTGATCCAGGTAAGTCACATCAGCATTGGAGATATAGGAGTATTTATCCATAGTAATTTTGTGAAGGTAACAAATGTAAAAAACAGCCGAGTGGATAAAAAATTCAATAACCGTTTATACGAATATATTGTTCGCCACAGGCCTTTCTTTACTCTACCTTTGGGGATTGTTAAACCAAAAAATAACCTTACATTTGCAGTCCAAAAAATAAACCGGACGAGATCCGAATAAAAACAAAGCAAAATGGCTGTAAAAATCAGATTGGCCCGCAGAGGCCGCAAGAAACTGGCGATGTACGATGTAGTCGTGGCGGACGCCAGAGCACCACGTGATGGTCGCTTTATCGAAAAAATTGGGACGTATAATCCGCTCACCAACCCCGCTAGCATCGATTTGAAGGATGACAGGGCATTTCATTGGCTCATGAATGGCGCACAACCGTCAGATACCGTGAAGGCGATGTTGTCTTATAGAGGCGTGATGTTGAAAAAACACCTTCAGATAGGTGTGGTGAAAGGCGCCCTTACCCAGGAACAGGCAGATGCAAAGCTTGCGGAATGGATGAAGGAAAAGGAAGGAAAAATTCAGAATAAGAAAGACAATTTGGCCACTGCAAAATCAGATGCTGCCAAAGCCCGGAAGGAAGCCGAATCGAAGGTTAGAGAGAAACGCGCTGAGGCTATTCGCGAGAAGGCTAAAGTTAAGGAAGAAGCTGAGACCGCAGCCGTTGCCGAAGAAGCTCCTGCTTCTGAGGATGCACCAAGCGCAGAAGCTGCACCAGCGGAAACACCGGCAGCAGAAACTCCTGCGGCAGAGCCAAAAGCAGAGGGCGAAGAGCCAAAGGCATAAATCACAGCCATGGATATCGACTCATGCTACCGGGTTGGGTACGTGACGAAGAGACATGGTCTGAAGGGAGAAGTCAAAATTCATCTGGAGACTAGCCTCCCAAACGAAAAACTGGAATCAATCTTTTTGGAGCAAAACCAAAGGTTGATTCCTTTTTTTATTGAAGGTATTTCAACCCATGCCGATACGGGCATCTTCAAGTTGGAAGACATCGACACACCAGAGCAAGCCGATTCCATACTGCGCTGTCACGCCTACCTACCTAAGTCATTGTTTAAAGAAGAGGAAAGCCCAGGCCCCGCCATGACAGACCTCATTGGATTCGAGGTGTGGTTCCATAATCAACTGATTGGAGAGGTTACAGAAATCAACGACTTTGCATTGAATCCTTTACTCATTGTCAAGAATGGCGAAAAAGAGGTGTTGATACCTTTTGGTGCCCAATTTGTAAAAGAGATAAGGGACACGGAAAAGAAGGTGCTGGTAGATTTGCCTGACGGCTTTTTGGATATATGATCAGTGATAAGCGAATTCCATGAGATTAGATATCATCACTTGCTTGCCCAAACTGCTTGAGGGACCATTCTCAGATAGCATACTGAAACGCGCCCAAGACAAGAATCTGGTTGAAATCATCGTACATGACCTTCGCCAATATTCTACGAATAAACACAAGAGTATTGACGACTATGCGTTCGGAGGTGGCGCTGGTATGGTCATGATGATTGAGCCCATCGACAACTGTCTGAGCGCACTAAAGGCCGAACGAGCCTATGACGAAGTCATTTATTTAAGTCCCGATGGTGAACTACTCAACCAGGGCCTTGCCAACGAGCTTAGCCTAAAAGGCAATTTGATAATGCTTTGTGGTCACTATAAGGGTGTCGATGAGCGAGTAAGAGAGCACCTGATTACCCGTGAAATAAGCATAGGAGACTATGTATTGTCAGGAGGTGAACTGGCTGCAGCGGTGCTTGCCGACAGCATTATTCGGTTAATACCTGGCGTGCTGTCGGACGAGACTTCAGCCTTGTCAGATTCATTTCAGGATGGGCTCCTGGCTCCCCCAGTGTACACCCGCCCGGCAAGCTACAAGGGCCTGGAAGTTCCCCCGGTGCTACTTTCAGGCCACGAAGCCAATATTGAAAAATGGAGATATGAAACTGCAGTAAGTAGGACTAAAAAGAGGCGTCCCGGCCTCTTAGATGATGATTTGGCGTCATAAAATTTTGAGAGGGGTTACGGTTATTTATCCTATCTAAATCCTATATTTGCAGTCCATTTTAAAAACCATCGAGCCATGGCCGATTTAATGAAAATAGTAGAGCAGGAACTGGCAGCCAAAAGGGCTGATATAGTTGACTTTAGGGCAGGTGACACTGTAAATGTGCACGTGAAGATCAAAGAGGGCTCCAAAGAGAGAATTCAGCAGTTCCAAGGTGTAGTGCTATACCGAAGAGGTAAAGGAACCAATGGTGAGTCATTTTCAGTAAGAAAGATTTCTAACGGTGTAGGTGTAGAAAGAGTGTTTCCAATACTAAGCCCCAGCATCGAAAAAATTGAAGTGATTAAAGCTGGTAAAGTACGCAGAGCCAAGCTTTTCTACATGAAAGGACGTCAAGGTAAGTCCGCAAGGATCAAAGAAAAGCTTTCAGCAGCAAAGCCGTCCAAATAAGATAATTTTAAGAACCCCGACCAAGGTCGGGGTTCTTTGCTTAACTGTTATCTACTCATCAGTTCTTCCAAGTTGCGATTTTCTTAACCACCTTTATAAAGTTCAAAAATGGCAAAAGCAAGCATATCCAAACTTCTGGGAAAGGAAGCTAAATTCCTTCTCGACCATAAAAGCAAAACAATACCTCATAATCAAATCAACCTGCCTGGTCCGGACTTCGTTGATCGGGTTTTCGTACAGTCCAACAGAGGACCTCAGGTGCTAAGAAGCCTAAACACGCTCTTTAACCATGGAAGACTCGCGGGCACGGGGTATCTATCCATTCTACCTATCGACCAGGGCATAGAACATAGCGCTGGCGCATCTTTTGCGAAGAACCCCATCTACTTCGATCCGGAACACATCGTAAATCTAGCGATTGAGGGAGGTTGTAATGCGGTGGCTACCACCTTTGGCAATCTTGGAATGGTGTCCCGCAAGTATGCACACAAGATTCCGTTTATAGTAAAGATCAATCATAACGAACTACTCACTTACCCAAATGGCTATGACCAAATCATGTTTGGTTCAGTAGAGGAAGCATGGAACCTGGGTGCGGTGGCTGTAGGCGCTACCATCTATTTTGGCTCCGACAACTCTACGCGGCAGATTCAGGAAGTAGCAGCAGCGTTTGAAAGGGCGCACGAACTTGGAATGGCGACCATCTTATGGTGCTATTTGAGAAACGGTGCCTTCAAAAAAGACGGTAAAGACTATCACGTTTCTGCGGACCTTACGGGACAAGCCAATCACCTTGGAGTTACTATTCAGGCAGACATTATCAAGCAGAAGCTTCCGGAAAACAATGGCGGCTTCAAGGCCATGAATACAGGAAATTCAAGCTACGGCAAATTAGACGAAAAGATGTACTCGCACCTTAGCTCAGAGCATCCGATCGACCTGTGTCGCTACCAGGTGGCCAACTGCTACATGGGTAGAGCAGGCTTAATTAACTCAGGAGGCGAATCAAAAGGTGCCAGCGACCTGGCTGATGCGGTGAGAACTGCCGTAATAAACAAGAGGGCAGGCGGCACAGGCCTAATTTCTGGCCGAAAAGCATTCCAAAGACCCTTGAAAGATGGAATTGGCATTCTGAATGCGATTCAGGACGTTTATTTAGATAAGGGCATTTCAATTGCTTAATTTTAGTTTAATCAAGCCGGCTTAAAGGACCGGTTTTTCGATTTAAGGATAATACATGTCTTGGTTTAAGCGTACAGACAAGGGGATTTTAACGCCAACAGAGGCAAAAAGAGAGGTTCCTGATGGGTTGTGGTTCAAGTCACCCGAGGGTAAGATTGTCCACACCAGAGAGCTTAAAAACAATGCCTACGTGGTTCCTGAAGAGGACTACCACGTGCGTATCGGCTCTCAAGAGTATTTCAACATTCTGTTTGATGGAGAATTTACGGAATTGGACCCCAACATGGAGTCTGCCGATCCATTGCAATTTGTGGATTCTAAGCCCTACCCAAAAAGAATTAAAGAGTCACAGGCAAAATCTAACCTGAAAGATGCCATTAGGACTGCCTATGGCAAAATGAATGGGTTGGACATTGCCATCGCAGCCATGGACTTCAGTTTTATTGGTGGCTCAATGGGGTCGGTAGTAGGTGAAAAAATCTCAAGAGCTATTGATCACTCACTCAAGACTAAGACACCGTTCCTGATGATTTCAAGATCCGGTGGCGCACGTATGATGGAAGCGGGCCTTTCGTTGATGCAAATGGCAAAGACCTCTGCAAAACTGGCCCTCCTGGATCAGGCCAGGATTCCTTATATCTCCCTGCTGACTGACCCTACAACCGGTGGCGTTACAGCCTCGTTCGCGATGCTGGGAGACTTTAATATCTCAGAGCCGGGTGCCTTGATTGGTTTTGCGGGACCGCGTGTCATTCGCGAAACCATTGGAAAGGATCTGCCCAAAGGTTTCCAAAGTGCAGAATTTGTACTTGAACATGGTTTCCTGGACTTCATTGTGGATAGACGCAATCTAAAGAATCGCCTGTCCGTCCTGTTGAAGATGCTTCAGTAGAAAAGCGCTTTTATACGCTTATGCATCCCTAATAACTTTTACATACTTCACCTTCCTTCAGAGGTTAGCCATTCTATCGCCAAAGAAGTCTCTTGCTCTTAAAAGAAGAAGCCCTCCCCGACTAAGTCAGAGAGGGCTTCTTAATTTGAACTGCCCTATGGGCTATCCTTAGAAGTAATTCGCGATTTACATCACCACACCTGCAAGCTGTGCAGCTGGTATTGCGCTCACATTTCCGGTCGATCCTACAAATACTGCGTAGAAATCAAACGTACCGGTAGCCGTAAATGCACTGAATACCGTGCCAGATGTACCTGTGCTGCCAGTAGTGATTTGACCCTGACCCTGATTGGTCACGCCTGTGGCCATTGTCCAGATTGCATTTGCATCCTGATCAAATGTAACCGCTGTGGGAGCTGCCGAGCCTCCTGTAACTGCAACAAAGTAGACTGTACCGGCAACCGCGCCACCTGCATTAGATCCGCCAGTTGACTGCGTAGCACTCCACTTGATTTGCGTACCCTGATCATAGTCACCTGCCAATGCTAAGGCTGGCGCTGGTGGTGTACCCACATCTAAAGTCAAACCAGCTGAAGTGATTCCTCCGGCAACTGCGTTGCCAGCCTCATCCGCTCCGCCTGTGTAGGTCAACGTCAGTGGTCCATGTGTTGCGCCTGGAGGTGTTATTTCCTCTACCAGGAACACATAGCTCGCTGACAATCCGTTGGCCGCAAGCGTCATGGTAGCAGGAAACGCAGAGTCTACAATATCCACATCCTTGATACCGTCATTAGGATCATCGATCGTGATCTTGATCGCGTTGGCTGACTTGGCACTCATCTTCTCATTAAAGTTGATGGTGATGGTAGCCAATTGGCCTTTTCCTACTCGCGTGCCCGTGGTGCTTGATACAACCTGAGGTGCGGTGTTGTCTACCTTAATGGTCTGCGTCTTGCTGGGCTGAGTCAATACAGGTCCATAAGTATCGGCCGTACCACCCGTGATCGTGGCGGTTACATTTCCGGTAAAACCTGCGCCTGCCGTAACGATGTCATAATACTTATCATCAGCTGTCTTTACCAACGCACCTAATCCTGTAGCCCCTGTGCCATAGGCAATAGTAGGTGTGTTCAACAGATCCTGATCGTAAGTGATAAACAAAGTATCCTTTGCTGCCTCCTTAAGTGCAAGTCCACTTGCCAACTTGGTAGTAGCCTTGGGCCTGAAATCCGCAGTAACCTCCGCATAGTAGTTCAGGTTGCTGGCAGGGAAAAACGCTGAGGCTGAAAATAAACCTGAGTTTACTATCGCTGCAGAAGGCACTGTGGTGCCATCAGTCAACAACAAGTCTGAGGTCATTACCAGATCCGTACGACTCAACGTAGTAGCATCAGTAATTGACAAGGCCGAAAGTATAGCACTTAAAGCCACACTTACGGTACCCTGTTTAGCAAATCCTCCTGTAGGAATCGTCCAACCACTCGCATCGATCGTGGTCACTAGCGTACGAGTACTAGTTGGTGTCTTGGCATACACCTGCACACTCTGAAGCAAACTCTGATCTTCTGAGATAAAGTCTGCTACATAGCTGAACGCATCTGTGGTCTGCACAGCATCCTTGAAGAAAAAGTTCTGGTCTGGATCCAATGTTCCTGCCGAGCCATCATTACCGCGAAGAGCCAGCAATGAACCCTTCTGAAGGTCCTTCAGGATAAAGGGATCCAATGACTCATCCGTACAGGCTAACACCAGCACGATCATCGTCATCACGATGGTTATTCTATTAAATATTTTTTTCATGTCTGTATTTTTTAGTCTAAGACCTGACCGGCTGCTCTTACCTCATCGGAAAGAGCAACCAGCAAATCTTTACATTTAGTTTAGGTCGTCCGGATTGCCATCCCAAAATACTTTACGCGTAGCCTTCCCTTCGTTGGAAGCCGCCTCTGAATTTAGGTTCACATAAACAGCCGGATACACAATAGAGCGCCAGAATGGACCCTCGGTACCAGGTGGGTTGCGCATCGGCTGAAGATCCGTTGGTGTACTGGTCCTGCGATACAGGTTGTACGCCTCCAAACCATTGCCCCAAAGTGCCTTCCAGTACTCCTTGCCTATAATCGCCATTCTCTCCGCATCGCTGGCAGCTCCATCGTACAACGCACTCAAAGTGGCTGCATAAACTATTTGTGATGGCTCCAGTGAAGAAGACACGGTCTGAGCTTTCTCCACGCTAAACGCACGCACCCTGTTAATGGAC